>JAEWOG010000015.1 GCA_023460975.1 Actinomycetes bacterium
AACCCAGCCCGATCGATCGCCTGCGCGACCACAACGATCTCCTGCCGCAGTTCCTGTTCGGTCATGTCCTGTCCCTGTTCGACAGATCGGGGAAGAGCTGTGCCAGCCCCTCGGCGCTGGCCGCGCAGACCCCGCGCTCGGTGATCAGCGCCGTGACCAGCCGCGCCGGCGTCACGTCGAAGGCCGGATTGGCCGCGCCGCTGCCCCGCGCCACGACTCGGACCGAGCGGACCTCGCCGTCATCGGCGAGCCCCGATAGATGGGTGACCTCGCGCGCCGCGCGCTCCTCGATCGGGATATCGGCGAGGCCGTCGCGGATACCCCAGTCGATCGTCGGCGAGGGCAACGCCACGTAGAAGGGCACGCCGTTGTCATGCGCGGCGAGCGCCTTGAGATAGGTCCCAATCTTGTTGGCGACGTCGCCGCTCGCGGTGGTGCGATCGGTGCCGACGATCACCATGTCGACCTGCCCGTGCTGCATCAGGTGCCCGCCGGCATTGTCGGCGATGACCGTATGCGGCACGCCATGGGAGCCGAGCTCATAGGCCGTCAGTGCCGCGCCCTGGTTGCGCGGCCGGGTCTCGTCGACCCAGACATGGACGGGGATGCCGGCGTCATGGGCCAGATAGATCGGCGCCAGGGCCGTGCCCCAGTCTACCGTCGCGAGCCAGCCGGCATTGCAGTGAGTGAGAATGTTGACCGGTGTGCCCACGGGCTTGTGCGCCGCGATCTCGGCGATCACAGGCAGGCCGTGCTCGCCGATAGACCGGCACAGGGCGACATCCTCGTCACAGATTGCCGCAGCCTCCGCATAGGCCGCGGCGGTGCGGGCCTCCGGTGAGAGCGGCGCGAGGGCGCCACGCATCCGCGCCAGCGCCCAGTGCAGATTGACGGCGGTCGGCCGCGTCGCGCCGAGCAGCGCTAGCGCTGCCTCCAACGCCGCGTCCGAGGCATCCGCCCGCATCGCCAGCGCCACGCCATAGGCCGCGGTCGCACCGATCAGCGGTGCCCCGCGCACGACCATGCTGCGGATCGCATCCGCCGCCTGTTCGGCCGAGCCGAGCGCGACGGTCTCGAAACGGAAGGGCAGTCGCGTCTGGTCGATCACGACGACACGCCAGCCGTCCTGCGCCAGCCAGATCGTCCGGTAATGCTGGCCGTTGATCTTCATAACCGCTCAATCACCGGCGAAGGAGACCAGCGTCCGCACGGGCACGCCGAGCCGCCGGATCTTGTCGCCGCCGCCGAGTTCCGGCAGGTCGACGATGAAGCAGGCCGCCACGACCTCGGCGCCCAACCCCGCCAGCAGATTGACCGCCGCCTCCGCCGTGCCGCCGGTCGCGATCAGGTCGTCGACCAGCAGCACGCGCTCGCCCGGCTGCACCGCGTCGCGATGGATCTCGATCTCGTCCGTGCCGTATTCGAGCGCATAGGTCGCGCGCAGAGTCTCCAGCGGCAGCTTGCCCTTCTTGCGCACGGGAATGAAGCCGGCCGAGAGCTGATGCGCCACGGCTCCGCCGAGGATGAAGCCGCGCGCCTCGATCCCGGCGATCTTGGCGATCTTCAGCCCGGCGAAAGGCTGCACCAGCTCGTCGACCGCCCGGCGGAAGGCCCGCGCATCGCCCAGCAGCGTGGTGATGTCGCGAAAGACGATACCGGGCCGGGGATAATCCGGGATCGCGCGGATGCTGTCGGCGAGATTCATGGACACCGTCTCGGACACTGAAGCGGACGCCTTGGTCGGACGCCGGGCCCGCTTCGTCAAGGGCGCCGTCATCCAGCCGCCTTGAGCACGCGCCCGGCAACGGCATCGAGCTTCGCCAGCAGGGCCGGATCGCGGAAGGCCGGCGCGGTCACGATGGCGGTGTCGAGCGCGTTATGAGAGCCGGCCGGGCACGGCTCGCGCTCGACCGGAAAATCGGCGGCGAGCCGCGCCACGAGGCGCCGCGCCTTGTCGGCATTGTCATGAAGCACCGCGATCACCGAGGCGACGTCGACGGCACCGTGCAATTCATGCCAGCAATCGTAGTCCGTCACCATCGCGACCGTCGCATAGGTGATCTCGGCCTCGCGGGCGAGCTTGGCCTCGGGCATCGCCGTCATGCCGATCAGGTCGTAGCCGAGGCCGCGATAGGTCGTCGATTCCGCATAGGTCGAGAATTGCGGGCCTTCCATCGTGACCAGCGTGCCGCCGCGCACGAAGGCCAGTTCCTCGGCCTCGGCCGCCGCCGCGATCCGCGCCTGCAGGGCGGGGCCGACCGGATGGGCGACCGAGACATGGGCGACGCAGCCCTTGCCGAAGAAGGAGCTCTCGCGCCGGCTCGTGCGGTCGACGAACTGGTCGACCAGCACGAACAGGCCGGGATAGAGCTCGGCCTTGTAGGAGCCGCAGGCCGAGAGCGAGACGAGATCGGTCACGCCCGCCCGCTTCAGCACGTCGATATTGGCGCGGTAGTTGATCTCGGAGGGCGGGATCGAATGGCCGCGGCCGTGGCGCGGCAGGAAGACGATCTTCGTCCGGCCCATGCGACCGATTCGCAGAACGTCGCACGGCTCGCCCCAAGGACTTTCGATGCGCTCCTCGCGCAGGTCTGTCAGGCCCGGCAGGTCGTAGATGCCCGATCCGCCGATGATTCCGAGAACTGCTTCGCTCATGGTCGATTCCTTGTTTCGGCGCGGAAGGGATCACCTTTCGATGACGGTCGCAATACGGTGCGATCGTGAAAGCCCCGCCGAAAGAAGCGCTGTCCGCGCATTGATCGGAAATCGTGTGGCGGTCCCACCCGCCAGCACCGCGTCATAACGAAAAAGGCCCCGTCGCCGGGGCCTTTTCCTGAAACGATATGCAGCCGGATCAATGGGCCGGCGAGCCGTCGGGCATGCGAGACCACACCTTCTTCTTGGTGTAGTAGAGCAGCCCAGCGAAGATCACGAGGAAGATCATCACCTGCATGCCAAGGCGCTTGCGCGCTTCCAGATGCGGCTCCGCCATCCACATCATGAACGCGGCGACGTCGCGGGAATACTGATCGACGGTCTCCGGTACCGGCGACTTGCCGTCCTCGCC
>JAEWOG010000016.1 GCA_023460975.1 Actinomycetes bacterium
CCCCCGCCGCCGCCGGCAGCAGCGCCGCCCGCAGCCGCGACCGCGACCGGAGCAGCAGCAGTGACCTCGAACTTGTCCTCGAACGCCTTGACGAACTCGGAGAGCTCGATCAGGGTCATCTCCTTGAACGCGTCAAGGAGCTCGTCGGTGCTGAGCTTCGCCATGGTGGCGGTTCCTTCCGTGTGTGGCACGAGCGCGGTGGTGCGTCGTACCGGGTTTCAGGTGGTGTACGTCGGCCTGGTCAGGCGTCGGTCGACTCGGCGGCCGGCTCGGCAGCCTCGTCGGTCGCCTCGGGCTCGGCGGCCTCCGCAGAGGTGGCCTCCTCCGCCGGGGCGTCCTCGGCAGCGGCCGGCGTGCCGGCACCACCTGCGAGGATCGAGGGGTCCTGCTCGGCCTTGGCCTGCAGCGCACCCGCGAGACGGGCGGCCTGGGCGATCGGCGCGTTGAGCAGGTAGACGGCCTGGGACAGCGAGGCCAGCATGGCGCCAGCCATCTTGCCCAGCAGCACCTCACGCGACTCGAGATCGGCCAGCTTGGCGATCTCAGCAGCGTCGAGGGTGTTGCCGTCCAGGACACCGCCCTTGATGACAAGAGCGGGGTTTGCCTTGGCAAAGTCACGCAGACCCTTGGCCGCCTCGACGACATCGCCCGTGATGAAAGCGATGGCGGTCGGGCCGGTCAGCAGGTCGTCGAAGCCGTCGATCCCCACCTCATTGGCGGCGATCTTGGCGAGCGTGTTCTTGACCACGGCGTAGTGGGCGTTCTCGCCGAGGGAGCGCCGCAGGTCCTGCAGCTGCTTCACGGTGAGCCCGCGGTACTCGGTCAGCACCGCGCCAGCGGAATCGTTGAACGACTCAACGATCTCCGCGACGGCGGCAGTCTTCTCTGGCCGCGCCATGGGTCTCCTTCCGGGGCTGAACCACCGGACAAGGGCCCAGAACGACGAACGCCCCGAGCACAGGCTCAGGGCGTCATGACAAACTGTCGTGCTGCTCTCACCTGCGCTGGCCGTCCGCTTCGCGGAACCTTCGGTCACGGACGTGGAGCCCCTGACCACCGGCGGTCTTTGGTTTCAGTCGTGAACTCTACGGTCCACCGCGCCCGCCCGCCAAATCGGGACGTGAGTACCGCGACTTTTGTCGCGAACCTCCCCACGAGGACCGTTGTGCTGGTTCGATAGGCCCGTGAACGACCAGCTCTGGACCGTGGGCAGCTCCCTGCTCGACAGTGACGAACGCATGCGCACCGGCCGGCTGGCAGCCGACCGGGTGTGGCCCACCGGCTTCTCCCTCCTCGACGAGGCCATCGGCGGCGGCCTGCGCGCCGGGTCGCTGACCCTGCTCGCCGGCCCGCAGGGACTCGGAAAGTCCACGTACGCGCTGCAGTTGGCGCGCAACACCGCGCGCACCGGGCGACCGGTCGTCTACTTCTCGTACGAGCACGACGCCGAGGACCTGACCCAGAAGCTCCTGGCCCTGGAGGCCGGCGAGGCCGACGAGTCGAACCTCGTCCGCATCAACGACATCCGGGCGGCGTACGACGATCTGTCGAACGCCAGCCTCGAGACTCGCTTGGACCGCCTGCCCGCCGGGGCCGAGGCCCTCAACCGCATGGCCTCGTACGCGAACAGCCTCTACCTGCACCGCTCCACCGGTTCGCGCACCGACCTCGAGACGATCAGCAGCATCACCCAGGAGGTGCACACCCACACGGGCGTGCCGCCGTTCGTCGTCATCGACTACCTGCAGAAGGTCAAGGCGAGCAGCCAGCTCAACGAGGAGGAGCGCTCGACCCAGATCGTCGAGGGCCTCAAGGACCTCGCGATCGACCTCTCCGCGCCGATCCTGGCCATCGCCGCAGCCGACAAGGAGGCGCTGGGCACCGGGACCCGCATGCGGGCCAACAACCTCCGCGGTTCCTCAGCGCTGGCGTATGAGTCCGACATCGTGCTCGTGCTCAACAACAAGTACGACATCGTGGCGCGCCACCACCTCACCTACGACGCCTCCAACGCCGAGCGGTTCCGCGAGTGGGCGGTCCTGACGGTGGAGAAGAACCGGTACGGCCGCGACGGCGTCACCATGGAGTTCCACACCCGCTTCGACCAGGGCCGCTTCGAGCCCCAGGCGCGCTCGGTGCGCGAGATCCTGGTCGGCGACCGCATCACCACGGAGTAGGGCCGCGGCTGCCTCGGACGGGCCCGCTCGTCCGAGGCACCCAGCACCTCCGGACGAAGCCAGAAATCGAAGAAGCCCCGGTCGCGAGCGACCGGGGCTTCTTTCGTACGAACGCGGATCAGGCAGTGGCCTCGTCCTCGGCCGCAACATTCTTGGTGCGGTTCGGGTCCACCTGGATGCCGGGGCCCATCGTCGTCGAGAAGGTGATCTTCTTGACGTAGCGGCCCTTGGAGCTGGCCGGCTTGAGACGCAGCACCTCCTCGAGGGCAGCGGCGTAGTTCTCGGCGAGCTTGACCTCGTCGAAGGACGCCTTGCCGATGATGAAGTGCAGGTTGGCGTGACGGTCCACGCGGAACTCGATCTTGCCGCCCTTGATGTCGGACACGGCCTTGGCCACGTCCGGCGTCACGGTGCCGACCTTCGGGTTCGGCATGAGGCCACGGGGGCCGAGCACGCGGCCCAGGCGACCGACCTTGCCCATCATGTCGGGGGTGGCGACGACGGCGTCGAAGTCCGTCCAGCCGCCGGAGACCTTCTCGATGAGCTCGTCGCCACCGACGTGGTCGGCGCCAGCCTCACGGGCAGCCTCGGCCTTGTCGGCGTTGGCGAACACGAGGACGCGGGCGGTCTTGCCGGTGCCGTGGGGCAGGTTGACGGTGCCGCGCACCATCTGGTCCGCCTTGCGGGGGTCGACGCCGAGGCGCATGACCACGTCAACGGTCTCGTCGAACTTCTTCTTGCTGGTGCTCTTGGCGATCTTGATGGCCGCCAGCGGGGCGTAGAGCTCGTCCTTGTCGAACGCCTCAGTCGCCGCGCGGTAAGTCTTGCTGCGCTGCATGTCTGGGTACTTCCTCACGAATTGGTGTGCCAGGTGTGGTCACGTGGGCCAGCGCGGCCCTGCCACGTTCTGTCGGTTCTTCTCCCGGGCGAGCCCGGGAGGGGGGTCACTCGGTGGTGACACCCATCGAGCGGGCGGTGCCCTCGACGATCTTCATCGCGGCGTCGATGTCGTTCGCGTTGAGGTCGGGGAGCTTGGTCGTGGCGATCTCGCGCACCTGGTCCTTGGTCAGCTTGCCGACCTTCTCCTTGTGCGGAACGCCCGAGCCCTTCGACAGACCGGCAGCCTTCTTGATGAGCTCGGCAGCCGGCGGAGTCTTGGTGATGAAGTCGAACGTGCGGTCCTCGTAGATCGTGATCTCAACCGGGATCACGTTGCCGCGCATGGACTCGGTCTGCGCGTTGTACGCCTTGCAGAAGTCCATGATGTTGACGCCGTGCGGACCGAGCGCCGTACCAACCGGCGGAGCCGGGGTCGCGGAGCCGGCCTGAAGCTGCACCTTGACCAGGGCAGCAATCTTCTTCTTGGGAGGCATTTCATCTCTCTTTCATGTGGTCACGACGGGGACGGACGTCCCCTGCCACGGGTGTTGCTCAGGACATTGTCACGCACGCTCGTGCGAGCGTGAAATCGGGATGCAGCGGACTGCCGCTGATTGAGCTGGCGATCGCCGGTTGAGCCCATCGACACCTTGGCCGCTGGTTGAGCCTGCCCGCTCGCTGGTTGAGCCTGCCCGCTCGCTGGTTGAGCCTGTCGAAACCAAACCTGCCTTGCGGCATGAATCGGTGCGACATGGCCGACCCACACCGGCCGACCGAGCAAGCTCCGCGCGATCAGACCTTCTGGATCTGGCTGAAGCTGAGCTCGACGGGGGTCTCGCGGCCGAAGATCTCGACCAGGGCCTTGACGCGCTGCGACTCCGCGTTGATCTCGGTGATCGTGGCGTGCAACGTGGCGAAAGGCCCGTCGACGACCATCACCGAGTCGGAGACGCTGAAGTCGGCGACCTCGATGGCGGGCTTGCGCTGGGTGGTGCCCGCGGACTTGCCCTTGTCGCCTGCGGCGGCAGCGGCCTCGGCCTCGGCGACCGCGACGATGGCGGGAGCGAGCATGTCCTCGACCTCGCGCATGCTCAGCGGAACCGGGGACTGGGCGTGGCCGACGAAGCCGGTCACGGACGGCGTGTGACGGACGGCGGCCCATGCCTCGTCGGTCATGTCCATGCGGACGAGCACGTAGCCGGGGAGCACGGTGCGCGTGACCATCTTGCGCTGACCGTTCTTGATCTCGGCGACCTCTTCGGTGGGGACCACGATCTCGTGGATGTAGTCCTCCATGTTGAGGGAGATGATGCGGTTCTCGAGGTTCTGCTTGACCCGCTTCTCCATGCCGGAGTAGGTGTGGATCACGTACCAGTCGCCCGGCTTGGCCCACAGCTCGCGGCGGAACGCCTCCAGCGGGTCGTCCTCGTCCGCATCCTCCGCGTCGACGTCCTCGTCGGCGTCGCCCTCGACCGAAGCGTCGATCGAGTCAGCGTCGACGTCCTCGTCGAGGTCTGCGGCGGTCTCGGCGTCCTGCTCGAGGTCCTCGGGGGACTCGACGACGTCGCCGAAGTCCTCAGTGCTGTCCGACACGATGTGCTCCGTCATTGGTTTGCTGGGGGATGGCCCGTTGCGGGGCCGGTGCGTCGCCGGCTCAACCGGCTGGCGTCACCTAGAGGCTCGTGAAGAGCTCGAAGACGAGCCGGCCGAGCGCCAGGTCCAGGACCGACACGATGGCCATCATCACGATCACGAAGACCAGAACCACGATGAAGTAGGTGATGAGCTGCTTCTGCGTCGGGTAGACGACCTTGCGCAGCTCGGCAGCCGACTGCCGCACGAACGTGACCGGATCGGTGCGCGGCTGCTCGTCGCGGGTGTCCCGCTCCGAGTTGCTCGCGGCGCCAGTGCTGTCTGCCACGTCCTCACCTCTCTCGTCTGATCGTTCTCGCAGGGCACGAGGGACTTGAACCCCCAACCTTCGGTTTTGGAGACCGATGCTCTGCCAGTTGAGCTAGTGCCCTTCGGTGGATGACGGGCACGCCGAAGCATGTGGTCATGTCCACCGATAGGGAAGCATACGGGCACAACCCGAGCCAGTCGAACCGAGGGGTTCGGAGTCGACGGCGCCACGCGGATGGCGACCCGCCACGCGCCTGCAGGACGCCGCGCGGGCCTACGATGACTCGCATGGGTCACCGGGACGTACGCACTCTGCCCAAGGCTCACCTGCACTTGCACTTCACCGGCTCCATGCGCCACGCGACGCTGCTCGAGCTCGCTGAGCGCGACGGCATCGCACTCCCCGACTCCCTGGTGAGCGAGTGGCCGCCCCAGTTGTCGGCGGCGGACGAGAAGGGGTGGTTCCGGTTCCAGCGCCTCTACGACGTGGCGCGCTCGGTGTTGCGTACTCCCGAGGACGTCCACCGCCTCGTACGGGAGGCCGCTGAGGACGACGTGGCCGACGGCGGCCGGTGGCTGGAGATCCAGGTGGATCCGTCGGGGTACGCGGCCCGGTTCGGCGGCATCACCGCATTCACCGACCTGGTCCTTGACTGCGTCGAGGACGCACGACGCTCGACCGGCCTGGGCATCGCCGTCGTCATCGCGGCCAACCGCACCCGCCACCCCCTCGATGCGCGGACCTTGGCGCGACTGGCCGCCCAGTACGCCGACCGCGGGGTCGTGGGGTTCGGACTCTCCAACGATGAGCGTCGCGGGAGCACCGAGGACTTCGCGGGCGCGTTCCGCATCGCCCACCGGGCCGGCCTTTCGCTCGTGCCCCACGGCGGCGAACTACGCGGTCCCGACCACGTGCGCGTGTGCCTGGACTCGCTGCGCGCCCACCGGCTGGGGCACGGCGTACGCAGCGCCGAGGACCCCGAGCTGCTCGACCGGATCGTCCAGGCCGGCGTCGCACTGGAGGTGTGCCCCGTCTCCAACGTCGCCCTGGGCGTCTATTCCGACCTCAGCTCCGTGCCGTTGCCGACGCTGCTCGAGGCCGGCGCCACGGTGGCCCTGGGCGCGGACGACCCGCTGCTGTTCGGCTCCCGCCTCGCGGGGCAGTACGCCACCATGCGCGCCGCGCACGACCTCGACGACACCCAGCTCGCCACTCTGGCCACGATGAGCATCGACGCTTCCAACGCGCCAGAGGCCGTCCGCCAAGCCGTGCGCAGCGACATCGCCGACTGGCTGGCCCAGCCCGCATCCTGAGCAGCTGCCAGCGGTGGCGCCCCGCCGTGCCGAGCAGATTTCTGGGTCTCGCCACGCGTCCGGGTCACCCATCACACGGTCGGGCCTGACACGATGTGCCCATGACGCCGCCCGAGGAGCCCAAGAACCTGCCCGAGGACTTCCTGCGCAAGCCCGAAGACCCGGCTCAGACGAGCCCGTACGGCATCCCCCCGGCCTCCCCTGCGGGATCCAACCCGGCTGAGAGCCAGGGCACTCAGAACCCGTACGGCGCCTCGCAGTACGGTCAGCAGCCCGATCCGTACGGCCAGCAGAGCCAGTACGGACAGCCCTACGGCCAGCAGCCCGGCCAGTACGGCCAGCAGCCGGGGCAGTACGGCCAGCCCTACGGTCAGGCCTACCCCCAGCAGGGCTACCAGCAGTACGGGCAGCCCGGCTACGGCTACGGCGGCGGGTACGCGCCCCTGCCCCCGCACCCCAGCGCCAGCACCTCCATGGTGCTCGGGATCATCGGCCTCGCCGGCATCCTGTTCTGCGGCGGCTTCACCCTCGTCCTGTCCCCGTTCGCGTGGGCGATCGGGTCGAAGGCCGTCAAGGAGATCGACGCCAACCCGAGCCAGTACGGCGGTCGCGATCAGGCCAGCGGCGGCAAGGTCATGGGAATCATCGGCACCGTCCTGCTGATCCTGGGAGTCCTGCTGATCGGCGGCCTCATCGTTGCCGGCGTCCTCGCCGCCAACGACGTGGCGAACGACCCGTACTACTACGAAGACACCTACTGAGTCGCGGGCAGTTCGCACCCCACGAGCACGGGCTCGTTGACCAGCCGTACGCCGAAGGCGCGCTCGACTCCGTCGCGCACGTCGGCTGCCAGTGCCAGCAGGGCGTGCGTGGTCGCGCCGCCACGGTTGGTCAGCGCGAGCGTGTGCTTGGTCGACAACGACACCGTGGCGCCGGCGGTCTCACTCACGTAGCCCTTGCCGAAGCCGGCATGCTCGATGAGCCAGGCCGCGCTCGACTTCACCAGTCCCTCGCCGGCCGGCCAGCGGGGGGCGTCTGGGGGCAGGGCGGCCGCCTCTGATTCGTCGAGCACGGGGTTGGTGAAGAAGGACCCAGCGCTCCACGTGTCGTGGTCCTCAGCGTCGAGCACCATCCCCTTGCCGCGACGAAGCGCCAGCACGGCCTCGCGGACATCGCCCATGGGCACCCGGCCTCCGGGCTCCACGCCGAGCGTGCGGGCGAGCTCCGCGTACGCGACTGGCGCCGAGAGCGTGCCCTGCTTGAACAGGAAGCTCACCTCCAGCACGACGTGGCGTCCCGGGTCCGCCTTGAACCGGCTGTGCCGGTAGCCGAACGCGCAGTCGGCGGCAGCGACGGTGCGCACGCCGCGCAGCACCCGGTCGTACACCCGCACCTGGGCGATGGTCGCGTCCACGGACTGGCCGTACGCGCCGACGTTCTGGATGGGAGTCGCCCCCACCGAACCGGGGATGCCGGACAGCGCCTCGACGCCGACCCACCCGGACTCCACGGCGCGCGCGACGAAACCGTCCCACGACTCCCCCGCCGCGACCCGGACCGTGACGGCGCCCAGGCACGCCAGTTCGTCGGGATCGCACCCGTCCGAGTCGGCCACGACACCGCGGGTCGCCACCTCGATGACGCGACCGTCGAAGCCCTCGTCGGCCACGACAAGGTTGGAGCCACCGCCGAGCACCAGCACAGGCGTCCCGGCAGCGTCGGCCGAGGCAACGGCATCGATGAGCTCGGCCTCAGTGGTGGCACGGACGTACTCGCGCGCCGCACCGCCCAACCGCAGCGTCGTGTGGTCGCGCAGCAGCTCAGGCACGAACCACTGCCTTGGGCATGCCGAGCACCTTCACGCCCTCGCAGGTCACCTGCATGGTGAGCGTCGCCAAGCCGTCCTCGACCTTCGACACGGAGCCGCTCACCTCGATGCGCGCGGCACCCTCGGCGGGCACCACGACCGGCTTGGTGAACTTGCAGCCGAGCTCGACGACCTCAGCGCCCGGCACCCATCCGGCCACGGCGCGCCCCGCGAGGCCGAGGGTGTACATCCCGTGGGCGATCACCCCGGGCAGACCCACCGACCTGGCCACGTCCTCGTCGGCGTGGATCGGGTTGTGGTCGCCGCTGGCCGCGGCGTAGCCCAGCAGGTCGGCCCGCGTGATGTCGAAACCAACCGGCGCGAACTCGTCGCCAACCGCGAGCGTCACTGGGCACCTCCGTGGACCAGGGTGGCGCGGCCGGTGCAGACCTCCGCGCCGCTGTCATCGACGAACGTCGAGGCTGTGGCGATGACGTCGGCACCGCCGAGCTGGCGCAGCCCCGTCACCGTCAGGGTGGCGCGCAGTCGGTCTCCGACGACGAGGGGACGGACGTAGGAGAACCGCTGCTCGCCGTGGACGATGCAGTGAAGCTCGATGTCCTCGGCAGCAAGGAAGGCGTTCATCGCCTCGAAGGCGAGCACGATCGGGAACGTGGGCGGGATCGCGTCAGGCGACTCCAGGCCCAGCGAGCTCGCGAAGGCCGCCACGGCACCCTCGGTGACCTCGAACGGTCCGACCTCGGGGAAACTGCGGCCCACCAGGGACGTGTCAACGGGCATGCGTCGAGCCTAGACGAGCCCGCTGACGACGAAACGACCCACCCGGGCATGCCGGGGGGCCGTCTCGTACAAGTCAGCGTGCTCTCGCGAGGAGAGCGAGGCTCAGCGGGTCTCGCGGTGAGCCTGGTGCTTGCGGCAACGCGGGCAGAACTTCGACAGCTCGATGCGGTCGGGGTCGTTGCGCCGGTTCTTCTTGGTGATGTAGTTGCGCTCCTTGCACTCCACGCACGCGAGAGTGATCTTGGGGCGAACGTCAGAGCTCTTGCTGGCCACAGTCAGTCCTTTGTTGATGAAGTGCAAAATTTTGGTAGCGGGGGCGGGACTCGAACCCGCGACACCACGATTATGAGCCGTGTGCTCTAACCACCTGAGCTACCCCGCCGCCGGGCACAGGGGAACTTCGCCGAAACGGAGGTCTCCGACCCAGAGCCCCTTTACGGAATCGAACCGTAGACCTTCTCCTTACCATGGAGACGCTCTGCCGACTGAGCTAAAGGGGCGACGGGCAGGAACATTACACACACATCGGCACCGACGTGAAATCGGGGTCGAGTGGCGTACGCGACACCCCTCAAGCGGTGGTTTCGGGGGTGCCCAACCGCGGCCATTCGAAGGCCTCCTCGAGCTCGTAGGCGAGCTCCAGGAGACGTGCTTCCCGGCCCGCCGCAGCCCCGAACATCATGCCGTGCGGGAGGCCCTTGGCCGTGGTCGCCAGCGGGAGGCTGATGGCCGGCTCGCCCGAGGCGTTCTGCAACGGCGTGAAGGCCACCCAATCCAGCAGACGGTCCATGATCGTCTCGTACGGCAGGTCCCCGCGCAGGAAGCCCACCGGGGGCGTCTCCATCGCCAGCGTCGGCGTCAACGTCACGTCGTACGTCGCATGGTGCTTCGCCGCCGCGTGCTTGCTCGCAGCCATCGTGGCGGTCGCCACGGGCAGCTTGTGCAGGTTGCGTCGGCAGTGCTTGGCGAGGCCCAGCGTGAGGCTGTCGAGGTTCTCCGGCGCCCACGACGCCCCGTGCTCGCGGCGACCCGTCGAGACCAGGAACAGCGACAGCATGGACCAGTAGAGGAGGAAGTGGTCGGGGAAGAACGACGGAACCGGGGGCGCGATCTCCTCGACCTGGTGGCCCAACTCCTCAAGGCGGGCCGCGACCCCCAGCGTCAGTTCACGCACCTCGGGCGTCGAGTCGCGACCCACGCTCTGGGTGACCACCGCGATCTTGAGGCGCGATCGACCCGGCCGGGTGATGTCGCCGATCGGCGCCAGGCGGGGATTGCGCCACACCTTCTCCGCCTCGCGGAAGAAGGCGGCGGTGTCGCGTACGGAACGGGTCAGCACGCCGTCGGAGACGATCCGCACGGGCATGTCGCGGAACATCTTGTCCTGGGCCAGTCGGTTGCGCGTCGGCTTGAGGCCGACCAGCCCGTTGACGGCCGCGGGGATGCGGATCGAGCCGCCCCCGTCATTGCCGTGAGCGAGCGGAACGACGCCCGCGGCCACCATGGCCCCCGCCCCCGCCGACGAGGCGCCGGCGTAGTGGCCGGTGTTCCAGGGGGTGGGAACGGCCCCCAGCCGCGGGTGGTCGGAGGCGCCGCTGAAGCCGTACTCAGACATGCGACTCAGGCCCAGCGGCAGCAGTCCCGTGGCCCGGAACATCCGCGCGAAGTCGCCATCGGCGCTGGCGCGCTTCGGCTCGAACGCGTCCGCGCCGTGGGAGGAGGGCATGCCTGCCACGACCACGTTGTCCTTGAGGAAGGTCGGCACCCCGGCGAAGAAGCCCGGCTTGGGCGCCAACGCCTCGGCCCGCGCCTGCTCGTACGCGGGATGGGCCACCGCGTTGAGGCTGGGGTCGAGCGCCTCGGCGCGAGCGATGGCGGCATCGACGACGTCGGCGACCGGCAGGCCCTCAGCAATCGCTGCGGCCAGGGACACGGCGTCGTGGTCTGCCAGGGCGTCGTCGGTGAAGGAGTGCACGCGGCTCATGCCGGTGGAATCTAGCGAACGAGGAGCCGCCGCGTCGTCATCCCAGCCAGCCCACGAGATAGGGCGTGATCACGCTGACCGCCAGCGCGGCCAAGCCGGTGACCAGCCCGGCCACCGCCCCCTCGACCTCGCTCTCCTGCAGCGATCGCGAGGTCCCCACGCCATGGGAGACCGTGCCCATCGCCACCCCACGCGCCCGCGGGTCCCTGATGCGGCACAGGTCCAGCACCAGCGGGCCGAACACCGCCCCCAAGATGCCCGCCAGCACGGCAAAGACGGCAGTCAGGGCCGGCACACCGCCGACGACGTCGCTCACCACGAGCGCGACCGGGGTCGTCGCCGTCTTGGGCGCCATCGTGAGCGCCAACTCCTCTCCCCCGCCGAGCCACTCGACCAGCAGGTAGCCCGACGTGACGGTGACCGTCACGCCCACCACCACCGCGGCCAGGAGCGCCCCCACCATGCCGCTGAGAGCTCCCACCGATCGGTGGAGCGGGATCGCGAAGGCGACCGTCGCGGGGCCGAGCCAGAAGGCGATCAGCTCGGTGTCGGCCCGGAACACGTCGTAGTCGACGCCCGTGACCAGCAGCAGGCCGACCAGCACCACCACCGCCACCAGGACGGGCTGCGCCAGCGGGTGGGAGCCCGTACGGGCCCGCAGCCACAGGCCGAAGCGGTACGCCACGAGTGTGGCGAGCAGCCACACCAGCGGGCTCGACAGCGCCCAGTCCCACGTCTCTCGCAGCGTCGTCATGCCGGCTTCCCCCTGCGCTTGGGGCGCGGCAGCCGACTCAGTCCGGTGACCAAGCCACCGACGACAAGGAGACCGATGAGCCACGAACCGACCAGGCCCACGATCAGCGGCACGGCCTGGTCGCGAAGGGTCGACAGGTAGACGGCCACACCCACGCCAGCGGGGACGAACAGCAACTGCAGGTGCTTGAGCAGGACGTCTCCCGCGCGCAGCACGCCGGCCCCCTCGGGCGGACGGCGTAGTTGAAGGAAGACGAAGAGGAGCACCATGCCGGCGACCGGGCCGGGCACCGGCGCCCCGCTCACCCGGACGAGCACTTCGCCTGCGACCTGGCAGGCCAGCAGCCAGGTGAGTCCCGCGATCACTTCGGCCACCCCACCGGCGAGAACGAGACAGGCATGGCTGTCAATCTACGCCTGGCCGCGCCGCTCCCCGGCGCCGGGCGGAAGCCCCCGGCTCAGGAGCTCGCACCCCGGCGATGGCAGGCCGCCAGATGGTCGTCCACGACCCCGATCGCCTGCATGAGGGCGTACATCGTGGTGGGTCCCACATGGGCGAACCCGGCCTTCTTGAGGGCCTTGGCCAGCGCGATCGACTCCGCCGTGCTCGCCGGAACGTCGTCCGGAGTCACGGGCGCGGGGCGAGGCTCGGGGCGCATCGACCAGATCAGCTCCTCCAGGCCGCCCTCCTCGCGCAGCGCCACCGTCGCCCGCGCGTTGGTGATCGCTGCCTCGACCTTGCGTCGGTTGCGCACGATGCGCTCATCGGCCATCAGCCGCTCGACGTCGGCATCGCCGAACGCGGCCACCGCATCGGCGTCGAACCCCGCGAACGCGTCGCGGAAGGCCTCACGCTTGAGCAGGATCGTGCGCCACGACAGCCCGGACTGGAAGGCCTCGAGCGTCAGACGCTCCAGGTGCGCGGCCTCGCCGTGGACACGCAGCCCCCACTCGGTGTCGTGATAGTCACGGTCCACCGGGTGGCTCGCCCAGGAGCAGCGCACCACCGCATCGTCGCCAAGAACTCCACCAGATTCAGTCATGGAGCCATCGTGACAGGGGCCACCGACGCTCACGGGCGGCTGAAGCGACCTGTGGATGCCACGGCGTTGCGCGTCCCCTGTGGACGAGAAGTGGCTCGCCGCCGAGTGCCGGGAGGCCCCGAAATAGCAGGAGTGGCCATTCGACGGGGGATGCGAATGGCCACTCACTCGTCAGGCGTACGGGGGACATCGCCTGACGAGAATTGATTCTAGACGATCGACTCAGAACCGACCACCGAATCGTAATAACTCGCACGAAGAAGTTGCCGCACGAGCGCGTACCGTGACGGAATGCGGAACAGCAGCACCACCCGGGACACCCTCCTCTCAGCCGCGGCCGCCGAGATCATCCAGAACGGCTACGCGGGAGCATCCATGGCCGCGATCGCCGCGCGCCTCGACATGACGAAGGGTGCGTTCGCCTACCACTTCCCCGCCAAGAGCGACTTGGCCGTCGCCCTCTCGCAACGCCTGTTCGACGCTCTGCTCCGCACCGAGGCGAGGGTCAGCGCCAACGTCCCCACCGGTGGGCTGCGAGCCCTCGTGGCGTACGTGCTCGAGGTCGGCCGGGAGTGCATGAACACGGAGAACGCCGCCGGAGTGGTGCTCGCGCTGGACTCCCACCTCAAGGAGCTCGACCTGCCGCGGGCCGTTCCCCTGCTCGAGGGCCACGTCAGGGCCCGTCTCGAACAGGCCGTCGCCGCAGGCGAGGTCGAGATCGAGCCCAACATCGACACGGCGGTGCGTTACGTGACGCTCCAGGTGATCGGCAGCTTCATCTACCTGCACCTGCAGCCCGAACACCAGACCCCCGACCTGCACTTCCTGCGGATGCTGGTGACTGCGTTGGGCGGCCACGATGCCCGCGGGGTCATCGACGACGTGCTGCAGGCCCAGGAGGCGGGCCTGGTCGCCCCGACCCCCGTCTTCGGCATCGAGGAATGACCCGGCCGCGCTGCGTCAGCTGCGCTGCTTGAGTCGTACGTTGGGCAGCTCGGGCGCCGGCAGCGGCGCCAGCACCTCACCCGCCACGAGCCCGAAGCGACCCGGAGCCAGCGACTGGGCATCGGCGACCACAGCGCCATCACGCAACACCTGCGCCTGCCAGGCATCGCGCGCGGTGACGACGTCCTCATGGGTGCGACCGATGAAGTTCCACCACATGACGATCGACTCGCCGAACGGCGTGCCGCCGAGCAGCATCAGGCGCGTCTCCTCGACCGCCCACAACTCCATCGACTCCGCGCCGGGCGCAAGATAGGCCAACTCCGTCTGCTTCACCGTGTGTCCGTCGACCTCGAGCGCACCCACGTCGACGAGGACGCCGTACTCGTGGTCGGGCTCGATGGGCACGCGCAGCACGGCGCCGGGAGCCAACATGATCTCGGCGCCCACCAACGGGGTGTACGTGGGCACCGGCGACGTCGAGCCCAGGAGCGAACCCACGAGGACGCGGGCCTCCCACCCAGGCCCCCGCACCGGCGCCGGGACATGGTGATCGAAGCGAGGCTCGGTGTCGCGGCTTGCGTCCGGAAGCGCCACCCAGAGCTGGACGCCGTGCAGGACCTCGGTCGCAGGCGTGGAGACCTCCGAGTGGCTGATGCCGCGCCCTGCCGTCATGAGGTTCAGCTCACCGGGACGCACCAGGGCCTGGTTGCCGGCCGAGTCGCGGTGCTGGATCTCGCCGGTGAAGAGCCAACTCACCGTCTGCAGGCTGGTGTGCGGGTGCGGCGGCACCCGCATCCCACCCGTGAGGCTGACCTCGTCCGGACCGTAGTGGTCGATGAAGCACCACGCGCCGATCAACGAACGCCCCCGCAGCGGCAGCGTGCGCCGTACGAGCATCCCGCGCGGACCGCCGAGCGGCACCTCCCGCGGCGAGACGACCTCGACGGTCCTGCTGGCGTCGGCCGGCTGGGGGTTGCTCATGTCTGCTCCGGGGTGGGGGTGGCGAGTCGCACGATCACGGACTTGGACGCGGGCGTACGACTCCCCTCGGCGAAGTGCTCCAGGGGCACCAACGGGTTTGTCTCCGGATAGTAGGCCGCGGCGCAACCTCGGGGCTGATCGTAGGAGACGATCCGGAAGCCACGGGCGAAACGCTCGGTGACTCCGGCGCCGTCTGCGGCAGGCCATTCGCCCACCAGGTCGACCCAGTCGCCCTCTGCGAAGCCGAGCGCGGCGATGTCGTCAGGATGGACGAAGACCACCCTGCGACCTCCCTTGATGCCGCGGTAGCGGTCGTCGAGCCCGTAGATCGTGGTGTTGAACTGGTCGTGGGAGCGCAGGGTCTGGAGCAGGAGTCGACCCTCGGGAACCTCGAGCACGCTGATGGGGGCGCCCGTCATCACAGCCTTGCCCGCGGGCGTGGGGAACGTCCTGGAGTCTCGCGGCGGATGGGGCAGGACGAAACTCCCCGGAGCATCGACGAGCTCGTCGAAGCGCTCGCATCCCGGGACCACCCGGGCGATCCGGCGGCGGATCTCGCCGTAGTCGGAGCGCAGGTCGGCCCACGGAACCTCATGGTCGGCCCCCAACGTGGCCAGGGCCATCGAGCAGACGATGTCGACCTCGGACCGCAGGTGCGGCGAGGCGGGCTCGAGCGGACCTCGCGAGGTGTGCACCGCAGACATCGAGTCCTCGACGCTGATGCGCTGCTCACGTCCCCCGGTGCGGTCGATCTCGCTGCGGCCCAGGGCCGGCAGGATCAACGCCTCGCGCCCGGTGACCACGTGGGAGCGATTGAGCTTGGTCGAGACCTGGACGGTGAGCGCCGCATTGCGCATCGCGGCCTCCGTGACCTCGGTGTCGGGGCTCGCAGCCACGAAGTTGCCGCCCATCGCGACGAACACGTCCGCCCGCCCGTCGCGCAGCGCCTCGATGGCACCGACCGTGTCGTACCCGTGGGCCCGGGGCGGCTCGAAGCCGAACTCGGCGGCGATGCCGTCCAGCAGCGCCTGAGGGGGCCGCTCCCAGATCCCCATCGTCCGGTCACCCTGGACGTTGGAGTGGCCGCGCACGGGGCACAACCCGGCGCCGGGGCGTCCGATGTTGCCCTGGAGCAGGGCGACGTTGACGATCTCCTTGATGGTCGCCACGGAGTTGCGGTGCTGGGTGATGCCCATCGCCCAGCACGTGATCGTGGCCCGCGACTCCCGGAACATGCCCGCTGCCGCCGTGATCTCGTCCCGGCTCAGACCGGTCGCACGCTCGACCTGCGCCCAGTCGACGTCAGCGACCGCGGCGAGATAGTCCGACAGGCCGACGGTGTGCTCTGCGAGGAAGTCGCGGTCCAACGCATCCCACTCCACCAGCAACGCGCCGATCGCCCGGAACAGGGCCAGGTCGCCGTTGACCCTCACCGGCAGGTGCAGGTCGGCCAGCGGGGTGCCTCCGCCGATGACGCCGCGCAGGTTCTGCGGGTTCTTGAAGTTGACCAACCCGGCCTCACGCAGCGGGTTGACCGCGATGATCCGAGCGCCGCTCGCCTTCGCCTTCTCGAGCGCGCTGAGCATGCGCGGGTGGTTGGTGCCCGGATTCTGGCCAACCACGACGATGAGCTCGGCGCGGTGGATGTCGTCGATGGAGACCGACCCCTTGCCGATCCCGATCGTCTCGATGAGGGCCGTACCGCTGGACTCGTGACACATGTTGGAGCAGTCGGGAAGGTTGTTGGTCCCCAGCGCGCGGACGAACAGTTGGTAGGCGAACGCGGCCTCGTTGGAGACCTTGCCCGAGGTGTAGAAGATGGCGCGATCCGCCGACTCGAGCCCGGACAGATGGCGGGCCACCAGCGCGAACGCCTCGTCCCAGCCGATCGGCTCGTAGTGGGTCGCACCCGAGCGCAGCACCATCGGCTCGGTCAGGCGCCCCTGCTTGCCCAGCCACCACTCCGAGCGCGTGGCCAGATCGGCCACCGAGTGGGCGGCGAAGAAGTCACGGTCCAGATGCTCCTTCGTGGCCTCCTCGGAGACCGCCTTCGCGCCGTTCTCGCAGAACTCGGCGGCGTGACGGTGGTCGGGATCGGGCCATGCACACCCCTGGCAGTCGAAGCCGTCGACCTGGTTGATCTGCGAGAGCGCCTTGGCCGCGCGTACGGGGCCCATCTGACCCACCGCGGCGCGCAGCGCGACGGCGACCCCGGTGACTCCCGCGGCCGCGTCCTTGGGCTCGCCCACCGCCACGGCGTCCACCGGAGGATCGCTCCGGGGCACCTCGCGCCAACGGTTGCGCCACTCGATGTCAGCCACACTGCCATAGTGCCTCACCGGTGTGACGCCCGAGCCAGATCCGCCCATCGCGTACGGGGGAGGCTCACACGAGGTCGACCGGCTCGACGTCCTCCCCGGCGGGCGAGGAGCGGACGTCCCGCAACCACAACGCCGACTGCCAACTCCACATCAGGAGCCCCACTGCGAAGAGGGCCAACGCGGTGACCGCGAACCCGAGGACGGAGGTCCCCACGACCGGAGTGAGCGCCACCGCGCACACGGCGTTGACGACCAGGCTGAGGAACGCCGATGCGGACACGACCGCGCCACGCCGCTCGGGGAACATGTCCAGGAGCATGAGATTGATCGTCGGGTAGAGGATGCCGTTGCCCATCGCCAGCAGACTCGGGCCGACCATCACCCACGGCAGCGTCGTCTCCCACTCAGTCGCCGCGAGGACGACGCCGACCACGGCACCGACCATGCCGACGGTGAAACCGATGCTCACCAAGCGGCGGCCGCCGACCCGCCCTGCGGCGCGACCCGAGATCCACGACCCGACGACCATGCCACCGATGATCGGGACGAAGTAGACCCAGAAGTCCATCTCGCCCTTGCCCAGCAGGTCGACCACGAAGATCGCCGCCCCGCCGATGTAGAGGAACTGGCCCGCGAAGGCGAACGTCATCGCCCAGGCAGCCCGGTGGAAGTCGGGCAGCGTCAGCACGGAGCCGAGGCCGCGCAAGATCTCCCCCACCGCCAGCGGCGTACGACGCTGCGGCGGGTGGCTCTCCGGGATGAGCGTGAGGGTGCACACGATGAGGACGACCCCCAGCAGGGCCATCGCGCCGAAGACCAGCGGCCAGGGTCCGACCTGCAGGACGAGGCCCCCGATGACCGGCGCGACGGCCGGGGCGATCCCGAAGATCATCATCACGCGACTCATCAGGACCTGCGCCTGGGGCCCGTCGAACAGGTCGCGGACGATGGTGCGCGACACGATCGTCGCCCCTCCGGCGCTGAGGCCCTGGAGGACGCGGAACGCGATGAGGACCGCGTACGAGCCGGACAACGCCGCGCCGAGCGAGGCGAGGGTGTAGACGACGAGCCCGCCCACGATGACCGGGCGCCTGCCCACGGCATCGGAGAGCGGACCGTGCAGCACGCTCATCACGGCGAAGGCGAGCATGTAGCTGGTGACCACCCACTGCATCTGGGAGCCGCTGACGGCGAACTCCTCCCGCATCTGCCCGAAGGCCGGGAAGGGAGTGTCGATGCTGAAGGGGCCGATCATCGACAGCATCGCCAGCGCGATCGGGATGACCACCAGTGCCTTGCGGCTGCGCGGGTCCAGGGTGGGGTTCACTGGCCGATCCTAGGTCGGCTGGGACGCACCCGCTCCAGGATCGCGCGCCCAGGTCCAGGCGTAGTCCTCGTCCTCGCAGGCCACGCCCCCCTCACCGAGCTCGAGCGGCGCGAAGGTGTCCACCATGACCGCGGACTCGTCGAAGAACTCCGCGCCGAACGAGCCCTCGATCGCCGACGGTTGCGGGCCGTGGGCGTAGCCGCCCGGATGCAGACTGATCGAGCCGCGGTCGATCCCCGACCCCTTACGCGCCTCGTAGTCCCCCGCGACGTAGAACATCACCTCGTCGGAGTCGACATTGGAGTGGTAGTAGGGCACCGGCACGGCCAGCGGGTGGTAGTCGACCTTGCGGGGCAGGAAGTTGCAGATGACGAAGTTGTGTCCCTCGAAGACCTGGTGCACCGGCGGCGGCTGGTGCACCTTGCCCGTGATCGGCATGTAGTCATCGATGTTGAACGTGTAGGGGTACAGGCACCCATCCCACCCGAGCACGTCGAACGGATGCGTCGCGTACGTCATCACCGTCCCCACCACGCCCGCCGACGTGCGGTGCTTCACGTACACGTCGACCTGGGTCTGGCCCGCGTGGGCGGCCGCGAGGGCTGCGAGCCCGGTCGGGCCGTGCAGGTCGCGCTCGCAGTACGGGGCGTGCTCGAGGAACTGGCCGTAGCGCGACAGGTAGCGCTTGGGCGGGGCGATGTGGCTGTTGGCCTCGATCGCATAGAGCCGCACCTGCCCCTCGGGCAGCCACCGGTGCGTCGTGGCCCGAGGGATCACGACGTAGTCCCCCGCGCGGAACGCCAACGAGCCGAAGACCGTCTCCACCACCCCGGTGCCGGATTCGACGTAGACGCATTCGTCACCGATCGCGTTGCGGTAGAGCGGGGAGGCCGATGCCGTGACCACGTACGCGATCCGCACGTCGTTGTTGCCCATCAGGAGTCGGCGGCCCCGCACCGGGTCGGCGTCCGCGGGGAAGGCCAGCTCGGGCAGGCGCAGGTGCCGGGCCCGCAATGGGTGGTTGGGAGAGGTCGCGAGTGAGCCGAGGTCCCAGACCTGGCTCGCGGTGAGGGCCGAAGGGACTTCGCGGTGGTAGAGCAGTGAGGAGTCCGAGGAGAACCCTTCCTCACCCATCAGCTCCTCGTACAGCAACGCGCCGTCGGCGTCGCGGTGCTGGGTGTGCCGCGTGGGCGGCACGTGACCGACATTCACGTAGTGAGGCACGAGGCCCTCCGTCCGCTCAGCGCACGCGCGCGTCCGATATCAGGGGTATGCCTAGACTAGACGTGTGCCACCTCACACTCCAGCCCCGGCCGGATCGTTCCCCAGCGCATGGGTCGGACTCGTCGACGACGCGGCCATCTTCCCGCCCGGTGACGCACCCCTCGCCCAGGCGTACGAGGCCCATCTGGCCCGCCGTTCGCAGTGGTACGCCGACCTCGTCGGACCACTCGTGGTCCGCGACACCGACCTGGGCAGCATCGAGCCGGGGCCGCCGCTGGCGATCGTCCTCACCACGGGGGCGGGCGGGATCGTGCCCGCCCTGAGCCTCGCCCAACGCAAGGGGCACGTCGTCGCCGGCATCGAGACGGCCGTGCGCGACGTGGACGACCCCGCCGGCAACGTCCGCCGCATCGGCGCCGCCCTGGATGCCGCCGAGGGCGAGGGCCTCCTGGAGGACGACGTGCTGGTCCACGTCGAGATCCCCGCTGACGACGAACCCCACGCGCTCGGGCGAGTGCCGTACCCCATGCCCGCCTCCTGGTTGGCCGCCGCCGACGAAGTGGCCGCGCTGGGCCGGCGGCTGAAGTTCCGTACGGGCGGCCCCGATGCCTCCTTCGTCCCCTCCCCCGAACGTCTCGCCGCGCAGATCTCGGCGTCGCTCGACCGCGAGACCCCGTTCAAGTGCACAGCCGGACTCCACCGCGGGGTGCGCCACGAGACCGACGACCCGCAGGGCGGCTGGCAGCACGGATTCCTCAACGTCGTGCTGGCCACCCTGGCCGCGTGGGACGGCGCCGATCCCCGTACTGTCCAACTCGTGCTGGGCGAGCAGGACGCCAGCGTGCTCGCGCGCGACGCTCAGGCCCACGCGGACGATCTCGACCGCGCACGGCGCTGGTTCACCTCGTTCGGTTCCTGCTCGATCGACGAACCGCTCGCCGACCTCATCGACCTCGATCTCGTGCATCTCGGAGGAACCCTGTGACGTTCACCCCGCCCACCCGGCCGACCTGGGTTCCCGACGCCGCGGGCAGCCTGTGGGATGTCGACAACTTGTCGCTCGGCGTCTTCTCCGACACCCCCGAGGGGCCTCGACGCGTCGGCGCCCGCATCGGCGACTTCGTGCTCGACCTGGCGCCGCCCTCCGAGATCAACCCCCGGGGCGAGGTGATGGCCGCGGCGTTTCGCTCACACTCCCTCAATGCCTACATGGCGCAGGGCCCCAGCGCGTGGGAGGCCGTGCAGACGCGTCTCGCGGAGATCCTGACCGACCCCGGCTACACCTCCCGCCTGATGCCGCACCTGTACCCGCTCAACGAGGTGACCCTGCATCTGCCCGTCGAGGTCGGCGACTACGTCGACTTCTATGCCTCCGAGCACCACGCGGCCAACGTCGGTCGCATTCTGCGCCCCGACTCCGAGCCGCTGTTGCCCAACTGGAAGCACCTGCCCGTGGGCTACCACGGCCGCGGCGGAACCGTCGTCGCCTCCGGCACGCCCATCGTCCGCCCCCGCGGTCAGCGGCGTCCTGCGGGGAGTCAGGCCCCGACGTTCGGCCCCAGCCAGCGCCTCGACATCGAGGCCGAGCTGGGCTTCGTGGTCGGCGCCCCCAGCGCGATGGGGACACCAGTGACGACGGCGGACCTCAGCCGGCACGCCTTCGGCGTCGTCGGCCTCAACGACTGGTCGGCCCGCGACATCCAGGCCTGGGAGTACGTCCCCCTCGGCCCCTTCCTGGGGAAGTCCTTCGCGACGTCGATCAGTCAGTGGGTGACGCCGCTGGCCTCGCTGGCGGCTGCGTGGACGACGACACCCGATCAGGAGCCGCTGCTGGACTACCTGCGCGTGGACGGCGATGCGGGCCTGGCGATCGAGGTCACCGTCGAGCTCAACGGCGAGGTGGTGGCGCGACCCCCGTACGACACGATGCACTGGGGTCCGGCGCAGATGCTGGCGCACATGACCGTGAACGGCGCGAGCGTACGGACCGGCGACCTGTGGGCATCCGGCACCATCTCGGGCCCTGAGCGCGGCCAGCGCGGCTCGTTCCTCGAGCTGTCGTGGGGCGGATCGGAACCGTTCGCCGTGGCCGGCGCCGAGCGCACCTTCCTGGAGGACGGCGACGAGGTCGTGCTGCGCTACACCGCACCCGGGATCCTCGGCGGGCGGATCGGGCTCGGCGAGGTGCGCGGCACGATCCTGCCCGCGATCGCCTGAGCGGCGGCGCGACACAACCAGAGCCCCCGGGCCGCTGGTGGGGGACCTCTAGGCTGGCCCCGTGCGACTCATGCTCATGCGCCACGGCCAGACCCACGCCAACGTGTCGGGTCAGCTCGACACCGCCCACCCAGGGCTCGACCTGACCGGGCTCGGGCAACGGCAGGCCATGGCAGCGGCGAAGGCCCTAGCCACCGAGGAGATCAACGGCATCTACGTCTCCAGCCGTGTGCGCACCCACCAGACCGCCGCGCCCAGCGCGACCCCGCGGGCGTACGCGCCCACCGAGCTGGCCGGGCTGGAGGAGATCCAGGCGGGCCGGTTCGAGATGCTGGCCGACACCGACTCGATCCACGGCTACATCGGCACGGTGTCCTCGTGGATCGAGGGCGACCTGACCGTACGCATGCCCGGCGCCGAATCGGGCCACGAATTCCTGGAGCGGTACGACGCCGCCGTCGCCCACATCGCCTCCCTCGGGCATGAGACCGCGCTGATCGTCAGCCATGGCGCCGCGATCCGCACCTGGACCGCCGCCCGGATGATCGCCGGGACGGCTATCCCCGATCCCACGTCGCCGCTGCACAACACGGCCCTGGTCGTCCTCGAGGGCGACCCCGTGTCCGGCTGGCGCCTCGAGCGCTGGAACGGTACAGCCGTGGGCGGGGAGTTCCTCGACGACGAGGCGGCGCCCGATCCGACGGCGACCGCGGACGCCGACTGACGCCGACTCAGACCCCGTCCTCGCCGGGGTGGGCGTACAGCCGCCCCGCCTTGAGCTCCTCGATCGCTCCCGGATGGACACGGCGCAGGTGGTCCAACGCTCGGTGCCGATAGCGCAGGATCTGCACGACACCCAGCAGCCAGAAGACGTACTGGACCGACATCGCGCGGCGGAAGTCGATGAGCTCGTAGGTCTCGATCCCACCCGGACTGCTCAGGTCGAGCACGACTCCGATCAGACCCATCGTCATCAGCGCGGCCACGAAACCACCGACGTTGATCAGCCCGTTCGCCCGACCCAGCACGGCCACCGGGTTGAACGTGCGCGCCAGGTCGAAACCCACCATCGAGGCGGGTCCGCCCGTCGCGATCACCGCCACGAGCAGCACCAGCAGCCATGTCGGCGACGGTGTCGAGCGGACGAGCACGGCGGTCCACGCCAGCGCGATGAGCACGACGACTCCCACGACGATCCATGAGCGCCAGTACGGGAATCGTCCGATCAGGGCAGCCAAGCCCAGCCCGCTGACGATCGCGCACGCCGTCATGATCATGAGGAGCGTGCCCGCGAACGCCTCCGAGCGCCCTTGGCCACTGACGAGGAACGGGTAGCCCCACAGCAGGCCGAAGACACTGACCGAGAACGGCGAGGCGAAGTGCGACCAGAAGGCCAGCCGGGTCCCGGGGTTGCCCCACACGACGCGCACCGAGCCCGCGAGCGCTCGCAGCTTGACCCGGACGACCTCCTCGCGCACGTACGGAGAGTCCTTGACCAGCAGGGCCACCAGCACCATCAGCACCATCCCGATGCTGGAGGCCAGCGCGAACGTGCGGGTCCACCCGAGCCTGTCGAGCGCGAACGCCAACGGAGCGGCGGCAACGATCGCACCGAGTTGCCCGACCAGCCCCGTCAACTGCGTGACCAGCGGCGCCTGCCGAACCAGGAACCAGGCCGCCACGAGCCGTACGACGCTCACGAACACCATCGCGTCGCCCGCGCCCATGAGCGCACGAGCAAGCACCGCGGGCACGAAGGAGTCGACGAAGGCGAACGCGAACTGGCCCGCCGTCATCAGCACCAGACCACTCAGCAGCAGGACCCGCGAGCCGAAGCGGTCGAGCAGCACCCCCACCGGCACCTGCATGCCCGCGTACACGACCAGCTGGAGCACGGTGAACACCGACAGGCTGGTGGCATTGATGTCGAAGCGGTCCGCGGCCAACATCCCGGCCACGCCCAACGAGCTGCGATGGAAGACCGCAAGGAAGTAGACCGAGAGAGCGACCAGCCAGATCACCCACGCGCGGCGAGCGCCGATGTCGTGGATCTGGGCGCGCTCGCTCACACGGTCAGGATCCCACGTCAGGTGGCGACCCCGACGTCTCGCCATCTCGACGGGGCTGGTGTCGCGACAGCCCCAGAAACGCCTCAGGCCCCCGCTGCGCGGGGGCCTGAGGTCTGGGTGTGGCAGGTGAAGGATTCGAACCTTCGAAGGCAAAGCCGACGGATTTACAGTCCGCTCCCATTGGCCGCTCGGGCAACCTGCCAACTGCTGCGGCGCGAGGCGCCGACAACAGATGGAACAATAGCGCAGGCAGTTCATCGACACGAAACCGCTGGGCACCCTCGGGCCGACCCAGCTCAGGAAGGCACTCCCATGGCTGACTCCAGCTTCGACATCGTGAGCAAGCTCGACCGCCAGGAGGTGGACAACGCGCTCGGGCAGACCGCCCGCGAGATCGCCACGCGGTTCGACTTCAAGGGCACCGGTGCCACCATCGAGTGGAAGGGCGAGCAGGCCGTCGAGATCTCCGCGAGCGCCGACGACCGAGCCAGCGCGGTCCTGGACGTCTTCAAGTCCAAGCTGATCAAGCGCGACGTCTCGCTCAAGGTCCTCGACGCATCCGAGCCGCGCCAGTCCGGCCAGGTGTCCAAGATCGACATCGCGCTCAAGGAGGGCATCACCTCCGAGGACGCCAAGAAGATCTCGAAGCTCATCCGCGACGAGGGCCCCAAGGGCGTCAAGGCGCAGATCCAGGGCGACGAGCTGCGCGTCTCGTCCAAGAAGCGCGACGACCTCCAGGCCGTCATCGCCCTGGTCAAGGGGCAGGACTACGACTTCGCGGTGCAGTTCACCAACTACCGCTAAACCCGCAGGTCAGACGCCTTAGAACCGCTCTCAGTCCGCACACAGTCCGCGGAAGCACCGAGAGCGGACTCCATCAAGCTCGACGCCGCAGCCCTCGTCCGGTCTGCGGCGTCGAGCCACAGGTGGGAGTAGATGCCAAGCGTGATCGCCGCCGACGAGTGCCCCAGCGCCCGCTGGACCGTGACCACGTCACAGCCCTGGGCGATGAGCCCGGAGGCGTAGAAGTGCCGCAGGTCGTGCAGGGTGAACTCCCCCAGCCCGACCTTGACCCGCAGCCGGCGCCACTGGTGGCCGGCCGATGACCGGTTGAGCCGCTGGCCCCAGACGTCGGCGAACAGCCACTGCTCGTCTCCATGCGTCCCGGCCGTGCCCATGTGGGCCGCGATCATGTCGGTGAGCGCCTCGGGGACGTGCACCAGTCGCTCTGAGCCGTACTTGGGCGGCACCACGGACAGGCTGGCCACGTTCGTGCCCTGAATCTGACGCTGGACGCGGATCGTGCGGCGCAGGAAGTCCACGTCACCGACCTGCAGGCCGGCCGCTTCCCCCAGGCGTAGCCCGGCGAACGCACACACGGCCACGTAGGTCGAGAACCACGCCGGCGCCGACGTGATCGCCTTTCCGACGCCCTCGGGAGTCGGGATCCTCGCCGCGGTGACGTCGGCCTTCGGCTTGCGGGGCAGCTTGGCGCCCTCGCAGGGGTCGGCGGAGATGATCTTGTCCCGCACGGCCGCGAGGAACGCTGCGTGGACGTAGGCGAACCGGGTGTGGACCGTCGAGGCCGCCAAGCCCTTCTTGCGCGTTGCGGCCGGTTGCTGCAGCTGCTTCACCCACTGCTGAACGTGGGACGGCGCGATCCGGCCCATTGGGACGTTGGCGAACGTCACGCTCGAGGCGGCCTGCGCGGCCGAGGCTGCGGTGGAGGCCGTCCAGGTCTGGCGCTCGGCGTACACCGCGAACCACTGCTCGAACGTGATCCGGCCGGCGCCGGGGTCCACGTAGGTGCCCGTGACCACGGCTGCGGTTACCTCGTCGAGCCACGCCTGGGCGTCTACCTTCCGAGCGAAGTGGCGCGCGTGCTCCTTGCCCGCCTCGTCGCGGTACCGGGCCCGCCACTTCCCGTTTTCACGCTTCCGGATCGACGCCACTCGACTCGCCTCCCCTGCGCTCCGAGTGGAACCTGTCAACCAGCGATTCGGGATGCTCCAATGGATAGCCCGCGTATCGACCTGGGCGGGCCCGGACGTCCGAGTCGGACGGTGTCTCGCCCGCAGCGAGAGCCTCACCGAGCGCCATACGCCTCCCCGCCTCGAGGGCGCGGTCTGGCCAGTAGTTGTCGAGCCACCCGCGACCACTCTCGAGCATGACGTTCTCGATCGCCACGCCGCCGGCGACTGCTCGCTCGAAGTACGCCTCGAACCTTGCGTAGGCACGGAATGCACCAGCAGATGCGTCCACCAGCCTTTCCCACGCTTCGGCGAGGTCACGGGCGAACTCCATGAAGGTCGCAGAGTCGTCGCCATGCTCGGAGAGGACGCCCAAGTCAACACCGAGAGCTCGCGAGAGGGCGACCGCTTCATCCAACCGTAGGCGCCTGTCGCCCTTCTCGATCCGGGTGACGGCGGTTCCGTCGAACTTGACGCCGCTCGCAGACGCCAGGTCGGCGAGATGAGACTGGCTCCACCCCCGTCGCTCTCGCTCGCGCCTGATCGCCTCTGCGACGCGCTCCTCCGCGGACCCCTGGACTAGCTCCGGCTTTTCATTGGACATTTTCACAGCGTACTGCGATTCATGCTTGCACAACAGGCGCACTCGCTTTACTGTGTTTTTCACAGTCCACTGCATTTTTCATAGGAGAGGCCATGGAGAAGCTACTCCGTGTCGAGGACGTCACAGAGATGACAGGTATCGCCCCCGGCACTTTGGCGCTTTGGCGCCACAAGGGGACCGGTCCTCGGTCGGCCAAGCTAGGCAAGCGAGTGGTCTACCGCGAGTCCGACGTCGCGGCGTGGATCGACGAGCAGTTCGCGCTCGCATCCTCAGGAGAGAAGTGAGCCGTCTGGTGCTGACACACCAGACGGCTCGGCACGACACCAACATGAAGGCAGGAATCGCATGACCACTGTACCGAACCAGACCGACAAGTCCGGTCTGGAGATGTTCCTGTGGGCCGCGCCCACGCGGCGCCCCACGTTCAGCACCGAGAAGCACCCCACGCCCCTGTCCATGAAGTGCCCGACCTGGTGTCAGGGCGACGGCCCCGGTCACGAATGGGACGCTGGCGCCAACGGCTCGTGGCCCCGTCACACCAGTCCCGGCCTCCGCGTGCGGATCCACTCCGGCCGCGGGTACGAAGACACCCGCGAGGACTCAGACGAGCGCGGCGACGAGTACGGCATCCGCCACGCCAACATCGAAGCGGCACTGACCCGCTCGGACCGCAACACCGGCCGCGAGACCGGGATCCAGCTCACCTACAACGCCGGCGACGGGAACGGCGGACACGTGCAGCGAGCCATCCCCGCCATGTTCCCCGACGAAGCCCGCGAGCTCGTCGCCGTGCTGCAGCACCTCCTGCGAGTCGGGCAGGAGGTGGACGCATGATGCGCGACGCGCCCCTCACTGGCCGAGGCCGATCCGTGTGCACCACGTGCGGTGAGCCCGAAGACTTCTGCGCGCGACTCGTGCCCGCGTCGAAGCCGTGCCCGGCCTGGTGCGCCCAGATGCCAGCCGGCCACGCGGCCAGCGATCCACTCGGGGGTGAGGTTGTCTGGCACTCCCCCGGCCGGTTCGGTGCCGTCGACATCGAGCAGTGCGACGACGGCGAGACCACACCTGGCGAGCTGAGCATCATCGTTCACGGCGCGGACCAGTACCTCGAGGACGTGGCCGACTGGTCCGCGGCCGCGGGGCGCCTCCGCGCGATCGCGGCCGACCTCGATCGGGCCGCGGCGTGGATCGACCAGCACGCTCCCCAGGCCCCCGCCCCTTCCCCGGTCGGAGGCGGCGCCTGATGGACGAAAAGTTCGTGTCCACGGCCGGGCGTGACGTCGGCCGCTTCTCCTGGGAGAAGCACCTGCGTGCGTCCGGCCTGGACTCGACCGCGAAGCTCGTGGGGTTCGCGCTTGCGACCTTCGCGGACGAGGACGGCTCCCACGCTCACCCCGGGGCCGCGCTCCTCGCCGAGAGCTGCTCGAAGTCCCAGACAACAGTGCACCGGGCCCTGGCCCGTCTTCGCCAGGCCGGGTTCCTCCGCAGGACGCTGGCGGGTCGGCACGCCGTTCGCCGGCACTACGCAGACGAGTTCCAGCTCACTATCCCGAGCGGGCACGAAGAGGCCCCTTCGACGACTTCCGGCACCCACTCCCATGGGGCTCCGAACGGCCCGACCACTAATCACCCACGCCCTGTGGATAACCCCGACCACTGGTCGCCCACGACCACACACCAACCCATAACCAACCCAAGACCAGCAGCAGCAGCGCGCGCGAGCTCGACAAGCACACCACCCACCGGCCCCGAGCTAGCGGCCGTGCGAGCTCTCCGAGCCAGACACGGCGACGCCGTCGACGGAATCGACCTCGCGGCCGCCGTGGCCAACCTCGCGACCCGACCCAACGTCCGCAACCCCGCGGGCCTCGCCCGCACCCTTCCCCCGGACGAGCTCGCGGCCGAGGCTGAGGCCTACCACGCCGCCCGGGGCGCCGCGGCCCGCGTCGTCGCGGCCCACTGCGTACAGCCAGGACACGAGGGCCAGCCAGCTGGCTACACGGCCACCGGCGATCCCCTGTGCCTCCACTGCGACCGAGCCGCTGCGGGAGGTGTCCGAGTATGAGCGACTACGACGAGTGCCCTCTGATCGACAACACCGCCTCCGTCGAGCTCGGCCTGGGCTACGCCCTCGCGTGGGTCTACGACGCGACCGGGCGGCCCTGGCCAGTCGTGTACGACGCCAGGCAGAGCGACCCCCAGCCCATCGCCACCACCGCGGCCGAGTTCGCCCAACTCGCGCCGCACGAGCTGACCGGACGTCTCCCGGAGAAGTACGTCCAGTTCCGGTGCGGCGCGCCCACCCGAGCCGGCAGCGGGAAGCCATGCCGAGTTCGAGTCCCCCGTCCCGGGGACCACTGCCAGCACCACCTGCAGCTCGTGGCCCCGTCCCGGCCGGGCAACGCCCGCCCGACCCCGGCCGGCGAGCTGACCCTGTTCGAGCTCGACGGCCCCGAGGGCACCCGGTGAGCCGGCAGAGCTGGGCGCCCGTGGACTCCACCGACGCCCGCGAGCAGCGCGAAGCAGCTCAGGCCAGCGAGGCCGAGATCCACTCCAAGCCCGTCGACGTCGACGAGCACGACCCACGGTGCTCGAACGGCTGGCTGGGTGAAGACCCCGAAGGTCGACCGATCCCCTGCCTGACCTGCCGGCCATGGCTCGCTCAGGTCCCGTGCTGGGGATGCCAGGCGCGAGCTGACGTGTGCGAGAACCGCCGACTGCTCGGCCTCGGACGGTGCTGTCACGACTGCGATCACCACGCCCCGAGAGCTCAGACCCGCCGATGACCGAGTCCACCACGACACCTCCCGCCGACCGCTTCCACGTGCCCGCCTGCGGCGCACCGACCCAGACCCAGCAGCCCTGCAGACTGCGGGTCCGAACCTCAGGCGAGCGCTGCCACCTGCATCGCGAGGCCACCGACTGATGCCGTCTCCACGGGCCCGAGGCACCGGCGAGGGACCACCAGCGATCGCGGACCTCTGGTCCCTCACGCCCTCCGGCGATGCCGTCATCGCCCCGCGCCTGGCTCACATCCTGTGGGCCGGGTTCGACCGACTCAACACCCACGAACAGCGGCACAACGGAACAGCCATGGTCGGCGTTCTGGCCGAGGTACGCAGCGAGCTCTTCAGGATGACGAGCAGTGCACAGCACGCGCGCGGCGCGTCCCCCCGGCGTCCTGAGGACGTCCCCACGGTGCCGATGGTGGCAGCGTCAGACACGACCGATGTGGTCTCCACCCGGGAGGCAGCCGATCTGCTGGGCGTCTGCACACGCCAAGCACGCCGACTCCTCACCGACCACGAGCTCGCAACGGTCCGGGCTGGCCGACTCACGGCCCGCCGCGCAGACGTCGAAGACCTCGCAAGACACCGGAAAGAAGGAAGCACATGAGACGCACACAGCCACTCGCCCCGCGTGCCGGCCGCCGCCCACTCCCGCTCGCCACCAGAACCACCCAGCGCAGCCCTGCCGAGGTTCGCAAGAGCGCGAACCAGGCGCAGCTCGCCGACGCACGAGCCACACGGGCCGCCCGTCGCCAGGCCGCCGAAGACGCCGCCTTCGAGGTCGCCCATGCCGCGACCCTCAGGCAGCACGGGATCACCCCACGCCCCGCGATCCAGGAGAGCGGAGACAGCAGCCGATGAGCCTGCCTGTCATCGCCGGCGAGACACCCCACCGGCTGTTCAGCTCCGCGACGCTGACCGAGCTGCTCGACACGCTGGCCTCGGTAGGCGTCAAGCTCCCCCGCGCGGCAGTCGCCGGCGCCGCGGCGTTCCGGTCGTGGCAGAAGGACTCGGCCGCGATCGAGAACGAACTGAGGTACCACCAGACCCCGACCGATCTGTTCTCGATGACGCGCGCAGAGATGATCGAGCACGCCCGCATGCGAGCCAACGAGGAAGCCGGACAGTACGCCTCACTGGCACACCTCGGGTTCGGCGGTCACATGTCCGGGCACCCGGGTGCCGCACACTTCGCCGTCGAGAAAGAACTGGCAGCCGCACTGCGCGAGATCCTGAACGCCAACGCAGACGCCCTGCTCGACCAGATCCGCCCACGCTTCACGACCCTGGCCACCACGGCCTGGGACACCGTGGCCATGGGCATCGTCCCCGGCATGACGGCCGGCCAGGCCCTCGCCCTGCCCGGCGACGCCACCAAGATCCGCAAGGCCTGGCAGTCCGGGACGCACAACATGGCAGCCCTCGCGCAGCTCGTAGACCTGCGCGTCCAGCTGTCCCAGGTGGTCGGCTTCCCCGGCACCGTCCGGCAGGACGGGATCTTGACCTGGTGGCCAGCATTCGGGGACAAGCCGCTCCTGTGGGGAACGGCGATGGACAAGTCACAGGTCCCGCCCCTGGACGGCGAGCGCCCCTACGTGCGGATCCCCGAGACGGCAGGCCAGAAGGTCCACCGACTCACGATCGAGGCGGGACAGCCCCTGCAGCTGCTGCCCATCGCCAAGACCAACAGGATCCTCAAGAAGGTCATCAATGCCTGAGATCTTCGGTGCCGGCGACGAACGGTTCGTCGTCCTACACACCATCCTTCACATCGACGGCCGACAGCTCGTCCATGGCCAGGTCTTCGACATCATCAGCGGGAAGTACGACCCGCTCAAGATCGACCATCTCCTCGAGGTGGGCGCGATCGCCCCTGTCGATCCACAACGTCTGGCACCGCTCAAGGTGACAGCGCGTGCCGAGGACGGAGCCTTCCCGCTCGTTGATCCCTAGACCAGTGCGTGCCGGACAGGTTCTCCCGATCGTCAGGGGAATGTGGTGTACCGGATCGGAACATGAGGCGCGGACGACTGTCCGGCACGCACTGCCCGCAAAAATCCAGCGCCGAGGGCTTCCAGAGCAGCCGCTCTCCCCCTATCCCTCCCCGGCCGCTTCATGTCACGCCAACTCGTCACGCTAAGGAGGTTCCGTGCGCCAGACCACCTGCGCGCAGTGCTCGAGCCCCTTCCTCGCGCAGCGCACCAGCGCCAAGTTCTGCAGCGCCACCTGCCGGCAGCAGTCCCGACGCAGCCGTGGCCACCAAGCCGCGCTCGAACCGGCCACCGGGGCGGCCCCTGCTGTCGACTCCGCCATCATCGAACGCACCCGCGCCGAGCTCGAGCAGCTCGGCGCGCTCGACACCGTCACCGGCGCCGCGGCCATGATCCTGGCCGAACGCCTCGCCTCGCCACGCGACACCGGATCCGCGGCCGCCGCCGTCTCCCGCGAGCTCGACCGCCTCATGATCCGCGTCCGCTCCGGCATCACCGACCACGGCGACCCGCTCGACAGCATCCGCCGTCGACGCGACGCCAAGCGCGCCCGCGCAGCCGAGCGACAACCGCAGGCCTAGCCGGCGAGGGTCTCGCCTGAATCAGCGACCAGCCAGCCAGCTCGACACGTCGACAGCGCCGCCGCCCTCACCCTCGCCGAACGCCTCGCCTCGCCACGCGACACCGGATCCGCGGCCGCCGTCTCCCGCGAGCTCGACCGCCTCATGATCCGCGTCCGCTCCGGCATCACCGACCACGGCGACCCGCTCGACAGCATCCGCCGTCGACGCGACGCCAAGCGCGCCCGCGCTCACCAGTGCTGTTGCGCGCCCGTCTCCCTAGGTAGCGCGATGCCAGGCAGTGCCCGACCTTGGTCCATGTGGGGGCTGGTTCATTCCTACGTTCTGCCGCGAAGCAGCGCTCGATTCTGAAACAGTGCCCGTTCGAGATCGTTGCCAGGAGGGACGAGTGGGAATAGCACCGAGCGCGTGGGCCTGGCTGACGATGCACCCCGACGGGCATCCTCTCCCGGGTCGGGTTCGTATGGACCTCGACGAGGCCCGCCAACTCCTCGTGGAGTCGACCGCTTTCGCCGGCTCCGGCGCCCGGTTGCACCTGTGGGAGCGACTGATGAGCTACCTCGCCGAGTTCGTGGCGCTTGAGCTCGAGTACGACGAACGTCTCGTCGAGTTCATCTGGCTGGGGGGCAGTTTCGTCTCCGCCGAGCCTGATCCGAGAAACGTCGACGTGACAGTCGGGATCAACGTCGAGGCTGAAGCTCGTATCAAGACGCAGGCCAGAGGTACTTGGCTCGCCAAGGCTTTCTCCCGGCGCAAGATGCTGCCAGAGTTCGGCGTCTCACCCATCCGCCTGCCGTACAAGCCGGCGGCTTCCACCTTCAAGAACCACGAAGCCGGGGTACAAGAGCAGGCGTACTTCCGTGAGCGCGGTGCTTGGGACGACTGGTGGCAACGGTGTCGCACAGAGGCCTCCCCAGCACCTAGTCTGGAAACCGCGGTAGCGGTGCGCGGCTACTTGGAGGTGGTCCTGTGAGCGAGATGTCGAGTCGCGATCACCTGCGCGAACTGGCAGGACTCGTCAGGGCACGCTGGGCTACAGAGGAGCTCCCCGAGACAATGACTGCGGCCCAGATCACCGAGGCTCAGCGCCGACAGCATCTCGACGCCATGCGCCACTTCGATCCACAGGCCTCACTCTCGGAAGAGCTGACGGTCAGGCTCTCGACTCCCAAGATGGCCTCGGGCGGCCTCGACTTCGGGGTTGCCGACCTTCTCCTGAGTCCGCTTGAGGACACGGTCACGTCATTGTCCATGAAGGACGTTCATCTGAGGCTGGTTGGGATCTCCGAGGGGAGCACAGTGCTCCACTGTCGACCCATCTCCGAACCAGTCGCCCCGGTCGGAGATGTTCCGGTTGACTCCTCTTGGGCTGACCATGGAATGCGCTCCATGGTGTCCCTTGTGGAAGCCCTTGAGGAGGGGTCCGACGTTCAACGATGGGCAAAGGGCATGCCTGGAACCTGGCGACTCCTGAAGGCGCTGGATGAGCTCGGGGGCTCTGCGGACTTCACCTGGTCATCTTTGGATGGCTCTGTCGTTGCCGCAACGCTCTCGGGCCGCGGTCGGCAATACGCCAACGGTCTGCGAAACCAGCGAAGGCAAGACATCACCAGCATCGTGGTCACTGGTCGCGTCGTTGCCCTGTTGGAACGCGGCATCGTCAAGATCAAGACCGGGACGGCGCCGAATGCTGCAGCGCCCGACGTGCGCTTCGATTCTCAGAAGCTCCTCGAGCTAGAACTCACCCTCGGGCAAGAGGTGTCGTTCAACGTCACGAAGACCGTCGAGACGACCATGTTCGGACAAGTCCTAGAGACCCGGTACGAGTACGAGCCGGATAGTGCGGTGCAGTTGGAGCTCGCGCCAGACGCTTGACGCACGCCCCAGTCCGCAGCCAGTCCGCAAGAAGTCGGACGATATCTGTGGCCAACAAACACCCCCGCCACTGTTTGCGCAGGTCAGGCGCGCGCAGGTAACCCAACAAACCCAACAGTCGACGCGGGGTCACTTCACCAACTACCGCTGAGCACCTGCCGAGACCCACAGCGGCCGCTGCACTCATCGTGCTGCGGCCGCTGTGGCGACTCAGAGGACCACTACCAGCCCCCGGCGTCCCGGGAGCCGTGAGGCAGGCTCACACCCCCAGGGGCTCAGCGACCCGACTCGGCGCGCCGGCCTGAGGCACGCCGATCGCACCGGCCGTCGGCGTGAGCCACACGGTCGCCCCCTCCGTCAGCCCCAGCGCCCTCGCCTGCGTACGGGTCACCTGCACTTGCACCTGCTCGCCCTCCACGGTCAGCACGGTCCCCCGGACCTCGAAGCCCACCCGTACGAGTCGCGCCAGCGTGCCTTCCACGGCCTCCGGGCGTGAGGCGGTGGTGGAGACCTCGATGTCGTGGGGGCGCAGCAGGGTGCCGCCGAGCGTGGTGACCTCGCCGAGGAACGACATGACGAAGTCGGTGGCGGGGGCGTCGTACAGCTCGTCCGGGCTGCCGACCTGCTCGATGCGGCCCGAGTTGATGACCACGATCTCGTCGGAGACCTCGAGGGCCTCCTCCTGGTCGTGGGTGACGAACACTGTCGTCACGTGCACCTCGTCGTGCAGCCGCCGCAGCCAGTCGCGCAACTCCTTGCGCACCTTGGCGTCCAGCGCCCCGAACGGCTCGTCGAGCAGGAGCACACTGGGCTCCACCGCCAGCGCCCGCGCCAACGCCATCCGCTGGCGTTGCCCACCCGAGAGCTGTGCCGGCAACCGGTCGGCGAACTGGGACAGGTGGACCAGCTCGAGCAGCTCGTCCACGCGTCGCTTGATCTCGGCCTTGGGCCGCTTGCGGATCTCGAGTCCGAAGGCCACGTTCTTGGCGACGCTCATGTGCTTGAACGCCGCGTAGTGCTGGAACACGAAGCCCACGTTGCGCTTCTGGGGCGAGAGCCGCGTCGCGTCCGCCCCCTCGATGAGGACGCTCCCGCTGTCGGCGGACTCCAGCCCCGCAATGACGCGCAGCAACGTGGACTTGCCGCCGCCGCTGGGTCCCAGCAGCGCGGTGAGCTGCCCGGACTTGATGGTGACGTCGACGTTGTCGAGCGCGACGAACTCCCCGAACGTCTTGGTGACGCCCTTCACCTCGATGCTCATGACTCTTCCTCACTGTGACTGGGACGGATGATGGCGACGAGCACGATGCAGACCACCGAGACCATCGCGAGCAGGAAGGCGACGGCGTACGCCTCCTGCTGGGCGAAGTTGAGGTACTTCTCCTCCACGACCAACGTGGCCGTACGCGTCTCGCCGAGGACGTTGCCGGAGACGACCTTGACCGCGCCGAACTCGCCCAACGACCGGGCCAGGGACAGCACCACCCCGTAGACGATGGCCCACTTGATGCCGGGCAGGGTGATGCGCCAGAACGTCTGCCACCCGGAGGCACCCAGGCTGCGGGCGGCCTGCTCGGAGTCCTCCCCGAGTTCGGTGAAGACGGGCACGACCTCCCGGATCACCAGGGGCAGGGCGACGAACGCGGTGGCCATCACGATGCCGGGCGTGGAGAAGATGACCTGGATTCCGGCCGACTCCAACGCCGGCCCGAACCAGCCGTCGCGCCCGCCGTAGACCAGGACGAGCGCGAGACCCACCACGATCGGCGACACCGACATCGGCAGGTCGATGAGGGCGCTCAGCGCCCGCTTGCCGGGGAACTCGTGGCGCACCAGCAGCAGCGAGATCCCGACGCCGAACACGGTGTTGATCGCGACCGCGCAGACCGCGGCGAGGGCACTCAGCCTCAGCGCCACCTGGATGTCGGGGTCGCTCAGCACTCCCAGGAGCGCCTCGGGACCACCCTCGAAGGTGTGGGTCACGACCAGCGTCACGGGCCACGCCACGAGGAAGAACAGGTACGCCACGGCCACCGTGCGCAACGACCATCGCAACGCCGTACGCCCCCACGAGCTCCCCCGCTGGGCGGGGGCCGCGCCGTCGGGCCGGGCGGTTGAACTGAGCTCACCCACGGCGGGCCACCCTTCGCGAGATGACGTCGAGGACGACGATCACGGCCAGCGAGATCCCCAACAGCACCGTGGCGGTGGCGGCGGCGCCGGCGAGATTGTCGTTCTCGATGCTGCCCAGGATCCGTACGGAGGTGACCTCGGTGGAGAACGGCAGGTTGCCCGAGAGCAGCACCAAGGAGCCGTACTCGCTGACCCCGCGCGCGAACGACAGCGCCGCTCCAGCGGTGATGGCGGGCACCAGGCTGGGGAGGATGATGCGTCGGAAGATGGTGAAGCCGCTGGCTCCCAGCGAGGCGGCCGCCTCCTCCACGTCCCGGTCCAGCTCGGCCAGCACCGGCTGGACCATGCGCACCACGAACGGCAGCGTCACGAAGAGGAACGCGAGGAAGACGCTTTGCCGCGTGTTGGCGATGTCCATCCCCAGCGGGCCGCCCTTGCCGTAGAGCGAGAGCAGCACCAGCCCGGCCACGATCGTGGGCAGCGCGAACGGGATGTCGATGAGGACCTCGAGCACGGCCTTGCCGGGGAACCTGTCACGGACCAGCACCCACGCGATGAGGGTCCCCATGACGATGTTGACTGCGGTGACAGCGAACGCCTGGGTGAGGGTGAGGCGGATCGCGGCGGCCGTCTGATCGTTGGTGACGGTGCGCCAGAACCCCTCCCACCCGGCGTCCGAGGCGGTCACGATGACGGCGCACAGCGGGATCAGGACCAGCAGGCTGAACCAGATCATGGCCACGCCGAGTCCCACCCCGGAGCCGAGCGTGAGCGTGGAGACCGGCCGGCGCAGGCGCGCCGGCCGGCCCGTCACCGCGGTCGCGGCAGAGCTCATTCGCCCTTCCCGGACTTGGCGATGGCGAGGGTCACGATGCCGTTCTCCTCATCGAAGTACTTGGCGCTGAGCTCGTCCCAGCTCCCGAAGTCCCCGGCGACGGTGAGCAGGTGCTCGACTGCGGGGAACGGGTTGCTGGGGTCCTTGGCGCCCTCGACGGTGCCGCCGTAGTCGACGTCGTCACGGATCGGGCGGAAGCCGGTGAGGGCGAACTGGCGCTGACCCTCGTCAGACAGGACGAAGTCGAGCCAGTCGGCCGCCTTGGGGGATGCCTCGGTGAGGATCGCTCCCGGGTTCTCGATCAGGATCGTGGTCTCGGGGATGAGGTACTCGAAGCCCTCGCCGTTCTGCGCGGCCAGGATGGCCTCGTTCTCGTACGCCATCAGCACGTCCCCGGTGCCGCCGAGGAAGGCGGTCGTGGCGTCACGGCCCGAGCCGGGCAGGGAGACGACGTTGGCGAAGAACTTGTCGATGTAGTCCTGCGCCTCCTCCTCCGTGCCGCCGTTGGCGGTGACCTGGCCGTACGCCGCGAGTGCGTTCCAGCGTGCGGCGCCCGACGACGCCGGGTTGGGCGTCACGATCTCGACGCCGGGCTTGATGAGGTCCTCCCAGGTCTGGATGTTCTTCGGGTTGCCCTCGCGGACGCCGAAGACCACCACGGAGTTGGACACCACTCCCTTGTTCTCACCGTCGTCCCACGTGTCCTCGACGAGTCCGGCGTCGACGAGGCGCGTCACGTCGGAGGCCACGGAGAAGTGGACGTAGTCGGCATCGAGCCCGGCCTCCACCGCGCGGCTCTGGTCGCCGGAGGCGCCGTAGGAGGTCTTGAACTTCACACCCTTGCCGGCTCCGGTCTCCACGAACTCCGAGCCGATCGCCTTGTTCGCGGCCTCGGGGACGGCGAAGCCGACGATGCTGATCGTGTTGGCGTCGGCCTCGGCCGCGTTGCCGTCACCACCGCACGCCGCGAGGGCGAGCAGGGGCGTGATCGACACGGCCGCGGCGAGGCGGCGGAGGCGCTGGGTGGTGACGGACATGCGTTTCTCCTCGGGAGTGGTGCGTGCGCACAACTGGATGAATGTCGAGAAGATTACATGACTTACGTAACTTAGTAGACCGACACGCCCATTTGAGACAGGGGTCACCTGTCACCCGCAAGACACGTGTCCAGTTGGCGACAGCGACGATTCCTGTCCGCGCCAGCGGGTTAGGCTGACCAAACACCCAGGCGCGCGCCGCGAGATGGCGCAACGGGCGGGACATACCCGCGGTATGCTCGCGGCGCCCGAACCCGGGAGATCCCCGAGAAGCAGCAGGAAAGCAGGCGTGAGGTGACCACAACTCCACAGGAGCAGCCGGCCAAGCAGGTGCGACAGCTCGATCGCGTGATCATCCGCTTTGCGGGCGATTCCGGCGACGGGATGCAGCTGACCGGAGACCGCTTCACCCAGGAGAGCGCCGTCTTCGGCAACGACCTGGTCACACTGCCGAACTTCCCCGCGGAGATCCGCGCCCCTCAGGGCACGATCCCGGGCGTCTCCTCGTTCCAGGTGCACTTCGCCGACCACGACATCCTCACCGCGGGCGATGCCCCGGACGTGCTCGTCGCGATGAACCCGGCCGCGCTCAAGGCCAACCTCGCCGACCTCCCCAAGGGCGCGGCGATCATCGTGGACACCCACGACTTCACCAAGCGCAACCTCGACAAGGCGGGCTACACCTCCAACCCGCTCGACAGCCTCGGCGACGCGGGCAGCGAGCTCGGCGAGTTCGCCGTCCACACCGTCGACCTCACCGGCATGACGGTCGAGGCGGTCAAGGAGTTCGGCCTCTCCCGCAAGGACGCGGCCCGCGCCAAGAACATGTTCGCGCTCGGCCTGCTGTCGTGGATGTACGGGCGGCCCACCGAGCCGACGACCGCGTTCCTGACCAAGAAGTTCGCCAAGAACGCCGACATCCGCGACGCCAACATCACCGCCTTCAAGGCTGGCTGGAACTTCGGCGAGACCACCGAGACGTTCGTGGTCCGCTACGAGGTCAAGCCCGCCGTGATGCCGGCCGGCACCTACCGCAACATCACCGGCAACCTCGCCCTCGCGTACGGCTTGGTCGCGGGCGGCGTGCAGTCCGGCCTGCCGGTGTTCCTGGGGACCTACCCGATCACCCCGGCCTCCGACATCCTGCACGAGCTGAGCAAGCACAAGTCGTTCGACGTCACCACCTTCCAGGCCGAGGACGAGATCGCCGGCGTCGGCGCCGCCATCGGTGCCTCGTTCGCCGGCCACCTGGGCGTCACCAGCACCTCTGGCCCCGGCGTGGCGCTCAAGGGCGAGGCCATCGGCCTCGCGGTGATGACCGAGTTGCCGCTGGTGATCGTCAACGTGCAGCGCGGCGGACCCTCGACCGGCCTGCCGACCAAGACTGAGCAGTCCGACCTGCTGCAGGCCATGTTCGGTCGCAACGGCGAGGCCCCGGTCCCGGTCGTCGCGCCCCAGTCGCCGGGCGACTGCTTCGCCGCCGCCGTCGAGGCCTGCCGGATCGCGGTGACCTACCGCACCCCGGTCATGCTGCTCTCGGACGGCTACCTGGCCAACGGCTCCGAGCCGTGGCGCATCCCCTCGCTCGACGAGCTTCCGGCCATCGACCCCGCCTTCGCCCAGCCGCTGGCTGAGGGCGAGGAGTTCCTGCCGTACGCCCGCGACCCCGAGACGTTGGCTCGCCCGTGGGCCCCGCCCGGCGTCGCCGGACTCGAGCACCGCATCGGCGGGCTGGAGAAGGCCGAGGGTTCCGGCAACATCTCGTACGACCCGGGCAACCACGACCGGATGGTCCGCCTGCGTCAGGCCAAGGTCGACGCCATCGCGGCGTCCCTGCCGCCGCTGGAGGTCGATGACCCCTCCGGCGAGGCGAAGGTGCTCGTGATCGGCTGGGGGTCCACGTACGGACCCATCGGCGCCGGAGTGCGCCGTGTCCGCAAGGCCGGCTACAACGTCGCGCAGGTGCACCTGCGTCACCTCAACCCGTTCCCGTCCGACCTGGGCGAGATCCTCAAGCGCTACGACAAGGTGCTGGTTCCCGAGATGAACCTCGGCCAGCTGTCCATGCTGCTGCGCGCCAAGTACCTGGTCGACGCGATCGGCTACAACGAGGTCCGCGGCCTGCCCCTCAAGGCGGCCGTCCTCGCAGACGTGATCGGCGGCCTCGTCTCCGAGGCCGAGGGCATCACGGTCGACCTCGCGACCACCCCGAAGGAGGACAACCAGTGAGCACCGACACCCCCGTCCAGCTGGGCCTGCCCGGCCTGCGCTCCGGCATCGAGCTGATCCCGACCGCCGACGGCCCCCAGACGGGCAAGGACTACTCCTCCGATCAGGAGGTGCGCTGGTGCCCCGGGTGCGGCGACTACGCCGTGCTCAAGGCCGTCCAGTCCTTCCTGCCTGATCTGGGCCTGCGCCGCGAGAACATCGTCTTCGTGAGCGGCATTGGCTGCTCCAGCCGGTTCCCGTACTACCTCGACACCTACGGCATGCACTCGATCCACGGCCGCGCGCCGTCGATCGCGACCGGCATCGCCACGGCCCGCGAGGACCTGTCGGTGTGGGTTGTCACGGGTGACGGCGACGCGCTGTCGATTGGGGGCAATCACCTCATCCACGCGCTGCGCCGCAACGTCAACATGACGATCCTGCTGTTCAACAACCGGATCTACGGCCTGACGAAGGGCCAGTACTCCCCCACCTCGGAGTCCGGCAAGGTCACCAAGTCCACCCCGATGGGATCGGTTGACCACCCGTTCAACCCGGTCTCGCTCGCGCTGGGCGCCGAGGCGTCGTTCGTTGCTCGTACGATCGACTCCGACCGCAAGCACCTCACCTCGGTGCTCGCCGCAGCTGCTGCCCACCGCGGCACCTCGCTGGTCGAGATCTACCAGAACTGCCCGATCTTCAACGACGGCGCCTTCGACGCGATCAAGAGCAACGACACCAAGGCCGACGCGATCATTCCGCTCGTGCACGGCCAGCAGGTCACCTTCGGCGCCCCGGGCGAGGACGGCCGCGGCACCCGAGCCGTCGTCCGCGACCGGGTCGGCGGCGGCGTCAAGATCGTGGCGACCGCGGATGCCGACGAGGCCGACATCGTGGTCCACGACGCCCACAACCCCGACCCGTCGACGGCGTTCGCCATCAGCCGTCTCACCGACTCGGGCTACCTCAACCAGTCCCCGATCGGCATCTTCCGCCAGGTCGAGCGGCCCACGTACGACGACCAGGCCCGCTCGCAGGTCGAGCAGAGCCGTACGGCCCTCACCGCGGGCCCGCGGGAGCGTCTGGAGGCGCTGATTAACGCCGGGGACACCTGGACCGTCGTCTGAGCTGACGCAGCGAGGGACGAGCGGAGTCGGCGAAGCGACCATCCAACCCGTCGTCTGAGCCGACGCAGCGAGGGACATGAAAGAACCCGCCCGGTCTGACCGGGCGGGTTCTTTGCTGTCCGTGTGGCGCGACCATCACCCCCGTGGGGCCGCGACCGCCACGCTCAGCCGCGTGAGTCGAAGTACAGGTTCCAGGCGTTGCCCTTGGTGGCCGCGTACGTCGCGTTGCCCTTGATGTAGACGCGCCACTTCCACACGCCGGTCTTGGGCACGAAGATGCGGGTCTTGTACTTGCCGTTGGCCTTCGTCTTGATCTTCTGGACGACCTTCCACTTGCACTTGCCGCACTTCTTCTTCTGGATCAGCACCTTGCCGTTGGCGTACGGCAGCACGGTGCCGTCGACCTGTGGCAGCGTGACGATGCCCTTGAGCAGCTTGGCGTTGTAGGTCAGCGTGTTGTCGCGCGGGTCCTCCTCCTCGAGGACGCGATCGAACTTCTTGGCCGCCTGAGCGGGCCCAGAGACAACGGTCGTCAGACCGGCGCCGAGCAGGGTCGCGACGAGCAAGGCAACCAGGACGCGGATGAACCGCATGAGTCTTCCCCCTGTGGATCGAGTGTGTTCGGGCCCGGAATTCCTCGGGCGCGCACGTGGCTACCCGATTGATGCCAGACAGGGCGATGGTAGGCCATGAGCACCCCATAAGGTGAGCGAGTGTCACAAGAGCGTCGCGGTCTCCTGCTAGGCGTCGTCGCCTACGTGTTGTGGGGCGGCTTCCCGCTCTATTGGCCCCTCCTTGAACCGGCGGGGGCGGTCGAGATTCTCTCGCACCGCATCACGTGGTCTGCGGTCTGCATGGTGCTGCTCGTGGTTGTTGCGCGGCGCGGCAGGCATCTGGCGGAGGTCGTACGGGATCGGCGCCGCCTGCTGCTGCTGACCGGGGCCGCAGTGATCATTTCGGTCAACTGGGTCACCTACATCTGGGCGGTCAACCACGACCGGGTCGTGGAGGGGTCGCTGGGCTACTTCATCAACCCACTGGTGACCGTGCTGATGGGCGTCCTCGTCCTGCGCGAACGCCTGCGGCCCCTGCAGTGGGTGGCCCTTGGCATCGCGGCGTTCGCGGTGCTGGTGCTGACCCTCGACTACGGGCACCCGCCGTACGTGGCCCTGGTGCTGGCGTTCAGCTTCGGCACCTACGGCCTGGTGAAGAAGACTGCCAACACCGGCGCGATCGAGAGCCTGACGGTGGAGACCCTCGTCCTCCTCCCGCTGGCGGCCGGCTATCTCCTCTTCCTGAGCGCCAACGGGACCTCGTCCTTCGGACAGCACGGATGGGTCCACGCGCTGCTGTTCGTCGGCACCGGCATCATCACGGCCGTACCCCTGATCCTGTTCGGTGCAGCGGCGACCCGGTTGTCGATGGTGACGCTCGGACTGCTGCAGTACCTGGCGCCGATCATCCAGTTCTGCATCGGCATCTGGGTGTTCGACGAGCACATGCCGCTGGGGAGGTGGATCGGCTTCGCGTGCGTGTGGGTGGCGCTCATCGTCTTCACCGTGGAGGCCATCAACCACCGCAGGCGTGACCTGCGCGCAGCCGCGGAGGCAGCGGCGATCTGAGGGTCGTACGGTCGACCTCGTAGGGGTTCCATGAACTTCTGGTGGTGTGCACACCCCCAGAAGTTCAGGATCCCCCGCTTCTGCGGGGGATCCTGATGAAACTGAGACCTCAGGCGGAGCGGACGGCGACGACGTCGGCGAAGGCTTCGAGGGCGGTGCGTACGGGGCCCTCGGGGAGCACCGCCAGCAGCGCCTTCGCGCGGGTCGCCTGGTCGATCACGTACGCCCGCGCCTCGGCCATCGCCGGGTGCTTGCGCAGCAGGTCGAGAGCCTCGGCATGCAGGTCGTCGTCGCTGAGGGGGGCAGCAAGGAGCTCCAGGAGCCGCGCGTCGGCGGGGTCGGTGGAGGCCATCGCCATGAGGGAGGGCAGCGTCGGCACGCCCTCGCGCAGGTCGGTGCCGGGGGTCTTGCCCGACTCGTCGGACTCGGAAGCGATGTCGAGGATGTCGTCGGAGAGCTGGAACGCGCTGCCGACGATCTCGCCGTACTCACTGAGCGCCTCGACGACGTCGTCGCTGGCGCCGCCGAACATCGCGCCGTAGCGGGCCGAGGTCGCGATCAGCGAGCCCGTCTTGCCGGCCACGACCTCGAGGTAGTGCGCGAGCCGGTCCTCGCCCGGCTCGGGCTCCACGGTCTCCAGGATCTGACCCTCGACGAGACGCGTGAAGGTCTGGGCCTGGATTCGTACGGCGGCCGGGCCCAGGTCAGCGGTGAGCTCGGAGGACTTCCCGAAGAGGAAGTCGCCCGTCAGGATCGCGACGTTGTTGTCCCACCGCGCATTCGCCGTGTCCGCGCCGCGGCGCAGGTCGGCCTCGTCCATCACGTCGTCGTGGTAGAGCGAGGCCACGTGGGTCAGCTCCACGACGCAGGCCGCCGTGTGGACCTCGTCGGCCTCAGGCGTGGCGCCCGTCTCGGCGGCCAGCAGGACCAGGAGCGGCCGGAACCGCTTCCCTCCCGCCGCCATGAGGTGGGCGGCCGCGCGGGAGACGTAGTCGGTCCGGGCCTGGCAGTGGCCCGCCAGCTGGTCCTCGATGACGGCCAGCCGTTCGGTCAGGCGCTGAGCCAGCGCCTCATCGACGACGGGAAGGGCCAGCGAGGAAGCTGATGCGGTGCTCACCTGATGTATTCTCCCGCAACGCTCGCCAGATCGAGAAGCGGGCCCGGAAGGACGCCCAGCATCACGGTCACGGCGACGCTCACGGCGATCGCGGAGGCGGTCAGGACCGACGGGTAGGCGACCGTGGGGCCGTCACCGACCGGCTCGTCGAAGTACATCGTCTTGATGACCCGGACGTAGAGGTAGGCCGCGATCACCGACGCCAGCACGGCGGCGATGACGACCGGCCAGGCACCCGCGGACAGGGCCACGGAGAAGACCGCGATCTTGCCGACGAAGCCCGAGGTCAGCGGGATGCCTGCCATGGCCAGCAGGAAGAACGCGAACACGCCCGCGACCACCGGCGACTTCTTGCCCAGCCCGGCCCAGCGGTCCAGCGCGGTGACCTCGCCGCCGGAGTCGCGCACCAGGCTGACGATCGCGAAGGCCCCCAGTGAGGTGAAGCCGTACGTGGTCACGTAGAACATCACGGCCTGCAGCGAGGTGAGCTCGTTGCCCGCCAGCGCATTCGTCGACTGGACCCCCAGCACGCCGGTGAGGATGAAGCCCGTGTGGGCCACGGCCGAGTAGGCGAGGATCCGCTTGATGTCGGTTTGCGTGATCGCGAGCACCGCGCCGACGAACATCGACAGGATGGCGATGATCCACAGCATCGGCTGCCACGACCAGCGGTCCGATCCGAACGCGACGTAGAACAGGCGCATCAGGGCGCCGAAGGCCGCCACCTTGATCGCGGCCGACATGAAGGCCGTGACCGGCGTCGGGGCGCCCTGGTAGACATCGGGCGTCCACGCCTGGAAGGGGGCAGCACCCACCTTGAACAGCAGGCCCACCGCCAGCATGCCCATGCCGATCAGCAGCAGCGAGTGCGACGCGGTGCCGATGCGTACGGCCTCGTCGATCGCGGCGAAGTCCATCGAGCCGGCGTACCCGTAGGTCAGCGCCGCGCCGTACAGGAAGAAGCCGGAGGCGAAGGCACCCAGGAGGAAGTACTTCAGGGCCGCCTCCTGGCTCAGCAGGCGGCGACGACGCGCCAGGCCGCTGAGCAGGTAGAGCGGAAGCGAGAGCACCTCGAGGGCCACGAACAGCGTCAGCAGGTCGTTGGCCGCGGGGAACAGCAGCATGCCCGAGACGGAGAACATCAGCAGCGGGTAGACCTCGGTGTGCTCGAGGCCGCGCGTGGAAGCCTCCCGCTCGGCGTCCGTACCCGGAAGGGCGGCCGCCTGGCCGGCGAAGGCCGACACGCCGCCGTCGAGCTGACGCTCCGCGAACAGCAGGACCCCGCACAGGGCGAGGACGAGGATGACGCCCCACAGGAACAGCGAGGGGCCGTCCACCGCGACACTGCCAGCGCCCGCGAACACTCCGCGGGCCGCGCCGTCGGCGTGCTCGGGCAGCGAGGTGGCCAGGTAGACCACCGAGCCCAGGGCACCCAGCAGCGCGAGCAGCGCCACTCCGACGTGCACCGGCCGGCGCAGACGCCGCGGCACGAAGGCCTCGACGAGCACGCCGACGAAGCCGGCGCCGAACACGATGATCAGCGGCAGCAGATCGACGTAGCCGATCTCCGGCTTGGCGAACGTGCTCACTGGTGACCTCCCTCAACACCGCCGAGGACCGTCGGCAGTTCGTCGGTGACACCCACGTGGGACAGGGTCTGCTCCACAGTGGGGTTGATGACGTCGAGCAGGGGCATCGGGTAGACGCCGAACACGACGAGTGCGACCAGCAGCGGCGCCAGGACGCCGATCTCGCGGCGGCCGAGGTCGGTGACGCCCTCGAACTCCGAGCGAGTCGGGCCGGTGAAGGTCCGCTGATACATCCACAGTGCGTAGATGGCCGCGAGAACGATCGCGGTGACGGCGACCGCACCTGCCCACCAGCGGTACTCGAAGGCGGAGATGATGACCATCATCTCGGACACGAACGGCGCCAGACCCGGCAGACCTGCAGCCGCGAGGCCGCCGACGAGGAAGATGCCAGCCATGACCGGCACCTTCTTCTCGAGACCGCCCATCGCGCGGATCGACGAGGTGCCCGTGCGCTGGATCAGGAACCCGGCGACCAGGAACATCAGCGCCGTGGCCAGACCGTGGTTGACCATGTAGAGAATCGCGCCCGCGGCACCCGTGCTGTTGAACACGAAGATGCCCAGGACGATGAATCCGAAGTGCGACAGCGACGTGAGACCGATCAGACGCAGGACGTCGTCCTGGCCGATGGCGACGAACGCGCCGTACACGATCGAGATCAGGGCGAGCACGACGACGAACGGCGTGGCCCACTGCGACGCATCAGGCAGCAGCCCGAGGCAGAAGCGCAGCATGCCGAAGGTGCCGATCTTGTCGAGCACGCAGACCAGGAGCACCGAGGTGCCGGTCGTGGCCTTCTCCGTGGTGTCCGCGAGCCAGGTGTGGACCGGGAACATGGGCGCCTTGATTGCGAAGGCGACGAAGAAGCCCACGAAGATCCACCGCTGCGCCTCCGAGGAGATCGACAGGGCCGACAGGTCGCTGAGCAGGAAGCTCGCCTCACCCGCGCGGGCGGAGACGACGTACAGACCGACCACGGAGGCCAGCATGATGAGACCGCCGGCGAGCTGGTAGATCAGGAACTTGGTCGCGGCACGACCACGCCCCTGCTTGCCGAAGCCACCGATCAGGAAGTACGCCGGGATCAGCGTCGCCTCGAAGACGACGTAGAACAGGAAGACGTCCGTCGCGGTGAAGACCGCCAGGCTCATGGCCTCCAGGGCCAGCACCCAGGCGAAGAACGCCTTGGTGTTGCCCTCGTCGGCGTCCTTCCATCCGGCGCCGATCACGATCGGGACCAGGACTGCGGTGAGCAGGACCATGAGCAGGCCCAGACCGTCGACGCCGAGCGCGAAGTGGACGCCCAGGGCCGGGATCCAGTCGTACGTCTCGGTGAGCTGCATGCCGTCGCCGCGCTCGAACTGCAACGCTGCCACCGCAGCGATGACGAGCGTCACCACCGAGAAGCCGAGCGAGATCTGCTTGGCCAGCGGCTGCCCCTTCTCGGAGGGGACGAGCGCGGTGACCACCGCGCCGACGAGCGGCACGGCAATCAGCAGGCTGAGGATCATGTTCATCCGAGGTTCACCGCCATGAGGGCAACGACGACCAGGAGGACGCCGGTCAGCAGGGACAGGGCGTACGAACGGACGTACCCGTTCTGGACCCTGCGCAGGACACCCGAGAGACCGCCGAGCGTGGCAGCGCCACCCTCGACCAGCCCGTCGACGCCGGCGCGGTCGGCCGTGGCGAGGCCACGCGCCAGCGCGGCACCCGGCCCGATCACCACGGTCTCGTTGATCAGGTCGCCGTAGAGGTCGGCACGGGCCGCGCGGGTCACGAAGGACACGTCTTGGGGAGCCTCACGGGGAACCTCGCGCTTCTCCACCAGCATCCACGCGAGCCCGACGCCCACCGCGACCACGGCGACGATGATGAGCGACATCAGGATCACCGGGATGCCCAGCTCGTGGTGCTCGGCGTGGCCGGTGACCGGCTCGAGGAACTCGACGATGTAGTCACCGATGAACATCACGCCACCGAAGACCGACAGCGCGGCCAGCACGATCAGCGGAACCGTCATCACCTTGGGCGACTCGTGCGGGTGGACCTCGGGCTCCCAACGCTTGGTCGTGAAGAAGGTCATCAGCATCAGGCGCGTCATGTAGAAGGCCGTGATGCCGGCACCCAGCAGGGCCAGCAGGCCCACGAAGGTGTTCTCGGCGATCGCCGTCTCGATGATCTTGTCCTTCGACCAGACGCCGGAGAAGCCGGGGAAGCCGATGATCGCGAGGTAGCCCATCGCGAAGGTCAGGAACGTGACCGGCATGTACTTGCGCAGGCCGCCGTAGTGACGCATGTCGACGTCGTCGTTCATGCCGTGCATGACCGAACCGGCACCCAGGAACATGTTGGCCTTGAAGAAGCCGTGCGCCAGCAGGTGGGCGATGGCCAGCGGGTAGCCCACCGGGCCGAGGCCCGCCGCGAGCATCATGTAGCCGATCTGGCTCATCGTCGACCCGGCCAGCGCCTTCTTGATGTCGTCCTTCGCGCAGCCGAGGATCGCACCCCACAGGAGCGTGATCGTGGCGATGACCACGACCGCGGTCTGGGCGACGGGGCCGTACTCGAAGACGAAGTTGGAACGGGTCACCAGGTAGACACCGGCGGTGACCATCGTGGCCGCGTGGATGAGGGCCGAGACCGGGGTCGGGCCCTCCATCGCGTCGAGCAACCAGGCCTGGAGCGGGAACTGCGCCGACTTTCCGCAGGCACCCAGCAGGAGCAGCAGGCCGATGATGTTCATCGTCTGCTCACTCGCCGAGCCCGTCAGCGCGCTGACGGCAGCAAAGTCCGTGGTGCCGAACGTGGCAAACATGGCGGCGATCGCGAGCGAGAGCCCGATGTCACCGACACGGTTGATGACGAAGGCCTTCTTCGAGGCAGCAGCAGCCGAAGGCTTGTGCTGCCAGAACCCGATGAGCAGGTACGACGCCAGACCCACGAGCTCCCAGCCGAGGAAGAGGCCCACGAAGTTGCCCGCGAGGATCAGCGTCAGCATCGCTGCCACGAACAGGTTGAGGTAGCCGAAGAAGCGGCGGCGACGCTCGTCGTGGGCCATGTAGCCGATCGAGTAGACGTGGATCAGCGACCCGACACCGGTGATCAGGAGCAGGAACAGCGACGCGAGCTGGTCGTAGTGCAGGTCCATGCCCACGTTGATCGACCCGGACTCGAACCAGGTGTAGAGGTGCTGGCCGATCTGGCGGTCATCAGCATCCCGGCCGAGCAGCGCGAAGAAGAGCACCAGGCTGAGCACGAACGAGGCAGCAGCCGCGGCCGTACCGATCAGGGGTCCGACGCGGTCGAGGGCACCCTTGGCGAACGGGGCCACCACGAGAAGCAGGAAGGCGCCCAGCAGCGGCAGGCCGATGACGAGCCAGAGCAGGCTGAACACTCCGTCCGCCTGGGCCGGGTGGAGGACCGGCACGGTCGCTCCCTCGGCCGCAGCGGGCAGCAGAGTGACGAATGAGTTCACGATCGTCCTCTCAGTACTTCAGCAGACTGGCGTCGTCGACCGAGGCCGAACGGCGAGTGCGGAAGATGGTCATGATGATGGCCAGGCCGATCACGACCTCGGCGGCGGCGACGACCATCACGAAGAAGGCCATGACCTGTCCGTCGAGGTTGCCGTGCTGCTTGGCGAAGGTGACCAGGGCAAGGTTGCAGGCGTTGAGCATCAGCTCGACGCACATGAAGACCACGATGGCGTTGCGGCGTACGAGCACGCCGACTGCGCCGATCGTGAACAGGATCGTCGAGAGGACCAGGTACTCGGTCACTTCTCCTCCTCCTCGTCACGCTCGCCTGCGGACGGCGCAGGCGTCTCGATGCCCAGCTGACGCTGGACCTCCTCGATGTCGTCCGCCATGGCCGGGGCCGAGCGGACCGAACCACGCGCAGCCAGCACGCGCGAGACCGACGCCGCGGCGGGCGTACCGTCCGGCAGCAGCGCCGGGGTGTCGACCGCGTTGTGGCGGGCGTACACGCCCGGGGGCGGCAGCGGACCGGGGTGCTTGCCGGACGCGGCGTAGTCGCGCATGCGGCCAGCGGCCAGGTCGGCCTGGGTGAGCTTCTCGGTGAGCCGCTCGCGGTGGGCCAGGACCATCGCGCCGAGCGCCGCGGTGACCAGCAGGGCCGCGGTGGCCTCGAAGGCGAAGACGTAGCGGGAGAACAGCAGGTGGGCCAGCGCCTGGACGTTGCCGCCGTCGTTGGCGTCCTCCAGCCCGACTGCGGCACCCAGGCTGACCTGGCCGATCGCGACCACCAGCACCAGACCCACGAGCAGGCCGACGGTGATCGACAGCAGTCGCTGACCGCGGATCGTCTCGACCACCGAGTCGGAGGCATCGACACCGACCAGCATGACGACGAACAGGAACAGCATCAGGATCGCGCCGGTGTAGACGATGATCTGCACCGCGAACAGGAACGGCGCCTCGAGGGCGGCGTACAGGAACGCCAGGCTGATCATGACGAACGCGAGCAGCAGGGCCGCGTGGACCGCCTTGCGCACGAACAGGATGCCGAGCGCGGCCGCGACCATGAGCGGAGCCAGGATCCAGAAGATCATCGCGCGTCCCCTTCCCCGCTGCCCTTGACGTGGGCGCCGAGGTAGTAGTCGCGCTCCGTCTTGCCGGGAGCCATCGCGTGCGGGGGCGCCTCCATGCCGGGCAGCAGCGGCGCCAGCAGGTCCTGCTTCTCGTAGATCAGGGACTCGCGCGAGGTGTCGGCCAACTCGTACTCGTTGGTCATCGTCAGCGCACGGGTCGGGCACGCCTCGATGCACAGCCCGCACAGGATGCAGCGCAGGTAGTTGATCTGGTAGACGCGGCCGTAGCGCTCACCCGGGGAGAAGCGACCCTCGCCGTTGGCGGAGTCGTCGTTCGACGCGCCCTCGACGTAGATCGCGTCAGCCGGGCACGCCCAGGCGCACAGCTCGCACCCGACGCACTTCTCCAGACCGTCCGGCCAGCGGTTCAGCTGGTGGCGTCCGTGGAAGCGGGGAGCGGTGGGCTTCTTCTCGAACGGGTACTGCTCGGTGACGACCTTGCGGAACATCGTCCGGAAGGTGACGCCGAACCCGGCGATCGGATCCCACAGGGATTCCTTCAGGGTCTTCGACTCACTCATCACTTCTCCTCGCCGGCGCTACCGGTGACAGTCGTACGGGAATCGGCGAACTCGAGCGGAGCGGCGGCACCGCGTACGGCTCCCCCGCTCGGCATCGGCGGCACCGGGAAGCCTCCCGCGAAGGCGTCGTTGGGGTCGAGTGCGGCGGCAGCCGCGGCCTTGCGGTCAGCGGCGTCGCGCTTGTCCTTGGCGTCGCCCTCACCCGCCACCAGCAGCAGCGCCGCCAGTCCGATGACCAGCACCGCAGCGACGATGAGGTAGCCGGGGCTCAGGTCGGAGTCGTTGCGGGCCAGGCGGATCACCGCGACGGCCATCAGCCACACCAGCGAGACCGGGATGAGGACCTTCCACCCGAACGCCATGAACTGGTCGTAGCGCAGGCGGGGCAGCGTTCCGCGCAGCCAGACGAACAGGAAGATGAAGCCGAGGACCTTCATGAAGAACCACAGCACGGGCCAGTAGCCCTCGTTGGCGCCATCCCACAGCGAGATCGGGAACGGGGCCCGCCAACCGCCCAGGAAGAGCGTGGTGGCCAGCGCGGAGACCGTCGCCATGTTGATGTACTCGGCCAGGAAGAACAGCGCGAACTTGATGCCGGAGTATTCGGTGTGGAAACCACCCACCAGCTCGCCCTCGGCCTCGGGGAGGTCGAAGGGTGCACGGTTGGTCTCACCGACCATGGAGATCACGTAGATGATGAACGAGGGCAGCAGCAGGATGCCGAACCAGCCGGGCAGACCGATCTCCATGCCGAAGATGTCGACCGAGCCGCCCGCCTGAGCGTTGACGATCTCGGAGGTCGACATCGTGCCGGCGTAGATGAACACCGCCACGAGCGCGAGGCTCATCGAGACCTCGTACGAGATCATCTGCGCGCTCGAGCGCAGACCGCCCAGGAGCGAGTACGTCGAGCCAGACGACCAGCCGCCCAGGACGATGCCGTAGATCCCGATGGAGGCGATGGCCAGCACGAACAGGACAGCCACCGGCATGTCGGTGAGCTGCAGCGGCGTCTGGTGACCGAAGAAGTTGACCTCCGGACCGAACGGGATCACCGCCCACGTCACGAACGCGGGGACGACCACGATCACCGGCGCCAGGAGGAAGACCACCTTGTCGGCGGCCTTCGGGATGATGTCTTCCTTGAACATCAGCTTGGCGCCGTCGGCGAGCGACTGCAGCAGGCCGAAGGGACCGTTGACGTTGGGTCCGATGCGGTGCTGCATCCGGCCGACGACGCGTCGCTCGAACCAGATGTTGAACAGGGTGAGCAGCACCAGGACCACGAAGATCAGCAGGGCCTTGAGCAGCACGACCCACAGCGGGTCGTTGCCGAAGTTGGCCAGCGTGGGCCCGAGGACGGTCTCCCCCGGCTCAGGCGCTGGCACGTCTCGGAACGCGAGTGTGGCAATCACTTGCTGGCTCCCTTCAGGGTGACGCGGCTGCCGGGCGAAGCAAGGTCTGCGAGGACACCGCCGCCGAACGAAAACGCCGGGACCCAGACAGTGTCATCAGGCACGTCGGACACCTCGGCGGGCAGTTCCACCGCGCCGCGGTCGCCCGTCAGGACGATCGAGCCACCGACCGTGCCAGCGCCGAGGACCGCATCCCAGGTGGCCTGCGAGACCCGTACGACCGGGACCCGGGCCGTCTCGCGCAGCGAGCCGGAGCCGTCCTGCATCGAGCCGAGGTCGAGCAGCTGCTTCCAGGTCGCCAGGGCGTACGAGCCGGCCTTGGCCTTGGCAGCGCGCGGCGCCTTGCCCGCGTCGAAGGCGGGGCGGTCGCCGTCCCAAGCGCCGAGCTGGGCCATCTCGGAGCGGGCCTCCTCGACGGTGCGGAAGCCGAGCGCCGCACCCTGACCGAGCGCCGCGAGCTCCTCGGACATGCCGGCCAGCGAGCGCAGGTCGGGCAGCGAGGACGGGACGTGGAAGACGGCCTCGAACTCACGGGGGCGGCCGTCCCAGGTGACGAAGGTGCCAGCCTTGTCGGTCACCGGAGCCACGGGGAAGACCACGTCGGCCCGCTCGGTCACCGCGCCAGCGCGGGACTCGAGGCTGACCACGAACGACGCCGCGTCGAGGGCGGCCAGCGTGGCGGCCGGGTCGCTGGTGTCGCGCGGGTCCACACCCGCGACAACGACACCGGCCAGGTCGCCCTTGGTCAGTGCGGCGATGATCGCGTCACCGTCGCGCCCCACCTTGGCGGGCACCGAGTCGACGCCCCACACCGCGGCGAGGTCAACCCGCGCGGCCGCGTCGGCGACCGGACGGCCACCCGGCAGCAGGTTGGGCAGGGCACCCGACTCGATCGCACCCCGGTCGCCGGCGCGACGCGGCACCCACGCGAGGCGGGCACCGGTCGTACGGGCGAGGTCGAGGGCGGCACCCAGGGCGCCGTACGTCTGCGCGAGGCGCTCTCCGACGAGCAGGACGCCGCCGGAGTCAAGGGCGACCTCACCGTTGCCGGCGAGAGCGGCCAGCGCCTCGGCCTCGGTGCCGGGCGTGGTCGGGATGACGGTGGCATTCAGCTTGGCCAGACCGCGGGTCGTGTACGGGGACAGCGCGACGACACGAAGCCCACGGTTGAGGACCGCCTTGCGCAGGCGCAGCCAGATCGTGGCGGCCTCGTCCTCCGGCTCGAGCCCGGCGAGCACCACGACCGACGCGGACTCGAGGTCGGCGTACGTCACGTCACCGGACAGCGCCACGGTCGAGGCCAGGAACGAGGCCTCCTCCGCGGAGTGCGGGCGGGCGCGGAAGTCGATGTCGTTGGTGCCGAGCGAGACGCGGGCGAACTTGGCGTACGCGTAGGCGTCCTCGGCGCTCAGGCGACCACCGGTCAGGACGCCGGTCGCCCCCGCTGCCGCGAGACCGCGCGCCGCGACGGTGAACGCCTCCGGCCAGGACGCAGGGCGCAGCTCGCCGTCGGCGTCGCGCACCTGCGGGTACGTGATCCGGTCGGCCTGGGTGGCGTAGCCGAACGCGAAGCGGTCCTTGTCGCTGATCCACTCCTCGTTGACCTCGGGGTCATCGCCCGAGAGTCGGCGCATGACCTTGCCACGGCGGTGGTCGACGCGGATCGCCGCGCCGCACGCGTCGTGCTCTGCCACGCCCGGCGTGGAGACCAGGTCGAAGGGCCGCGAGCGGAAGCGGTACTCCACCGATGTCAGCGCGCCCACGGGGCAGATCTGGATGGTGTTGCCCGCGAAGTACGACAGGAACGGCGCATCCTTCGCGATGCCGATCTGCTGCTGCGCGCCACGCTCGACGAGCGCAATGAACGGGTCGCCAGCGATCTCGTCCGCGAAGCGGGTGCAACGCTGGCACACGATGCAGCGCTCACGGTCGAGCAGGATCTGGGGCGAGAGGTTGATCGGCTTGGGGAAGGTGCGCTTGACGCCACCGCCCTCGGAGAAGCGGGACTCGCCGCGGCCGTTGCTCATCGCCTGGTTCTGCAGCGGGCACTCCCCGCCCTTGTCACACACGGGGCAGTCGAGCGGGTGGTTGATCAGGAGGAACTCCATGATCCCCTCCTGCGCCTTCTCCGCGACCGGGCTGGTGGCCTGGGTGTTGACGACCATGCCCTCAGCGACCGGCAGCGTGCAGGAGGCCTGCGGCTTGGGGAAGCCGCGGCCGTTGCCCGCGTCAGGGACGTCCACGAGGCACTGGCGGCACGCGCCCACCGGCGCGAGCAGCGGGTGGTCGCAGAAGCGCGGCACCTGCACACCAGCCTGCTCGGCGGCGCGGATGACCAGGGTGTCCTTGGGGACGCTGACCTCGACGCCGTCGATGGTCAGGCTGACCAGGTCGGTGACCTGCTCCGGGGTTGTCATGCGTTCGCTCCCTGCTCGGCAAAGAGGGTCGAGGCCGCCGGGTCGAACGGGCAGCCGCCGTGGGTGAGGTGGGCGATGTACTCGTCGCGGAAGTACTTCACCGAGCTCGCCACCGGGCTGGTGGCGCCGTCGGCGAGGGCGCAGAACGAGCGGCCCAGAATGTTGTCGCACTGGTCGAGCAGCAGGTCGAGGTCGGACTCGGAGCCCTCCCCCTTCTCCAGCTTGGCCATCGTCTGGACGAGCCACCACGTGCCCTCACGGCACGGGGTGCACTTGCCGCAGGACTCGTGCTTGTAGAACTCCACCCATCGCAGCACCGCCCGCACCACGCACGTGGTGTCGTCGAAGATCTGCAGGGCGCGGGTGCCAAGCATCGAGCCAGCTCCGGCAACGCCCTCGAAGTCGAGCGGGATGTCGAGGTGCTCGGCAGTCAGCAGCGGCGTCGAGGAGCCGCCCGGAGTCCAGAACTTCAGCTCGTGGCCCTCGCGGATCCCGCCAGCCAGGTCGAGGAGCTCGCGCAGGGTGATGCCGAGCGGGGCCTCGTACTGACCCGGCTTGGTCACGTGCCCGGACAGGGAGAAGATCCCGTGCCCAGCCGACTTCTCGGTGCCCATCGAGGCGAACCAGTCGGCGCCGCGGGTGATGATCGCGGGCACAGAGGCGATGGACTCGACGTTGTTGATGACCGTCGGGGAGGCGTACAGACCCGCCACCGCGGGGAACGGCGGACGCAGGCGAGGCTGGCCGCGGCGGCCCTCCAGGCCCTCCAGCAGTGCCGTCTCCTCGCCGCAGATGTACGCGCCAGCGCCGGCGTGCACGATCAGTTCGAGGTCGTAGCCCGAGCCGTGGATGTTCTTGCCGAGGTGCCCGGCCAGGTAGGCCTCCTGCACCGCGCGCTGCAGACGGCGGATGACGTGGAGGACCTCGCCGCGCACGTAGATGAAGGCGTGGTTGGCCCGGATCGCGTACGAGGACAGGATGACTCCCTCGACCAGCGCGTGCGGGTTGGCCATCATCAGCGGGATGTCCTTGCAGGTCCCCGGCTCCGACTCGTCGGCATTGACGACGAGGTACTTCGGCTTGGGGTTGTCCTGCGGGATGAAGCCCCACTTCATGCCGGTGGGGAAGCCCGCGCCGCCACGGCCGCGCAGGCCGGACGCCTTGACGGCCTCGATGACCTCGTCGGGCGCCATGGCGAACGCCTTGTCGATCCCGGCGTAGCCACCGCGGGCGGTGTAGGTGTCGAGCTTCCAGGAGCCCTCGGCGTCCCAGATGTCGCTGAGGACGGGAGTCAGGGTGTCAGTCACGGGATTCCTCCAGAGCCTTCTCGCCAGAACCGTCCGGGGCGCTCCACCCACGCTCGCGGGCGATCTCGAGCCCAGCGAGCGAGGCCGGCCCGGCAGAAGGACCCTCGTCCGCGAGGCCGTCAGGGAAGCCGGCCAGCACGCGCTCGGCCTGACGCCAGGAGCACAGTTGAGGGCCGCGCGTCGAGTGGACCTCAGCGCCGGCGCGCAGGTCGTCGACCATCTGCACCGCCGACTCGGGGGTCTGGTTGTCCATGAACTCCCAGTTGACCATCACCACGGGGGCGAAGTCGCACGCTGCGTTGCACTCCACGTGCTCCAGGGAGACGGTGGCCTGGTCGCCGTCGCGGCGCTCGGCGGTCTCGTCGTTGCCGACGTCCAGGTGGTCCTTGAGGCGATCGAAGATGGCGTCACCGCCCATGACCGCGCACAGGGTGTTGGTGCACACGCCGACGTGGAAGTCACCGACGTTGCGACGCTTGTACATCGTGTAGAACGTCGCGACACCGCTGACCTCAGCGGGGGTGATGTCCAGGATCTCCGCGCAGACCTCGATGGCCTCGGGGGTCACCCGGCCCTGAGCGGACTGAGCCAGGTGCAGCATGGGCAGCAGGCCCGAGCGCGCGTGGGGGTAGCGCGCCGCGATCTGGCGCAACTCGGCGATCGTACGCTCCGAGAGCGTCTCCTCGACCTCGGCGGGAACGCCCGCGTCGGCGTCGTGCTGACTCATCGGTCAACTCCTCCCATGACCGGGTCGATCGAGGCGATGGCGACGATCACGTCGGCCACCATCCCGCCCTCGCTCATGATGCTGGTGGCCTGCAGGTTGGTGAAGGACGGGTCTCGGAAGTGCACCCGGAACGGGCGCGTACCGCCGTCGGAGACGACGTGCGCGCCGATCTCGCCCTTGGGCGACTCGATCGGGACGTACGCCTGCCCGGCCGGGACCCGGAAGCCCTCGGTGACGAGCTTGAAGTGGTGGATCAACGCCTCCATGGACTCGCCCATGATGTGCTTGATGTGGTCGAGCGAGTTGCCCATGCCGTCCGAGCCGATCGACAGCTGGCTGGGCCACGCGATCTTCTTGTCCGCGACCATGACCGGCGCGCCCTCGAGGCCCGCGAGCCGTTCGGCGGCCTGCTCGACGATCTTGAGCGACTCGTGCATCTCGGCGAGGCGGACGCGGAACCGGCCGTACGCGTCGGCGGTGTCCCAGGTCTGGACCTCGAAGTCGTAGTCCTCGTAGCCGCAGTACGGGTCCGTCTTGCGCAGGTCCCAGGGGTAGCCGGTGGAGCGGACCACGGGGCCCGTGAGGCCCAGCGCCAAGCAGCCGGAGAGGTCGAGGTGGCCCACGCCCTGCAGGCGGCCCTTGAAGATCGGGTTCGCGTTGCACATGGCGCTGTACTCGGGAAGACGCTTCTTCATCAGCTTGATGAAGTCGCGGATCTCGTCGAGGGCGCCGGGCGGGAGGTCCTGCGCGACGCCACCGGGACGGATGAACGCGTTGTTCATGCGCAGACCGGTGATCAGCTCGAACAGGTCGAGGATGAGCTCGCGCTCGCGGAAGCCCATCGTCATCACCGTGAGGGCGCCGATCTCCATGCCGCCCGTCGCGATCGCGACCAGGTGCGAGGAGATGCGGTTCAGCTCCATGAGGAGCACGCGCATGACCTGCGCCTTCTCCGGGATCTGGTCCTCGATGTCGAGCAGCCGCTCGACGCTGAGGCAGTACGCGGCCTCGTTGAAGAACGGAGTCAGGTAGTCCATGCGGGTCACGAAGGTCACGCCCTGGGTCCAGGTGCGGAACTCCATGTTCTTCTCGATGCCCGTGTGCAGGTAGCCGATGCCGCAGCGGGCCTCGGTCACCGTCTCGCCCTCGAGTTCGAGGATGAGCCGCAGCACGCCGTGGGTCGACGGGTGCTGGGGACCCATGTTGACGACGATCCGCTCCTCGGCGGACTCGGCCAGACTCTCGGAGATCGAGTCCCAGTCCTGGCCCGTCACCGTGAACACGCGACCCTCGGAGGTCTCCCCCGATGCGGCGTAGAAGTCCTGCTCGCCGTTGGTTGAGCTTGTCGAAACCATCAGTTGTAGCTCCTCCGCTGGTCCGGCGGGGGCACAGAGCCGCCCTTGTACTCCACGGGAATGCCGCCCAAGGGGTAGTCCTTGCGCTGCGGGTGGCCCGGCCAGTCGTCGGGCATCAGGATGCGGGTGAGCGCCGGGTGGCCGTCGAAGACGACGCCGAACATGTCGAACGTCTCGCGCTCGTGCCAGTCGGCGGTCGGGTAGGTGCCCACGACGCTGTCGAGGCGCGCGTCGCCGTCGGGCAGGCTCACCTCGAGCCGGATCCGGCGGTTGTGGGTCATGGAGAGCAGGTGGTAGACGACGTGCATCTCGCGGCCGGTGTCGGCCGGGTAGTGCACGCCGCTGACGCCGGAGAGCAGCTCGAAGCGCAGGGCCGGGTCGTCGCGCAGGGTGCGCGCCAGGACGCCGATGTCCTCACGCCGGACGTGGAAGGTGATCTCGCCGCGGTGGATGACCACCGAGGAGATCGCGTTCTCGATGCCCTGCTCGCCCGCGCGGGCCACGAGCGTGTCCGCGACCTCGTCGAACCAACCGCCGTACGGTTTGGCCGCCTCGCCGGGGTAGACCACGGGGGAGACGAGGCCCCCGTAGCCGGAGGTGTCACCGGTGCCGCTGACGCCGAACATGCCGCGGCGCTCGCCGGCCGACCGGATCTCGCCGGCTTCGGCCGGGACGGCCGAGGTGCCCGCGATCTGGCCGTCCGGGTTGGTGGTCTTGTCGTCGCTCACCGCAGCAGCCCCTTCATCTCGCTGGTGGGCAGGGCCGCGAGGCTCTGGCGCTCGAGCTCCTCGATCTGCGCGGCGCGGTGCGCACCGAACTTGGTGTGCTGGACCTTGTCCTGCAGCTTGAGGATCGCGTCGATGAGCATCTCCGGGCGCGGCGGGCAGCCAGGCAGGTAGATGTCGACGGGCACGACGTGGTCGACGCCCTGGACGATCGCGTAGTTGTTGAACATGCCGCCGGAGCTGGCACAGACACCCATCGCGAGCACCCACTTGGGCTCGGGCATCTGGTCGTAGATCTGGCGCAGGACGGGGGCCATCTTCTGGCTCACACGGCCCGCGACGATCATCAGGTCGGCCTGGCGCGGGGAGGCGCGGAACACCTCCATGCCGAAGCGGCCGAGGTCGTACTTGGGCGTGCCGCCGGCCATCATCTCGATGGCGCAGCAGGCCAGACCGAACGTCGCAGGCCAGAAGGAGGCCTTGCGCATGTAGCCGGCCAGTCCCTCGACCGTGGTGAGCATGACTCCTGCGGGGAGCTTGTCCTCGATACCCATGAGATTCCTCCCTCGTCAGTCCCAGTCCAGGCCGCCGCGACGCCACTCATAGGCGTACGCGAGCGTGATGTTGAACAGGAAGAGGAACACGGCGATCAGGCCGAACCACGAGAGCTGGTTGAAGTAGACCGCCCACGGGACCAGGAACATGATCTCGACGTCGAAGATGATGAAGGTCATCGCGACCGTGTAGTACTTCACCGGGAAGCGACCGCCACCCACTGCCTGGGGCGTGGGTTCGATCCCGCACTCGTACGAGTCCAGCTTGGCCCGGTTGTAGCGCCTCGGGCCCACCACGAAAGCACTCGCCACGATCGACAAGATCGCGAATGCCGCCGCGATGAGGGCCAACGCCAGCACTGGCGTGTACAGCTCCATCGGCTTCCTTCCTCATCGTGCGCCGCATTGTGACCTTGTGAACTACTTCACTAGTGGCGCTCGGCACAGTCTAGGCCCGTCCGCGGGCCACGTCACCCCGGGGTGGGCGAAGCGCCAAATAGGCGCTCACCTGCGCATTTAACGAACAAGAGCCTTGGCTAAATGGGCCGAAAATTGGCCCTTCTGAGGCGGTCCGCGAGGGGCCGTTCGTGAGCAAGGTCACGAGGTTCGGGACCCTTGTCCCGTGCGCGCAGGACGTACGCCCCTGGCCCCGTGGGCACGGCGTACCGACTTGTCCTGGGGCTGGTGTCATACAAACCCGCTCCGTGCGGGCGGGCGTCATACAAACCCGCTGGGTACGGCCCCGCGTCATACAAACCCACCCCACCACGCCACGCGTCATACAAACCCACACCTATAGATGCCGGTTCGTATGACGCAGTGCCCCAGAGCCCCGGTACGTATGACGCCGAGCCCCACAGCCCCGGTACGCATGACGCAGACGGGCGCCGTCATACAAACCCGCCCCACCACGCCACGCGTCATACAAAGCCACACCTATAGACGCCAGTACGTATGACGCCAAGGCCCGCAGCCCCCGTACGTATGACGCGGAGCCCCACAGCCCCGGTTCGTATGACGCCGAGCCCCAGAGCCCCCGTACGTATGACGCAGCGCCCAGAGGGCGACGCTTCAGACCAGCGCGCGGTGGAGGGCGACGATGCCCCCGGTGAGGTTGCGGTGGCGGGGGTCGCGCAGTCCGGCGCTCGCCATCATGGCGCCGAAGCCCCGCTGGTCGGGCCAGGCGCGGATCGACTCGGCGAGGTACACGTACGCCTCGGGGTTGGAGGACACGGCGCGAGCGATCGCGGGGAGCGCCTTCATGAGGTACTCCATGTAGGCCACCCGGAACGGCGCCCAGGTGGGAGTGCTGAACTCACACACGACGACGCGGCCACCGGGGCGCGTCACGCGCGCCATCTCTCGCAGGCCGGACACGGGGTCCACGAAGTTGCGGATGCCGAACGAGACGAGCACCGCGTCGAACGTGTCGTCAGCGAAGGGCAGCTTGGTTCCGTCGCCGGCGACGAACGGAAGTTCGGGGCGAGCCTTCTTGCCCGCCTGCAGCATCCCGATCGAGAAGTCGCACGGCACGACCTGCGCGCCGGCCTTGGCGAACGCCACGCTGGAGACGCCCGTACCCGCCGCGAGGTCGAGGATCCGCTCACCCGGCTGCGGGCTCACGGCAGCCAAGGACTCGCGGCGCCACTGCGCATCGATGCCCCCGGTCAGGACCGAGTTGGTGATGTCGTAGCGGCGGGCGACGCCGTCGAACATGCGCTGGACGTCGGCTGGCTGCTTGTCGAGTTCGGCTCGGGACACCCTCCGAGCCTAGTGGCCGCTCAGGCACATGGCCGTCGCGGGCAACCTTCTCGGCGTCTGGAGCGTCATTACACTGGGCACGCGGGACTGCGCGCGCCTGCGAAAGCACACGTCAGCACGCACATGGGGGAATGACATGCACACGACGCACGGGGCTGCCCGCACGAGGGGGCCGCTGGTGCTGGCCCTGGTCACGGCTCTTCTGCTGCCGCTCCTTGCGGCCACGCTGACCACCGGGCCCGCGCAGGCCACGTCGACGGCGACCGCGTCCGCCCGCACCTTCGAGACCCTTCGACCCGGCGACCGCGGCTGGACCGTACGGATCCTCCAGTCGCGCTTGCACCAGCTCGGCCTGCACACCGAGGTGATCACGGGGCGTTTCGACGACGAGACGACTGAGGGCGTACGAACCTTCCAGAAGCGCCGCAAGTGGAAGGTCACCGGGGTCGTCGACGAGGCGATGTGGACCAAGCTCCTCGAGGTGACCACGGAGCCGACGCACGAGGCGTTGACCAACCAGTTCACCCCGGGCGAACCCCTCCTGGCGCGCGGCGCGAAGGGCAAGAAGGTCCGCGATCTCCAGGCACGGCTCAAGCAGCTGCACCGCTACCGCGGCAAGGTCACCGGCCAGTACGCCCGGAGCACCGTCAAGGCCGTCAAGACCTTCCAGACCAAGCAGCGCATCCCGGTGACGGGCTTCGTCGACCAGCGCACCCTCGACCGACTCCTCGGCAAGACGCGCCAGCCCACCAAGGCCGAGCTCTACAACATCGTCCCGAAGGGACCGAAGCTCGATCCGCGCTGCGTCACCGGGCGCGCCATGTGCATCGACAAGTCGAGCCGTTCGCTGCGCTGGGTCGTCGACGGCGTGGTCCAGAAGGCATTCGACGTGCGCTTCGGTTCCGCCGAACTCCCCACCCGCGAGGGCGAGTTCTCCGTCTTCAGCAAGTCCCGCGACCACGTCTCCAGCCTCTACAACACCCCCATGCCGTTCGCCATGTTCTTCTCCGGCGGCCAGGCGGTGCACTACTCCCCCGACTTCGCAGCGAACGGCTACAACGGCGCCTCGCACGGATGCGTCAACGTGCGCGACCGTGCGGGGATCGAGTGGCTCTTCGATGAGGTCGCCATCGGCGACCGGGTCGTCGTCTACTGGTCCTCGAAGCTCTGAGACCGACTCCGGACACTCGGCATCCCCACGCGTCTCGGATCCGAGACGCCCACCTGCCGGGACCACCTGCCCGGGAGCGTGGCCCTGCGCTCAGGATGAGCCATGGCCAGCCGCTTCGATCTCTCTGACCCGACGTTCGACGTGACCTCCACGACCGTGCACGCCGCGCGGGACGAACAGTGGTGGGTGGAGACCAACTTCGGCTGGGCGGTGCTGCGGTACGAGGAGGCCTCTGCGCTCCTGAAGGACCGCCGCTTCCAGCAGGGCAACGCGAAGTGGCCCGACCAGAACGGCATCCACTCCGGCCGCTTCCACGGCTGGTGGAAGGAGACGCTCCTCTCGCTGGAGGGCGACGACCACTCCCGGGTCCGCCGCCTGCTCATGCCGGCGTTCCGCAACAAGGTGATCGCGGCGATGCGCCCGCAGTTCCAGGCGCTCGCCAACGAGCTCATCGACTCGTTCGCACCGCGCGGCGAGGTCGAGTTCATCAGCGAGTTCGCGGAGCCGTACGCCGCCCGGATCCTGTGCCAACTGCTCGGCCTGCCCGAAGAGAACTGGCAGCAGCTGGCCCACTGGGCCGACGACCTGGGCAAGTCGTTCGGCATCGCGGTGGCAGAGGACCTGCCGCGCATCGAGGCCGCACTCGACGGCCTGTACGGCTACATCGACGAGGTCGTCGAGCTCCGCCTCGCCGAGCCCGCGGACGATCTGGTCTCCACCCTGATCGCCGCCTCGAACAGTGAGGACGGCCGACTCAGCCGCCACGAGCTCGGCGTGGCCCTGGTCTTCCTCGCCTTCGCCGGCATGGAGACCACGCGCAACCAGCTCGGCCTCGCGCTGCAGACGCTGCTGGGCCACCCCGACCAGTGGGCGCTCCTGGGCGAGAACCCTGACCTCGGCGCCCCCGCAGTGGAGGAGGTCATGCGCGTCAACCCGACCGTCACCTGGATCACGCGCGAGGCCATCGACGACGTCGACCTGTTCGGTCTGCACATCCCGCGCGGCGGCATCGTCCAGGTCCTCTCGCACAGCGCCGGGACGGACCCTGCCGCCATGCCCGACCCGTCGTTCGACATCACCGCGCAGCGGCCGCCGCACCTGGGGTTCGGCTCGGGCGTCCACCACTGCCTGGGCCACTTCGTGGCACGCACGGACATGGCTGTGGCCCTGCCGCTGCTGGCCGCCCGGATGCCCGACGCGCGGCCCGACGGCCCCGGTCGGTGGCTGCCCGTGTCGGGCAACACCGGAGCACTGGAGTTCCCCATCCGCTTCACTCCCGGGCACTGAACCCTGCCGAATCCGTGGTGACCGACTGGCAGGCGTACGCTGTTTCCTTGTGACGACGGCCTCCCACGAGCAGCGAACCGCCTCCTTGGTGGTGCGCACCGTGGCAGTCGACTCCGAGGCAGCTCAGGGCCCACTCATCGACCTCCTCCCCCGCGAGGAGGCAGTCACGTGGCTCCGCAACGGCGAGGGTCTCGTCGGGTGGGGAGTGGCCGCACAGGTCCGTACGAGCGGTGCGACTCGCTTCAGCGACGCCGACAAGTGGTGGACGGAGACCTGCGCCCGCGCGGTCATCACCGATGAGGTCGGTGAGCCCGGAACGGGCATGGTGGCCTTCGGCACCTTCGGGTTTGCCGACGACCCCGGCGACTCCGTCCTGATCGTTCCCCGGGTCGTCCTCGGCCGACGCGGGGGCCGTACGTGGCTGACGGTCACCGACGTCGACGAGGCGCCCCTCCCCGACCTTGCGCCCACGGATGCCCCGGCTGCACCGGTCGGCCTGAGTTTCGCCGACGGCTCGGTCGACGGCGAGGCGTGGATGAGCGTGGTCGCCGAGGCCGTCGCCTGCATCGAGGCCGGCCAACTGGAGAAGGTCGTCCTCGCCCGCGACCTGCTGGCCACCACACAGGTCCCCGTCGACGTGCGCTGGCCGCTGCGACGCCTCAGCGAGCAGTACGCGATGTGCTGGACCTTCCACGTGGACGGCATGTTCGGCGCCACGCCGGAGATGCTCGTACGCCGCGAGCGCGGCCTGGTCACCTCCCGCGTGCTGGCCGGCACCATCCGCCGCACCGGCGACGACGAGCGCGACCTCGCGCTCGCAGCCACGCTGGCCCGCTCCAGCAAGGACCTCGAAGAGCACGAGTACGCGGTGCGCTCGGTGGCCGACGCGCTCGAGCCGCACTGCTCGTCCATGAACGTGCCCGAGGCGCCGTTCGTCCTCCACCTGCCCAACGTGATGCACCTGGCCACCGACGTCAACGGCGTCGTCCACGACACCGCCTCGTCGCTCAAGCTGGCCGAGGCGTTGCACCCGTCAGCCGCCGTCGGGGGCACGCCGACGCCGGACGCCGTACGCCTCATCGCGCGCATCGAGGGCATGGACCGCGATCGCTACGCCGGCCCCGTGGGGTGGATCGACGCCAGCGGCGACGGCGAGTGGGGCATCGCCCTGCGCTCCGCGTTGCTCACCGACGCCGGGGTGCGGCTGTTTGCCGGCTGCGGCATCGTGGCCGACTCCAACCCCGCCGCGGAGCTCGCCGAGTCGCAGGCCAAGTTCGTCCCCGTACGCGACGCCCTCGCCGCCGACTGACTCGCCGAGGGTCGTGGCCCTCGCGGGCCTGGTCGGCGCCTCAGAGGTCGAGGTCGGTGCCCGGGGTGAGCCGCTCGTAGCGGCCGCCCGGCTCGAGGAACCGTCGCAGGTGGCCATCCACGATGCCGAGCCCGGCTTCGGAGTAGATCTCGTCGTGGATCGCCAGGTTCACCGGCGCGCCCAGGTCCCGGGCGAAGTCGATCGCCTCGCTCACCTTCAGCCACGGCGCGCTCACGGGAATGCAGGCGACGTCCACCGCGACCCCTGGCAGCGTCAGGGAGTCGCCAGGGTGGAAGAGCGTCGTGCTCCCGGCCTCGACGAGATAACCACTGTTGTGGAATCGCGGTAGCTCCGGGTGGATGACGGCGTGCAGCTCGCCCACCGTACGGACCCGCAGGCCGAGGTCGAGCTCGGCGCCGGGCTCCAGGACCGTGATCCGCTCCGCGAGGCTCGGGACGGTGGCGAGCACCTCTTCGGCGACCTCGGCGATGGTCCAGATCGGCGCATCCACCGCCTGGAGGTGACCCACGTCGACATGGTCGGGATGCACGTGCGTGACCAGGATCGCGCTCGCATCCGCGACGGCCTCGCGAGCCGTGAAAACACCCGGATCGATGACGAGGCGGACCCCGTCGTGCTCGACGCGCACGCAGGAGTGGCCGTGCTTGGTGAGGCGCATGGGACAACGCTAATCGCTCGTCGGACACTTTCGCGGGGATGCCGCGCGGCTGGCACCGCCCCGGTATGGTGCCTGACGACCTCCACGGTGCACCAGCTTTGGGGGAAGCACACCTGCATCCGACAGAGAAGAGAAATCTTTCATGTACGCACGCCGTGCCCTGGCTGGCAGCTTCACTGCTCTGCTGCTGCCTGCCTCCCTGCTCTTGGTCACCGGGTCCAGCTCCGCGACCGACGCCGGTGACAACCAGCCCGCCGCGGCCGCGGTCACGACGGACCGCAAGGCCAAGACCAAGGTGAAGCTCGTCGCCCACCCGCAGCTCGCGCAGCAGGGCAAGAAGGCCACCTCGGCCAACAAGGCCCTGTCCGTGTTCACCGGCACCGTCAAGCCCGGCAAGCCCAACCGCCCCGTCGTCCTGCAGATGAAGAAGGGCGGCTGGAAGACCATCGCGAAGGGCAAGACCCTGGCGAAGGGCCGCGTCGAGATCGCGGGCAAGACCAAGAAGGGCGCCAAGTACCGCCTCACCGCGCTCCCCTTCAAGGGTGCCGCGGCCGCGAGCAGCAAGCCCGTCACGATCGACAAGTACCTCACGCCGCTGTTCAGCGACGAGTTCACCGGCAGCTCGCTGAGCTCGAACTGGACCCAGCGCCAGCAGGGCTACTTCGCCGAGAGCCTGCGCGCCTGCTCCAAGGGTGACCCCCGCGCCACCGCGGTCACCGGCGGCACGCTGCGCCTGTCGGTCCTCAAGGACCCCGACCGCTCCGACAAGTGCGACGCGCTGAAGGACGGCAAGTCCACCGGCATGTACGCCTACCGCCTCAACGGCCACGTGGGCACGATGGACGCGTTCTCGTTCAAGTACGGCTACGCCGCGGCCCGCATCAAGATGCACAAGTCGCGCGGCCAGCACTCGTCCTTCTGGATGCAGCCCGCCGTCCCCAACAACACGATGGCCGCGCCGGCCACCGGTGGTGCCGAGATCGACATCATCGAGTACTTCGGTGACAAGCACCCCAACGGCGGTCTGACGAGCTTCACGTACTCGTACAACAACGGCAAGCAGATCAAGAACGGCGACTGGATCAAGGGCTCGACCCGCTTCCTGGCCAACAAGAAGGACGGCTGGTCGAAGAACTACCACGTCTTCTCGGTCGAGTGGACTCCCAAGGAGTACATCTTCCGCATCGACGGCAAGGAGACCTGGCGTACGAAGGTGGGCGTCTCCGGCGTCGACCAGTACCTGATCCTCAGCCTGCTGAGCTCGGACTACGCCCTCAACCTGGGCGGCGACAAGGTCCTCCCGCAGCACAACTACGTGGACTGGGTCCGCGTCTGGGGTCTGTGACCTCATCCTGACCACAGCGCGCCGTCACCCTCGGGTGGCGGCGCGCTTGGCATTCTTGGGTTGTCGGGGGTGGGGCCTGGTGCCCTGGTGGCCCGTGCAGGTTCCCCCGCAGATGCGGGGGATCCTGAACATCACGGGGCATGCAAACCCCCAGAAGTTCAGGACACGCCCACGAAGTCCCGTACGGCTCAGCCCTCGGCCAGCTCCCGGATCCGCAGATCCAGGTCGCGGCGATTGTCGCGGCGTACGCGCGCCTCGACCACCTCGACGCCGCCGTTGGGGCTGGAGAGCACCTGCTCGAGCTCCGGCAGGCTGTCGACGCGCAGGTACGGCACCCGCGCCGCCGCGCACGCGCTCGCCAGGTCGACGCCGTGCGGCGTGGCGAAGAGCCGCTCGAACCGGTCCGCGTACGCCTCGGCGCCCTGTTCGAGCATCGAGAAGATCGAGCCGCCGTCGTCGTTGACGACCACGATGGTCAGGTCGGGCCGTTCCTCGTCGGGGCCCATCACGAGGCCCGTGAGGTCGTGCACGAAGGTCACGTCCCCCATCAGGGCCAGGGCGCGCGTCGAGTGCTTGCGCCCGAGAGCGGCGCCGATCGCCGACGACAGGGTGCCGTCGATGCCGGCGAGGCCACGATTGGCGATGATCCGGCGTCGCTGACCGACACCGAACGGGGCCAGCATCAGGTCCAGGTCCCGGATCGGGCTCGACGCCCCGACCCACAGCAGAGCGCCGGGTACGACGGCGCGGCCCACGGCCCGGGCCACCTCGTACGGCGTCAGGTCGGGCTCGCTCGCCACCAGCGCATCGATGCGTCGGCCCAGATCGCGGTCCGCGGCGCGCCAGCGATCGATCCACGCGTCGTCGTCCGCGCCTGCAGGATCGATGCCCGTCGCGTGCGTCGCCACCGCGAAGGGTCGCTCAGCCCACACGCCGCGGGGCGCCACCGAGATCACCTCGACGTCGTGCCGTTCGAGCAGCCGCGTCACCGGCCGGGACAGGGTCGGGTGGCCGACGACGATGACGCGTTGCACGGCAGCCCCGAGGTCGGTGCCCAGCAGCAGGCGGTAGGTACGGATCGCGTGGGCGCCCGTACGCGCCCCCGAGGTCGGCTCCGCGAGAAGCGGCCAGTTGCCGCGCTCGGCGATGCGCCGAGCCGGCGGTCCCGCATCGTCCCCGGCCACCACGACCGTCGCCGGGCCGAGCGGCACCACCAGGCTCCCCTCGGGGTCCTCGGGCGGGGGTACGAAGCGCGCCGGCTCCGCCGGGGGTTCAACCGACGGGCTCCAGCGATCGTCGGGGACGAGGACTCCGTCGAACTGGACGTTGAGGTGGACGGGCCGGTCGCTCCTCGCCAGGGCCGCGCGCACCTCCCCCACGCCGCTGACCTCATCGGCGTCCACGAACACCGCATGCTCGCGGAAGATGGCGACGTGGTCGGTGGTCTGCGAGGCGCCCGTGCCGCGCAGCCGGGCCGGACGGTCCGCCGTCACCACCACGAGGGGCAACCCGACGTGGGCGGCCTCCAGGACCGCCGGGTGCAGGTTGGCGACCGCCGTCCCCGACGTGCACGCGACCGCGGCCCTGCGGCCCGCCTTCGTGAGGCCCAGCGCCAGGAACGCCGCGGTCCGTTCGTCGATGCGCGTGTGGAGCCGCAGCAGGCCCGCGTCGGCCGCGTCGGCCAACGCGAAGGCGAGCGGCGCGTTGCGCGAGCCGGGCGCGAGGACGACCTCGCGCACACCCGCGGCGATGAGTTCGCTGACACTCGCCCGGGCGAGCTCGGTGGCGTTCACCCCAGCACCCCCTCGACCTCGGCGAGCCGGCGTCGCCAGTGCTCGACCCGGTCGGCGGGCGCGGCGAGCCGGGCCAGCGCGTCCTCGTCGACCTCGACGGGGCGTACGGCCAGCGCGCCGTCGACCGGAAGCAGGGGCGAGGCCGCGACGTCGTCGGCGAGCAACTGCACGGTCGCCAGGCCGCACGCGTGCGGCAGCTCGGGCAGGGCGGCGGCGAGAGCGACCCCGGCCGCGATCCCCACGCTCGACTCGACCGCGCTGGACACGACGACCGGCAACCCGATCTCCTCAGCGATGCGCAGGCATGCACGCACGCCACCGAGTGGCTGCACCTTGAGGACCGCGATGTCCGCGGCCTCCAGGTCGCGCACCAGGTAGGGGTCCTCTGCACGCCGGATGGACTCATCGGCGGCGATCGGCACCTCGACGCGGCGCCTCACGCGCGCCAGATCCTCGACGTGGGCGACGGGCTGCTCGACGTACTCCAGCCCACCCGCGGCGCGGTCCAGGACAGCGATCGAGGAGACGGCGGTGTCCACGTCCCAGGCCCCGTTCACGTCGATCCGGATGATCCCGTCGGGGCCCAACGCGTCCCGTACGGCCTCGATGCGCGCCTGGTCATCGGCCAGGTCCTGGCCAGGCTCGGCGACCTTGACCTTGGCCGTACGGCACCCGCCCGCCCGCACGATGGCGTGGGCACGGACGGGGTCGGTGGCCGGGACCGTGACGTTGACCGGGACAGAGTCCCGCACCGGCGCCGGCCACTCGCCCGCCGCCGCCTCCCGCGCGGCCGCCAGCCACGGCGCACTGACGGCCGGGCCGTAATCGAGGAACGGGCTCCACTCACCCCACCCGGAGGGCGTCCGCAGGAGCACGCCCTCGCGGACGGTGATCTGGCGGAACCGGGTCGTGAGCGGGATGGAGAAGACGTGCACGGCTTCATCCTTCCCCACCGCCGCGCCGAGTCGCACTCAGGACTCCGAGAGTCGGCGCAGCGCCACCCGGTCGACCTTGCCGTTCTCCAGCAGCGGCATGGCCTCGAGCCGTACGACCTCGCGCGGCGCCCACGACCTCGGATGGGACGCGGCCACCCAGTCGCGGGCCTCGCCCAGCGCCAGGCCACCGACGACGTAGGCGACCACCCGCTGGCCCCATTCGGGATCGTCGAGGCCGAGCACCTCGACCCACGCGACGTCCGGGTGCGCGCGCAGGCGGGCGGCCACCGCGGGCAGGGGCACGTTGACGCCCCCGGAGACGACCATGTCGTCCAGGCGCCCCAACACCTGCAAGCGTCCGTCGTCGTCGAGGCGCCCCGCGTCGCTGGTGACGTACCAGCCGTCGACGAGGGTGCGCTCGGTCAGGGCGAGGTCACCCTCGTACCCGTCGAAGATCGTGGGCCCGCCGAGCCGGATCCGACCGCCGGTGCCCAGCGCCACGGCGACCCCGTCGAGGGGGAAGCCGTCATAGACGCATCCGCCCGCCGTCTCGGATGCCCCGTACGTCGCCACGACGCGCAGCCCCGCCTCCTCGGCCCGGGCGCGCAGCGTCGGATCGATCGGGCCGCCTCCCAGCAGCACCGTGTGCAGGCGGGCCAGCGCAGCCGTCTCAGCGGCATCGTCGAGCATGCGGTGCAGTTGCGTGGGGACGAGCGAGGTGAACAGCGGCTCGTCCGCCTCCTCGACGGCGGCCGCGAAGGTGGAACCCACGACGATCGGATCGTGACCAGCGAGCAGGGAGCGCACGATCACCTGGACGCCGGCGACGTACGCACTGGGCAACGCGAGCAGCCAGCGCCCCTGGGCTCCCAGCCGGCCCGCGGACGCCGCGGCGGAGGCCAGCACCGCCTCGCGGGAGAGCAGCACCCGCTTGGGGATGCCCGAGGATCCCGACGTCTCGATGAGCAGCTGCGCGGGCTCCCGGGCGCCCAACCACTCCCGCAGTTGGCGCACGGCGAGCGCCGGGTCGGCGTCGGGGCGCAGAGGGGTCACCGCGTCACCGTATCGGGGTGCGCGGCCTCCACCGAGAGCGGCCGGACGCGCCGCGGCAGCCCCGTGGCGGAGGGTGTCCGGCAGCGGCCCTGCCCAGCGAGAAATCATGTGCCAAATCGGAGGGCGACTGAGAAACTGGACGGCGATGCCGAACGTACTCACCCGCCAGGTCACGCCGCCCTCCACGCTGGCTGGGCGCCTCGCCCTCCAGTCGCTGCTCTTCGCGACCGGCGAGGGCACCTTCATGACCGGTTCGGCCGTGTTCTTCACCGTGATCGTCGGCCTCACCCCCGCCCAGGTCGGCCTGGGCCTCACCATCGCGGGCGTCGCCGCGTTCCTCGCTGCCTACCCGGCCGGGCGCCTGGTCGACCGGTTCGGCCCCAAGCGCATGTGGGCACTGTCCGCGGGCCTGCAGGCGGCGCTCTTCTCCGTGTGGCCCTTCATCGACGGCTTCGAGCAGTACGTCCTCATGGCCGTCGTGATGGAGCTGGCCGGTTCCATCGGCGGCGCTGCGCACGGGGCGTACACGCTCGACGTGCTGCCCACCGCGGAGCGGGTCTCCTCGCGGGCCTACATGTACTCGGCGCTCAACCTCGGCTTCACGCTCGGATCGGGCCTCGGCTTCATCGCGCTGGCCACCAACAGCGACGACGTGCTGCGCGCCGTGCCGTGGTTCACCGGGATCCTCTTCGTCGTCAATGCCCTCGCGATCCTGCGCCTGCCGGACGCGACCCACGACGCCAAGCGGACCAAGGAGGAGCGGGCCGTCAAGATCACGCCCAGCCCCTACCGCAACCCCGGCTGGCTGGTCGCGTCCTTCCTGTTGGGCGTGCTGTGGACCAACCAGGTCGTGCTCAACGTCGTCATCCCGCTGTGGCTGGTCTCCGAGACCGACGCCCCCCGTACGGTGCTGGCGTTCCTGTTCGCCTCCAACACGATCATGTGCATCTTCCTGCCGATGCGGGCCTCGCGTGGGGTGAAGGACCTGACCACCGGCCTGAAGGCGATCCGCATCTCCGCGAGCCTGTTCTTCATCTCGTGCCTCATCACCATGGCGACCCACTCCACCATCGGGTGGACCACCGTGGCGGTGATGCTGCTCGCCCACGTCGTCCTCACGGGCGGCGAGCTCTACCTGTCGGCAGCGAGCTGGGCGATGGAGGCCGAGCTCATGGATCCCCGGCAGCGGGGCAACTACCAGGGCGCCTCCGAGGTCACCGGCACCCTGGGACGCGTGTGGGCACCGGCGCTCTACACGTTCCTCGCGATGAGCTGGGGCGTACAGGGATGGCTGGTCATCGGCCTCATCGCCGTGGTCGCCGCCTTCGCACTGCACCCGGTCGCCCGCATGGGCGAACGGTTCCTCGCCACCCACGGCATCGACCCGCACCAGTGACGTCGGCGGGGCGCGCGGCTGGCATGATCGGCCGGTGACCTCTGCTGCTGACTGGCTGGCCGGCGCCCGCCCCCGTACGCTCCCGGCCGCCGTCGCCCCCGTCCTCGCTGGGACCGGCGTGGCGGCGTACGTGCACGACGCGTGGACCTGGGGCGACAACTGGTGGCGCGCCCTGCTCGCCCTCGTGGTGAGTCTCGCGCTGCAGGTCGGCGTCAACTACGCCAACGACTACTCCGACGGCATCCGCGGCACCGACGAGGACCGGATCGGCCCGATGCGACTCGTCGGCTCCGGGGCGGCGACCCCGCGGGCGGTGAAGGTGGCGGCCTTCTCGGCGTTCGGCGTGGCTGCGGTCGCGGGACTCGCGCTGGCCGCGGTCACCGCGTGGTGGCTCGTGGCCGTGGGTGCCGTCTGCGTGGTCGCGGCCTGGTTCTACACCGGCGGCAAGAACCCGTACGGCTACCTCGGCCTCGGCGAGGTGATGGTCTTTGTCTTCTTCGGCCTCGTCGCGGTGATGGGCACCACGTACGTCCAGACGCGCACCTTCGAGCTCGCCTCGCTGTATGCAGCGGTCGGGATCGGCGCGCTGGCCTGCGCGATCCTGGTCGCCAACAACCTCCGCGACATCCCCACCGACACGATCGCCGGCAAGTTCACCCTCGCCGTACGCCTCGGCGAGGGTCGTACGCGCGGCCTCTACGCCCTGCTGGTGCTGGCCGCAGCGGCGGCGGTCGTGGCCGTCGCGGTCGCGACCACGTGGTGGGCGCTGCTCGGGCTCGGGTTCCTGGCGGTGGCGGGCCCGCTGGTCCGCCTCGTGCAGGCCGGTGCCAGCGGGCCGGGCCTCATCCCGGTCCTCGCCAACACCGGCAAGGCCGAGGTGGTGTGGGCAGTCTTGGTGGCCGTCCCGCTGTTCGTGCTCGCCTGACCGCCTCGTCCGGCGCGTCCGGCCGGCCACGAAGGCCGTGGTCAGAAGAAGGTCTTCGCCTGCGGGAAGGGGCCGCCGTCCGCGAGGTCGGCGAACAGCGCCACGTCCTCCTCGGAGCCCGAGATGCGCCCGGCACCCGCGAGCGCGTCGACGGTGGTGCCGCCGGCGTAGAGGGCCGACAGGGCTGACACGTCCAGGGCGACCTGGGTCTTCCCGCCGGGGGCCACCTCGGCGCGCCCATCGCGGGCGCTCACCGTCCAGGTGCCCGCCGCGATGTCGAGCCGGTCAGTGACCGTCACGGTCACCTCGCCGTCGCCGAACCACGGTCGCGCCGCCAGCGCCGCCGGGGTGTCGAGGACGCGCAGCCACAGCTGGTCATAGACCTCGGACAGCTTGACCTGGCGCAGGTCGGCCACGGCCCACCGCAGCGGGTCCTGAACCGCCAGGTTGGCGACCACGGTGTCGACCAGGTCGATCGTGCCGAGGAACTGCCACAGGGCCAGGTGCGCCTGACGCGACCTCCCGATCAGGTCGAGCACCCGGACGCGGCGGCCCTGCGCATCCGACTCGGGGCGATAGATCACGTGCCCGTCCGGCTTGCCGTCCGCGTCGAGGGTGACCGCGGCGCGCACGTACTCGTCGCGCCCCGGCCCGCCCTCGCGGCGCATGTCGCCGCGCAGCAGGTGGTTCCAGAAGGCCGGACGGGTCAGGGAGCCGCGCGTGCGTGCGTGGTAGCCGGCGAAGTGCTCGGCCACCAGGTCGGAGATCTCCACGGGCTCCACGAGAGCCGCGTCCCGCTCGGCCTCGCTGACGAAGGCGAGGGGGCGTCGTACGTCCACCTCAGCGCGGGTGGCCCAGATCGCCGGGTTGAACCCGAACCGACCGTAGATCCCGCCCTCGGTCACGGTCATGGCCGCCACGACGGCGTCGGAGGCCGCAGCGGCGGCCAGGTCGTCGCGCATCAGCCGGCTCAGCAATCCACGGCGGCGGTGGGCCGCGGACACCGTCACGTCGGTGATCAGCCACGCCGGCACCAGCTCGGCGCCGGTGTTGAAGCTGCCGTCAAAGCTCGTGAAGGTGCCCACCGGGCGGTGACCGGAGCCGTACTTGTCGCCGCGCAGCCAGGCCCCCTTGACCCGGGTGCCGTCCTCGCGCCAGAACTGCTGGAAGCGTTCCAACTCGGGCTCCCCCGGGCGGGCGTGGTGGAACGCCTGCTCGAAGGACTCCACGAATCCCCTCCGCCTGGCCGCGTCGGCCTGGGAGTGGAGGTCGAGGGTGGTGAACTCGTAGCGCTGATCGGAAGTCACCCGACCAACCTATCGAGCGACGGTGGCGGGTGGCCCTGGGGCATCGGGCCGGCCCCCGGCCCTCCACCGGCCGCTGGCTCAGGCGCGGGGCGTGTCCCCGTCGGCCTCGGGCTCGTCGTCGGAGTCCTCGCGCGCCTTGTGTGCCTCGAAGGCGGCCGCGGCGCGGCTGGCCCGCTCCTCGACTCGCTCAGCGAACGCAGCGCGCTGGCGGTTGAGGACGTAGTAGGACAGCACGCCCGAAATGACGAGGGCCAGGATCAGGGTCCAGAACACCGGAACCTGCCCATCGGTGACCAAGGACCAGATCCCGATCACGACGCCGAACGAGGCGAGGAAGAGCACGATGCGCATGCCGGTGTAGACGAGGAACTCCTTCACGCCTCCAGCCTAGGCCGCGCGGGCTACATTGGCTCAATGGGGAAGGTCCTTCTGCTCATCATCGTGGTGGCCATCACGCTCTACCTGCTGCTGCGTCTGTTGGACCGCCGCAGCCGCCAGACGCCGCCGCGCACCCTCGCTCCCGACGACGACCTCGACTTCCTGCGGGACCTCAACCGTCGTCAGCGGCACGCCAACGACGAGGCTCAGACCGACGAGGACTGAGGCGCTACGCCACCCTCACTCGCCACGCCCGCACTCGCCACGCCCCTCTCGAGCGGGTCCACCAGCGCGGCCGACTCGGCGTACGAGTGCTGGCTCGAAGAGCTGAAGAAGTTGATCCCGATGAAGTTGAACCACAGGGTCAGCAGGCCGACCAGCGCCACGTACGCGGCGTAGCGGCCCTTCCAGCCGGCGGTCGCGCGGGCGTGCAGGTAGGCGGCGTACACGACCCACGTGATGAAGGCCCACACCTCCTTGGGGTCCCAGTTCCAGTACGCGCCCCACGCCTGGTGCGCCCAGATGGGGCCCGTGATGAGGACCGCGAAGGTCCACACCGGGAACGCGAAGGCGTGCATCCAGTACGAGATCCGGTCGAGTGTCGCCAGCTCGGGGACCCGGCTGAGGTAGCCGGTGGTCGACTTCGAGCGCTCCTTGATGAGGTAGAGCACCGACAGCAACCCGCCGATGGTGAACGCGGCACTGGCGAGGACGGCCGAGACCACGTGGATCACGAGCCACGGCGAGTTCAGGGCGTCGGGCAGCGGCAGGATCGCGTCGTCGAGGGCGAGGAAGCCCGCCATCAGGGTCACCCACACGAACCCGACCACCCACGGCCCCAGCCACAGGGCCCTCATCTTGGGAGCAGTGACGAGGAAGAGCGCCGTCACGAAGAAGGTCGCCGAGAGGGTGAACTCGTACATGTTGCCCCACGGCACCCGGTTGGGGTCGTGGGCCAGACCACGGGTCACCACGGCGACACCGTGGATCAGGCCCGCCAGGCCGGTGAGCAGCAGGCCAAGACGGCCCGTCATGGCGGCGAAGCCCACCTCCACCCGCTCCTCGGCCTTGACCCCTCGCAGGGCGGCCCAGTTGGCGGAGTAGGCCAGCAGGGCCAGGAAGTAGACCACTCCGGCGACGACGACCGCCTCGTAGCTGAAGTTCTCGAACTGGACGTCGGTCACGACTTCTCCTCCTCGGCCGCCTTGGCCGATGCGTCGGCGGGGGGACCGCCGAGTGCTTCCACGATCTTGGCGAGCTCCGTACGCCCGCGCTCAGGGTCCATTCCGCCGGTGCGATCCAGTGCCGCCACCTCGACCAGCGTGGCGCCGTCCTCGTCACGGCGCGCACGCACCCACATGCGGCGGGGGCGCACGAACAGCGACCCGCACAGCCCGATGAGCGCCAGGATCACGCCGCCCAGAGCCCACATCATGCCGGGGGTGCGGCTGATCTGGAGCTTGTTCCAGCGCGCCAGACCGGTGAACTCGACAGTGCCCATGCCGTCGGGCAGCTCGACCTTGTCGCCCGGCCCCATGTCGAGGCGGAACTGCTGGCTGCCGTCCTCGCTGGGCACGGCCGTGGCGGTGTCGGTGTCGAGGACGTACACCGACTGCGGCGACCCGTCATCCATGCCGAGGTCGCCGGTGTACAGCGTCAGGGACAGCAGCGGGTCGATCGCGTCGCCCCAGATCGACGTCGGCCCGTTCTCGCCCATCACGAACGTGGGGTAGAACTCGCCGGTGAGACCGATCTGCGCCGGCTGCGCGTCGGCCGCCTTGATCACGCCGAACGAGCGGAACGACCCGTCGGTGGGCAGGAACGGGGTCGGGCCGTCGTAGGCGACGTTGCCGTTGCCGTCGGTGATCTTCACGATCGGCGCGTAGCCGTGCCCGATCAGGAAGATGTCCGTGCCGCCAATGGTGAGCGGGTGGTTGACGCGCAGGTCGTACTCCTGCTCCTCGCCACCCGGCTCGGTCGTGTACGTCAGGTTGGCCGCGAAGTCGCGCGCCTGACCCGCCGAGCGCCCCTCGGTCAACCACGAGATGTCGAAGGAGTCGATGGTGAAGTAGAACGGCTCCATCGCGTCGGGGTCGAACAGGCTGCCCGGCTTGAAGTCGTCGTAGCTGCGGATGTCGTTGGCGAAACCGTTGCCCACCACCACGATCGCGCCGCCCTTGTAGCCGAACAGGTTCCCGACGGCGAACGCGACGAGCACGATGATCAGCGACAGGTGGAAGACCAGGTTGCCGGCCTCGCGCAGGTAGCCGCGCTCCCCCGCCACGTCCTCGTCGCGCACCTCCGTACGGAACCGGCGCTTGCGCAGGACCGTGCCGGCCGCGGCGAGCACCTCCTCAGGCGAGGCGTCGGTGGTGAACGAGGCGCTGTCGGGCAGGCGGCTCAGGTTGCGCGGAGTCCGCGGCGGCCGGGCGCGCAGGGCCTTCGCGTAGACCAGCGTGCGCGGGATGATGCAGCCCACCAGCGAGACCATCAGCAGCAGGTAGATCGCGGAGAACCACGGCGAGTCGTAGACGCTGAAGAGCTGCAGCTTCTCCCAGATCGGGGTCAGCTTGGGGTGGTCTTCCTTCCACTGCGTCACCGCGACGGAGTCGATGTTCTCCTGCGGGATCCACGATCCCGGGACGGCCGCGAGGGCCAGCAACAACAGCAGCAGGAGCGCGGTCCGCATCGAGGTGAGCTGGCGCCACGTCCAGCGCACGAACTCCTTCAGGGTCAGCTCGCCCGGCAGCGGGGTCGCTTGGCGGTCACTCATCGGATCACGTCACTCATCAGTGGGGCACTCTCAGATCACGGGGGTTGTCGCAGCGACGAGTTCGGACTGCAGCCACGTCACCATGTGGTCCCACCACCCGGTCACGAGCAGGACTCCGACAGCGACGAGCATGAGGCCGCCGATGCGGGTCACCCACTGCTGGTGGCGCCGGACCACGGCGAAGAGTCGCAGAGCCTTCTTGTACGCGAGCCCGGCGAGGATGAACGGCAGCCCGAGGCCGAGGGCGTACACGGCGGACAGGATGCCGCCCCGCACGGCCGTCGCCTCGGCGAACGCGAGGTTGTTGATCGCGGTGAGGGTCGGGCCGACACACGGCATCCACCCCAGACCGAACAGCACGCCCAGCATCGGGGCAGCGGCGAGGCCGACGGCCGGCACCTTGTGGATGCGCCAGTCACGCTGCAGGCCGGGGATCAGCCCGGCGAAGGCGAGGCCGAGCACGATGGTGAGCGCGCCCAGGACCTTGGTGATGACACCCTGCCACTCGAACAGCCACCAGCCCAGGCCGCCAGCGACGGCGCCCATCGCCACGAACACGACGGTGAAGCCGAGCACGAAGAGGCTCGCGCCCAGCACCATCCGGCCGCGGCCGGCGTTCTCGAGGTCGGCGCCCGACAGGCCGGTGGCGTACGAGAGGTAGCCCGGCAGCAGCGGGATCACACACGGGCTGAAGAACGACACCAGCCCCGCCAGCAGCGCCACGGGGAACGCCAGGATCAGTGACCCCGTGACAGCGTCGGCGAACCACTCACCCATCTTCGGCTGCCACGTCCTCGATCAGGCCCTTGAGGGTGCTCGGAGCGGTGACACGGCCGAGGATCGTCACGGCGATCCGGCCCTCGCGGTCCAGCACCAGGGTGGCCGGAACGGTCTTGGGGGTCACGTACCCGGCGAACGCCAGCAGCGCCTCGGAGTCGGGCGAGTAGAGGGAGCCGTACGGCACCTCCATGTTGCGCACGTACGCCTGCGCCTGGGCCAGCGAGGACTCGCGGATGTTGACCCCGAGCCACTGGGCCTCGTCGCCCAGTTCTGCGGCGATCTCGTTGAGGTCGGGCTGCTCGACACGGCAGTCGACGCACCACGAACCCCAGATGTTGATGACGACCACCTCGCCGCGCAGGTCGGCGAGGTCGACGGGCTCGCCGTCGAGGTCGTCACCGGCCAGTTCGACGGGCTTCTGACGATCGGCGGGGTCGATGGCGGTGAGCGTGCCGTCGCCGGAGATGTAACCCTTGTCGCCGGTCGAGCCGACGTCGGTGCAGCCGCTCAGCAGCAGGGCAGCAGCGAGCAACGCAGCGGGAACGACACGCCTCACGCCTGTGCCTCCGGGGCCGGCAGGTCGGGGTCCCCGCCCGAGGAGAACGCGTGGGCGCGATCGCCCACGGGGATCAGGTCGCCCGCGGGCTCGGAGTAGCGGACCTCGCTCAGCGCGTCCCCGGTGAAGACGAACGACGTCAGCGAGCACAGCGTGCACTGGCGCGACTTGGGGTGGTGCAGGAAGGACTTGTCCTCGGCAGCCAGGCGCGTGGACCAGATCGGCAGCTGGTGGGACACGATCACGGCCTCGTGACCGCGGGCCTCGTCGCGGGCGTCGTGGACGGCCGCCATCATGCGCGCCACGACCTCCGCGTACGGCTCGCCCCACGACGGCTTGAGGGGGTTGTACATGTGACGCCACAGGCTGGGACGCTTGACGATCGCCATCGCCCCCTCCTTGAAGGAGACGCCCTCGAACTTGTTGGTCGACTCGATGACGCGAGGGTCGATCACCGGTTCCAGGCCGCGGGCGGCGGCCAGCGGGGCAGCGGTCTCGCGGGCCCGCTCGAGGGGAGACACTCGCATGTGGACGATGTCGCGCTCGCCGATGACCTCGGCGACGCGGTCGGCCATCTTCCTGCCCAGCGTGGAGAGGTGGTAGCCGTCGCGGCGGCCATAGAGCACACCGTCGGGGTTGTGGACCTCACCGTGGCGAAGCAGGTGAACGATCGTGGTCTCGCTCATGCGGTCTCCTTCTGGGCCTGCGCGGCGGCACGAGCTGCCGCGGGCAGGGCGTCGAGGACCGTCTGCACGGCCCGATCGTCGTGGGCAGCGGAGAGGAACCAGACCTCGTACGCACTCGGCGGGAGGTAGACCCCGCCGTCGAGCATGGCGTGGAAGAAGGCCCCGTAGGCGGCCGTGTCCTGCGCATCCGCCTCGGCGAAGTTGCGGACCTCGCCGTCGCGGAAGAACACGCTGAACATGGTGCCCGCGCGCTGGACGCGGTGGGCGACCCCTTCGGCGGCGAGGGCAGCGGAGGCGGCCTCGGCGATCGTGGTGGCCGCGGCGTCGATGTGGTCGTACACGTCCGGGGTGGCCAGGCGCAGCGTCGCGAGCCCGGCGGTGGTGGCGATCGGGTTCCCGGACAGGGTGCCGGCCTGGTAGACCGGGCCCTCGGGGGCCAGGTGGCCCATCACGTCGGCGCGGCCGCCGAAGGCTGCGGCCGGGAAGCCGCCGCCCATGACCTTGCCGAAGGTCATCAGGTCGGGCACCCACCCCTCGGCCTTGCCGTCGAGGCCCCAGCTGCCCTCGTACGAGGCGCGGAAGCCCGTCATCACCTCGTCGGAGATGAACAGCGCGCCCGCGTCGCGGCAGGTCTGGGCGAGGAACGCGTTGAAACCCGGCTCCGGCGGGACGACGCCCATGTTGCCGGGGACGGCCTCGGTGATGAGGCAGGCGATGCGGTCGCCGTGCTCGGCGAAGGCGGCGGTGACGGCGGCGCGGTCGTTGTAGGGCAGGACGATCGTCTCGCCCGCCGCGGAGGCGGGCACCCCGGGCGTGCCGGGGACGCCGAGCGTGGCCAGGCCGGAGCCGGCGGAGGCGAGGAGGCTGTCGACGTGCCCGTGGTAGCAGCCGGCGAACTTCACCACGACGTCGCGGCCGGTGAAGCCACGCGCCAGGCGGATCGCCGACATGGTGGCCTCGGTACCGGAGGAGACGAAGCGGACCTTCTCCACTGGCGTACGTCGCACGATCTCCTCGGCGAGCTCGACCTCGGGAGTGGTCGGGGTGCCGTACGAGGTGCCGCGGGCGACCGCCTCCAGCACCTGGGCCTGCACCTCGGGGTGCGCGTGCCCGAGCAGCATCGGGCCCCAGGAGCAGATCAGGTCGACGTAGTCGTTGCCGTCCACGTCGCTGAGCCACGCGCCCTGCGCGGAGCGGATGAACCGGGGCGTGCCGCCGACCGCGTTGAACGCGCGGACCGGGGAGTTCACGCCGCCGGGGGTCACGGTGAGCGCACGCTCGAAGAGCGCGGCGCTGCCGGGGTGAGGAGACGTCACCCGGCCATTGTCACCCAGCGGACAAGTGGGCGCCCCATCGACGTACGCGCGTGACGCGTCACGCCTGTGGCCCTGTCGTGGGCGCGCGTCATACAAACCGTGCCCGGGGCGGCTCCGCGTCATACAAACCGACCCCGATGCGGCCCGCGTCATACGAACCCGTACGTATTGATGCCGCTTTGTATGACGTACGGCCTCTCAGGGCACGTACGTATGGCGCAGCGCAGCCCGCGTCATGCAAACCCGACCGGGGTGGCCCCGCGTCATACAAACCCGGCCCGACGTGGCCCCGCGTCATACCAACCGACCCTGATGCCGCCCGCGTCATACCAACCCGCACGTATTGGTGCGGCTTTGCATGACGTACGGCCTCTCAGGGCACGTACGTATGACGCAACGCAGCCGCGCCACGCTCAGGGCGCGGAGGATGGACTTCGAAGGGTTTCCCTGAACTTCACGGGGCGTGCACACCCCATGAAGTTCAGGATCCCCCGCAGATGCGGGGGATCCTGAGACTCAAGGGGCGCAAGTGACCCCGGGGATGAGTCAGCTGGCGAAACCTTGGGGGTTCTGCGACTGCCAGCGCCACGCGTCGGCGGCCATCTCGTCGACCGATCGGGTCGTGGACCAGCCCAGCTCACGGTTCGCCTTCGACGGGTCCGCGTACGAGGACGCCACGTCGCCGGGGCGACGGTCCTTGATCTCGTACGGCAGCTCGCGGCCCACCGCGCGCTCGAAGGCGTGCAGCATCTCGAGCACCGAGGTGCCGGTGCCGGAACCGAGGTTCCACACGTTGACGGGCTCGGTCGTGCGCCCCAGCTCCTCGAGCGCGGCCACGTGCCCGGCGGCGAGGTCCTCGACGTGGATGTAGTCGCGCACGCCGGTGCCGTCGACGGTGTCGTAGTCGTCCCCGAACACGGCCAACTTGTCGCGCTTGCCGACCGCCACCTGGGCGATGAAGGGGGTCAGGTTGTTGGGGATGCCCGAGGGGTCCTCGCCGATGGTGCCCGACTCGTGGGCGCCCACCGGGTTGAAGTAGCGCAGCAGCGCCACCCGCATCGCCGGGTCGGCCAGCGCAATGTCGCTCAGGATCTGCTCCTGCATGACCTTGGTCCACCCGTACGGATTGGTCGCGAAGGTGCGGCGGTCCTCGGTCGCGCCGGCCTGGTCGGTGCCGTACACGGTCGCGGACGACGAGAAGACCAGCTTGTCGACGCCGTGCTTGCGCATCGCGCGGACCAGCGAGAACGTCGAGCCGAGGTTGTTCTCGTAGTAGTCCAGCGGCTTGGCCACCGACTCCCCCACCGCCTTGTAGCCGGCGAAGTGGATGACCGCGTCGATCTCCTCGGACGCGAACAGGTGCTCCGTCTTGTCCTGGTCGCACAGGTCGAACGCGTGCAGCGGGATGCTGCGCCCCGCCAGCGCCTCCAGCCGCCCCATCACGACCGGCGAGGAGTTGGAGAAGTTGTCCACGATCACGACGTCGTGACCGGCCTGGATGAGCTGCAACACGGTGTGCGAGCCGATGTAGCCGGCGCCGCCGGAGACGAGGATCTTCATGGGCACCCACCCTAGAGGGGCGCACCCACTGTCACACTTGCCCCCATGCCCACCGCGCTCATCACCGGGATCACCGGCCAGGACGGCCTCTACCTCGCCGAGCTCCTGCTCGCCAAGGGGTACGACGTCCACGGGATCATCCGCGGCCAGAACAACCCGCGCCGCGACCTCGTCGAGGAGCTCGTGCCTGACGTCCGCCTGCACAACGGCGACCTCACGGACCTGTCGAGCCTGATGCGCGCGATGCACGACAGCCAGCCCGACGAGGTCTACAACCTCGGCGCGGTGAGCTTCGTGGCGTACTCGTGGGAGAACGCCTTCGTCACCTCCGACGTGACCGGGATGGGCGTGCTCAACATCCTCGAGGCCGTACGCCTCCACGCCGGCGACGACCCGCGCAGCGTGCGGTTCTACCAGGCGTCGAGCTCGGAGATGTTCGGCAAGGTGCAGGACGTCCCGCAGCGCGAGACGACGCTGTTGTGGCCGCGCTCCCCGTACGGCGTGAGCAAGGTCTACGGGCACTACATGACGATCAACTACCGCGAGTCGTACGGCATGCACGCCTCCTCGGGCATCCTCTTCAACCACGAGTCGCCGCGCCGTGGGCCGGAGTTCGTGACCCGCAAGATCAGCCAGGCGGTCGCACGGATCAGCCTCGGCATGCAGGACTCCGTGGCGCTGGGCAACCTCGATGCGCAGCGTGACTGGGGCTATGCGGGCGACTACGTCGAGGCGATGTGGCGGATGCTCCAGGCCGACGAGCCCGACGACTACGTCATCGCGACGGGCGAGACCCACTCGATCCGCGACTTCCTCGACCGTGCGTTCGCGCACGTGGGCATCAGCGACTGGTCGAAGCACGTCACCCAGGACGAGCGGTTCATGCGACCCGCCGAGGTCGACCTGCTCATCGGCGACGCCACCAAGGCCAAGAAGCAGCTCGGCTGGGAGCCGACCGTGTCGTTCGACGCACTGGTCACGATGATGGTCGAGGCCGACATCAAGGCCGCCCAGGACGGCTGGTGGGACGGGCCGGGTTCGCGGCACGGTCGCCCATGAGCGTGCGCGTCGACCGCGCGCTGGTCACCGGGATCGGCGGCCAGGACGGTTCGTACCTCGCCGAACGCCTGCTCGCCGACGGCGTCGAGGTCCACGCGCTCGTGCTGGGCTCCGAGCCGCCCAACCCGTACGTCCCCGCCGACGTCGTGTGCCACACCGGCGACCTTGCCGACACCAGTGGCACCCGCGGCCTGGTCACCGACCTGAGGCCCGACCTCGTGGTCAACCTCGCCGCCATCAGCTCCGTCGCCCAGTCGTGGGACGACCCCGACCTCACCGCGCAGGTCAACGGCGCCGCCGCGGTCTCCCTGATGGAGTCCGCCCACCGGGTGGGTGCTCGTGTGGTGCAGGCATCCAGCGCCGAGATCTTCGGCGAGCCCGCGGTCGCCCCGCAGGACGAGGCGACGCCCGTACGGCCGATCAACCCGTACGGCGCAGCGAAGGCGTACGCCCACCTGGCCGCGGGCGTGTACCGGGCGCGCGGCGCCCACGTGAGCTCGCTGGTGCTCTACAACCACGAGTCGCCGCGGCGTCCCACGCGGTTCGTCACGCGCAAGATCACCTCGACCGTCGCAGCGATCGCGCGGGGTGAGGCCGACTCGCTGACGTTGGGCAACCTGGAGGCTCGCCGTGACTGGGGGTGGGCCCCGGACTACGTGGACGCGATGGTGCGGGCTGCTCACGCCGAGACGCCTGACGACTACGTCGTCGCGACGGGTACGGCCCACAGCGTGCGCGACTTCGTCGCCGCTGCGTTCGCGGCGGCCGACATCAGCGACTGGGAGGGGTTGGTCCACACCGATCCCGCCTTCATGCGCCCCGCGGACCCGACCGAACTGGTCGGGGATGCCAGCCTCGCCCGCGAGCGGTTGGGCTGGCAGCCCACGGTCACGTTCGCCGAGGTCGTGGCGCGGATGGTCCGCGCCGACCTTGGCTGAGCGGCCTCATTCGAGGCCGGACCAGTCGGCGTCCACGACCGTGCAGTCCCCGACCGCCCCGGTGGCGATGTCGAAGGACACCGACGAGCTGTGGCCGTTGCCGTCGGCGTGGGGTCGTACGGCGGCAGACAGGACGAAGGTGTCGCCTTCCGCGACGGCCCCCGGCGGGATCTCCACGACGAAGCTCTCGCTCCCCACGCTCAGGGTCAGGCCCGGCACGCGCTTCGCCTCGTACCGCCCCGCAGCGCACTCCTGCTCGGGCTCCAGGTAGGTGACGTCCGCCCGCACGCCGCGTTCGGCGAGCGCCTGCTCGAGCGCCGACGCACCCTCGAGTCGGTTGACCTCGACGCGGATGGCGCCGCTGTTGGTCTCGGACACCGAGAACGCGGGGGTTGGGCTCAGGACGAGGACACCGACCGCTACGGCCCCGGCAGCCGTGAGACCACCTCCGGCAGCGGCCCACCGCCGACGCTTGCGGCCCGCGGGGGCGGCCAGCGCGGCTCGGGCCTCGACCTCGGCGCGCAGCTCGGTGAGCAGATCGGACTCGAAGGTGTTCAGGGGTCGGTTCATGACAGCGCCTCCTCGGCTCGCAGGGTGGGATGCGCCGCCAGCAGCGCCCGCCGGGCGCGGTGGTAGCGCACACGGGCGGTGCCCGCGGTGATGCCCAGGACCGATGCGGCCTCGGAGACCTTCAGGCCGTCGATCGCGACCAGCTCGACGATCTCGCGCTGGGCCGCGGGCAGGCTGGCCAGGGTCCGCCACACGGCCCGGGTCGAGGTCTCGGCGTCGATGCGCTCGACCAGCGCCTGCGTGGACTCCTCGTCGAGCAGCCGCCGACCGCCGAGCCGGCCGTACGCCCTGTGCTGTCGCGCCGTCTGGCGCACGTGGTCGGCCAGCACGTTGCGCGCGATCCCCGTCAGCCAGGCGCGCGCGGGGCCGCGACCCGGGCGGTAGGAGCCGGCGCATTCCACGACCTGCAGGAACACTTCGGCGACGAGGTCCGCCGCGACCTGCGGGTCGATGCTGCGCCGGGTCACGTACCCGGTCACGAAGTCGAGGTGCTCGCGGTAGAACGCCTCGAAGGCGTCGGGGTCACGCCCGAGGAGCGAGAGGTCCGTGGTCATCACACCCGTACTTCGCTCGAGGGCGCTCGAGCGTTACCGCTGCTCGTTGAGAAGGCCGAGCAGGTACTCGCCGTAGCCGGACTTGCGCAGCGGCTCGGCGCGCTCGACGAGCTCGGCGTCGCTCAGGAACCCCTGGCGCCAGGCGACCTCCTCGGGCGCGCCGATCTTGAAGCCCTGGCGGCCCTCGATGGTGCGTACGAAGTTCGAGGCGTCGTTGAGCGAGTCGAAGGTTCCGGTGTCGAGCCACGCGGTGCCACGCGGCAGCACCTCGACCTGGAGCTTGCCGGCCTCCAGGTAGATGCGGTTGAGGTCGGTGATCTCGAGCTCACCGCGCGCGCTCGGCTTGAGGTCGCGGGCGTACCCGATCACGTCGTTGTCGTAGAAGTAGAGGCCGGGCACCGCAAAGCTCGACTTGGGCACGGCGGGCTTCTCCTCCAGCGACAAGGCTCGACCCGCGTCGTCGAACTCCACGACGCCGTACGCCTTCGGGTCGGCCACGTGGTAGCCGAACACGGCGGCGCCGTCGAGGGTGTCGAAGCGGCGCAGCGTCGCGCCGAGGCCGGTGCCGTAGAAGATGTTGTCGCCCAGGACGAGTGCGGAGCGCTCGGAGCCGATGTGGTCCGCGCCGATGATGAATGCCTGCGCGAGGCCGTCGGGGCTGGGCTGGACGGCGAAGGTGATCGAGATGCCGAACTGCGACCCGTCACCCAACAGACGGTGGAACCCCTCGGCCTCGTGAGGGGTGGTGATGACGAGGACGTCGCGAATGCCCGCGAGCATGAGGGTGGTGAGCGGGTAGTAGATCATCGGCTTGTCGTAGACGGGGACCAGCTGCTTGCTGATGCCCTGGGTGATCGGGTGCAGTCGCGAGCCCGTGCCGCCGGCCAGAATGATTCCGCGCATGCGGCCACCCTAGTGGGACCGTTCTGTCAGGATTGAGGCCATGTCGTCCGCTGGCACCCGTGTCCGTCGACCGGATCGCCGCAGACGGCTCCGGGTTGCCCTGTGGACCCTTGCTGCGGTGCTCGTGGTGGTGGTTGGCCTCGGCGTGTGGATCGGCACCGGCCTGCGCGACGCACCCGGTGCGGCGTACGGCGCCAGGGACGCCCTCGTCGCCGTGAAGTCGTCCCTCGCGACGGGCGATGTCGCTGCCGCCGAGGAGCAGGTGGCCAGCGCGCGCCGCCACGTGGACGCGCTGCAGAGCGACGTGCAGGGCGCCCGCGCCGACGTCGCGCGGGTCGTGCCGATCGTGGGCGGGGCCGTGGCAGACGTACGGCATCTCGCCGACGCCCTCGACGCCCTGACTGCGGCGGCCGAGATCGGCGTACGCACGTGGCCGCGGCTCGATTCCGTCGAGGAACCGCTCATGAGCGGGCAGCGGGTCGATCTGGTGGGCCTGACGTCGGTGGTGGACGAGTTCGCCGACGCGGAGACGTTGATGTCGTCGGCCATCGAAGGTCTGGAGCAGGTGGCGGACTCGCGCCTGGTCGTCGGCTCTCGACTCGCGCTGGCTCGCGACGAGGCGTTGGCCGAGGTCGAGCCGCTGGCTTCGACGGCGGACACGGCGCTGGGGGTGGCTGAACAGATGCCGCGGATGCTGGGCTCCGAGGGCTCGGAGACGTACCTGATCGCCGTGTTGAACCCGTCCGAGCAGCGCTATTCGGGCGGAGCCCCGCTCACCCTCGCGACGATGACGGCGAGCAACGGCCGGATCCGCTTGGGCGAGGTGGTCGACACGACCGTTGAGGACGCGTTCAAGCGGATGCGGTGGCCGCGCGTGCCGGGCAACGTGTTCCACCGGGGCGGCCTCTACATCACCGGGGCCAACATGGCGCCGTCGTGGACCGTCTCCGGCGACGAGGTGGCGCGAGCGTGGGCGAAGAAGACCGGTACGGACGTGGCCGGCGTCATCGCCATCGATCCGATCGCGCTGGCGGACCTGCTGCGGGTCACCGGGTCCGCGACCCGCGACGGCACCACCTTCGACTCGACCACGCTGGTGCACGAGACCATCGGCAACTACGACGCATACGAGGACGACCTCGAGGGCCGCAAGGCGCTCAACCACTGGCTGGTGGACGTGTTCACCGAGCGCTTCTTCGGCTCCGGTTCGATGGTCGAGAAGGGGCAGTCGTTCATCGACTCGGCCGGGCGACGCAACGCGGCCCTGTGGTTCGCCGACGCCGACGTGCAGGCGGCCGTCCAGGACGCCGGGCTGTCCGGTGACCTCTCGGACACGACGTACGACTATCTGGGTGTCTTCAACCAGAACACCGGCAGCAACAAGTCCGACTACTGGCAACGGCGCAGCATCGACAGTCGAGTCCAGTTGGCCGCCGATGGCAGCGCCGAGGTCCGTCTGCGAATCCGCGTCCACAATGACTCGGAGCAATGGGTTCAGCCGTACGAGGACCCCCGGCACAACAGCTTCGTCACCCGGTGGAACGACATGTCCCTAGCCGCATTCCTGCCGGCCGGCGTCGAGGAAGTCGAGGCGCGCGTGGACGGCAAGGTGCTCCCCGACGTGCACGTGGGCCGGTTCTACGAGCGCCCGTTCACCCGTACGAACCTGCGCTTCGCGCCGCAGCAGACGCACACGTACGAACTGCGCTACACCGTGCCCCACGCCGCCCAGGTGGCCGAGGACGGCACCCTGACCTACCGCCTCGACGTCGACCCCCAGGGTCTGGTGACGCCGCAGGAGTTGCGGGTGGAACTCACAGCGCCGGACGGCTACACGTTCGGCCAGTTCCCGGACGACTGGTCGCAGGAGACCGGCGTGCTCACGTGGGACGTGCCGGCGCTTACACACAGCACTTCGGTGAGTGTCAGCGCCACCCCCTAGACTCCCGCGCATGGAACGCCTACTCGTGACCGGCGGTGCTGGGTTCATCGGCTCGAACTTCGTGCACCACCTGATGGAGCACACCGACTACCGGGTGACCGTGCTCGACAAAATGACGTACGCGGCCAGCCGCGAGGCCCTCGAGGGTCTCCCCGCCGAGCGGGTCGAGCTGGTCGTGGGCGACATCGCGGACGAGTCCGTGGTCGACCCGCTGGTCGCCAGCCACGACGCGGTGATCCACTACGCGGCCGAGTCGCACAACGACAACTCGCTGTCCGACCCCTCGCCGTTCATCAAGACCAACATCGTGGGCACCTTCACGATCCTCGAGGCGGTGCGCAAGCACGACAAGCGCCTCCACCACGTCTCCACCGACGAGGTGTACGGCGACCTGGAGCTCGACGACCCCAAGCGGTTCACCGAGGACACTCCCTACAACCCCTCCTCGCCCTACTCGGCGTCCAAGGCGGGGTCGGACCACCTCGTCCGGGCCTGGATCCGGTCGTTCGGGCTGCGCGCCACCGTGTCCAACTGCTCCAACAACTACGGGCCGTGGCAGCACATCGAGAAGTTCATCCCCCGTCAGATCACCAACGTGATCGACGGGATCCGCCCCAAGCTGTATGGCTCCGGCGAGAACGTGCGCGACTGGATCCACGCCGAGGACCACTCCTCAGCCGTGCTGACGATCCTGGAGAAGGGCCGCATCGGCGAGACGTACCTGATCGGCGCCGACGGGGAGAAGAACAACCTCGAGGTGGTCCGCCTGATCCTGACCCTCATGGGCAAGGCCGCGGACGACTTCGACCACGTCAACGACCGGGCCGGTCACGACCTGCGCTACGCCATCGAGTCCGGCAAGCTGCGCACCGAGCTTGGGTGGCAGCCGCGCTACTCCGACTTCGAGTCGGGTCTGGCCGACACCATTGAGTGGTACAAGGCCAACGAGGCGTGGTGGCGCCCTCACAAGGACGCGACGGAGGCCAAGTACGCCGAGAAGGGCCAGTGATGTCGCTCCCCACCGTCGAGACGACGCCCATCCCGGGGCTGCTGGTCGTCCGCCTGGACCTGCGTACGGATGCGCGGGGCTGGTTCAAGGAAAACTGGCAGCGCGAAAAGATGGTCGCCCTCGGGCTGCCCGACTTCGGGCCGGTGCAGAACAACATCTCCTTCAACTCCGCCAAGGGCGCGACCCGCGGCATCCACACCGAGCCGTGGGACAAGTACGTCTCGGTCGCCAACGGACGGGCGTTCTGCGCCTGGGTGGACATGCGCGAGGGCGAGTCGTACGGCACGGTGTTCACGCTCGAGGTGACTCCCGACGTCGCGGTCTTCGTGCCGCGAGGGGTGGGCAACAGCTACCAGACCCTCGAGGAGGGCGTGGCGTACACCTACCTCGTCAACGAGCATTGGCGCCCGTCGACTCCCTACCCGGCCCTCAACCTCGCCGACGAGACGGCGGCCATCGAGTGGCCGATCCCGCTCGACTCGGGCGAGGTGGAGATCTCTGACAAGGATCTGGCCAACCCACGCTTGGCCGACGCCGCGCAGATGGCGCCCAAGAAGACGCTCATCATCGGCGCGCTCGGCCAGCTCGGCCGGGCGCTGGCCGCGCAGTTCCCCGCAGCTGATCTCGTCGACCTCGCCGAGGGTGACGTCGACGGGCGGCCCGTGGCGCGCCTCGACCTGACGGATGCGGCGGCCGTGACGGCGTACCCATGGAGCGACTATGCGACGGTTCTCAACGCCGCTGCCTACACGGCAGTGGACGCCGCCGAGACATCCGAGGGTCGCGTCATCGCGTGGCAGGCCAACGCGGTCGGCCCGGCGGCCCTCGCAGCCGTCGCAGCGCGCCACCAGCTGACGCTGGTGCACTACTCGTCCGAGTACGTCTTCGACGGTTCGGTCGACGGAGAGCACACCGAGGACGAGCCGCTGTCCCCGCTGGGTGTCTACGCCCAGTCCAAGGCGGCGGGCGACGTGGCCGTGTCCCTGGCCCCGCGCCACTACATCCTGCGTACGTCCTGGGTGATCGGCGAAGGCAACAACTTCGTCCGTACGATGCGCTCACTCGCCGAGAAGGGCATCTCCCCCAGCGTTGTGGCCGACCAGGTCGGCCGCCTCACGTTCACCTCTGAACTCGTCCGCGCCACCGTGCACCTGCTGGGCGCCGAGGCCGCGTACGGCGTGTACCAGGTGTCCAACGGTGGCCCCGTGATGTCGTGGCACGCCATCGCGCAGGAAGTCTTCGCACGGTCCGGCCGCTCGGGCGAGGACGTCTCCCCCACGACGACCGAGGACTACTACGCCGCACAGGTCGAGGCAGGCAAGCTCATCTCGCCTCGCCCCCTCAACTCGGCGATGTCGATGGCCAAGATCAAGGCCACTGGCTTCGAGCCCGTGGACGCGATGGAAGAGCTCGACCGCTACCTGGCCTGAGGAAGGGCGGGCGGGGCCTGCGGCCTGCGTACTGGCTCCTGCGTCATCCGTACTCGCGGGCCTTGGCTTGCGTCATACAAACCCGCCCGCTGTGGCCCCGCGTCATGCAAACCCGCCCGTTGTGGCCCCGCGTCATACAAACCCGCACCTATACCTCCGGGTCCGCATGACACAGCGGGGCTCCCGCGCCCTTTGTATGACGCGCCGCCCGGCGTCATACGTACCCACCCGCACCGGCCAGGCCCCGCGTCATACAAACCCACCCGTTGTGACCCCGCGTCATACGTACTCGCGCCGGCCGGGCCACGCGTCATACAAACCCGCACCTATACCTCCGGGTCTGCATGACGCAGCGGGGCTCCCGCACCCTTTGTATGACGCGGCCGGGCTCGAGGGACAGTTCGTATGACGCCCAGCGCACTTCGTATGACGCGGGCCGCAGAGTCAGAGCGCCAGAGATCCTGCGCCGAAGACTCAGAGCGCCGGAGCCGAGTGAGCCTCGGGAGCAGAACGACCGTAGTCATCCTCGAGGCGGCAGATGTCGTCCTCGCCCGTGTACGCGCCGTGCTGGACCTCGACGATCACGAGTTCCTCGGAGTGCTGGTTGGTGATGCGGTGAGCGGCGCCCTGGGGGACGTCGACGGAGTGCCCCGGGCCGCACACGACGGTCTCGCCGTCGATGATGCACGTCGCGATCCCGAAGATGACCACCCAGTGCTCGGAACGGTGCTCGTGGGTCTGGTACGACAGACGCTGGCCGGGCCGTACGTGGATGCGCTTGACCTTGTAGCCCTGGCCCTCGTCAATGACGTGCCAGGAACCCCACGGGCGCTCCTCGGACTTCTCGATCACGGTTCCAACTCCTGATGTGTGGCGTACCAACGGAACGTTACCGGCTCCCCGTTGGGCGAGCCGAAGAATGGTCACCTCCGTACGCGGTCCTCACCGCCGCCCGAGGACGCTCTGGAGCGCCGGTCGGACGTCGACCCAGAACACGATCGCGGCGACGGTGGAGATGATCCACAGGATGCCGATGCCGAAGAAGACGTCCGCGAGCACGCAGGCGCCGAGGATCCCCGCCCAGGACGCCTTGGTGAGCTTGTCCGTCGCGGTGTAGGCCTCGGCCGGGAACCGCAGCGCCGTGACGAGCGCGACGACCTTGAACACCAGCAGCGCGAGCAGCACCAGTGAGAAGACGTTGGCCTGGAGCGAGAGGAGGGTCACCCCACCAGCGTAGGCGCCCGGCCCCACCCCCGCCCCAGACGCCTCCACCCCAGCACGACACCGGCCAACAAGCACGCCCGCCACACACACTGGCCACAAGCACACTGGCCACAAACACACTGGGCACAAAACACACTGGGCCCCCGACCATGCAGGTCGGGGGCCCAGTGGCGTCAGAACAGCGTCAGCTGTTCGGCGGGGTCATCTCTTCAGTCGCCGACCTTCTCGGCGGCCTCGGTGACGGCCTTGACCGCGCTGGTGGCGGTCTTCTTGGCGGCGGTCACGGTGGCCTTGGCGCTGGCCTCGGCGGCGGCGGTCTTCTTGGCAGCCGGGGACTTCTTGGCGGCCGTCTTGCGGGCGGCCGTCTTCTTCGCCGGGGCCTTCGTGGCCGGGGCCTTCTTGGCGGCGGGCTTCGTGGCCTTCTTGACCGCCTTGGTCACCTCGGCCTCAACCTTGTCCGCGGTCTTCTCGACGGCGGCGGCCACCTCGTCGACCTTCGCCTCGGCGACCTTGGCCTGGGCAACGGCGGCCTTCTTGGCCTGCGTGGTGGTGGTCTTGGCCTTGGCGACGGTGGTCTTGGCGGACTTCACCGCGGCCTTGGTGGACTCCTGGTTGCGGACGCGGCCCACGAGGCCCTCGCCACGCTTGACGAGGTCGGCGTACGCGGCGCTCGCGAGAGCAACGTTGTCGTCCACCAGGGTCTGGACCTTGGCTGGCGCCTTGCGGGCCTCGGCGACACGGGCCTCGACGGCGGCGCGGCGGGCCTTGGCGTCCTTGCCCAGCGCCTCAACGCGCTCGTTGACGAGCGTGAGGGCGGCGGTGCCGAGCTCCTTGGGCTCCGCGACGGCCTTGGTCAGCGCGGCCACGCGGGCCTCGATGTCCTTCGAGACGTCGGTCGCCTTCTTCTGCACGTCGACGACAACGTCGCGCACCTTCTCCACCGCGAGGTCGGTCACACCGACGCCCGCGAACACCGGCTTGATCGCTTCGGTCTTGATGTCGAACTTGGCCTTGGCCATCGTTCTCTCCTTCTGTGTGCCCGACCGCTCTGATCGGGAGTCGTTGGTCAGTCCTGTCCGGCGGGCTCGGTGCCCTGGTTGAGCGCGAGGAAGGACTGGTAGATGTCGAGCAGCGAGTGCTTCTGCCGCTCGGTGAGCGCGGGATCAGCGAGGACCGCCAACTCGACCGAACCGGCCGTGTCGGCGTCGGGGTGCACGATCCCGGCGCGGATGTAGAGCTGCTCGGCCGAGACCCGCAGCGCTCGCGCGAGCTGGTTCAGCACCTCCGCCGAGGGGCGTCGCAGCCCCCGCTCGATCTGGCTGAGGTACGGGTTCGAGACGCCCACCTGGTCGGCGAGCTGGCGCAGCGAGAGCCGCGAGGCCAGACGCTGCTCCTTGAGGTAGTCGCCCAAGCCATCCACCACCGACTTGGGGAGGATCGACGACTTCTCGTTCTTGCTCTTTGCCACGACTCCATTGTGCTAACACTTGTTAGCACAATGCAAACAAAAGGCGGGTGAGCCGCCTCACATGTGCCAAAGAATGGGACAGAACGCCCACGCCCTTGTTAGCGAGTTCAGAACGCAGCGCGGATGGATCCGACCCGGACCCCGCCTCCGAGCAGTTCGAACTCCCCCGTACGACGGATCGCGTCCGCATCCACCCCGGCCTCCTCGAGCACGCCCGCCAGTTCGAGCAGGCGCGCCATCACGATCGGGCGTGCCCGGTCCGACCCGTCGTCGATCTTGAGCGCCCAGGCCCGCCCGTCGGGCAGCGCGACGGCGTAGCAGGCCTCGGCGCCGAGCTTGCCGACCATGCCCGGGACCGCCCGCAGCAGGGTGCACTCGTCGCGGCGGGACCCGGACACGTACTCCGGGTGGGCACGCATCGCTGCGGCGACGGCGGCCGCTCCCCCCGTACGCGCCGTGGCCAGACGCGAGAACGCCCGGGCCAGACCGACCAGCGACGTGGAGAGCAGCGGTGCGCCGCACCCGTCGACGGCCACGTCGGGACGTTCCCCGGTGAGCGCGGCGAAGCCCTCGCGGATCGCCACCTGCAGCGGGTGTTCGGGGGCGAGGTAGGTGCCGCAGTCCCATCCGCGCACGACGCACGTGGCGAGCATCGCGGCGTGCTTGCCCGAGCAGTTCATCAGCAGGCGGGTCGGCTGGCCGCCTGCCCGGAGCACCTCGTCGCGACGGGCGGGCTCCAGCGGCAGGTCAGGCGGATTCTGGAGGGCCGCCTCGCCCAACCCGGCACTCGCCAGGATGCGACGCACCCCCTCGACGTGGAAGTCCTCGCCCGAGTGCGACGCCCCCGCCAGCGCGAGCAACTCCTCGGGAAGGTCGAGGCCGAGGTCGACCATGACGGCGGCCTGCAAGGGCTTGTTGCACGAACGAGGCAGGACGACCCGGCTCGGCTCGCCGGCCGCGTACTCGATCGATCCGTCGGCAGCCAAGGCGACGGCGATCCCGCGGTGGGCCCCCTCGACGATCCCGGAACGGACGATCTCGGCGAGGACCGGCGACGTTTCGACCATGTCGACAGGCTACGTGCCGCACACCTGAGAGGATGGCGCCCGTGTCGACCCCCCAGCACTGCCCCACGGCCCGCGAGCTCGACGATCTGGAGCTCCTCACCACCGGCGCTCTCGCGCCCCTGACGACCTTCAACGCTCCCGGCAGCGTGGTCACCCTGGCGCTGCCCCCCGAGTACGCCGCGGCCCAGGAGGTCGAGCTCGTCGACCCCGAGGGCCTGCCGCTGGCGACGTACACGCCGGCGACCGGCGCCGTGGTCTCGCTGACGCACGCGCAGCACGGGCCGTTCCGGCGCCTCCACCTGTCGCCCGCAGCAGTCCGGGAGCAGTACGCCGGCCGCACCGTGGTCCCCGTCTCAGGCCCGCTGTCCAGCGCGGAGATCGACGAGATCGGTGCCCTCGGCCCCGTCCTGCTGCTCGCGCTGACCGGGCAGGGCACGGCCGACCTCTCCCCCGTCGCCCTGGTGCGCGCCACCCTGGCGGCCGCCGCGGAGATGGGCGACGCGGCCGTGGTGGTCGTACCGCTGGCCTCGCACGATGACGCCGAGGCCGACCACGCCCTCGGGGTGCAGGTGGTGGCCACGTACGCCGGGGGCGACCCCGTCCACGCGTTGGCAGACAGCACCGAAGACGCGGTCGACTACCCCGAGACCGTGGCCGCGATCGTCGAGCGCGACCAGCCCGCTCCCGCAGACCAAGGGCTCGTGCTCTTCTTCACCGGCCTGTCCGGCAGCGGCAAGTCCACCCTCGCCCAGGCTCTGATGGACCGCGTCCTCGAGCAGGGCGTACGCACCATCACCAGCCTCGACGGCGACGTCGTGCGCCGCAACCTCAGCAAGGGCCTCACGTTCTCGAAGGAGGACCGCGAGACCAACATCCGGCGCATCGGCTGGGTGGCCTCCGAGATCGCCCGCCACGGCGGACTGGCCGTGTGCAGCCCCATCGCCCCCTTCGACGCCACCCGCAAGGAGGTCCGCGCGATGGTGGACGAGGCCGGCGGCGCCTTCTTCCTGATCCACGTCGCCACGCCCGTCGAGGAGTGCGAGCGCCGCGACCGCAAGGGGTTGTACGCGAAGGCCCGCGCCGGTGAGATCCCCGAGTTCACGGGCATCTCGTCACCGTACGAGGTCCCGGGCGATGCCTCCGTGGTGGTCGACACCACGGGCCGCACCATCGAGGACGCTCTCAGTGACGTCATCGACGCGCTCGCCGCGACCGGTCACCTCGACCTCCGGGGGGCGTGATGTCTGGTCTGTCCGTCCTCTTCGTGTGCACCGCCAACATCTGCCGGTCGCCGTTCCTCGAACTCACCGCGCGCCACGTCGCCGGCCCTGACTCGCCGCTGACGTTCTCCAGCGCGGGCACCATGGGCTTCAACGCGCACCCGATGGACGAGGTCATGGCCTCCACGCTGGGCCTCGATGCCTCGGCGTTCCGCAGCCGCCCGCTCACCCCGGCGATCCTCGCGGGGGTTGACCTGGTGCTGACCGCCGAGCGCGAGCACCGCTCCCGCATCCTGGAGGACCAGCCCGCCCTGCTGCGCAAGGTCTTCACGGTGGGCCAGTTCGCCGCCGGGGTCGAGGCGCACCCTGGCGTACGGGGGGCTGACCTCGTGGCGGCGCAGGGGCGCCGGCGTACGGCTCCGACGCCCGAGCAGGACATCAGCGACCCCTACCGCCGCGGTCAGGAAGCTGCCGAAGAGGCCGCCGAACTGATGACGCGACTCGTCCACCAGGTCGTCGGCGCGCTTGCCTGACAGGCGTAAGTTGTCGCGCTGACAGGTGCCGCCTTGCACAGCACCGCCCTGGTCGCGCAACAATGTGCACTCTGTCGATGATGTTCGACGGCTTTCCTGAGGAGTGACATGCCAGACCTGCTGACGTTCGCAGCGTTGTCGATCGTGCTCGCGGGATTCATCGTCGGCATCGTCGTCGGGCTGACCGGCATGGGCGGTGGCGCCCTGATGACGCCCGCGCTGATCTTCCTCGGCGTCGGGGAGACGTCCGCGGTCGTCACCGCCGACCTGACGGCAGCCGCCGTCTACAAGACCGGCGGGGCGATCGTGCACAAACGCGAGGGCTCGCCGCACATGAAGCTCGCGCTGTGGCTGATGCTCGGCTCGATCCCCATGGCGCTGCTCGGCCCGCACATGGTCGCGTGGATCGTGCCGCCGGAGGAGATCGACGACACCCTCAAGCTGTGGATCGGCTTCGCGCTGCTGCTGGCCGCCTCCACGTACGCCCTGCGCCTCTACCTCAACCTGCGCGCCATCCGCCGCGGCGGCAGCCAGGGAGACCCCAACCCCGCCGTACGTCCGATCCCGACGCTGCTGATCGGGGCCCTCGGCGGCCTGCTGGTCGGCATCACCAGCGTGGGTTCCGGCTCGGTCATCATGATCGCCCTGCTCATGCTGTACCCCGGCCTGAGCGCCGTACGGCTGGTCGGCACGGACCTCGTCCAGGCGGTCCCGCTCGTGCTCGCAGCGGCGATCTCCAACATCGCCCTGCACGGCATCGACTTCGAACTGCTGATCCCGCTCATCGTCGGTTCGGTCCCCGGCACGCTGCTGGGCTCGCACCTGGCGCCGAAGGTTCCGCAGTCGTGGCTGCGGCGCGGCATCGTCGTCGTGCTGACCATGTCGGCCGTCGCCCTGCTCGACAAGGCGGGCTGGGCGCCGCTGGGCGTGGAGGAGACCCACCCCTTCCTCGTCGTCGGCGTGGGCGTCGGCGTGCTGGTGGTCCTGCCGTTCGTGTGGGGCCTGCTCCGCAAGACCGAGGGGTTGCCGATGTTTGGGGGCCCTACGGTCGCCGAGATCGAGAACCTCGAACTCAGACCCAAGAGTCCGACACGCTGAGGCGCTGAGCGGGCGCTGGTCGAGCCTGCGCCGCTGGTCGAGCCTGCAACGCCGGTCGAGCCCGAACGCTGGTCGAGCCTGTCGAGACCCGATGATTGGTTTCGACAAGCTCAACCAGCGAGTGGTCGAGCCTGATTCGCTGGTCGAGCCTGTCGAGACCCGATGACTGGTTTCGACAAGCTCAACCAGCGGCGGGTGGGCGTGGTTTCGGCAAGCTCAACCAGCGACAGGCTCAGCCAGCGAGGCCGAGCAACTCGCGACACTGCGCGGGGGTCATGGGCGTGCGCTGCGCGAGACGGCCGGCCTCCACGGCGCGCTCGACGAGTTGGCGGTTGCTCTCCACCGGGACGCCGCGGCTGATCGTCAGCACGTCCTCCATGCCCACGCGCAGGTGGCCGCCCATCGACAGGGAGGCCAGCATCACCGGCAGGGTCGAGCGGCCGATGCCGGTCGCGCCCCAGCTCGTGACCTGCTGGGGCAACGCGGCCAGCCCGGCCACGAGGGCCGGCGCGTTGCCGGGCATGCCGCCGGGCACGCCCATGACGAAGTCGACGTGGACCTTGCCGCCGACCGGGAGACCGTACGTGTCCAGCAGGCGCCCCAGCGCGTGGGCCTGACCGAGGTCGAACAGCTCGAACTCGGGCGCGACGCCGCGCTCCTGGGCCAGCTGGTAGAGGTCGGTGACGAACGGCCACGGATTGGAGAAGACGTCGTCTCCGAAGTTGGTCGTACCCATCGTGAGGCTGCACGAGTCGGGCTCGGCGTCGAGGACCTTGATGCGCTCGGTGAGCGGGTCGTGGACCGAGCCACCCGTGGAGAGCTGGACCACGAGCGAGGACGACTCGCGTACGGCGGCGACCCACTCCTTGAGCAGCACGCCGTCGAGGGTCGGCGCGTGCTCGCCGTCGCGGACGTGGATGTGGATCATGGCCGCGCCTGCGGCCTCGCACTCGGCGGCCGTACGCGCGATCTCCTCGGGGGTGGTGGGGAGAGCGGGTGCATCGGCCTTGGCAGTCTCGGCCCCGGTGGGGGCGACGGTGATCAACAGGGACATGGTGGGCATCCTTGCACCATGCGTGCTGTTGTCCAGAGGGTCCTCGAGGCATCGGTGTCTGTGTCCGGCGAGGAGGTGGGCCGGATCGGAGAGCCGGGGCTTCTGGTCTACCTCGGAGTCACCCACACAGACGGCGCCGCGGACGTCGCATGGATCGCCCGCAAGGTCTGGGACCTGCGACTTCTGCGTGAGGAGCGCTCGGCCAGCGACGTCGGTGCGCCGATCCTCGTGGTCAGCCAGTTCACGCTGTACGGGGACGCCCGCAAGGGGCGCCGCCCCACGTGGCAGGCCGCGGCGCCCGGCCCGGTGAGCGAGCCCCTGTACGAGGCCGTGTGCGCCGAGTTGGAGCGGCTGGGCGCGGTCGTGGCCCGCGGAGTGTTCGGGGCCGACATGCAGGTGGCTTCCGTCAACGACGGCCCGATCACGATGATCCTGGAGTCACCCACGCCTGGTGGCTGAGGATCGACCGCAGGACCGGGGTGCCGCGGGGCTGCCGCCCGTCGAGCGGGAGGTCGCCCGTCGAACCTGTCGAGACGTAAGGGGTCGCCCGACGGACGTGGTTTCGACAAGCTCAACCAACGGGGGCATCCGCTCGTCGAGCCTGTCGAGACGTGGGTTTCGACAAGCTCAACCAGCGGAGGGTGTGGTTTCGACAAGCTCAACCAGCGCGGCCGGGTTTCGACAGGCTCAACCAGCGGTGCAACCAGCGATGCGGCGGTCAGCGGTCCGCGAAGGTGCCTTGCTCGGTCTCGGCATCCCAGACGCGCACCCAGTCGACCTCCATGGTCTGCGGGAGGGTCGAGTCGCGCTGGTGCTTGAGCTCGTAGTCCGAGGACAGCAGGCTGAGGACGATGAACTCGGGGATCTGCGAGATGCCCTTCTTCGTCCGGAACGAGACCTTCCCGTCGATGCGGAAGACGTACTCCTTCGGGGTCCACTCCACGGAGAACACGTGGAACTTCTCGGACCAGTCGCTGCCGTACTTCTCGTGGTCGGCCACGAAGCCGCCGGACTTCTTGATGTTCGCGCCGTCGTACCAGTAGGACCACTGGGTCAGGCCGCCCGTCTTGGTGCCGTCGCCGAAGTACTCGATGATGTCGATCTCGCCGCCGCCCGTCTCCGGTCCACCGGCGCCGCCGACGGGGGACTGCAACCAGAAGGCGGCGTGCTGGCCGCGGCCGGGCTGGAACTTGATGCGGGCCGCGGCGAAGCCGTACCGGAAGAAGTACGAGTTCTGGGTCCCGATGTGGCCGTTGAGGCGGTAGGCGTGCTTGGCGCCGTCGACCTTGCAGGTGTTGCGGTCGGGGTCGTCGAGCACGGAGAGGCTGAGGACGCCGTTGGCCGCGCTGGCGGCGGCGTCGTCGGCGCGGGAGCAGGTCCGTACGCCCACGTACCCCTGCGCGCGGGTGACCCACAGGTCCGGGTCGAGGGAGTCGAACTCGTCGCTCAGGTTCGGGGCGTCGAGATCGGCCGTGTCGATGGCCTTGCTGCCGGTCATCTCCTCGCGGTCGGCCACGACGCGCAGCTTGCCCGAGGCCGGTGAGAGCAGGGTGGCTCGTCCCTTGCGGTCCAGGTCGGCGGAGTCCACGACCTCCCAGCCGTCCTGGCCCTGCGACTCCAGCTCCACGAGCGCCCCGGTGTCGGCGCCCTTGACCGACACATCGACCACCCAGTCGGCGTTGTCGGCAGCCTCAGCGACGCCCCCGGCAGCAGCGAGCTGGGGCAGCAGGCGTACGTCAACCGCCGGGTCGACGGTGTACGACTGCGGCGCAGGCGTGGGCTCGGCCGAGGGCTGGACGGCCGGCTCCGAATCACCGCTGCAACCAGCGAGCAAGGTCCCGAGAAGGACAACGGTGGCGGCGAGTGGCCGCAGGGAGGTGGAGCGCATGGAACACGAGTCTGGCCGACGCCTCCCAATATTCAGAACTCAGGGTCGGGTCCACGAATCGGACGCGGTGGCGCCCGACGCTACGATGTGGGCTGCCATTCCTAGAGAGGCATTCGCTCTGTCATGACCCACACACACTCCGACTACCGGCTGAGTCAGCTGGACCAGCTCGAGGCTGAGTCGATCCACATCTTCCGCGAGGTTGCGGCGGAGTTCGAGAAGCCGGTGCTCATGTTCTCCGGCGGCAAGGACTCCATCGTCATGCTCCGCCTGGCGGAGAAGGCGTTCTTCCCTGCGAAGATCCCGTTCCCGATCCTCCAGATCGACAACGGTCTCGACTTCCCCGAGGTCATGGAGACCCGCGACAACTGGGTCAACCGTCTCGGCGTCAAGCTGGTCGTGGCCTCGATCGACGACGCGATCGCCCGCGGCATCGTGGTCGACGACGGCAAGACCAGCCGCAACCGCCTGCAGACCCCGACGCTGCTCAACGCGATCGAGGAGAACGGCTTCACCGCCGCCTTCGGTGGCGGTCGCCGCGACGAGGAGAAGGCGCGCGCCAAGGAGCGCGTGTACTCCCACCGCGACGAGTTCGGCCAGTGGGACCCGAAGAACCAGCGCCCCGAGCTGTGGAGCCTCTACAACGGCCGTCTGCACTCCGGTGAGCACATGCGGATCTTCCCGATCTCGAACTGGACCGAGCTCGACATCTGGGACTACATCCGTCGCGAGGGGATCGAGATCCCCAACATCTACTTCTCCCATCGGCGTCGCGTGTTCGAGCGTGACGGCATGCTGATGAGCGAGACCCCCCTCAACCCGCTGCGCGCCGGCGAGACCGTCGAGGAGCGTACGGTCCGCTTCCGCACCTGCGGCGACATGACGCTCACGGGCTGCGTCGAGTCCACTGCGGCGACCCTCGACGACATCATCGAGGAGATCTCCGTGGCCCGCCTGACCGAGCGTGGCGCCACGCGTGGTGACGACCGGTTCTCCGAGGCAGCCATGGAGGACCGCAAGAAGGAGGGCTACTTCTGATGAGCACCGTTTCGCCGGTCGAGCTTGTCGAGACCACCCCGAGCCAGCAGATGGACCTGCTGCGTTTCGCCACCGCGGGTTCGGTGGACGACGGCAAGTCGACCCTCATCGGTCGCCTGCTCTACGACAGCAAGTCGATCTTCGCCGACCAGCTCGAGGCCGTGGAGGCCACGTCCGAGGCGCGCGGCGACGACTACGTCGACCTGTCGCTGCTGACCGACGGTCTGCGCTCCGAGCGCGAGCAGGGCATCACGATCGACGTGGCCTACCGCTACTTCGCGACGCCGAACCGCAAGTTCATCATCGCGGACACCCCCGGCCACATCCAGTACACCCGCAACATGGTCACCGGCGCCTCGACCGCCGATCTGGGCCTGGTGCTGGTGGACGCCCGCAACGGCCTCACCGAGCAGTCGCGTCGTCACGCGGTGCTGCTGAGCCTGCTCCGGGTCCCGCACCTGGTGCTCGCGATCAACAAGATGGACCTGGTCGACTGGGACCAGGAGGTGTACGAGCGCATCCACGCCGAGTTCACCCAGTTCGCGACCAAGCTCAACATCCCGGACCTCGAGGTCATCCCGATCTCGGCGCTCCAGGGCGACAACGTGGTCAACCGCAGCGAGAACACGCCGTGGTACCACGGCCCCACGCTGATGCACCACCTCGAGCACGTGCACGTGGCCTCCGACCGCGACCTGGTCGACGTCCGCTTCCCGGTGCAGTACGTGGTTCGCCCCAAGAACGACGAGTACCACGACTACCGCGGCTACGCCGGTCAGGTGGCCGGTGGCGTGCTCAAGCCGGGCGACGAGGTCGTCGTCCTGCCCTCGGGCATGACGAGCACGATCGAGGCGATCGACCTGTTCGACTCGCCCGTCGAGCAGGCCTTCCCGCCCATGAGCGTGACGGTACGTCTCGCCGACGACGTGGACGTGAGCCGCGGCGACATGATCGCCCGCGTCAACAACGCGCCGACGCCGTCGCAGGACATCGACGCGATGGTGTGCTGGATGACCAACGAGCCGCTGCGCCCGCGCCAGAAGCTCGCGATCAAGCACACGACCCGTTCGGCTCGCGCGCTGGTCAAGGACATCCAGTACCGCCTGGACATCAACACCTTGCACCGCGACCAGGACACCAAGGAGCTCGGCCTCAACGAGATCGGCCGTGTCCAGTTGCGCACCACGGTGCCGCTGCTGTGCGACCCGTACTCGAAGAACCGCACGACGGGCTCCTTCATCCTGATCGACGAGGCGACCGGCGTCACCGTCGGCGCCGGAATGATCAACAGCGGCAGCTGATCGCACCGCTGGTTGAGCTTGTCGAAACCCCCACCAGGGTCTCGACAAGCTCGACCAGCCAAGGCTCGACCAGCGACGGCGCCGTGTGCCCCAACTCATACCCTCGGGTGGCGCGTTGGGCTCGTGCGCCCTCGGCCGCCGACGTATTGTGAAACTTTAATCGCGCTTTGGTTCCTGCTCGGGAGGATGCGCACTCTCGACTCAGGAAGAAGCACAGTGACTGCACCCTCGTCCCCCCGCCCGTCTCGTGACTCGCGCCGCCTGGCCGGCCAGCTCGACCGACGTTCGGTGCTTCGCACCGCCGCGTGGAGCGTTCCGGCCGTGACGATGGTCAGTGCGGCGCCTGCGTTCGCCAACACGCAGCTGCCGCCGGTGTGCGCCACGGTCGTGGCGTCGTTCGCGGACTGGTCGGTGACCCAGGGTGCGATCGCGAACACCGGCAACACCGGGTGGCTCAAGCGGGGGACGTACGGCGGGAAGTTCATCTCCCAGGCCGAGTCCCAGTGGTTCAACGGCACGGGCACCCAGCACGCCGGCCGCACCAATCAGCCTGACGGCTCGTTCATCTCCTTCGCCAACAACGCGAGCGCCAGCGCTCCGGCCGTGGTCACGGTCTCGTACAACTTCGAGATGACGGGTTCGGGCGAGGTGGACGTCGCCGGCAGCCTCAAGTTCGGGTACGGCAACTCGGGCACCAACCCGCAGTGGACCGAGCGGCAGCTCGTCGATGTGGAGCTGGTCGACGGGGCGATCCGCTACCCGCTGGCGCAGCTCGCCCACCAGCGCAAGGGCACGGCGGCCAACGCGAACGCCAACGTCTTCCTGCCCAGCACGGCGACCACGGAGAACTCGACGGCCGCGAACGCGACCACGTACGCCGCCATGTTGAACAGCGACACGGACCTGCGCGCCATGGGATACACGCTCCACCTCGCGGGCCCGGGACACAGCACCGCTGCGACGTACGGCCCCACCACGCGGGTCAGCCTCGTCGGCCCCGCCGCCACGTCGCGCACGATCACGATCAACTACAAGCTGACGCTGCCCCGTCGCCACACTGCGAGCGGTGTCTCCACCGTCAACGACGACGTCATCCTCAACCCCCCGACGGTCAAGGTCTACTGCTGACCCAGGTCCGCCGCAGGTCGAGCCGCACGCCGGTCGAGCCTGTCGAGGTCCAGCACGTCAGGCGCCGCTTGGCCACACATGGATAGTTGAGATCCCGGGAGCATCCGCGCACATGATGGGACACTTGTCCTCATGCGAGTCTTGGTCACCGGGTCAGCCGGGTTCATCGGCTACCACATGTCCAAACACCTCCTCAACGACGGCCATTCGGTCTTCGGCATCGATGCTGTTACCGACTATTACGACGTCTCCCTGAAGGAAGCGCGCTTGGCGGATCTCAGCGCCAGCGATTCGTACTCCCACCGCAGGACGCGCCTCGAGGACGCAGTAGGCATTCGGCACGCCTTTGAATCAGCAAGGCCGGACGTAGTCATCCACCTAGCCGCGCAGGCGGGCGTTCGGTACGCCTTGCAGGAGCCGCGTACGTACGTGGACAGCAACATTGTCGGAACCTTCAACATTCTTGAAGGCGCACGGGAGTTCGTGCCCCAGCACCTGCTGATTGCGTCCACCTCGTCCGTGTACGGCTCCAACGATGTGTTTCCGTACAGCGAGACGCAGCGCACCGACCACCCCATGAGCTTCTACGCGGCTACGAAGAAAGCCGGCGAGGACATGGCGCACTCGTACGCGCATCTGCACCAGATCCCTACGACACTGTTCCGGTTCTTCACGGTCTACGGGTCGTGGGGTCGTCCGGACATGGCCATCTTCAAGTTCACCGAGGCCGCTCTCTCGGGCACAGCCATTCAACTTCACGAGGCCGGCGCGATGCGCAGGGACTTCACCCACGTGACCGATCTAGTTCGAGCCGTGTCCGAGCTCATTGCTCGCCCTCCAGTAGTGGGAGAGCCGGCCATGAGCAGGGACAGCCTGAGCCCCGTGGCGCCGTACCGTACGGTCAACATCGGCGGCGGGAACCCAATCAGCGTTCTGAGGTTCATCGAGGCGATCGAGAAGGCCACTGGTCGCGCAATCGAGCGGGTGAACGTGCCCGCGGTCCCAGGCGAGGTCCCTGTGACCGACGCGGACCCTTCTCTCCTTCGCGCGCTCACAGGTTTCGCACCGTCGATCGACATCGACGCGGGCGTTCGTGAGTTCGTCGAGTGGTATGAGCAGCACCGAACGGAAGGGTGAGGACCTCACCGTGTGGCAAGCCTTCAAGACGCGCCTGGACATTCGTCGAGATCCCGTGGCTTGGTCGCGCCGGGCTGGCGTCACGGTCGGTCGCGACTGCCGATTCCTCAGCATTGACTCAGGCACTTTCGGGTCCGAGCCCTACCTCGTCACGATCGGCTCGCACGTCACGATCACGCACGGTGTGCGTTTCGTGACACACGACGGGGGGGTCTGGGTGCTTCGCGACAAGCATCCGGACATCGACGTCTTCGGAAGGATTGCAGTGGGCGACAATGTGTTCATCGGCCTGAACTCATTGATCCTCCCTGGGGTCAGCATCGGCGACAATGTCGTCGTCGGGGCGGGCTCCGTGGTGAACAAGGACATTCCCAGCGGCTCCGTGGCTGCTGGCGTGCCAGCCCGCGTGCTCGGGACCATCGACGCGTATGAGGCTAGGTCACTCGAGCGAGCGACCATGACCAAGTCGCTCACGGCCGCCGAGAAGCGGGCATACCTGCTCACCCCTGAGCGCTTTGGGCGGGACCAACATCCCTCGTCGTCTTCCTAGCTCTCGTTAGTCCCCGAGACGCCCCACGCGGATTCGTACTCCCGTGCGACGCGGTCCATTGCAAACTTGCTCGACGAGACACGTTGGAATGCCTCGCGCCGAGCCGTCGGTGTCGTTGGCACCGCCTCGCCGGTCCGAATCACTTCACGAGCCCACCGCTCCGCTGACTCGCTGAGGTCAACGAGGGTGAGTAGGTCACCAAACTCCTCGGCGATGAACTCTGTCCCGGGGAGCCGCGTCGCGACCACGGGTGTCCCGGCCGCCAAGGACTCCATGACAACGCCCGGCAATCCTTCATGGCGCGAGGGCAGCAACATGACGTCTGCGCCCCCAAGGATCCCGGGAACGTCATCGGTCGGCGGCATCATGTGAGCGAAACGGGCCAACCACTCACGCTCGCCAACCATGTCGGCAACGCTCCGTTCGCTCTTCCCAACGAAGACCATGTGCGTCTTCTCCCCTTCCATCCTGATCAGCGCTTCGAGCACATCGACCGCCCACTCACGGTTCTTCTGCGGGTCGTCGCGCCCCAGGACGAGAAGCACTCGATCCGCCTCAGGATGCCCGATGAGACGCCGAAGGAGCATTGAATCGGACGCAGCCGCAAAGCGGGCCACCGCGAGCCCCGGAAGCATGAGTGCGGCCCTCTCGTCGGCTCTCCAGCTCTTCCCAAGCACCGCTTCCAAGGCACCCGGGGAGACACCACCCACTGTCGTGGCCGCGTTCATGCCGATGCGATGTAGCACCCACTCCCCCGCCGCACCCGGCCGACCATGGGGAATCCGCCCTTCATTTCGATAGTGCAGGACCCTGTTCGGCACTCTCCATGCTTTGGCCATGACGAGAAGGATGTTGGATCGCTCGTGGCCCAACATCACATGCACGTGAACCGCGTGGACGGGTTGAGTTCGAAAGAGGCGTGAAACAGTGCGGATGAAGGCGAGGCTCCGAAACCGGACCGTGATTACCCGCGCACCGGCTTGCTCGAAGGCACTCGTCAGCGGCCCGGGCGTAGGCGAGGTTTGCAACATCACGATCGAGTAGGAGTCCGGGGAGAGCTGCCGGATCAGTTCAAGGGTCCGCATCTCTGCGCCACCGTAAGCCAACGAACTGAACATGTGGACAACGACCGGCCTGTGGCGCTCGGGCTCTGAGAGACACCACAGTCTGGCAAACCTCGTGATCGTCGTACTCGCGTCGAACCGAGTGCCCGCAAGGCGCGTCCACGGAGTCGTGGAACGACGAACCCGCGAAGTGACCTCCGAGAGGGCAGTCCCCCATACGTCATCGCTTTCGCCGAGAGACAGAATCTCGATCGAGTCCGGGGCCTCCCCAGCGATCTCTCGGATCGAGGGCAGGTCGCTGGCCAGTACCGGCGTACCGGCAGCCACTGCCTCCAGCACGACCCCTGGAACCCCTTCGAAACTTGAGGTGACGATCAGCGCAGTGGCCGCCGTGAGGAGGTCCGGCACATCAGCACGCTCGCCCGTCCAATGCACTCTTTCGGCCACGCCGAGCGTCGTTGCCAGTTCGAAGCACTCCGCGCGCAGAGTCTCGTCGACAGAGCCCACGAACACGAGGTGCAGGTCCTCATGCTCAGATGCGCCAAGCGCGGCTACTGCCTTGATCCGGTTCTTACCGACGGTGTCTATCCCGATATGAAGCACCGTCCGGGCCCCCTCAGGAAGCCCCAGGCGCCCGTCCCAACACCCCGGGACCGCAGACACGGACGCAAACCGGCTCAGGTCGACCCCGGGGACAACGATCTGGGTGCGCCCGTCCTGCGACCACTCGGCGCCGAGCACGTTCTCCAACGACTTCTCTGAGACCCCCAGAATCGAGGTCGCGAAGCGCCGGACGAACCACCCCCCCAACGTGCTCAAGGCCCGGCCGCCCAGCCCTGCTGGGAGTTCGGCACGATCAGAGTGGAAGTGCGCGACACGGATCGGCGTTCCGGCAAGCCAGGCCAATGCCACGAGGGGACCCGCCACCAGCCCCGCCTGACAGTGGACCACCCGCACCCGGCGGAACAGGCGGTATGCACCCCACCACCCCGTCAACGTGCGGAGGGGAAGGAAGCGGATCCGCGCTCCGGCTGCTCGGAACTCGGGCTCGAGAGGGTGTGGCGCTCCCGCACTTGCCACGGCAACGACATGCACTTCAAGGGAAGGCGAGGAAAGCGCCCGTACCACCTCCAGGGTCCGCATTTCTGCACCGCCCCTGTGCAGAGTGGTAGAGATCGTGGCAACTCCACTTCTCATGCTCGAAACTCCTGTTCGCCGGGTCCTTCCAGACGCACGATCGCTCGCACCACCTCAACCGAAGTGCGGCCCGTTCTCACCGCAAACTGACGGATCGACTCAACCACGTATGCGAGGTAGCCCAGGGACGCGCCCACAGCGGCGCCCATCGCTTGCCACTGAGGCACCAGCGCCGCGGTCGCGATACAAGCAACAAGCAGGCCCGCGAGGGCTCTCCTGTTCATCGCGCGGCTCATGCCCTCCGCAACAAGATAGGTCCCAATCGGTCGCTGAACTGCCAAGAGGAAGGCTCCGGTCAAGAGCACCCACGTCACTGGAACGGCGCCGCTGAAGTCCTTGCCCCAGAGGAAAGGGATCATGATGGGCGCCGCCACTGCAACAAGAACAGCCGACACGGCGGTGACGGCGGCAGTGATTCGTAGCAATGCAACCGTGACCTTCCGTCGTTCAGTCTCGGAGGCGGCGACCTGACCCGCGACGAGGGTGGACGCGATGGCCGTGCCCAAGACCCCTAGGGGGGCAGTCAGTGCCAGGCCGACCGAGTAGACACCCACCTGAGTCGTTGAGCCCAACGCTCCCAGAACAAGGACGTCCACACGCATCATCAGGTTCAGCGCAAGTTGACCGGGATGGTACCGGATCCCCTTGCGCAGAATCCCTCCCATCTCAGCGAGCCAACGGCGCGAGACTCGGGGCCGAAGCCTGATCCCTGTGATCATGACTCCCGCGGTGAGTCCGATCGCGTACCAGGCGAGCGCCATGTCTACATCGAGGCGATCCATTCTGGACGCCACTGCGACACCCAGCAGAAAGACAGTTGCCTCGACAACGGCCAGCACTGCCGAGGTCATCACCTGGCCTTGCAGAACCAGGAGGCGCTGGCACCACAACTGACTACACGTGAGCACAGTCAGGACCGCGGCTGCCCACCACAGCCCTGAGGGGAGCCCGAAAACGCCGCGCCATAGTGCCCCCGCAGCGAGCAAGGCCCCCAGTGCGCCCACGACGAACGCTCCCCAGAAGGCAGCACTGACGGACCGCCTTCGGATCACCTCGCCCTGTGCAGATTGTTCGGTCACCCCCTGCTCGCCAGACAACCCCACGGCAGCGCTCACAACGCCCACGAATGTGAGCAAGAGCGTGTACTCGCCGCGGCCACTGGGGCCGAGCTCACGGGCAACCAGAATGTTGGTGATGAGAGAAACGCCCAGGGCAGCCATGCGCAACCCCGTGGCCCCCGCCATCACACTGGCTAGCCTCACGGGGCGTGCTCTGCCTGAGCGTCTTGTGCGGTCTCCAACTCGTCAGTTTCGCTTCGGCCCACGACCCGTGACCAGACCCATGCCATCAGCACGATGACGAAGCCGTAGAGAATCAGGACCGGAGCTGACTCAAACGCATTACGCACCAACTGCTGGAAAACAGTGGCCCCCACCACCGCAACCGCGAACCGCGCCACGGATCGATCAGTGAAGCGCGTGAGCCAGGAGAGCAGGGCGCCCCACATCGCCAGCATCAGTGGGGCCGCCCATCGACCGAAGTTCAGGTACGCCTCCGCGACGATCGAGCTACCGATGTAACCAAACTGGTTGATGATTCGAGTTGCCATGTACCCCTGGTCCGTGGACGCGTCGAAGTCAACGGTCCGAAGCACAAACCTTCTGAACGTGTGCACAGACGGCGTCACGTAGGTTTCACCCATAGCGAGGGGAACGCCGTTCGACTCGGACCAACGCACCACTTCACTCACAACGCGCACGGATCCGCCCATCTCGTACAAAGCCTGCATCGGATCGGTGGAGACACCCCCGGCGGCGCCGCCCTCTTGGCGCGTCTGCGACACGACCGCGATCGGAATCAACAGCAACGCGATCGCGGCGACCGTGACCCGCCAGCCTGGCATTTTCCTTTGCATGCCAACGACACACAGGGCAACCACACCCGTGAACAGCACCTCGCCCCGAAGACCCAGCGGGAAACCCACGATGGCGAAAGCCAGAAAGAAGAGCACGGCGATTCGGGCAAGCGACCGCTTGTAACTAATGAGCGCCAGCGGGAGACTCAGCGCGATCAGGTAATAGAAGGACGCCACTGCTGTCCCGTCAACAGCCTTCAGGTAGCTCGCGTAACTGGCTCCGATCCCAAGATCAGCCTCAAAGGCAAACCGGAGCCACATCACGCACCCGAGGATGCACACGACGGCCGCAACATCGGAGAGGCATTTGCGGAACGTCTCATTCAAGCCGTCCAGTCGAATAGTTGAGTCATCCTTGTGCAGCATGACGGCTCCCGCAGCGAATGCCATAATTGCACCCGTCGAGACGATGACCGCCTCAACGCTCTCCGGCATCCCCCTCATATGCAGGTTCCCTGGGAATTGGGACGTCTCGGAGATGAGAACTTCGATGAGGGCTCCACAGTGGAACACGATGAGCACGAGCAGGCTCATTTGCGGAATCGACCAGAAGCCGCCCGGGATCACCATGCCGACGCAAACCATGGCGAGCGGAGCCATGATGAGCGCGTACCAAGAAGCTTCCTCGATGGTCCACGCAGGGCGCGCAAACATCACAAGTAGGGACGCTGCGAGCAGCGCCAGCGCCGCAGCCTTGCCGTACGCCGCGCGCGAATTCTCCCCGCCCTTCAGCGCGTCAGCCATGCTGCACCTTCAATTGCTCAGAGATGAGTGCACAGTAGGCGCGGGCCCGGGCTTGCGCCGAGGGGATGCCGTCCACAAGTGTCCGCCCGGCCTCCACCTTGCGCGCCACCGCCATGGGATCGCCCATGGCCTGGGCAATGACGTGCGCTGAGGTTCTAGCGTCCAACGGATCGATGTAATAGGGAACGTCGCCGCACACCGCCCGCACGAAGTCGCGGTCCGAAGCGAATACCGGTCGACCACTAGCCATCGCCTCAAGGGGGGTCGCAGAGAACGCCTCCAACAGGCTCGGGAAGAGCACCGCATCGCACTTTTCGTACAGGTTAGGAAGGTCGCGCACGGGCACTACTCCCACACACTCCGCCAGCGCAGCCAGACCCGGAGCGGCCTCGTCTGCCTCCGCTTCGCTCGCCGTTAAGAGGTAACTCACCCTCACACCGTGATCCTCGCGCGCAAAACGCGCCAACTCTGTTAGGAAACCAAAGTTCTTGTGAGGGTATGGCCTAGCGACGTAGGCGAGGACCAACTCACCGCCAGTGGGAAGCGAGTGGGTTGCCGCAGTGCGTGCCTCGGCGAAGACCGCGCTGATGGTGTTCGGCACGACACGTATGTCGTGGTTGCGAAAACCCCGGCTGCGCATGGAATCGCGGAGGGCACTCGTCTCGACCACAACCAAGTCAGAGCGCTTGACCACTCGGCGCGACACGACTCCGCGGAGCCGCCAGCGCAGCCGGCCCCCTAGCCCAGTCGGCTCACCAAGCGGGACCCCATGTATCGACCTGACGTCCGCGAAGCCCACGATCCTGCGAGTCGCCCTGCGCGCTGCATACTCCGGACCAAAAACGCTGAAGGAGACGTCGTATCGACGTCGAACTGGAGCCCAACGCCGCGCGTGCCACGGTCGGCTCTGCTCAACCCCTGGGCGGAGCTCGGCGCTGGTCGCCTCTGCGAGCGACTGCTCCACGCTCGGACTGACGACCACGTCAACCTCGCCGATCCACGGGTACTCAGCTCGAGCGAGGTCGTCGCCACGCATGCGCGCCAACTCATCCAAGAAGGAGACCGCCACCTGGACACCGCCTCCGGTGACAAGGTTGGACGCGTCAACCAAGACGCGAGCACTCACGACCTGATCCCCGCCCACTGCGCATGCCGACCAGCGGTCGAGGCGATGAAGCGGACCACCCGGTTGGAGGTGTCGGCGATCTCGTACCCAGCCGGGTGCGAGGACGTCACCGGGCCGTCGGCGATCGCCAGGGCGACACCGCGTACGACGTCGTCGGCGTTGAGACCGGTCATGATGATGCTGCCCGAATCGAGGGCTTCAGGCCGCTCGATCGAGTCGCGCAACGTGATGGCCGGGAACCCCAGGATCGACGACTCCTCGGAGATCGTGCCCGAGTCCGAGAGCACGCAGGCAGCCTCGAGCTGGAGCTTGTTGTAGTCGTGGAAGCCGAAGGGCTCCATGAAGTCGATGCCGCTCAGGTCCGGGGCACCGTCCAACGCCTCGAGCCGCTTGCGGGTGCGCGGGTGGGTCGAGACCACGATCCGCTTGCCGAAGCGGTCCCGTACGGCGGTGAGGCAGTCCAGGAGCAGCCGCAACCGCTCGGGCGAGTCGACGTTCTCCTCGCGGTGAGCGCTGACCAGGAAGTACTCCCCTGACGTCAGGCCGAGGGTCTCCAACGCGGCGGACGCCTCGATCTGGTCGCGGAACGCCTCCAGCACCTCCCGCATCGGCGAGCCCGTGACCAGCACCCGACGCGGGTGCAAGCCCTCGCCCAGCAGGTTGCGGCGCGCGTGCTCGGTGTAGGCCAGGTTGAAGTCCGCGACATGGTCGACGAGGCGCCGGTTGGTCTCCTCCGGCACGTTCTCGTCGAAGCACCGGTTGCCGGCCTCCATGTGGTAGGTCGGGATCCGCATCCGCTTCGCGATCACCGTCGCGATGCAGGAGTTGGTGTCGCCCAGCACGAGGAACGCGTCGGGCCGCTCAGCGACGAGCACCTTCTCCGTCTCCGTGAGCACCCCGCCCAGGACCGCGCCGAGGCTGGAGGTGTCCACGCCCAGGTAGTGGTCCGGCGCCCGCAAGCCCAGGTCGTCGAAGAAGACCTGGTTGAGCGAGTGGTCGTAGTTCTGCCCCGTGTGCACGAGCACGTGCTCGATGCCCTCGGTGCGGTCCAGGCGGTCGATCACGCGCGCGAGCCGGATGATCTCGGGACGCGTCCCGACGACCGTCATCACCTTCATGCCGACGCCTCCTGGGCAATCATCTCGGGGAACTGGTCCGGGTTGTCCGGATCGAGCAACTGGTCCGACCAGAACATCGTGACCAGGTCACCCTCGCCCACGTTGCGGATGTTGTGCACCCACAGCGCCGGCATGTCGACGATGGCGGGGCGTTGCCCGCTCACCCGGAAGGTCACGACCTCGTCGTGCCACAACCGGCGCAACTGGATCTCGGCCTCGCCCGAGACGACGACGAAACGCTCCACCTTGTGCAGGTGGTAGTGCTCGCCGCGCTTCTGACCCGGCCGCGTCGTCGACATGTACGCCATCCCCTGGCCGCCCAGGACCCGTACGGTCTCGAACAGCTCGCCGCGCGGATCCGCGTTCACCTTGGGGTGGATCGGCCACATCTGGGGGAACGTGGCGGCACGGAACGTGTTGAACAGGTTGCGACGCATCGTGGAGCCCAGGTCCGGCAGGTCGCCCCCGGACTGGTAGCACGCGCGGAACTCCTCGAACGCCGCCAGGACGTCGCTGATGAGGACCGGCTCCCCCGCGACCACCCGGGAACCCTCGGTCCCGATCGCCGCGATCAGCTCAGCCGCCGCGTCCTGGGCGTGCAGCAGCTCGATCGCACGGTCGTCGCTGACCGTCGGCGCCTGCCCCGTCGCCACCGCGTGGGCGAACGTCGCGACGAACGAGTTGTAGCCCGGCCGCCCGTGCTCGCCGAAGAGGTTGGGCAGCAACAGGTCGGCAAAACGAGACCCCAGCACCTCGGCGGTGGCCGCGAGCAGCTCGGCCGCGCGCGCCTTGCCCCGACCGTACGGGTTGTCGAGCTGGGCCTGCACCGAGTTCGCAAACACCACGTCGACCGCTCGACCGCCGCGCACCAACGCAGCGGACAGGTCCTCGGCCAGGCGCACATTGCCCTGCTCGACCGCCTCGTCACTGTCGGCACGGTTGACGCCCGCGATGTGCACCACGGCATCGACGTCGGCCAGCGTCACGGCCAGGCCGTCCGCGTCGGCGAAGTCGTCGCGGCCCAGCCGTACGACCTCCACGTCCTGGTGCAACGCCCGCAGCCGGCATGCCGTGTGCCAGCCCAGGAAGCCGAAGCCTCCCGTGATCGCGACCTTCACCGTTCCTCCTCCGACGCCAGCGCCTGCCAGCCCTCATGTCCCACTGGAACCGACCAGCCCTGTGCCGTCAGCCAACTCTCTGCCTGCTCCTGCCCCAGCCACAGCAACTCGACCCTCCGCGCGTTGGCCGCCGTCGGTCGGTGGAGCCGGCCCACCCGCTTGGCCAGGGCCACGATGCCTCGCGCGAGCACCCGGGGGATGCGTCGAGGACGCCGACCGCCCGACAGATCGGTCATCAGCGACGTGACCGTGACCCCTTCGGAGGGATGGTGGACGACAGCAGGAACCGCGCCTTCGCGGACCGCGAGTTCTGCGACCGCGGCGGCCACGTTCGGCAGCAACGCCTGCGGCGTCAGCTGGTCTCCGGGCGACGCCACCGTCGCCGCCGGCGAGGTCGCGATCCGACGAATCATGCGAGTGACCCGTCGTTGCGGGGCGTGCACCGAGGGTGGGCGGTAGCGCACCCGCTCGACCGACGCAGGGGACTCCCGCACGACGATCTCGCCCAGCACCTTCGACGCCGAATAGGGCGAGAACGGGCGCAGGTCCTCCGAGTCGTCCAGCACGGGCTTGTCGTTCTGCACCACGGCCGAACTGACATGCACCACCCGCCGTACGCCCGCCAACGATGCCGCCTCCATCACCAGGGCAGGGAGCACCGCGTTGGCGCCGAAGAGAGCGTCCTCATCGAGGGAGGACGCGTCCGGGTTGCCTGCCGCGTTGACCACGACCTCCACGCCCGCGAACGCCTTCACCAGATCCGACACGGCCCCATGGCCGCGCACCTGCGCACCGACGTCGGCCACCGACCGTGCCGGGCTGCTGAGCCGAGGAGCCGGTACGGCCACGACCTCGGCGCTCGACTCCAGCGCCTCGCGGACCGCTCCCCCCACGAACCCACTGGCGCCCAGCAGTGCCACGCGCTTCATGACGTCCTCCTCGCTCGGGCAGCACCCTCGAGCGCCTTCTCCAACTCGGCAGCGCCCACGGACGCCCCGAGGCGGGACTCGTAGAAGCGACGGCCGCGCTCACCGAGGTCGTCCAGCTCGTCCTGCGACAAAGCACTCGCCCGCGTGAACAACGCTGCCAGTGCATCCACGTCACCCGCCGGAGCGCTCCACCCGGCACCGGACTCGTCCGTGAGTCGCGCGGCATCGCCGGGGGCAGACGTGATGAGGGGGCGACCGCTGGCCAGGATCGCCTGGATCTTGCTCGGCATCGTCAGGTGGAAGAGGGGGTCGTCCTTGAGACAGACCAGCTGCACGTCAGCGTCGGCCAGCACCTCGGCCATCTCAGCCAACGTGCGCGAGCCCTCGAAGCGCACGTGGTCACTGACGCCCAGGTCGGAGGCGAGGCGTCGCAACGACTCCTCCGCCACGCCGCTGCCGATCATCCGCAGCGTGACGTCCACGGACGTCCGCGCCTTCGCCAGCGCCCGTACGGCCGTGTCGAGGCCCTGGACGTCGCCGAAGTTGCCGGCGTACATCACCTCGAGACCCTCCGGACGGCGCGGCCTGCGCGCCACGGGATGGAAGACGTCCTCGTCGATCCAGTTGTGCACCACGGTGATCGCCCCGGCCGGTACGCCGCGTTCGACGAGCAAGTCCTTCATCCCGGGCGAGATGACCGCGATGTGGGAAGCCGCACGGTAGACGGCGTTGCAGAAGCGGTGCAGGAGCCATTCGCTGGGTCGCACCAGCCGAGCAGGCATCATGCCGGTCGCCGTCACCGTGTCCGGCCACACGTCCTGCACGTAGAGCACGAACGGAGTGCCGAAGATGCGTCGTACGACCCAGCCCGCCGCACCCACTGTGCCGGGTGTCGAGTAGACCAGCACGGCGTCAGCCCGCCGCGCCACGAAGGCGCCCAGGGTGCTCGCCGAAAACATGAAGCTCAAGAAGTTCACGATCCGACGCGCAGCCGAATCGTCGTGGCTGGCGAACAGCGGCACCCGGTGCACCTTCACGCCACGCAACACTTCGCGGGCGTACGGCTTGACCCGGTAGCCCTGGTAGAGCTCACCCGTCGGATAGTTGGGGAACCCGGTCACCACCTCGACCTCGTGCCCGCGGCCCTGCAGGGCGCGCACGATCGCGCCGGGGATGGCCGCCGACCCGACCTCCGGGTCGTACCACTGACTGATCATCGCGATCTTCACACCGACACCTCCCGCCCAGCGATCCGCGGCACACAGAGATACGCCATCACGCACCCAGCCGACAAGGCCACGGCCACCGGCCACGGGGCCAGCGCCACGCTCAGGCAGACCGCGGCGCTCGCGCCGGCGCAGAGCAGGGCCGAGGCCGGGTGCGACCAGCCGCCATCGACGAGGCGCTGATAGACGTGCTCGCGGTGCGCCTCACCGATCCGGCGACCGTCGCGCGCACGCTTGATGAGCACCCACCCGGTGTCGGCGCCATAGACCACGAGCGGAGCGACAGCCACCAAGGCCGGAGCGCCGCCCGCCCAGCCGAGCACGGACGTGGCCACGATGAGCAGTCCGATGCCATAGCTGCCGACATCGCCGAGGAAGATGCGCGCCACCGGCACGTTCCACGGCGCGAAGCCGAGCATCGCGCCCAGGACGACGGCCCCCAGCACCTGGGCCTGCGCGACGTCGTGCACGCCGCCCTGCCACAGCCACCAGAGGCCGGCCACGGCTCCGGTGAACGACGAGATCCCGTTGATGCCGTCCATGAAGTTGTACGCGTTCACGTACCCCACCACGGCCACCAGCGACACCGCCCAGAAGACCAGGCCCGGTACGCCCGCGGTGCCCAGCGTGGCGCTGAGGGCGACCACCGCCACGGCCGCCACGATCTGCGCCGCCAAACGCGACCGGCTGGACAGCGAGCTGCGATCGTCGGCGAAGCCCACCGCTGCCAGCGCCAGCGCGACCCCCACCACGACCAGGACCGCACGGTCCACCCGATCGACGTCGATGAGGGCAGTCATCGCAACACCGAAGACGACCGCAGCCATCACCGCCAGGCCACCGCCCCGCGGTACCGGGCGCGCGTGGGAGGAGCGGGCGTTGGGGACGTCCATCAGCTGGACCCGGTGCAGCACCGGGACCAGGCAGCCGGTCAGCAGAACCGCGGCGGCGAAGGTGACGAGGGGGATGACGACAGGCAGCATCGCAACGATCAGAGCAGAGCGCGGAACGCCGGCAGGGACAGCAGCACCTCGGCCACCGCCGCGGCGTCGAGACGCTCGGTGTTGTGGGAGTGATAGTCCTCGACGGAGGCCTCGTCCCGGTCACCCTCGTCGAAGTACTGGCTGTAGTTGAGGTCGCGCGCGTCGACCGACACCCGGAAGTAGTCGCCCTGGTCCTCGGCCCGCGCCAACTCCTCGCGGGTGGCGAGCGTTTCGTACAGCTTCTCCCCGTGGCGGGTGCCGATCACCTGCAGGTCGGCCTCGACGCCCATCGCGAGCGCGACCCCCTTGGCGAGGTCCTCGACCGTGCTCGCCGGGGCCTTGCGGATGAAGAGATCACCGGGACGGGCGTGCGTGAAGGCGTGGTCCACCAGCAGCACGGCCTCGTCCAACGACATCAGGAAGCGGGTCATGCTCGGGTCCGTGAGGGTCAACGGCCGCCCCTGCTTGAGCTGCTCGACGAACAACGGGATCACCGACCCCCGCGAGCACATCACGTTGCCGTAGCGCACCGTGGACACCACCGTGTCCGACCCCGGGTTGTTGCGGGCGAAGGCCTGCGCGACCTTCTCCATCATCGCCTTCGACATGCCCATCGCGTTGACGGGGTACGCCGCCTTGTCGGTGCCCAGGCAGACCACCGACCGCACGCCGTTGGCGTTGCTGGCCTCGATCACGTTGGAGCTGCCCAGCACGTTGGTCTTGACCGCCTCGAGCGGGAAGAACTCACAGCTGGGGACCTGCTTCAACGCGGCCGCGTGGAAGACGTAGTCCACCCCGCGCGTGGCGCGGTCCACGCTGTCGTAGTCGCGGACGTCGCCGATGTGGAACCGGACCCGATCGTCGGCCACGCGCCGACGCATGTCGTCCTGCTTGAGCTCGTCGCGGCTGAACACCCGCACCTGCGCCACCCCGAGGTCGAGGAGACGACGTACGACGGTGGCACCGAAAGAGCCGGTGCCACCGGTGACGAGGACGACGGAACTGGAATCGACTTCAGCCGACACAGGGCATGCTCTCCATTCGGAAGTGGCGCGGGGGTGGGGCGAAGCTCAGAGCGCAGTCGAGGAGTCGTTCACCGGCCGCAGGGAGGCCCACTGTGACAGAACAGAGCGCAGGGCGACGGCGTCAGACCGCAGGTCGAACTGCGCCACCTCACTGGCCACCAGCGGCGCCACCTCGGCGGTCGAGATCAGCGGGTGCACCGAGGATCCGTACGACTCCGTGTCGCCGAAGAGCCGCTCGTGGAGCTTCTCCCCCTCGCGCAGTCCGGTGTGGACGATCTCGATCTTCTTGCCCGACAGGGCGATCAACTGCTCGGCCATGTCCTGGATCCGCATCGGCTCGCCCATGTCGAGAATCATCACCTCGCCCGCAGACCCGATCGCGCCGGCCTGGATGACGAGCTGGACGGCTTCCTCGACGGTCATGAAGTAGCGGGTGATGTCGGGGTGCGTGACGGTGATCGGTCCGCCCGCGGCGATCTGTGCGGTGAACGCGTGCAGCACCGACCCGCGGCTGCCCAGGACGTTGCCGAAGCGGACGCTGAGGTAGGTCCCCTGCCCCAGCCCGGCCGCGCCCGCCGTGAGGCGCTCGGCGGTGCGCTTGGTTGCGCCCAGCACGCTGGTGGGGTCGGCGGCCTTGTCGGTCGAGATGTTGACGAAGGTCTCCACCCCGACCTGCAGCGCCGCCTCCAGGGTGTTGGCCGTGCCGAGCACGTTGGTCCGGAAACCCTCGTGCGGGTACTGCTCCAGCATGGGCAGGTGCTTGAGGGCGGCCGCGTGGAAGACGACCTCGGGCCGACGGTCCGCGAAGATCTGCGCCAGGACGTCCTTGTCGCGGATGTCGCACAGGACCACATCCGGCGAGTCCAGCAGTGCCCGCCCGCGCAGCGACAGCTGCACCGAGTGCAGCGCCGACTCGTCGCGGTCCAGCATGATCAGCTCTGCCGGGGCAAACCCATCGATCTGGCGGCACAACTCGGATCCGATGGACCCACCGGCGCCGGTCACCAGGACACGCTTGCCGGTGACGTAGCCCGCGATCGCGCTCAGGTCCGTCTCGACGGCCGCGCGGCCCAGGACGTCGTGCATGTTGATGTCGCGCACGTCGCGTACGTCCGCGCCCGACGACATCGACTCTGCCAGCGACGGCAGCACCTTGACGGTGACGCCCAGCGCCAGCGCACGCTCGGTGAGCGGCTTGAGCAGGTCGCGGTCGGGAGCGCTGACAGCGATGACGACGGACTCGACATCATGCTCGGCAACGACAGACTCGAAGTCGGCCACGGTGCCCAGGACGGCCACGCCGTAGTGGCGACGGTGCCGCTTCCACGGGTCATCGTCGAGGAACCCGACGGGCGTCATCCCCGACTCGGGGCTGCCCAGCATCGAGTGCACCAACCGGCTCCCGCTGAAGCCGGCGCCGATGACCAGAGTGCGCGAGGCGCCGCCGTGGGCGGCGAAGGCGTTGTCGGACTGCTGGCGCCACCACGCGCGGCCGAGAACCATCAGGCACAGCGCGAGGAAGGTGCCACCCAGCGGCACCGAGCGCGCGATCCAGGACGGCCAGATCACCGAGTTGGCGACGAAGACGATGACGCCGGCCGTGAGCGCCGTCCAGCCCAGGAAGACCGTCTCGTCGATCGTCGCCACGCCGTAGCGACCGCGGTAGACCGCGAACCACGTGCCGACCACCCAGTGGAGCGCGATCGCCGCCACGACGACCACGGCCCAGTGGCCGAGCATCGCGGAGTCGGTGTCGGATCCATACCGGGCCCACACGGCGATGAGGTAGCCGACGAACAGGGCGACGGCGTCCACGCCCATCAGCACGAGGGTCCGCTGGGATCTCAACCCGCGTGCCAATGCGTCCCTTGTCATCACGACCCCCACGTCTACCCGAACTGGACCAGAGTCTGGTCCAGATCGGCGCACAGCACCATGGAATCTCACAAAATGCCGCTCAGAGTTCTGGACAGCCCGCTGTGAGCCTCAATGAGAACTACGCTGCGGTCCATGTCTGCCCGGTCCACGTCTGCCCACACGCTCACCTTGGAAGCGATCGGTGTCGCGGTCGATCTCGAGATCACCGGTGCCGACCTCGCTGACGCCGTCGAGCGAGCATGGGTCGATGCCCGCACCGAGGGCGACCACGATGCCGAGCGGCCCCGGGTGACGCTCACCGTTGCCTGCAACGACCAGTCCGCCAACGTCACCGGGAGCGACGTCGACGAGGTGCTCCACCGGTTGTCGCCGGCCGTCACGCTGGCGGCCCTCGAGGCGCGCGCCGGCGAGTTGATCCTCCTGCACGCGGCCGCGCTCGCCAACCCGGAGACGGGCGCGACCGCCGTACTCGTCGCCGCATCCGGCACGGGCAAGACGACCGCCTCGCAGGCGTTCGGCACCGAGCTCGTCTACCTGAGTGACGAGACCGCGGGCATCACCGAGGACGGGGAGGTGCTGCGCTATCGCAAGCCCCTCTCGATCGTGGAGGACGGGCACCTCAAGGCCCAGATCGCCGCCTCCGAGCGCGGCCTGAGCACCGGCGAGGTCCGCGGGCGACTCGCGGCCCTGATCCTCCTCGACCGCTCCGACACCTACGACCGCGACGTCGTGGTCGAGCCGATCGAGACGGTGGACGCCCTGGCGCTGCTGGCGCCCCAGGCATCCGCACTCGCCCGGACGGAGCGTCCCCTGCACCGCCTCGCCGACGTCGTACGCATGGCCGGCGGACTGCGCCGGGTCCGCTACCGAGAGTCCGCCGACATCGTCCCGGTCATCTCCCAGATGCTCGGGACCCCCGCTCAGTGATCCTGCGTCGGGGCAACGTCACGGACGTCTTCACCGAGGACGGCCGCAGCGCCGTGATGGTCAACGCCCAGGTCCTGGTCCTCAGCGAGGTGGCGAGCACCGTCGTCGCCGCCGTGCCGGGGCATGACGCCACGGAGTTCGCCGACGTGGTCGAGGCCGTGGTGGATGCCTACGGCAGTCCACCCGGAGGCGATCCGGGCGCAGCCGTGGCCGAGCACGTCGAGGGCCTGATCGCCCATGGCGTGCTCCGACGCGACGACCCCGTCCCCTCCGTGGCGACGCCGGAGGCGGTGAGCGCCGTACGCGACGCGCTGCGTCATCTGCTCTCCGACTCCCCCCGTGCGTGGCACCTGGATGATGAGGTGCCCGCCGCCCAGTTCCTGGCCGCCGTGCAGCGCCACCGGGTCGGTCCGGCCTTGGCCGATGCGGGCGATCGTCTCGCCCTGCCCGCCGCCGCTCGCGCCGGGCTCGCCGCGGTCCGCAGCAACGAGACGGCCACCGTCGCGGCGCTCACTCGGGACCTGACCGAAGCGCTCCACGCGCTCGAGCGCGCCTCCATCCGCACGATCACGTTCAAGGGCCTGGCGCTGGCGGCCCAGGCACACGGCGACCCCAGCGCGCGCGGCACGGGCGACCACGACCTGCTGGTGCATCCCGACGACGTGGTCCGGGCTCTGTCCGTCCTGTCCAGCCTGGGCTGGAAGCTCCCCCCGACCGTGCCGGCGCCCGGCCCGTCATGGGCCTGGCGGCAGTTCCACCGGTGTGCGTACGAGGCGCCCCTGCACCGCGGGGGCCACATGATCGATCTGCACTGGCACCTCGTCGCGGACCAGCACTCGTTCGGCGACTTCGCCGACCTGTGGGCTCGCCGCGACACCGTACGCATCGGCGGGCGCGAGATCGCGACCCTGGGGCGGTACGACGCGCTGCGGCACTCGGCGGCGCACGCGACCACGGACGAGCGGCGCTACCTGCGCGGTCTCTACGACATCTCCCTCCTGCTGCGCGACGCCCGGACGTGGGCGGGCGCTGATCGTCCGTTCACCCACGGGGAGCTGATCTCGGTCGGGGTGGCCACCACCCTGCTGGGGGCGGCCCCCCACGCCCCCGCCGTGGTCCACGAGGCCGCTGCGGCGGCTGCGTCGGCGACGGAGGCGGCTCTGCGACAGCAGGCGAACCAACCGCCGCCGACCACCGCGAACTGGCCCGGCAAGGCGCTGGTGGCGGCCGTCGGCACCGCCGTACGCGCCCGCCGCAGCCCCGCGGACCTGGCCCGTCAGCTCTCCACCAGCGTCTTCCTGCCGAAGTTCACCGCACTGGAGCCCTCACCCCACGCCATCGTGGCTGCACCACGCGCTCTGGCTCGACGGCTCCGCGACGCCGCCGAACGTGCGAGCGTTGCCTCACGACGCGCCACCGCACATCACTCACCCCACCGAGGAGCCCGCCCGTGATCCTGCGACGTCCCCTCCTGCCCGACGTGTTCGTCGACGGCGACCAGTGCGCGGTCTTCGTCGGCGACAAGGTCGTCGTGCTCTCGGAGCTGGCCACCTCGATCCTCCTCAGCGTCCCCGAGGGCAGTGCGCAGACGCTCGACGCGGTGACCGGGGTGGTCCTCGAGGCGTTCGGTCCTCCCGCCCCGCCACTCGACGCGACGGACCTCGTGGCCGAGCAGGCCGCTGCGCTCGCCGAGCTCGGGATCCTGTTGCTGGAGACCCACCCTGCACCCGCGACCGGGCACAGCGAGGAGGGCTAGCCCGATCGCAGATGGGCGGGACAACTCGCACACAGCGCCGTGTTTCGCCCCCGCAATGAAGCAAGATCGCCCACAATGAGGGCGCTGCCACGGACATGGTCCGGTTCACGGCACGATGGGCGTTGGCCGGAGGGGCCAGCTGCACAACACCAATCACTCGGGTGACGACCCGGTGACGACGACTGGGAGTCTTCTGTGGAACTCGCCGACTACCTGCGCATCCTGCGCAACCACTGGATCGGCGTCGTCGCCTTCATCGTGGCCACGGCCGTGCTGGCGTTCGCCTGGAGCAGCACCCAGCAGCCCGTGTACGCCGCCAGTTCCGGCGGCTTCGTCACCTCGGGCGCGGGCGGGGACGCGGCCATGGACAACCTCAACGACTCCCTGTCGAAGTCGCGAGCAGCCTCGTACGTCGTCCTCGCCAAGGACCGCGCGACCGCCCAGATCGTGATCGACAACCTCGGCCTGGACACCACGCCCGAGGCGCTTGTCGGCAACGTCGAGGCCGCCCAGACGCCCGACACGGTCATCATCCAGATCACCGCCAAGGCGGGGACCGCGAAGGACGCCCAGCAGCTGGCGGACGCCTGGGTGCAGGCGCTCGCTGAGCGCGTCGACACCATCGAGACCAGCCAGAAGAGCACCAACACCACCTCGCCCACCGGCCAGGGCATGCGGATCGAGGTGTCCGAGTCGGCGCAGCTGCCGACGAGCCCGATCTCGCCGCAGACCGAGCGCAACGTCCTGCTCGGCGCTCTGCTCGGTGCGCTGCTCGGCTTCGGGTACGCGGTCGCGCGCTCCATGCTCGACCGGCGCCTGCGCAGCCCCGAGGACGTCGAGCGCGCGGCGAAGACGTCGGTGGTCGGCAGCATCCCCGAGGTGGGCAAGGACAGCAGCATCTTCGTCACCGCTTCGGGCGGCTCCGTGGAGGCCCAGGCGGCCGAGGCCGTGCGTCGTCTGCGCACCAACCTGTCGTACATGGACGTGGACAACCCGCCGCGCGCGATCGTGATCACCAGCCCCAAGCAGGGTGACGGCAAGTCGACGATCTCCGCCAACCTGGCCCTCGCCATCGCCCTGTCGGGCCAGTCGGTCACCCTGATCGACTGCGACCTGCGCCGCCCCAACGTCGCCAAGACCCTCGACGTCGACGACACGGTCGGCCTCACCGACGTGCTGGCCGGGCGGATCCCGCTCGCCGACGCGCTGCAGGAGCACCCGGAGTTCCCCGCGCTGACGATCCTGACCTGCGGCAACCGCCCGCCCAACCCGAGTGAGCTGCTCGGCTCCCAGGCCATGCGGACCGTCATCGAGACGCTCTCGCGCCACGGCATGGTGATCATCGACGCCCCGCCGCTGCTGCCCGTCACCGACGCCGCGATCGTCGCGCAGAACGCCGATGGCGCGCTGGTGACCGTCGGCGCCGGACGCACCATCGACACCGACCTCGCCCAGGCGATCGAGCACCTCACCCGGGTGCACGCCCGCCCGCTGGGCGTCATCATGAACCGGATCACCCGGCGCACCGTGGGCTACGGCAACTACACCCAGTACGGCTACGGCCCGGACTCGTACGGCGAGGGCGCGGGCAAGCGTCGCGCCAACGCGTGAGGGACGCCATACTCCCGGTTTCCTCGTTCCGCTGAGGGGACCGGGGCCCGAACCTACCCTTGCAAGAGTCTCGGAGCAGCGCCGCGCGGTTGGGGAACCGCCCGGCATTCGACACTCATCAAAGGGGGGTGCCGTGGGCACCAACGACCTCGATCTCAACGAGGCCAACCAGTCCATCCCGTCACGACGTACGGTGCTGCGCACGGCAGCCTGGTCCGTGCCCGCAGTCAGCGTCGCGGCGGCTGCGCCGGCGTTCGCCCTCTCGGGTCCGGCCGTCCTCGACATCGTCACCGCGACCGCGGACTGGGGGGCCAACTACAACGTCCTGCAGCTCGCACCGCTCACCTACGCCCTCACGGTGAAGAACACCGGCGGCACGCAGAGCGGTCCGGTGACGGTGACTCTCCGGATCCCCGGCGGGGGCTCCGACGTCTACTACCGCGCCATCACCACGCAGCCGACGGGTGGATGGACCGCCGCCACCAGCGACGACACCAGCGACGGCCTGACGTACCACCACAAGCTCACGCTCACGCTGCCGGCAGGTCTGGCACCGGGCGCCAGCAGCTCGACCGTCATCACCATGGAGATGCGCGACCCCAACATCGCCGGCGGCAACCAGCGCCAGCAGGGCATCGCCCACAGCGCCAACGGTTCCGCGACGGACGGCCAGGGAGGCACGACCACGGACTCCCTTCCCGTGGTCTACGTCTGACGCCTCACCCGTCGTCGGGCAGACTCTCCAGCATGCCGCCACACCCCGACCGTGCCCGAGCGCTGCTCGTGGCGTACGCGGTCGGGGTGTGTGTCATCCTGCTGATGCCCACGGCCTCGCTCGCGATCTGGGTCGTCGGGAACACCTCCGACGTGCTCGAGGCGCTCGGCGTGCCGGCGGTCATCTCCGAACCCTCGCGGGTCGAGTTCCTCCTGAACATCCTGATGTTCACCCCGATCACGTTCATCGGGGCGTGGCACTGGCACCAGGTGCGCTGGACCGAGTGGGTGGCCTACACCTTCCTCGCGTCGGTCTCGTTCGAGCTCGTGCAGGCCATCGCCCTGCCCGGCCGCACCGCGCAGCATGCCGACGTGGTGGCCAACACCGCGGGAGGGCTGCTCGGTGCCGTTGCGTGCCTGGCCTACTTCCGGCTGATGGCACGCCGCTGACCCCCGTACGCACGCACGCGGCCCCGGACCGAAGTCCGGGGCCGCGTGTCTGTTCAGCGGGGCTGAACGCTCAGGCCGGTGGGGCTGGCGGGTTCAGTACGTCAGCGAACCTGGCCGTGTAGTCGGTGATGACCCCGTCCGCATCCATCACCAGGGCGCGGCGCAGCTGCGCCGGGTCATTGGCGGTCCACACGCTGACCGTCATCCCTCGCGCGTGGGTCGCGGCGACTGCGGCCGGCGTCATCAGACCCACCTGGCCGTGGACCTCCTCCGCCCAGCCACTCCACTGGTCGAGCTGGACGACGGTGGGCGCGAAGACAGTCAGCGCGCCGACGGGGACATCGGGGTGCGTCGTGGCGAACTCCTCGAGCCAGGTGAGCCCGAACGAGGACACCGTCAGTCGACCATCCGCGGCCAGGTCGCCGAGCGGCCCCGACGCGAGTTCCGTCGCCAGAACATCCGCGATGCCGGGCTTGCCCGACCCCGGATCAGGCGTGTTGCCGGGCACCTCGGGCGACTTGACCTCCAGCACCAGGTGGGTGTCGGGGCCGAGCGCGGCGATCGCCTCGTCCAGGGTGGGGATCTCCTCGCCCGCCCACTGCGGCCCGAACCATGAGCCCGCGTCGAGCTGCTTGACCTGAGCGAGGGTGAACTCACCGATCGCCTTGTCGGCGTCTGCGGGGAAGACTTCCTCGACGTCCGTGGTCCGCTTGAAGTCGGCATCGTGGACGATGATCGGCTCGCCGTCGCTGGTGAGCTGCACGTCGATCTCCATCGACTCGGCGCCAGCAGCCACTGCCGTCTCGACGGCACCCACGGTCTGCTCGGGCGCGACGCCCGCTCCCGCCCGGTGCGCGATCGCAGTCGGGGTGCGCTCGGCGAACGTACGGACCGCAGCAACGCTGAGTGCCCCGTGTCCCTCCCACGCGGGCGCGGTGACGCGCAACCAGGTCGGGTACCCCAGCGCCGCGGCCGTCAGCGTGGTCGCGCCCGTGGCGTCGACGGCTCCACCGCTGCCCAGCACGACCCAGCTGCCATCGAGGAACTGCTCGATGCGGACGGGGCGTCCGGCCTGGGCGGGCGCGAGCGTGACGGCAAACGAGATCGGGTCATGGGCGCGGGTGGACGCCATGGTGGCGTCCAGCGTCGATGCCGGCGGCGGGGGCGGCGGCGGGGGCGGGGGCGGGGGCGGGGGCGGGGGCGGGGTCGTACTGCCCGTTACCGCCATGGCGCCGCGCGCCACGGTCTTCTTGCCCAGGCGCAGCGTGGCCTTGAGCTGCAGCGAGCCTGCGGCGTCTGCGGGGGCGGTGGTGGAGAACGTCGCCTGCTTGCGCGCCTTCCGGACCACGCCCACCCGGACCCAGCGCGTGCCATCGCGGCGCTCGAGGACGAGCTTGGCCTTGCGCTTCTGCGCCCGCGTCAGCGAACGCACGACCCGGCCCGGCGTCTTCGCCTTGACGGTGAACGCGGCGGACGGCGCCACCTCGCTGACGGACGTCGACAGGGCGATCTTCGCCCTCGGCTTCGCGGCGAACGGCCCGCCCGAGGAGGCGCTGGACGCTGCTGGAGCGGCAGTGGACTGCTCGGCCGATGCCGGGGCGAAGCCCGACAGTGGCGACAGGACGAGGGCGCCGACGGCTGCGGCGACGAGGGAACGGCTCTTCACACGAACTCCTGAAGGAAGGCAGGTGCGAGATTGTGCCAGTACGAGATGCCCGTCACACACGAACTCCCATTTGGGGCGCCCAGCAGGGGAAACCGCCTAGGAGTCCACGCTCAGCCGCCGGCCGGAGACAGAGTCGAAGACGCGCACGGCCCCGGCGGGGATCGCGACGTGGACGACGTCGCCCGGCCCCACGTGGCCGCGGTCGGGAAGGCGTACGGCCACTCGCACCGAGCTGCCGCCCAACTCGACCGTGCCGTGCGCGAAGCCCTCCGGGCCGAGTTCCTCGACCAGGCCCACGGTGACCGTAAGCCCGGCGCCGGGGGCCACCAGCGCCCACTTCTCGGGCCGCACCGGCCGCCGCTCGACCAGCGCCCCCGGGTCTCGGCAAGCTCGACCAACGAACTCCGCTCGACCAGCGGTATCGACGAGCACAGAGCCCGAAACCCGTGAGTGGTCTAGGGCTTGAAGATTACGGGTTGGGGTGACACCTGGCCCGGCCAGCCTCCGTGCTGGTGTGGGTCACGGGAGGCAGTCTCTGGATTGCGAGATCTAGAGAACAGGAAGCCATCCCGTGACCCACGAAGACATTGTGTACGACCGTCGAGTCCGACTCATCGAGTACGCCGCCAAGATCGGCAACGTCGCTGAGGCGTGCCGCGTGTTCGGCGTCTCCCGCAACACCTACTACGAGTGGATCAACAAGGCGGAGAAGTACGGCCTCTCAGCCCTGCTGCCCAAGGAACGCAGGAAGCCGCACCAACCCAACGCGATGAGTAGCGAGGAGGTCGCGGTGATCTTGTCCGAGGCCATCACCAGGCCCACTCTTGGCCCGAGGTCGTTGCTGCGGCACCTCAGGGCTCGTGGTGTGGACCGCTCCGCCTCGGGTGTGGCGAAGGTCCTCAACCGGCACCACCTCGGGACCGCGCGTGAACGTGTCGCGGCGTTGGCGTCGCTGACCGCCGCCGACACCGGCCAGGTCACGACCGCGGCCATGGAAGGCCCGTTCGGGTTCTGCATGTACGCCTCAGCTGCAGGTCAGGTCGTCAGCCTGGACACGTTCTACGTGCTACGTGGGCCGGCTCAAGGGCATCGGGGCGGTCTGGCAGCTGACCGCGGTCGATGTTGCGACCCGGATCGCGGTCGTGCAGCTGGTCGTTGGGGACAAGACCGCAGACGTCGCAGCGGTGTTCCTCGATCACCTGAAGAAGGCACTGAGCAAGCATGGCATCCAACTTGAGGGCGTGCTCACCGATAACGGGCCAGAGTTCGTAGGACGAGCGTTCCAAGACCACGCAGCGAAGCTGGGTCTGCTCCATCACCGGATCCCACCCAGGTCGCCGAACCACAACTCGGTGTGCGAGCGCTTCCACGGAACCGTGCTGCACGAGTTCTACCGCCCGCACTTTCACCGCGGCCGTGTCGAAGACCTCATCCTGCTCGATCGGTCGCTGCAGGCCTGGCTCGCCGACTACAACCAGCACCGCCCCAACCACGGCGACTACATGGCCGGACGCACCCCACTGCAGGTCAAGAAGGAACTCCGCCGACGCGTCCGGCAGACTGCTGCCTGACAACCATCAACGAGCCGTCCAGAGACGTCGACCTGTCACCCCAACCCGTGAGCCGGAAGGTCTAGACCAGATCGACGGGGGCGCCCATCCGAAGCACGATGCCTCAGATGACATCCATCATCAGCAGGCTCAGGAGTGGCTTCTCCTTCTCCAACATTGCTTCGGTGCTGGCGCTGTCCATCGCGCTGGGCACGGGCGGCGCGTATGCGGCAGACAAGATCGGCTCCAAGGACATCGCCAAGAACGCGGTCAAGGCGAAACACATCGCCAAGAAGCAGGTCAAGGCCAAGCACCTGGCCAACGGGTCGGTCACAGCGCGGTCGCTGGCGTCAGGGCTCGACGTCTCCGGACCGGCGGGACCCACCGGGCCCGCCGGCCCGCAGGGACCAGCCGGGGTGCCGGGTGCTGTCGGTCCTCAGGGACCAGCCGGGGTGCCGGGTGCTGTCGGTCCTCAGGGACCGGAGGGACCACAGGGGCCCCCCGGAGCCACCGGAGCCACCGGGCCCGCCGGGCCGTCCACGGGGGCAGCTGGCGGAGACCTGACCGGCAGCTATCCCAATCCGACGATCTCGGCGAAGCCGGGCGCCCGCGCCTCGTTGTCTGCATCAGTCCCCGTGCCCAACACTCTCGGTGTCGGCGTGCCCTTCAACACCGAGGGGCTCGGCTGGGACGTCGGCAACATGCACGACGACACTGCCAACCAGGACAGGTTCGTCGCTCCCCGGGCCGGGAAATATCTCGTCACGCTGCAGGTCGCCCTGGCCGGCGACCCGGACGGTGCCTATCGTCGCGCCTGGATCCTGCGGGACAAGGCGGACTGTTCGAGCAGTCTCCACTTCTTCGGGATCGATGACCGGGCGCCGAACGGCGGCCGCGCCACCTACCTCAACGTGAACACGGTCCTGCACCTCGGCGCTGGCTCCAATGTCCGAGCCTGCGTGCAACACGATGCCGGCAACCCCCTGGACGTGCAGGGCACCAGCAACGGCACGCAGATCTCCTACATGGCCGTCCAGTGGCTCTCGCCGTGAGGGAACCGACCTGACGAGCGACGCACGGGCTCGCGGGGGGCCCCGCGAATCCAGGGAATCGGCTAGGGCGTGTCGCCTTATTGGAGGCGTGGCGGGCGGCGATTGTTGACGTATGTCTCGTACCGCGGTGCTCACCGATGCTCAGTGGGCTCGGATCGAACCGTTGATGCCGTCCTCGGATGGCCAACGGGGGCGGCCGTTTCGTGATCATCGGCAGGTGATCGAGGGGATCATCTACCGGTTCCGGACCGGGGTCGCCTGGCGTGACCTCCCGGACTCGTTCGGACCGTGGGCGACGGTGTGGAAACGGCACCGCCGGTTCAGCTCGGACGGCACCTGGGACCGGATCCACGCCCGGCTGGTCGCCGAGGCCGACGCGGCCGGGGACGTCGACTGGCAGGTCTCGGTCGACTCCACGATCAACCGCGCCCATCAGCACGCGACCAACCTGGGGCGGGTCGAGAGGCCCCCGGGTCTCACAGGGGGCTGAGTCGAACTACATGAATCGGTCGACGACCTCTGCGTTTGGCTCGGTTGAGTCCGTTGACCACGGTTTGGGCCGCTCCCGCGGAGGCCTGTCGACCAAGATCCACCAGCTCGTCGACGGGCGCGGCAAACCGCTCGTGATCGCCGTGACAGCGGGCCAGGCAGGCGATTCGCCGATGCTGAAGTACCTCTTGGCCGACCTCGCCGTCGCTGCGATCGGCCGCCCCGGACCACCGCGCCGCCGACCCGACGCACTGCTCGGCGACAAGGCCTACTCCTCACGCGCGAACCGCGAGCTCCTGCGCGCCAGACGGGTCAAACCGTCATCCCGCAACCCTCGGACCAGATCGCCCACCGACAACGACGCGGCTCGGCCGGCGGACGACCGCCCGCCTTCGACGCCGAGATCTACCGCGACCGCAACGTCATCGAACGGTCCTTCAACGACTACAACCAGTGGCGCGGCCTGGCCACCCGCTACGACAAGCTCGCCCTGACCTACCGCGGCGGCGTCGTCCTCCGCGCCGTCCTGATCTGGCTACGCGAATAAAGCGACACGCCCTAGTCGTAGAGACCCTTATCCGGTGACTTGAGCGGTTCCGCAAATGTCAGTGCAACTGCAAGTTACGGTCTCTGGTGGGGAGGGGCTTGATCGGGCAACCCCTGGAATCACATTCGTAAGGGGAACGAAATGTCCGATCAGTCGACCATGCCTTCACGCCGGACCGTCGTCCGCAGCGCCGCATGGAGTCTGCCAGCCATCACCTTGGTCGGCGCCGCGCCGGCCTTCGCCAACTCGACCGACCAGTGGGTCATCACGAGCAACTCGTGGGAGGGCGGTCCCGGCGGACTGCGGTTCGAGGCGTCCACGTACTACATGAATTTCACGATCACGGTGCCCGCCGGAACCGTCGTTTCGGCGCCCACGGCCACGCTTCAGTTCGGCCAGAACAACGAGGGCAACCAGACCCGCGCGGGCCTGGGGCACAACGTGATGGGGTGGACGACCCACCGCCACGACAACGTGCTCGCCTGGTCCGGCCGGTTCGTGTTCACGCGCGGCGACATCGTGGGCCCGGCGACCGTGCAACTCGAGTTCGTCCTGAATTCTCTGATCTTCATCGGCGGCACAGGCTCGATCGGGACGCTCACCTTCACCGGTGGCGGGCAGACGCCGAAGACCTACCAGGTGCTCAAGAACAACGTGTCCAACTCGATCGTCTCTCCGCCGAGCTGACACGCACTCACGCGAGGAAGGCTGCCACTCGCTCGTGGTAGCCCGGCGGTTCGAGCAGGAATGAGTCGTGCCCCTGCGTGGAGGCGATTTCAGCGAAGTCGACCTCCACGCCGTGGGCGCGCAACTGCTCGACCATCCTCAGCGACTGCGAGGTGTCGAACCGCCAGTCGGTGTCGAACGAGGTCACCTGGAACCTCGTAGGACTCGCCGCGAGAACGGCGCCCGTACCGGGGTCGGCGAACGGGTCGAAGTAGTCCAGCATCCGGGTGAGGTACAGGTAGCTCAGGGCGTCGAAGCGGTCCAGAAACGTCAGCCCCTGATGCTGGAGGTAGTGCTCGATCTCGAAGTCGGGCCCCAGCTGCCACGGGGCACCTTCGTCGCGCCTCCCGCGCCCGAACTTGGCCTCCAGCGACTGACCCGAGACGTACGTGATGTGGGCCATCATCCGGGCCACCTTCTGGCCCCGCCACGGGAAGACGCCGTGCTCGGCGTACCTGCCACCGACGAAGTCGGGGTCATTCATGATCGCCTCGCGCGCGACCGCGGAGAAGGCGATGTTCTCTGCGCTCAACCGCGACGAGGCGGCGACGACGACCGCCCGATCCATCGCCTGCGGATCGTCGAGCACCCATTGAAGGATCTGCATGCCGCCGAGCGAGCCACCGACACCCGCGTGCAGCCGCTCGACGCCCAGGTGCGCGAGCAGGCGGCGGTGGACCTCCACCAGGTCAGCCATGTGCAGCACCGGGAAGTCCAGTCCGTACGCGCGCCCCGTCCGCGGGTCGAGTGACAGCGGCCCCGTGGTGCCGGAGCATCCACCGAGGATGTTGGGCGAGATGACGAAGAAGCGATCGGTGTCGACCGGCTTGCCGGGCCCGATCATGTTGTCCCACCAGCCGCGCTTCTTGGCGCCCAGGTGGAGACCAGCCGCGTGCGCCGTGCCGGTGAGAGCGTGGGTGACGAAGACGGCGTTGTCCCGGGCCGCGTTGAGGGTCCCGTACGTCTCGTAGGCCACCTCGACGTGCTCGAGCCGCCCCCCTCCGCGCGTGAGCACGGGGTCGCTGGCGCTCGCCACTACGGCGCGCTGCGTCTCGACGTATCCGAGGGAACCGGTCACGGCGGAGATTGTGCCCCACCTCCTGAGGCGGTCGTACGGGGTGGCCCTGTGGATGAGCCGGAACCGCTCAACCAGCGAAGGACCCCGTCCCTTCGCTGGTTGAGCGGCGTGTGTCCTTCGTGCCTCAGCGAGCAGCTGCGAGCGCCGTCGTCAGGTCGGCGATCAGGTCATCGACGTTCTCGATGCCGATCGACAGACGCACCATGTCCTCGGGCACGCCCGCGGCCTCCAGCTCACTCGGGGTGAGCTGGCTGTGCGTGGTGGTGGCGTTGTGGATCGCGAGCGACTTGGCGTCACCGATGTTGGCCAGGTGGCTGAACAGTTCCAGCGCCTCGATGAACTTCTTGCCACCCTCGCGGCCCGACTTCACCCCGAACGAGACCAGACCGCCGTATCCGTTGCCGGTGAAGGTGCGGTCCGCGATCTCCTTGTAGGGGCTGTCGGGCAGCCCCGGGTACGACACCCAGGAGACGTTGTCGTGACCGGAGAGGAACTCCGCGACCTTGAGCGCGTTGGCGCTGTGTCGCTCCATGCGCAGGTGCAGCGTCTCCAGGCCCTGGAGGAACAGCCAGTTGTTGAACGGCGTCGACGCCGCGCCGGTGTTGCGCAGCAGGACCGTACGCGCCCGGATGATGAAGGCGAGGTTGCCCACGGCCTCGGTCCACACCACGCCGTGGTAGGCCGGGTCCGGTCCGGTCAGGCCCGGGAACCGCTCCGCGTGGGCGGCCCAGTCGAAGTTGCCCGAGTCGACGATCACGCCGCCGATGGAGGTGCCGTGGCCACCGATGTACTTGGTCGCCGAGTGCACCGAGACGTCGGCGCCGTGGTCGAAGACGCGAGCCAGGTACGGCGTGGCAGCCGTGTTGTCGACGATCAGGGGCAGCCCCTGGGCGTGAGCGGCATCGGCCCAGGCGCGCACGTCGACGACGTTGATCTTGGGGTTGCCGATGGTCTCGGCAAAGACGAGCTTGGTCTTCTCGTCGACGGCCGCGGCGAGTTCCTCGGGCTTGCTCGGGTCGACGAAGCGCACCTCGATGCCGAACTGCGGCAGCGTGTGGGCGAAGAGCGCGTACGTCCCGCCATACAGCGTGGACAGCGCCACGATGTTGTCGCCCGAGTAGGTCAGGTTGAGCACCGCGTAGGTGATCGCGGCCGACCCCGAGGACACCGACAGCGCGCCGACGCCGCCCTCGAGCGCGGTGATGCGCTGCTCGAACACGTCCTGGGTCGGGTTCATGATGCGGGTGTAGATGTTGCCCGGCTCCGCCAGCGCGAACAGGTTCGCCGCGTGCTCGGTGTCATTGAAGACGTACGAGGTGGTCTGGTAGATCGGCACCGCCCGCGCGTTGGTCGTCGGGTCGGGCTCCTCCTGTCCGGCGTGGACAGCGAGGGTCTCGGGGCTGAAGGTCATCGGGGGCTCCTGTTGTGACGGATGGGTACGCGCTGTTCTGCTGGTCGAGCCGGGTCCGCCGGTCGAGCCGGGTCCGCCGGTCGAGCCTGTCGAGACCAAGGGATCTCGACAGGCTCGATCAGCGAACGCCCGCTCGATCAGCGATGCCGATCAGCGAAAACGGTCAGACTGCGACCTGGACCTCGGCCACCGAGCCGACGGCCGCGTGGACGCGGGTGTCGACAGGGTCGGCCTTGGGAGCCAGGGTGCGGAGGGTCCACTCACCGTCGCCGGCGAAGAAGCGGAAGTGGCCCGAGGCAGAGGTCGGGACCTCGGCGGTGAACTCGCCCGTACGGTCGAGCAGGCGCACGTACGCGTTGGGCACGGGCTCGGCGCCGCGCAGCACCTGGCCCTGGATCACGGCCTCCTTGGCCACGTTGACGCCGTCGAGCGACAGGCCGCCCTCAGTCGCGCCGCACATCAGGCGACACCCGGCTCGTCGCCCAGGACGACCGGCACGCCGACGAGCGAGCCGTACTCGGTCCAGGAACCGTCGTAGTTCTTGACGTTCTTCTTGCCCAGCAGCTCCTGGAGGACGAACCAGGTCAGCGAGGAGCGCTCACCGATGCGGCACAGGGCGATGGTGTCCTTGGTCTCGTCGAAGCCGACCTCGGCGTAGAGCGCCTGCAACTGCTCGTCGGACTTGAAGGTGCCGTCGTCGTTGGCGTTCTTGGACCACGGCACGTTGACCGAGGTGGGGATGTGGCCGGCGCGCTGGGCCTGCTCCTGCGGGAGGTGGGCCGGGGCCAGAAGGCGACCCGCGAACTCGTCGGGGCTGCGCACGTCGACCAGGTTCTGGGTGCCGATGGCGGCGACGACCTCGTCGCGGAACGCACGGATCGAGCGGTCCTGCTCGGTCGCCACGTACGTGGTGGCCGCGCGGGTGGGGAGCTCGTCGGTGAGCTCGCGGGAGTCGAGTTCCCACTTCTTGCGTCCACCGTCCATGAGCTTGACGTCCGCGTGGCCGTAGAGGGTGAAGTACCAGTACGCGTACGCGGCGAACCAGTTGTTGTTGCCGCCGTAGAGGACGACGGTGTCGTCGTTGGAGACGCCGCGCGAGGACAGCAGGGCCTCGAACTGCTCCTTGTTGACGAAGTCGCGGCGGATCTGGTCCTGGAGGTCCGTCGTCCAGTCGAGCTTGATGGCGTTCTTGATGTGGCCCTTGTCGTAGGACGTGGTGTCCTCGTCGACCTCGATGATGACGACGCCGTCGGCGTCGAGGTTGTCCTCGACCCACTGGACGCTGACGAGTGCGGAATCGCGGCTCATGGGAAGTGCTCCTTGTGATGGGTGTGGTGGTGGCGGAGGTGCCGGGCTGATCAGGCGGTGAGCCGCTTGGCCAGCAGGTAGATCTCGCAGCCCAGGCAGAAGGCGAAGGCGGCGTTGAGCAGGGCGGCGACGAGCGCCAGTCCGACGGCGATCTGACCGAGCAGGGTGAGCCCGGTGAGGTAGCCGACGAGGCCGACGAGGGCGAAGCCGAGGCCGACCGACTGCGCGAAGCGCGGCGGCCGGGCGTCCTCGAGCTCGGCGGGTGCGCCGAGTCGGGGACGGACGAACGTGCGGAAGAGCCAGGCGTACGGGGTGGCCCGCACCCCGAGGCCCGCCCCCAGCGCGAAGACGAGGGTCTGCGCGACGAGCAGCCCCACCCCGAGCGGCGAGGGCGCCACGAGCAGCACCGCGGCCAGTACGACCGTGGTCAGCGCCGCTGCGAACTGCGGTCCGCGCGGGTCGAGCAACTCATCGACGCGGCCCGTGGTGGTCGCAGCGCGATCGGTGGTCAGTGCAGTCATGTCCTTGGTCCTGGGTGTCGTGCGGGGAACGCGCACTCCACTCGGTGTGCGCGCACGCTGGCAGCGTGTGGCCGACACCCGCGACTTTAATGCACTAAGTCGCTAGACAAAAGGGGTGACGACCGTCAGGACATTCGACACAGCGCCGAGCGCACGCGGCAGTGATCCACTGCGCGGCGCTTGGTGAGCAAGGTCGAGGACATGTCGAAGACTGTAGAAGGTGGGCGCGAGGCCTGCCTAATCGACGTCTCGCATCGTGGACTCACGGACCACATGTTGAGATCAACTCACGATTCCACGCGTGCGAGCGCCGAAAAGACGTGGTCCTTCGTGGGCGCTCCAGCAGCCCTGGAGACCTCTCGACCTGACGCGTCGAGGACCAACGTCGTCGGCGTACGAAGGATGTCGAGGCGACGCGTCAGCTCCAGGTGCTCCTCGGCGTCCACCTCCACGTGGACCACGCCGTCCACGAGCTCGGCCACCTCAGCCAGGGTGCGCCTGGTCGCGCGGCACGGTGCGCAGAAGGCGCTGGAGAACTGCAGCAGCGTCGCGCGGGAGCCCAGGTGGGCGCCCACGTCCGTGACGACCTGCGCCGCTGGCGTGACGAGCGGCTGGGCGGTCGACTCAGCCTGAGTGCCGCCGCCGAAACGGCCGTCGCTCACGCGGCGGTACGACCCGAAGGCCACGGCCGCCAGCACAGCCACCACGAGGATCCACGCTCCAGTGCTCACACCACACGCAACAGCGCCCGGGAACACGATGTTCCCGGGCGCTGCGAGATCAGCGGGTCAGCGCTTGATCTTGATCTTCTTGGTGACCTCGACGTCGCCGAGCTTGTTGCCCTTCAGCGCGATGAAGAAGGTGACCTTCGTCTTGCCCTTGGGCAGCTTCTTCAGGGTCAGGACGGTCTTGCCGTTCGTGATCTTGGCCTTGCCGACCTTCATGTACGTCACGTTGCCGAAGTCGTCGGTCTTCTTGACGATCTTGGCCACGACGGTGCCCTTGATCTTCTTGGCCTTGACCTTCTTGCCCTTGATCGTGATCGTCGCCTTGGCGCCCTTGGCCTTGATCGCGACCTTCGGCTCCAGGGCCAGCTTCTGGCTCGTCACCAGGGCGACGCCGCTGGCACTCCCGTTGCTCGCCGTCACGCGCAGGACGAGCCTGTCGCCCTTGAGGTTCGACCCGATGGCGTACGACGGGCCAGTCGCCAGGACCTCATCGCCCACGAGCCACTCGTAGGTGTAGTTGGTCCCCTCGGAGAAGGTCCACACGCCCGGGTCGGCGGTGACCGTCTTGCCCAGGAACGGCTTGCCCTTGATGGCCGGCTTGCGCAGGGCCTTGAGGTCGGCGCCCAGCGCTGCGTTGATGCTGCCGGTGACCACGCCCGACTTGACGGTGACCTCCTTCGCGGTGGCGAAGTTGGTGTCGTCGTACCACTCCGGCGCGTGGGCCGGGGCGTTGTCGCGGGCCGAGTCGATGTCGATCTCATCGTCACGGAACAGGACCTTGTAGCGGCCCGGCTCGAGCTGTCCCTCCGCGAACGTGCCGTCGTTGCGCACGCCCACCGAGCCTTTGAGGACCCCGTCGAGCGAGTAGAAGTTCGCACTCGCGTGACGCACGCTCCGACTGATCTCGGAGGTGATGAGGCCGCTGACGCCGCCGGTCAGGGGCAGCGTGATCCGCATGTCCCGGTTGCCCCGGTCAATGACGGCCGAGCCGCGCAGGGTGCTCGTCCCGCCGGCCCAGCGTCCCAGCGGGACGAAGGCCGCCGAGTCGAACGTGCCGTCGGCGTTGAGCGGCCTCATGTTCGGCGAGGGGCTGAAGCGGATGTGGAACTGCGTCTCCGAGGTGACGTTCGTGTTCAGGAAGAACTGGCCGTCGCGCCCCACCTGGGTGCGCGTCTCGACCGCGGGCTCGGACCCGTCGCTCGGCGTGCCGTACGCGGTCACGTTCGCGCCCACGACGGGACGGCCGGCGGAGTCCACCACCGTGCCCGCGATCGACGCGTTCGAGGTGTCGCGGCTGGCCCAGGCCGGGTCATTCGCGAGCGTGGCGTCAACGGTCAGCGGTGTCCCCAGCGTCACGCTGACGGGAGTCGCACTGGCGTAGTCGGGCTGGTCGGAGTGCCACTCCGTGGCGTAGCCGCCCAGGGCGTCGGTGAACCTCATGCGGTATTCGCCGGTGGGCACCATGGCGAACTCGTACATGCCGTTGTAGTCGGTGGTCGCCGTCTGCACCCGCGTGAACTCGTCGGTGTAGAGGGCGACGTCAACGAACGGCACGGCCACACCCGCCGCGTCCCGGACAACGCCGGACACGCCGGAGTTCGGACTGTCGTACTCCGCCAACGCGATGGTGCCCGCGTCCGCCCCCGCGGCCGTCAGCGAGATCGGGTCCGCACTGGCCATGTCCAACTTGTCGTTGAACCACTCATAGCGGAAGTGGCTTCCGCCGATCTCCATCTTGTAGTCGCCGGCCGGCGCGCCGACGGCGAAGCGGCCATCGGTCGCGGCCGATGCGCTGGTCACGTACTCCCCCGTCACGGTGTAGAGGCTGACGTCGGCGCCACGCACGGGCATGCCGTCAGGCCCGACAACGACGCCGGTGACCAGCGGGTTCGAGGCGAGTTGGACCGGCGCCAACGTCGTGGGGCCAGCGACCGCGACCGTGTCGGCCGTCTCCCACGTCGTCTTGTCGGTGTAGTACTCCGCGACGTACTTGCCGTCGACGCCGCTGAACCTGAACTTGTACGAGCCCGGCTCCAGCGCCAGGGAGACCACACCGTCGACCACGTGCTGTTGCGCGGAGACGCTGGACGTCGTGGACACCGCGGAGACGAATCCCTCGATCGCGTTGCCCGCGGAGTCAGTGAGGGTCGTGGTGACCAGGACTGTCGGTGCCGCGTTCGACGGCGCGCTCAGCCCCACCCCCAGACCGGCTGTGATCGCGCCCGTGGCCGCGACAGCCACAAGGCTGCGCCACCGACGTACAGATGGTGAGTGCATGGTGCTTCCCCCTAGAACAGGACTCGGTCGCCGCGCCAAGGGCGGAGCGGCGTGTGTCCTCTTCCCCGATCTGCGGGCCCCGAAACTCACCCGCCCGCAAACGGGGGGAGGAAATCGACCGTCTGTCCCGGCCCCACCTGCACCTCGCCGGGCGCGCGCGTCCCCACCGGCTGTTCGTCGATGAGCACCGAGCAGACAGCGATCACGTCACCCAGCCGTGGCGAACCGTGAGCCTCCTGCACCCGCGCGACCAGCTCTGCCAGCGTGATCGCCGACGTCGCCGGGAGGGACTCCTCCCCCACGCCGGTCGCTGCCTTGGCTGCGGCCCAGTACCTCACGGTGATGCCGGTCTCACTCGTCATGCGGCCACCTCTGCGTCCATACCGGGACGGTATTCTTCCGCCATCCCTTTGGGCCAGCCCGAGGAAGGAGCCGGACGTGAGTGCACTGCTGCTCCTGACGAACGCCCTGCAACCGTCCGCCGAGGTCATGCCGGCGTTGAGCCTGCTGGCGCACTCCGTCAAGATCCTCCCCGCCGAGGGCAGCGCCCTGCTCGAGGCCCCCGACGCCGACCTCCTGCTCGTCGACGGCCGCCAGGACCTGGCGGGGGCCCGCGACCTGTGCCGCCTGATCCGCACGACCGGCTCCGACGTGCCTGTCCTGCTCGTCGTGACCGAGGGCGGCCTGGCCGTCGTGGCCCACGACTGGGGCATGGACGACGTGGTGCTGCACACCTGCGGCCCGGCGGAGTTGGAGGCACGCATCCGCCTGTCCATCGGCCGCCTCGCCGCCGCGCGGGGAGCCGACGACCCCGAGGCGCACGTGATCCGTACGGGCGAGGTCGTGGTCGACGACGCGGCCTACACCGCCCGCATCGGGTCGCGATCGCTGGACCTGACGTACAAGGAGTTCGAGCTCCTCAAGTTCCTCGCCCAGCATCCCGGTCGCGTCTTCAGCCGCCAGCAGCTGCTGCAGGAAGTCTGGGGATACGACTACTTCGGCGGCACCCGCACCGTCGACGTCCACGTGCGGCGCCTGCGCGCCAAGCTCGGGCCCGACAACGAGCACCACATCGGCACGGTCCGCAACGTCGGCTATCGCTTCGTGCTGCCGTCACAGAAGGCGGAGGCCGCGGTCGAGGAGTCCGCGGACACGTGAGCACCGTCGACATCGACACGGCGCTCGCCGTCGTGGCCGCAGCGGCGGCGCACGACGGGGCCGACCCCATCGACGAGGCCACCACGATGGCGCTGCGCGACGGCGCGGCCCACGCGCACGGCGACGCCCGCGGCGTGACCCTGTGGGTCGGCGACGACCTCACCCTGGTGGTCCATCCCGAGCACCGCGGACAGGGCCTGGGTGCGGCACTCCTCACCGCAGCGACGACCGGGCGCACCGGCGCGGCCACCGCCTGGTCGCACGGCAACCATCCCGCCGCAGCGGCGCTGGCGCACTCGTACGGCTGGCAGCGCACCCGCGACCTGTGGGTGATGCGCCGCCCCTCGACCGACCTGCCCGCGCTCGACGTCGCCTCCGGGACGACAGTGCGCGGGTTCCGCGACGCAGACGCCGAGGACGTCGTCGCGATCAACGCGGCAGCCTTCGCGCACCACCCGGAGCAGGGGGCGATGGACCTCGCTCAGTTCGCGCGGCGCCGCCAGGAGGACTGGTGGGACCCCGCCGGGCTGCTGGTCGCCGAACTCGACGGCGAGCTGGCCGGGTTCCACTGGACGAAGATCCATCCCGGCCCGGTGGGCGTCGGGGAGGTCTACGTCGTGGGCATCGCACCCCACGCACAGGGCCGCGGGCTCGGCCGCCTCCTGACCCTGGCGGGCCTGCACCACCTCGCGGGGCGGGGCGTGGGCGAAGTCATCCTCTACGTGGAGTCCGACAACGCTGCGGCGATCCACACGTACGAACGGTTGGGGTTCACCCACTCCGACGTGGACACACACGTCCAGTACTCCCTGGCCTGAGGTCTCCCGGGGCCTCTTGGCTCTTGGCTCATGGGCCTCATGCGCCGCAGGTTCCCCCGCTTCTGCGGGGGAACCTGAACTTCTGGGGGTGTGCACACCACATGAAGTTCAGGACACGCCCACGAACCCCGGGCCGTACGCCGGCTGGCCGACCCCGCGCGACCCCAGCCGTACGCCGGCCGGCCGCCCCCGCGCGACCCCAGCCGCACGATCCCGTACGACCCCCAGCCGTACGACTCAGCGCAAGGTGGGGCGTACGTGCAGGCCAACCTCCGGGTCGACCAGCACCTCTTGGGCAACGCTCATGCCGTCCACCTCAAGCACGGCGTCCACCGGCACGTTGCGCTTGACCAGCGCCAGCGCGATCGGCCCGAGCTCGTGGTGTCGCGCCGAGGAGCCCACGAAACCGATCTCCTTGCCCTCGCGCAGCACGGGGCTGCCTGCCACGGGGAGTCGATTCTCCGACCCGTCCAGGTGCAGCAGCGTCAGTCGCCGCGGCGGACGCCCCAGCGTGTGCACGCGAGCGACCGTCTCCTGACCGCGGTAGCACCCCTTGTCCAGGTGCACGGCCGGCCCGATCCAGCCCACTTCGTTGGGGATGGTGCGGTGGTCGGTGTCGAGGCCGAACCGGGGTTCGCCACGCGCAATGCGCAGCGCCTCGTACGCCCACATGCCCGCCGCGGGGCCCGCCGCGGCCGGGAAGTCGGCCAGCTTGTCCCGGCCAACGAAGGCGAAGCCTCCGCCCGCTTCGGTGACGGGGCGCCACACGACGGCCACGTCAGCGACGAGCGAGACTTCCACGCGCATCATGAAGCGCATCCGGTCGAGGAACTCCGCGAGCGCCGCTCCCGCGCCGGGCTCGGTGTGCGCGGTGAACGACTCCCCGTCGTCCACCCCGGTGAACTCGTGCTCGACATGCCCCTGCGGGCTCAGGATCAGGGCCTGGGTCCACACGCCCGGGGCCAGGCCCTCGAAGAACTGCGTGGTCAGACTGTGCAACCACGTCAGCCGGTCAGGGCCGGTGACGCGGACGACGTCGCGGTGCGACAGGTCCACGAACCCGTCGCCGGACTCCAAGGTGCGTTGCTCGGTGTTGAACGAGCCGTAGTGAGCGGCCACCTGGGCATCGATGCCGTCGCCGGCCACCGCCGCGGGCAGGTCCAGCAGGACGCTGGGTGCGTGGGTCATGTCATCTCCTGTTCGGCCTCGTCGGCCTCGTCGGCCTCGTCGGCCTCGTCGGCGTCGTCAGCCTCGTCGGCGCTCTCGGGGCAGGCGAGGCAGCGCCCGAAGACCGCCAGGTGGCCCAGGTCGGGCACGAAGTCGTACGTCTGTCGCAGCGCCTCCACCAACGGCCCGGCGAGTGCGGGGTCCACGGATGTCACCTTCTGGCAGCCGCGGCACACCAGGTGGAAGTGCTCGTGATCGGTGATCGAGTGGTAGGTGGGTGCCCGGTCGGACAGGTGCGTGTGGCGCACCAGCCCGAGGCCTTCGAGCACCTCCAGAGCGCGGTAGACGGTCGAGAGGTTGACCGAACTGACGCGGTCCCGCACGTGGGCGTGCACCTCGTCCGGGGTGGCGTGCCCGAGCTCGGTGACCGCGGACAGCACCAACTGCCGCTGGGGCGTGATCCGGCGGCCGCTGCCCCGCAGTGCTGCGGCGAGCTCGTCGACCATCAGACCCTCTTCAGCCTCGCCCACAGGTGCGGCTGGAGCGGCTGGCCCACGGCCTGCATGTCGTACGCGTACAGCAGGTCACCCTCGACGTTGCCGTACATCCGGCTGCCGCCGGTGACCTCCTTGGCCGACTCGGTAAAGGAGACGCCAGCGGTGTGCAGCTCGACCTTGCCCTCGGCGGCCTCGCCGTACCAGATCTCGGAGACGCCGCTGGAGTGCGACAGCAGCAGCTCGAGCTTGCCCTCGCCGCGGCACCGAAGGAAGCCGGACTCCATCGCCGCGTTGCGGACGAACTCGCCCTCCTCGTCGAGGATCCACGAGCGCGCCATGTAGTGGAAGAACGGTCGGCCGTCGTGGGTGAAGATCAGCTCCTGCCCGAACTGGAACTTCTCGATCGTCGGGTAGTCGCCGTGGCCGCTGCCCGCCCACTTGCCGAGCATCCAAGCCACGGGCATGCAGTCGGGGTGGAGGTTGTCGGGCAGTTCGAAAGGCATGGCGCCGAGTCTAGTCTGGCCGCATGGTCGACACCCGTTCGCTCGTCATCAAGGTCACCTGCGGCGCCGAGGATGCTGAGCGCTGCAACCAGGCCTTCACCGTCGCCGCAGCCGCGGCCGTCTCCGGGGCGCGCGTCTCGCTGTGGCTGACCGGCGAGGCGTCGTGGTTCGGCGTCCCGGGACGCGCCGAGGCGTTCAGCCTGCCGCTCGCCGCCCCTCTGGCGGACCTGCTCACGACCGTGATCGAGCTGGGGCAGGTCACCGTGTGCACCCAGTGCGCCGAACGCCGCTCGCTGAAGGCCGACGACCTCCGCGAGGGCGTACGGATCGCCGGCGCGGCGGCGTTTGCCGAGGAGATCCTGGGCGCGGGAGTCCAGGCGCTCGTGTACTGAACCTTTTCGTCACCCGGCGTTCATCCGTCGGTGCCAGACTGCCCGTATGGCCGAACCGTCGCTGCCCCACTCCGTGGTCCCCGCCCTCGACGAGGGGCCGGCACCCGAGTCGTACGGCCACCCGCCGGAGACCTACGACGTGGAGCCGCCGTACGTGCCCGACGACGAGGCGTTGGCCGCCGTGGACACGTTCGAGGACCGCTTCATCGACCGTGAGTTGAGCTGGCTGAGCTTCAACCAGCGCGTGCTCGAACTCGCCGAGGACGACACCCTGCCGCTGCTGGAGCGGGCCCGGTTCCTGGCCATCTTCGCCAGCAACCTCGACGAGTTCTTCATGGTCCGCGTGGCCGGTCTCAAGCGGCGCATCGCGGCGGGGGTGGCCGTCCGCGCCGCCAGCGGGATGCTCCCCCTGGAGCAGCTCGAGCACCTGCGTTCCCGGGCGGGCGAACTCATGCAGCGCCACGCCACCGCCCTGCACGACGGGGTGCTGGTCGCGCTGGCCGAACAGGGCATCGAGCTGGTTCGCTGGGGCGACCTCGACAAGGACGAGCAGCGAGCGGCCAAGCGTCTCTTCAAGGAGCGCATCTTCCCCGTCCTGACCCCGCTGGCCGTCGATCCCGCCCACCCGTTCCCCTACATCTCGGGCCTCTCGCTCAACCTGGCCGTCGTCGTACGGCACCCCAAGAACGGCACCGAGCACTTCGCCAGGGTCAAGGTGCCCCAGACGTTCTCGCGGTTCGTGCCGCTGGGCAGTCAGCGCTTCGTCCCGCTCGAGGACGTCATCGGGGAGCACCTCAAGCGCCTCTTCCCCGGCATGGAAGTCGTCGCCGCGCACACGTTCCGGGTCACCCGCAACGAGGACCTGGAGGTCGAGGAGGACGACGCGGAGAACCTCCTCAAGGCCCTCGAGAAGGAGCTGATGCGGCGCAAGTTCGGGGCGGCGGTCCGCCTCGAGGTCGAGCAGTCGATGGACGAGCGCATCCTCGACCTGCTGGTCTCCGAGTTGGGGATCGAGCAGGACGAGGTCATCCGCCTGCCCGGCCCCCTCGACCTGCGGGGCCTGCACTCGATCGCCGACCTGCCGCGCGACGACCTCAAGTACCCGGTCTTCCTGCCCTCCACGCACCCGCAGCTGGCAGAGGTGGAGTCCGCCTCCCCCGTCGACGTGTTCGAGTCCGTACGCCGCCACGACGTCCTGCTGCACCACCCGTACGACTCGTTCGCGACGTCGGTGCAGCGATTCCTGGAGCAGGCGGCAGCCGACCCGCACGTGCTCGCGATCAAGCAGACGCTCTATCGCACCTCCGGCGACAGCCCCATCATCGACGCCCTCATCGACGCCGCCCAGGCGGGCAAGCAGGTCCTGGTCATCGTCGAGATCAAGGCCCGCTTCGACGAGCAGAACAACATCCGGTGGGCCCGCAAGTTGGAGCAGGCGGGCTGCCATGTCGTGTACGGCCAGGTCGGCCTCAAGACCCACTGCAAGCTGGCGATGGTGGTGCGCGACGAGCCCGACGGCATCCGGCGCTACACCCACATCGGCACGGGCAACTACAACCCCAAGACCGCCCGCATGTACGAGGACCTCGGCCTGCTCACCACGGACCCGGTCATCGGGGAGGACGTGGCGCACCTGTTCAACAACCTGTCGGGCTTCAGCCGCAACCCCTCGTACGACCAACTCCTCGTCGCCCCCCACAGCGTGCGCGACGGGCTGGTGCGGCAGATCCACGAGGAGATCGGTCACCACCGCGCGGGACGTGCGGCCGGCATCCGGATCAAGGCCAACTCGATCGTCGACGAGGCGGTCATCGACGCGCTCTACCTGGCCTCCCAGGCGGGGGTGCCGGTCGACCTGCTCATCCGCGGGATCTGCGCCCTGCGTCCGGGGGTGCCCGGGCTGTCGGAGACGATCCGGGTGCGCTCCATCCTGGGTCGCTACCTGGAGCACAGCCGAGTGTTCTGGTTCGCGGGTGGCGGCGAGCCGGTGTCGTGGATCGGGTCGGCCGACTTGATGCACCGCAACCTCGACCGCCGCGTCGAGGTGCTCGTACGGATCCCCGGATCCGAGAGCCCGCAGCGCATCGCCGAGCTGCTCGATCTCGCCTTCGACCCCGACACCGATGCGTGGCACCTGGATGCCGCCGGTGAGTGGCGACGCGAGCGCGGATCCCAGCACTTGCAGGAGGCCCTGATCGGGCGTCGGCGTCGTCGCTGAGCCGCGTCCGAAGGCCGGTTGCGTCAGGGATCACGCCCGTAGGCGACCCCGGGGTTTGCGCCCGCGCCCACGGCAGGCCCTAGCATGGTCGATCGGTTCAACTTCCCTTCACTCTCCGCCTCCCGGGAGTTCTCCGTGGCTTTCAAGTTCCGTCCAGTCGACGGGTCGTTCTACGACCTGTTCTCCACCTCCGCCCAGCACCTCGTCGTGGGTGCCGAGCTCCTCAGCGAGATGCTCGCCGGCGACGGTGACCGCGAGGACATCGCGCGTCGCATGCGCGAGACCGAGCACGCGGCCGACGAGACGACTCACTCCATCGTCAAGCGGGTCAACAGCACCTTCGTGACGCCCTTCGACCGCGAGGACATCTACGCCCTGGCCGCTGGCCTGGACGACGTGATGGACGAGATGGATGAGGCCGTCGACCTCATGCTCCTCTACGAAGTGACCTCGCTTCCGCCGGAGTGCATGGAGCAGGTTGAGGTGCTGCGACGCTGCGCCGAGCTGACCGCGGCCTCCATGCCCGCGTTGGAGTCGATGTCCAAGCTCGACGAGTTCTGGATCGAGATCAACCGCCTCGAGAACACCGGCGACAAGTCGTACCGCCGCATCCTCGCCGGGCTGTTCAACGGTGAGCGCGACGCGCTCGAGGTGATCAAGGTCAAGGACGTCGTCGAAGCGCTCGAGGGGGCGATCGACGCGTTCGAGACGGTCGCCAACATCGTGGAGCAGATCGCGGTCAAGGAGTCCTGACCCGATGGAACTCGCGATCATCATCGCGGTAGTCGTCATCGCCCTGATCTTCGACTACACCAACGGTTTTCACGACGCAGCAAACGCGATCGCCACCTCGGTCTCGACCGGAGCGCTCACCCCGCGCGTGGCGCTGGGCATGGCCGCGGTCATGAACTTCGTGGGCGCGTTCCTGGGGCAGAAGGTCGCCCACACCGTCTCGGAGACCATCGACCCAGGAGTCGGCACGCACGCCCTGGTGATCGTGGCCGCGGGACTGGTCGGGGCGATCGCGTGGAACATGATCACGTGGTACTTCGGCCTGCCCTCGTCGTCCTCGCACGCCCTCATCGGCGGCCTGGTCGGCGCGGCCGTCGCAGCTGGCACCACCGCCCACTGGGACACGGTGCTGAAGAAGGTCGTCATCCCGATGTTCGTCTCCCCCGTGGTGGCGTTCACCCTCGGATTCGGCGTGATGCTCGCGATCATGTGGATCTTCCGGCGCGCCAACCCGCACAAGGCGCACCGCAACTTCAAGATCGCCCAGACGGTCTCGGCGGCCGCCATGGCGCTGGGGCACGGCCTCCAGGACGCCCAGAAGACGATGGGCGTGATCTTCCTGGCGCTGCTGGCCGGCAACCACGTCGCCGAGGGCGACGACCTGCCGCTGTGGGTCATCTTCGCCGCAGCCGCCGCAATCTCGCTCGGTACGTGGTCGGGCGGCTGGCGCATCATGCGCACGCTCGGACGACGCATCATCCACCTCGACCCGGCCCGCGGTTTCGCCGCCGAGTCGGTCGCGGCGGGTGTGCTCTACACGACCTCGTACGGCTTCTCCGCCCCCATCTCCACCACCCACACCATCACCTCCGCCGTCATGGGCGTGGGCGCAACCAAGCGCCTCTCCGCAGTGCGCTGGGGTGTGGCGAAGTCGATCGTGTGGGCCTGGGTGCTCACCTTCCCGATGGCCGCCGGCGTTGCTGCGCTGACGTACTTCATCGCGAGCCCCTTCCTGCCCTGACCGGGCTTGTCTGACGTACGCGGGCCGGCGCGAGCGGGTGTCTTCACTCTCTCGCTCCGGCCCTGCGTCATACGTACCGGCCTTGTGTTGGTCTTGGTCATACGAACCGGGCCTCGCTCCGGGGTTGCGTCATACAAACCCGTCTCGCTCCCGGCTCCGCGTCATACAAACCCGCACCTATTGCCACGGGTTCGTATGACGCGGACGGCTTGCGCACGAGTACGTATGACACGGACGCGGCCGACGACCGATTCGTATGACACTGCCGCCAGGAGGCCCGGCCACGCGACCCGTGCTGGCCGTACGTCGCCCACTCAGGCGGCGTGGGCGCCCGTCCATCCAGCCGCCACCAGGGCGCGAATGATCTGGCCGAAGAACTCGTCCGGTGCGACCCGAAGGCCGAGCGCAGGGAGCCTGAGCCACGTGTGGTTCTGCAAGGTGAGCTCGTTCTGGCGCAGCGCGTCCGGGACGACCTGGTGCGCCTGGCCGTGGTGGATGCCGTCCACCTCAACGGCGACGGCCCACTCGTCCCACGAAGCGTCGAGGTAGTACGTCCCGCCCGGGCCACGGCGGACCGCCTGACGGGTCGGCTCCGGAAGCCCTCGGCGTCGGCACTCTGCGGTGAAGTCCAACTCCGGCACACTCTGGGCCCCGTCGAGGAGATCCGTGACCACGGCGACCAGGAAGGTCAGCCGCGGCGCCCGGCGGATGCGTACGAGTTCTTCGGCCAACTGGAGCGCCGTGGCGATTCGCTGCTGCACCACCATCGACACAATCAGGGCCGCCTGCCGATCCGATGCCGCCCAGAGCCCGGCGCGGATGGCGGCGACCGCGGGTCGCGTACGAGGAACCCCCGTGTCGATGGCGTCGTCGGCGCACCATCGCCGCGTCTGACGTACGTCGACCAGCCCATCGCGAAACGTCCGGGCCCCGCGCGGGACAGAGACCCTCAACGAACTCGGCCGGAATCCCTCGAGCCCCGCCGCCAGCAGCGCCGCCTCAGCGTCCAGCATCGCCCGAGGACCACCCGACAACTGCGCCGCCCAGAGCGCAGCCTGCGGGTCGAGCCTCCCCGTGTGGACGGCGACCACATGCCGCCCCACCAGTTGCCACCGCCCGGCCGCGACCTGGGCACGGAGTTCGGCACGGGTCATCCCGGTCTCGTACACCTGGCGGCGCGACACCACGCCCGCCTGACGCGCGGCGATCAGGCGGACCACTTCGCGGCGCGTGGCACGGCGCAGGGCAGTTCGAGGAGGTTGGGGCATGGAGTCACGGTGGCACCGCGGCGCACGTTGCCGGGCCGGGAAGCAGCCTGCCTGTGGACGAGGAAGACGCTGCCGAACTTGTGGACGGTTTCTGGCTCATCAGGGGGTCCTGGCGTCGAGGCGTCATACGTTCGGGAGGTGGGCGCCGCTGCGTCATACAGACCCGTACCTATCAGTGCGGGTTCGTATGACGCCGGGCCTCACGAGGACGATTCGTATGACGCGGAGGCCCACGAGGCGGGTTCGTATGACGCCGAGCCCAGGCGTACGGGCCGACCCCCGGCTCCCGTCATACAGAACGCCACTCCGCGGGCACGCGTCATACAGACCCGTACCTATCGGTACGGGTTCGTATGACGCGGGGCCTCACGAGGACGATTCGTATGACGCGGGGCCTCACGAAGACGGTTTGTATGACGCCGGGGCCAACGAGACAGGTTCGTATGACGCCCCGCCCCACAAGCGCGATTCGTATGACGCCCGTCAGGAGCTCAGGCGCCCCCCGGTCCGGGTGTCGAAGACGGCCGTACGCGCCGGGTCGGCGATGAGGCGTACGGCCTCGCCCTTGCCGAGGGGGAGACGCCCGGCGACGCGGACGACCAGTTGGTGCTGGAGATTCACGGCACCCTCGGCGCTGGGGGTGGCGTAGAGGTAGGCATCGGCACCGAGTTCCTCCACGACCGCCACGGTGGCGGGGTAGCCGCCCTCGCCGGGAGCGGCGATGCGCCAACCCTCGGGCCGGATGCCGAGGGTGACCTCCGAGGAGGTGGCGGCTGCCACTGCGGCCCGGTCGGCGTGGAAGAGGTGGCCGTCCACGAGGACGCCTTCGGCGGTGACAGTTCCGGAGAGGAGGTTCATCGAGGGCGATCCGATGAATCCGGCGACGAACAGGTTGGCGGGGCGGTCGTAGAGCGCGAGCGGGGTGTCGACCTGCTGCAGCAGCCCGTCCTTGAGCACGGCGACGCGGTCGCCCATGGTCATCGCCTCGACCTGGTCGTGGGTGACGTAGACGGTCGTGGTCCCGAGACGCTGCTGCAGGCCCGCGATCTGCGTACGGGTCGAGACGCGCAGCTTGGCGTCGAGGTTGGACAGGGGCTCGTCCATGCAGAAGACCTGCGGGGACCGTACGATCGCGCGGCCCATCGCGACGCGCTGGCGCTGGCCACCGGACAGGGCCCGTGGCTTGCGGTCGAGGTAGTCGCCCAGGTCGAGCATCGCGGCGGCCTCGGCGACGCGGGCGGCGCGCTCGGCCTTGCCCACACCGGCCAGTTTGAGCGCGAAGCCCATGTTCTCCCCCACGCTCATGTGGGGGTAGAGCGCGTAGTTCTGGAACACCATCGCGATGTCACGATCCTTGGGCGGTACGTCGGTCACGTCGCGCTCGCCGATGCGGATGTGGCCCGACGTCACCTCCTCCAGGCCGGCCAGCATGCGCAGCGACGTCGACTTGCCGCAGCCCGAGGGGCCGACCAGGACCATGAACTCGCCGTCGGCGATCTCCAACGTGAGGTCGTCGACCGCGGGAGTGTCAGTGCCCGGGTAGATCCTCTGGGCATGGTCGAACGTGACTGCAGCCATCGTGTGCCTGCCTCCTTCCGCGGCCGTCCGACCGCTGGCGTGTGGACGGCGACCGTGGACGGGGGCGCCATGCACCAGTGGTAGCGCTTCCACACCCCACCTGTCCAGCAACTCGGGACTTTTGACCGTGATTTCCGGGAATGCTTGACAGCGCAGAGTGACGACTGCCACGGTGGCGGTCGTCATCAAAGTGGAAGCGCTCCCACACCCTCAACCGCCGGAGCGTCCGAGAACAGGAGTGAGACCCCGTGAACCGACCCACCCTCCGTCGCTCCGCGGCGGCCCTGAGCACGGCAGCCCTCGTGGCGCTCACGCTCGCCTCGTGCAGTTCGGACGACTCCGACTCCGAGTCCGGCGCCGTCGAGATCACCATCGGCACCTTCAACGAGTTCGGGTACGAGGAACTCATCGAGGAGTGGAACGCCGAGAACCCCGACATCCAGGTCACCCAGCGCAAGCTCGGCACCTGGGACGACGCCAAGGCGAACCTCTACACCAAGCTCGCCAGCGGCTCCGGCCTCAGCGACATCGAGGCCATCGAGGGCGACGCCATGCCCGCGATCCTCGCCGAGTCCGACGCCTTCGTCGACCTCACCGACCCCGAGCTCGAGGGGCGCTGGCTCGACTGGAAGGCGGCGCAGGGGACCAACGCTGACGGCCAGGTCATCGGCTACGGCACCGACATCGGCCCCGAGGGGATCTGCTACCGAGGCGACCTCCTCAAGAAGGCCGGGCTGCCGAGCGAGCGAGACGAGGTCGCCCAGCGGTGGACCACGTGGGATGACTACTTCGCCGACGGCGCCGACTTCGTGAAGGCAATGCCCGACACCGCGTGGTACGACTCCAGCGGCGGCACCGCCCAGGCCATGCTCAACCAGGTGGCCAACCCGTTCGAGGCCGACGACAACACCATCGACGTCGAGAACCCCGAGCTCAAGGCCGTGTGGGACGCCCTCGTCGACAACATGGCACTCTCCTCACGCATCAGCCAGTGGAGCGACGACTGGAACGCCTCCTTCCAGAACGACGGCTTCGCCACCATGGCCTGCCCCGGCTGGATGATGGGCGTCATCGAAGGAAACTCCGCCGGAGTCACCGGCTGGGACTTCGCCGACGTCTTCCCCGGCGGCGGCGGCAACTGGGGCGGCTCGTTCCTGACCGTGCCCGCGCAGAGCGAGCACCCGGAGGAGGCGAAGGAGTTCGCCGCGTGGATCACCGCGCCTGAGCAGCAGATCCGGGCCTTCGGAGCCATCGGCGCCTGGCCCAGCACCGTCGAGGCTCAGGAGTCCCCCGACGTCCTGAGCGCCA
>JAEWOG010000017.1 GCA_023460975.1 Actinomycetes bacterium
CCCCAGCCCCGTACGCACGAACGCCCCGCCGGAGACCCGGCGGGGCGTTCGTTTCTGATCAGGTGATCAGAGGCTCTGCATGATCTCGCGCATCAGGGCGGCGGTCTCGGACGGCGTCTTGCCGACCTTCACGCCAGCGGCCTCGAGGGCCTCCTTCTTCGCCTGCGCGGTACCCGAGGAGCCCGACACGATGGCGCCGGCGTGGCCCATGGTCTTGCCCTCCGGGGCGGTGAAGCCCGCGACGTAGCCGACGACCGGCTTGGTCACGTGCTCCTTGATGTACGCCGCGGCGCGCTCCTCGGCGTCGCCGCCGATCTCGCCGATCATCACGATCGCCTTGGTCTCCGGGTCGTTCTCAAAGGCCTCGAGCGCGTCGATGTGCGTGGTGCCGATGATCGGGTCTCCACCGATGCCGATGGCGGTGGTGAAGCCGTAGTCACGCAGCTCGTACATCATCTGGTAGGTCAGCGTGCCCGACTTCGACACGAGGCCAATGGGGCCCTTGCCCGCGATGGTGTGCGGCGTGATGCCGGCCAGCGACTCCTCCGGCGAGATGATGCCGGGGCAGTTCGGGCCGATCATGCGGGTCTTCTTGCCGTCCAGGTACGCGAACACCTCGGCGGTGTCCTGCACCGGGACACCCTCGGTGATCACGACGAGCAGCGGGATCTCGGCGTCGATGGCCTCGATGCAGGCGTCCTTGGTGAACGCCGGCGGCACGAAGGCGACCGAGACGTCGGCGCCGGTGGCCTTCATGGCCTCCTCGACGGTGCCGAAGACCGGGAGCTCCTTGCCGTTGAGCTCGACGGTGGTGCCGGCCTTGCGGGCGTTGACACCGCCGACGATGTTGGCGTCGGCCTGGAGCATCAGGTTGGTGTGCTTGGAGCCCATGCCACCGGTGATGCCCTGGACGATGATCTTGGAGTCCTTGTTCAGGTAGATCGTCATTTTCTCAAGTTCTCCTTGTCTCAGGCGTTCGCCAGCTCGGCGGCCTTGTCGGCCGCACCGTCCATGGTGTCCACCTGCGTCACGAGCGGGTGGTTCAGCTCGTTGAGGATCGCGCGACCCTGCTCGACGTTGTTGCCGTCGAGGCGGACCACGAGCGGCTTCGTGGCGTTGTCGCCGAGGATCTCCAGGGCACCCTTGATGCCGTTGGCGACCTCGTCGCACGCGGTGATGCCGCCGAAGACGTTGACGAACACGCTCTTGACCTGCGGGTCATTCAGGATGACGTCGAGGCCGTTGGCCATGACGGTGGCGTTGGCGCCGCCGCCGATGTCCAGGAAGTTGGCCGGCTTCACGCCGCCGTGGTTCTCACCGGCGTACGCGACGACGTCCAGCGTCGACATGACCAGACCGGCGCCGTTGCCGATGATGCCGACCTGGCCGTCCAGCTTGACGTAGTTGAGACCGAGGTCCTTGGCCTTCGCCTCGAGCGGGTCGGCCTCCTCGCGGATCTCGAAGTCAGCGTGGTGCGGGTGGCGGAACTCGGAGGCGTTCTCGTCGAGCGACACCTTGCCGTCGAGGGCCTCCAGCTTGTCGCCCTCGAGGCGAGCCAGCGGGTTGACCTCGACGAGGGTGGCGTCCTCCTCGACGTACACCTTCCACAGCTTCTGGACCATCTCGATGGCCTGGTCACGCAGCTCGGCCGGGAACTTGGCCTCGTCGACGATCGCGGCGGCCTTCTCCGGGGTCACGCCCTCGATCGCGTTGACCGGGATCTGGCGTACGGCCTCGGGGTTGGTCTTGGCGACCTCCTCGATCTCCACACCACCCTCGACGGACGCGATGCACAGGTGCGAGCGGTTCGCGCGGTCCAGCAGGAAGGAGAAGTAGTACTCCTCCACCGGCGGGGTCGCGGGGGTGACCAGGACACGGTTGACCGTGAGCCCCTTGATCTCCATCCCAAGGATGTTGCTGGCGTACTCGTACGCCTCGTCTGCGGTCTTGGCGATCTTGACGCCGCCGGCCTTGCCGCGGCCTCCAGCCTTGACCTGAGCCTTGATGACGGTCACGCCGCCGATCTGCTCAGCGGCCGCCTTGGCGTCCTCGGCGGTCTCGACGACCACACCCAGGGTGGTGGCCACGCCGTGCTTGGCGAAGAGTTCCTTCGCCTGGTACTCCATCAGGTCCACGATCCCAGTCCTTCGTCTCGACACAGTGCGGGGATTCCAAATTGGCACCCTAGACCTGTTGCCGGGCTGACCAGAACTCGATGCGAGTCCGTGGAACGTGGCCCTCGTCACGCTACTGGCCAGTCACTTTTGAGAGCGCACTTCTCCACATTTCTTCAGAGGCCTCTTGCCCGAGCCCTCAGATCCACTACGGTGTACCCGAATCGAGGTAATGAATCCGGCCCGAGGCGCGAGCTGACTGGCCACGATTTCGGCGCAAGTTACCGATCCGTTACCCTCGCTGAGGTTCTTTGTCGGACCACCCCCCTGACCCCTGCAGATTGGCAACCACCCCATGGGCAACCACCGAGCAGAGCGCGGCCCCAGCCGCGACACCTCGGCAGCCACTGTGGTGGGGACCAGCGTTCCGGGCAAGCGCCGCGCCGCGGCGCCCTCGCGCAGGCCCCTGACCGCCTCACTCCCCTCTCTTCTGCCCTCGGCGCCGCTGGTCGCTGGCGTGACGCTGCTGGCGGTCGCCGCTGGCGGCGCTGTCGCCTTCACCAACCCGGACGCGATCGGCTCGCTGAGCGACAAGGCGTCGCTCGCCTCCGCCAACGTCTCGGCGTCCCCCAAGGCCTCCGACGTCCTCTCCGGCCGCAGCGCTGTCGTGAGTCGCAGCGGCGAGCGCGGAGTCGTCTCCGACGTCGCCTTCACTGACGAAGAGCTCACCGCCGAGATCGAGGAGCAGGCCGCCAAGCAGGCAGAGGCCCTCGGCAAGATCAACGTCTCCGCCGACAAGCGCGCAGCGACCATCGAGAAGAACCAGTGGGTTCTCCCGCTCGTCGGCTACCGCCTGACCGCGACCTTCGGCCAGTCGAGCTACCTGTGGTCGACCGTGCACACCGGCCTCGACTTCTCGGCCCCGTACGGCACCGAGATCGTCGCGATCGCCAACGGCACCATCACTTCGACCGGGTACGACGGCAGCTACGGCGAGAAGACGGTGCTGACCCTCGATGACGGCACCGAGATCTGGTACTGCCACCAGTCGGCCTACCAGGTCTCCGTCGGCGACCGCGTCACCGGCGGCCAGGCCATCGGCAACGTCGGCTCCACCGGCAACTCCACCGGCAACCACCTCCACCTCGAGGTGCGCCCCGGCGGCGGCGATCCGATCAACCCGTACTCGGCGTTGATCGAGCACGGCGTCCAGCCCTGATCCACGCTTCGCCACGAGGCCCCGAGTCATGTGACTCGGGGCCTCGTGCGTTGTATCGCTGGTGGATCAGAGCTTGACGACGGGCGCGTAGCGCAGCAGCAGGCGCTTGACTCCCGAGGAACCGAAGTCGATCGAGGCGACCGACTTGTCAGCGACGCCTTCGACGCTCACGACCGTCCCGAGGCCGAAGGAGTCGTGCTGAACCCTGTCGCCCGGGGCGAGCGAGGGGATCTCGCGGGGCGCCTTCGCCTTGGCCGCAGCGTCGGCGCGCAACGCCTGCGACGTGAAGTTGCGCCGTCCAGCGGCAGTCGGGCTGCCCGTCGAGCCACGCAGTCCCCCGGACAGGTCGCGCCGGTTCCACTGCGCCATCTCGGGTGCCGTACGTCGCCAGTCGACAAGGTCGACCGGCAGCTCATCGAGGAAGCGGGAAGCCGGGTTGTGCGAGGGCGCCCCCCACGCGGAGCGGACCATCGCCCGGGACACGTAGAGCCGCTTCTCGGCGCGGGTGAGGCCGACGTACGCGAGACGGCGCTCCTCCTCGAGCTCGGGCTGGTCGCCCAGCGACCGCTGGTGCGGGAAGACGCCGTCCTCCAAGCCGGTGAGGAAGACGACGGGGAACTCCAGACCCTTGGCGGTGTGGAGAGTCATCATGGTCACGACGCCGCCCTCGTCGTCCTGGTCGGGGATCTGGTCGCTGTCGGCCACCAGCGCCACGCGCTCGAGGAAGTCCCCCAGGCCCACCGTCACCGTGCCCGCCTCGACCTCGGCGGGGTCCGCCGACGGCCCGGCCTGCGGGTCCTCGGCAAACTCGCGTGCGACAGCCACGAGCTCGGCCAGGTTCTCCACCCGGGTGTCATCCTGCGGGTCGTCGCTGTCCTCCAGCTCGGCCAACAGGCCGCTGCGATCGAGCACGGACTCGAGGATCACGTCGGGACGTTCGTCGGCGTCGACCATCGACTGCAACTCGGTCATGATCGCGACGAACGCCTGGACGTTCTTGAGTGAGCGGGTCGCCAGTCCTGGCGCCTGATCAGCCCGCTGGAGCGCCTCCCAGAACGTGATCCGCTCCCGCTCCGCCAACGCTTGGACGCAGGCCTCGGCGCGGTCCCCGATGCCCCGCTTGGGCGTGTTGAGGATGCGTCTGAGCGAGATCTCGTCGGAGGTGTTCACCAGCACCCGCAGGTACGCCAGCGCGTCCCGCACCTCGCGGCGCTCGTAGAACCGGACGCCGCCGACGACCTTGTAGGGCTGCCCCGTCCGGATGAAGATCTCCTCGAACACCCGGGACTGGGCGTTGGTGCGGTAGAACACGGCCACGTCGCCGGGGCGTACGCCTGCGGTGTCGCCCAGCGTGTCGATCTCCTCGGAGACGAAGCGTGCCTCGTCGTGCTCGTTGTCGGCGACGTAGCCAACGATCCGAACTCCGTCGCCGGCCTCCGACCACAGCCGCTTGGGGGTGCGGCCGCGATTGTTCTCGATGACGGCGTTGGCGGCAGTCAGGATCGTCTGCGTCGAGCGGTAGTTCTGCTCCAGCAGAACGGTCTCGGCGTCGCTGAAGTCCTTCTCGAAGTCGAGGATGTTGCGAATGTCGGCGCCGCGGAAGGCATAGATCGACTGGTCGGCGTCGCCCACGACCATCAGCTCGCTGGGCTCGCTGATCTGGGGAGCATGCTCGTCGAAGGTGCGGCCGCACAGCTGGTGAATGAGGGAGTACTGGGCGTGATTGGTGTCCTGGTACTCGTCGACCAGCACGTGCCGGAAGCGGCGGCGGTAGTTGTCGAGGACATCGGGGTAGGCCTGGAACAGGTGGACCGTCGTCATGATCAGGTCGTCGAAGTCCAGGGCGTTGGCGGCCTGCAACCGGCGCTGGTACTCCTTGTAGGCGGCGACGTACGCCTCCTCGAACGAGTTGCGGACGTCCTTGGCGGCCTCCTCGTGGTCACGCAGCTCGTTCTTGTGGTCCGACACCCAGTGGAGCACCGGCCCCGGTTGGTACTTCTTCGGGTCGAGCTCGAGGTCGCGCAGGACCAGCGTCATCAGCCGCTTCGAGTCGGCGGCGTCGTAGATCGAGAAGTTGGACTTGAAGCCCAGCCGGTCGATCTCCTTGCGCAGGATGCGTACGCAGGCGGAGTGGAAGGTCGAGACCCACATCATGCGGGCGCGGCGACCGACGAGGTCCTCGACGCGCGCCTTCATCTCGGCCGCAGCCTTGTTGGTGAAGGTGATGGCCAGAATGGAACCCGGGTGAGCCTTGCGTTGGCCGATGAGCCAGGCGATCCGGCGCGTCAGCACCCGTGTCTTGCCCGACCCCGCGCCGGCCACCACGAGCAGCGGAGCGCCCACGTGGGTGACGGCGGCGCGCTGGGGCTCGTTGAGGCCGTCAAGCAGCTGCTCGGCGCTCGGTGAGGACGCGCGCGCTGGAGTCTCGGGAGAGTCGTCGGGACGAGGGCGCGAACCGGGGACAGGGAACAGTGTGCTCATCGGACGGCAAGCCTACGGGCCAGCGCTGACACTCCCGGCGGGCCTGTGGAACGTACGGAACCGTCGGTGGCACCCGTTAGGGTCGAGCGCATGAATTCCGAGGCTCATGACGCGCCGCCGGTGATCACGACCACCGGCCTGACGATGGACTTCGGGCGCGTCCAGGCGCTCACCGACCTGGACCTCGAGGTGGGGCCGGGCGTCACTGGCCTGGTGGGCGCCAACGGCGCGGGCAAGTCGACCCTGATCAAGATCCTGCTCGGGCTCCAGACGCCCACGCGCGGCTCGGCCACCGTTCTCGGCCACGACATCGCGGGCGAGGCGGACGAGATCCGGCGCATCGTCGGATACATGCCCGAGCACGACTGCCTGCCGCCGGACGTGAGCGCCAGCGACTTCGTCGTCCACATGGCACGCATGAGCGGCATCCCGCACGCCACCGCCCGCGAACGCGCCGCCGACGTGCTGCGCCAGGTCGGTCTCGACGAGGAGCGCTACCGCCCCCTGGGCGGCTACTCGACCGGCATGAAGCAGCGCGCCAAGCTCGCCCAAGCGCTCGTTCACGATCCCCGCCTCGTCTTCCTCGACGAGCCGACCAACGGGCTCGACCCCGCGTCGCGTCGCGACATGCTCCGGCTGGTGCGGCGCATCGGCACCGAGTTCCAGATCCCCGTCGTGGTCACCTCTCACCTGCTCGGGGAGCTCGAGAAGATCAGCGACCACGTCGTCGTCCTCGACGGCGGCCACCTGTTGCGGTCCTCGGCGACCAGCGAGTTCCTCGACGTCACCGGTGCGCTGCTGGTCGAGGTCCTCGGCGGTCCCGAAGCGCGTGATCGCTTCGGGGAGGCCCTCGCGGCGGCCGGGTTCTCCTGTCGTCCCCGTGGGGCCGTGGTCGTGGTCGACCCACCGCCGCCAGGATCCGACGTGCACCGCACCATCCGCGACCTCGCCGATGACCTGGGCCTCGCCCTCGTACGCCTCCAGCCCGACCAGGGCCACCTCGAGGACATCTTCACCGCAGGAGGGGCGGCATGAGCGAGTCACCCGGCGGCGTCATCCACGACATCGGCTACCGCCACTACTCCGGCACCCGCGAGTCTTCGGGGCGCATCGCCCTCTCGCTCTACCTCACGGGGCTGCGCCACGTCTTCGGCCTCGGCCGGTCGACGCGCTCGAAGATCCTGCCGGCCATCATGGCTGCCCTCACGCTGGGCCCGGTCGTGATCATCGTGGGCGTCATGTCGGTCACCGGGTCGACGTCGCTGCCACTGTCGTACCTCTCCTTCACCGACCAGGTCCAGTGGCTGATGAGCATCTTCGTGGCCTCTCAGGCCCCGGTCCTCTTCTCACGCGACCTGCGTCACCGCTCCATCGTCCTCTACCTCGCCCGCCCGCTGAGCCCCGCTGCGTTTGCGTTGACCCGGTGGGCGTCGCTGGCGACGGCGTGCCTGCTGTTCATCGCAGTCCCGCAGCTCGTGCTGTACGGCGGCGCGCTCCTGGCCGGCGCCGATGTCTCCGAGCAGACCGGCCTCCTGTTGCGAGGGGTGCCCGCGATCCTGCTGCTCAGCGCCTTCCTGGCCGGCCTGACGGGTCTCATCTCCAGCGTCGCCCTGCGCCGCGGCATGGCCGTGGTCGCCTCAATCCTGCTGCTCGTGTTCGGCACGCTGGTGGTCGTCACGATCCAGCTCATCGCCTACGAGGAAGACATCGCGCGCGTCGGCGAGTTGGCAGGCCTGTTCTCACCCTGGACCCTGACCCTGGGCATCGGTGAGGCGATGGGGGCGGACAACGAAGTGATGGCGCCCCTGACTGCGAGCGGGGCCGGCGCGTACGGGGTGGTGGGCCTGATCCTGACCGGCCTGTGCTGCTGGCTCCTGGTGCTGCGCTTCCGAAAGGCAGGTCGCTGATGTCTGAACTGGTTCTCACCGGCGTCTCGCGGTGGTTCGGCAACGTCGTGGCGGTCAACGACGTCTCCATGCGGATCGGCCCCGGCGTGACCGGCTTGCTGGGTCCCAACGGCGCCGGCAAGACGACCCTGATGGCGATGATGTCGGGGTTCCTCGCGCCGTCCGCTGGCACCGTCGAGCTCGACGGCCGCGCCGTGTGGCGCAACACCGAGACGTACCGCCACCTCGGGTTGGTGCCGGAGCGCGAGATCAGCTTCGGCTACCTGACCGGGCGACAGTTCGTCCGCGCCAATGCCGACCTGCACCGGATGCCCGACGCGAAGGCGGCCACGCAGGCAGCCCTCGACCTGGTCGACATGGTCGAGCCTGCAGACCGCCGTATCGACACGTACTCCAAGGGCATGCGGCAGCGCGTCAAGATCGCTGCGGCCCTCGTCCACGGGCCCTCAGTGCTGCTCCTCGACGAGCCCTTCAACGGCGTCGACCCACGCCAGCGGATGCAACTCATGGATCTGCTGCGTCGCATGGGTGAGGAGGGGCGCACCATCCTGTTCAGCTCACACATCTTGGAAGAGGTGGAGCGACTCGCCCGCCACATCGAGGTGGTCGTCTCAGGACGCCACGCGGCGTCCGGCGATTTCGGGGCGATCCGACGGCTGATGACAGACCGGCCGGTTCAATACCTGCTGCGCTCCTCCGACGATCGACGCCTCGCCTCGCGCCTCATGGGCGAGTCCTCCGTACGCGGCGTCACCCTCGATGCCCACGAGGGTCTGGCCGTGCAGGTGAGCGACTTGGGATCCTTCGCGGCCGGGCTTCCCGGGTGGGCCAGAGCAGACGATGTCGTCCTGCTCGAGGTCTCCCCCAGCGATGAGTCCCTCGAAAGTGTCTTCTCCTACCTGGTGGCCCGATGAACGCGACGATCACGTCCCTCGCCTTCCGCGCTCTGCTGGGCCGCCGCCGGTTCTGGCTGTTCGTGGCGTTTCCCGTCTGTCTGAGCCTGATCGCGCTGCTCGTACGCGCCATGACGGGTGACCCGGAGGCGGCATGGAGCACCTTGATGGGCCTCGGGGTCTCGATCCTCGTGCCCCTGATGGCCCTCATCGCGGCCTCGTCCGTGCTGGGACCGGAGATGGATGACGGCTCGATCGTGTACCTGCTCGCCAAGCCGGTCAACCGATACTCAGTCGCGCTGAGCAAGTACGTCGTGGCCGCCGCGTCCACCCTCGTCATGGGGGTCCTCCCCCTGCTCGTGATCGGCCTCGTCGTCCACCCCGACGAACCCAGCGCATCCTTCGCTGCGGCGGCCGGCGCTGGTCTCTCGGCGATCACGTACACGGCGGGCTTCCTCGCGCTGAGCGCCACGCTGCGCGGTGCCGTGATCGTGGGTCTGCTCTACACCCTGATCTGGGAGGGCACGCTCGGCAACGTCCTGAGCGGCATCGCCTGGCTGAGCGTGCACCAGTGGGGACAGCGACTGGCGTACGCCCTGCACCGGCCACTCGACGGGCCCGACATCACTTTGTGGTGGGCACTCCTCGCCTCGACCCTGGTCGTGGTGGGAGGCGTCTGGTTCGCCGGGGACCGGTTGCGCAGTTACTCCCTGCGCGGCGGCGACGAGTAGGCCATCCAGGCGGGCTGCTGCCGGCCTGACGACAGCCTCGGCACCGATTCGTACGGCCTGGCGCTGTGTGGCCCGACTGGCGTTGGGCTGGCCGTACCTCACCTGTCGGAGGTGGGCTGCGGAGCGTCATACAAAGGCGCGTACGCCGGGCGTCCGTCATACACGCCCGCGTGGTTCGGCCAGCGTCATACATACCCGCGTTCGCCAGCCAACCGTCATACGAACCCGCACCTATACGTTCGGGTTCGTATGACGCGGGCAGAGCACGAGCCAGTTCGTATGACGCGGGCCCCGGACCGGCCGATTCGTATGACGGAAGCCACCGGTCAGTGGCAGTGACCCCGACCGGCCGGCGCTGCGTCATACAAACCCACGTACGCCAGCCACCCGTCATACATTCCCGCACCAGTACGTACGGGTTCGTATGACGCGGGCCCAACGAAGCCGGGTTCGTCTGGGGCGCCAGGATCAGTAGCCGTGCTTGGCGCTCCAGAACAGCGCGAGGCCGATGTTGAGGACGGTCAGGCCAGTCAGGGCCCAGTAGAGGCCGTTGGGGATCTTGGGCTTGCGCATGTTGGCCATCACGAGCACCAGCAGTACGAGGGTGACGGCGAACTTCACGCCGATCTTGGCGTGGTTCACCGAGCCGTCGCCGGCCTCGAGGATGCCGACGAGGAAGACGCCGGCGAGGAACGCGGTGCCGACGCCGTCGCGGATCACGGGGGTGATCTTCTTCTCCGCGTCACGCGCCTGGGCGAGCAGGCCGCCGAGCAGGGCCGCGAAGCCGAGGATGTGCAGGAACAGCAGGATGAGCCCGACAGTGTTCATGCCCGCCAGACTAGCGGGTGTCGACACATTGTCGGGAAAACCGGAGGGTGTGACTCGTGCCCCGCCAGCCCGCTCACAGGAGGCGGCGGTCGGAGGCCCAGCGCGTCAGTTCGTGACGCGAGGACAGTTGCAGCTTGCGCAGCACCGAGGACATGTGGGTCTCCACGGTCTTGACCGAGATGAACAGTTCCTTGGCGACCTCCTTGTAGGCGTACCCCCGAGCGATGAGGCGCATGACCTCGCGCTCGCGTTCGGTGAGCCTGTCGAGGTCTTCGTCGACGGCCGCGACCTCGATCGACCCGGCGAAGGCGTCGAGTACGAAGCCGGCCAGACGCGGCGAGAAGACAGCATCGCCGTCTGCCACGCGGACGATCGCGTCGACCAGTTCGACGCCGGTGATGGTCTTGGTGACGTACCCGCGGGCGCCGCCCCGGATCGTTCCGATCACGTCCTCTGCAGCGTCGGAGACGCTCAACGCCAAGTAGCGCGCCTGCGGGGAAGGCATCCGGCGCATGACCTCCACGCCGCCACCGCCGGGAAGGTGCACGTCCAGCAGCACCACATCAGGGTGGTGCGCGGCCACTGCGGCGACGGCCGCATCGACATCGGCAGCCTCGGCGACGATGTCGATGGCACCCGCCCCGGCCTCGGTCAGTTCGGCACGGACCCCGGCCCGGAACATCGCGTGGTCATCCACGATGACAACCCGTACGGCTTGCCGCTGTTCACCCACGGTCGTCCTCCTGCGTCTCGAGCGGCATCCTGAGCCGCACCTCTGTCCCTTGTCCGGGCACCGACCGCACCTCGGCCGTCCCGCCGTGCCGCTGCATCCGGTCCACGATGCTGCCACGAACGCCCTGCCGGTCGCTCGCCACGGCGTCGACGTCGAACCCGACGCCCCGGTCCCGGACGAAGATCTCGATGGCTTCCGCCCCCGCCTCGGCGTAGACGTCGACGCGACTCACCCCCGCGTGCTTGGCCGCGTTGACCACTGCCTCGCGGGCCGCGTCGCAGATCGGGCGCACCGCTTCCCCGTACGGAGCGTCGCCGACGGTGACGACGTCGACGCTCACCGGGTAGTCCTCCTCGACCCGAGCGGCAGTGGCCTTGAGGACGCTGGCCACCGTCGCGCCCTCGGCCGCATCGGACTCGAAGAGCCAGCTGCGCAGGTCGCGCTCCTGGGCGCGCGCCAACTGGGCGACCTTCGTCGCATCGTGGGCGTTCTTCTGGATCAGGGCCAGGGTCTGGAGGACTGAGTCGTGCAGGTGGGCTGCCACGTCGGCGCGCTCCTCGCTGCGTACGCGCGCTTCCCGCTCGGAGCCCAGATCGCTGATGAGGCGCACCACCCAGGGCCCCACGACGAGCCCGAGCCCAGCGATGCCGAGCAGCGTCGCCGCGAGCACGGGCCCGACGCTGCCCATCGGCCCCATGGTCAGGGCGAAGACCGCCAGCGCCGTGACGACGAGTCCCACGCCTGCGGCGACCCGACCGTACGAGGCCCAGCCACCCGAGCCGAAGATCGCCCGCACCGGGTCGATGCGCCCGCTGGAGTCCAGAAGGCGCTCCCGCTGTGCCTCGTCGGCCTGGCGCCACAGCAGCGCGATCCCCACGACGCCCAGCACCACCGGCCAGAACAGGATCCCGGCACCCAGGATGCTGCTCGCCATGAGCACCACGCCGAACATGAGCGCGCCGAGCGCGATCGCCGGCCCGGCATCGGCCATGACGCGACGGGTTCCGGGACGCCGGCCGCCACGGGTGGCGCTCGCCAGCCCCGGGGGCCCGTCGTCGAGGACCCGGTCCGAGGGCAGGAACATCCACAGGCCGGCGTACAGCGCGATCCCCAGCCCGCTGAGCAGCGCGGTCGCGACGAAGAAGACGCGCACCCACAGCAGGGCGATGCCCAGGTGTCGCGCCAACCCGGCGGCGACACCGCCGATGACGGGCGCCGTGGAGTCGCGGTAGGCGCGCCTCACAGCAGGCGGGACAGCGCCTGCGTGCGGGCCCGGTGGGGCGTAGGGAGGGGGTTGCGTACTGCTCATCGTGGTTCCATCGTCCCAGCACCGGCCCACCCGGCACAGCAGGATCGACCCCGAGCTGACCCTGAGGTGCGTCCGGGGACAGCCGGGGTGCGTCAGGGTCGTCCCCGATGGTGCGCAGCCACCCACGCGGCAAGAGTGGAGCCATGGACAACGCAACACCTCCCCAGCAGCCCGGACCGGGCCAGCAGCACGCCGGCCCCGGCCCGGAGGCACCGCCTCAGGGCGGGCCTCGAGTCACCACGTCCCAGATGCGGGACCTCTCCTCGCTGCGACGCAGCACCACCGACCGGCACATCGCGGGTGTGGCGGGCGGCCTGGCCAAGCAGCTGGACATCGACCCGATCATCGTGCGGGTCTGCCTCGTCGTGATGGCGCTGTTCGGCGGCGCCGGCCTGCTGCTCTACCTGGTGCTGTGGGCGTTGCTCCCCGAAGACGGCTCTCCTGCCCGACCGCTCGGCCTGGACGAGCGCAGCCGTACGGTGGCCGTCATCATCGGTGGCGGCGTCGCGGGCCTGGTGCTGCTGTCGGTCGTCACCGGTTCCGGCAACGGCCTGTGGTGGCTGTGGCCGGTCGCCATCATCGTCGCGGTCGTGATGCTGGTGACGAGCCGTTCGAGCCAGAGCAGCACCCCGCGGTACGGCGCTCCCCCGCACGGCACCCCGGCCTACGGTCCCCCCGCCTACGGTCCTCCTGCGTACGGACCGTCTGCCCACGCACCTTCCGCGTACGGGTCCCCCGCCGCAGCCACACCCGCTGCGGGCGCCTCGCCCGACGCGTCGGTGACGATGCCGTACGCCAGCGGTTCCGCGCCGGCGGCCCCGTACGCCTCAACAGGCCCGTACTCCTCCACAGGCCCGTACTCCTCGCCAAGCCAGCCGCCGCAGGGCCCTGGGTCGACCCATCAGTGGGCGCCGGTGCCGCCGCCTCCCCCGGCTCCCTCGTACGTCCGCCCGCCGAACCCCCGGCGCCGCGGCCCGCTCCTGTTCGGAGTCACCGTGGCTCTGATCGCCACCGCGGTCGGCGTGCTGGGCATCATCGACGTCGCCGGGGCTGATGTGGCGAACTCCGCCTACCCCGCCCTCGCGCTCGGCGTCACCGCGCTGATGCTCCTGCTCGGCTCCTTCTGGGGCCGCGCCGGCGGCCTCATCGCCCTCGGCCTCGTCCTCGCCATCGGGCTCGGGATCACCACTGCGGCCGAACGCTTCGAGGAGGACGACATCCTCGCGGTGCCGACCTCTGCCTCGCAGGTCGCCGACTCCTACGAGATGCACGTCGGACAGTTCATCCTGGACCTGCGCGAGGTCCGCGACCTCGAGGCCCTCGACGGCCGCAGCATCGAGATCAACGGGGGTGCCGGCGAGGTGGTCGTCATCGTCCCCGGGGGGCTCGATGTGGACAGCAGCGTCGAGGTCGGTGTCGGCGAGAGCAACGTCTTCGGCGAATACACCTCCGGTCTGGGCACCAGCCAGTCCTCCGGCCAGGACCGCGCAGAGGCCCCTGACCTCGAACTCACCATCACCCTGGGCATCGGCGACGTCGTCGTCGAGAACCGCTGAGGAGCACCCAATGAACGACGACACGACTCCCTTCGACGCGACCTCCGACCTGCCGAGCGCCGACGAGGCGCCCGAACCCACCAGCGCGTACGAGGAGGACGCCCCGGCGGACCCGCCCTCGCGCACCTCGGGACGGCACCCCGTCAGCATCGGCCACCTGGTGATGGGGGTGGCTTTCCTCGGCATCGTGGTGATCTGGGCCCTCTACGTCACCGGGTCCGCGGACTCCGATGACCTGCGCTGGCTCACGCCGCTGCCGTGGCTGGGCGCGGGGATCGCTGGCCTCATCGCCGTCATCGTCGCGCCGCGACGCCGGGCTCGCCAGGCCGCGGCCCACTGACGCGCGCCGCGCGCGCCGAGAGCACGACGTCGGGGTGGTCGGTCACCAGACCGTCCACCCCGGCGTCGAGCAGCCATGTCGCCTCCAGCGCGAGGTCACCGTGCGCGTGCGGGTCGGACCCGCGGCGGGCGTTGGTGGGCAGGAACCGGTTCTCGGCGCGCAGCGTCCACGCGTGGACCGTCATGCCGCGCTCGTGGGCCAGCCCCACCAGCGCTGACGGCTCCGAGACCCTCCCCCGCTCATCCCGCGGCAGGACGAGGGTCTTGTGGGCGCCGATGCCATCGGCGTACGCGTCGATCCAGTCGAGTCCACGCGGCGTGGCGAGCTCGGCCCACGTCCAGCTGTCCGTCTCGTCCACCAGGTCCGCTGGCCCGCCGAGGCCGACGTCGAGGAGTTGGATCAGCCCGACCCGGGTGCGGCCCGCGAGCTCGCGCAGGACGGTCGGTTCGAAGCTCATCACGCTCACCGGTGACCACCCGCGGTCGTGGCCGTGGCGGGCGAGCTCGCGCAGCAGCGGCCCGGCGAGGTCCAGGCCGAGGGCGGCGAAGCGGGAGGCGTGCTTGAGTTCGAGCAGCAGGCCGACAGCGCGCCCCGCCATGATCGATTCGGCGGCCACCATGGCCAGCACTTCCGACAGGGTGGGGATGCCCTCGGTGCCGTCGTGGACGACGTTGCCAGGCCGCAGCCGCGGAAACCGCTCGCGGCAGGTGAGTTGCTTGACCTCGGCGAGGGTGAAGTCCTCGACGAACCAGCCCGTCATCGTCACGTCGTCGACGACCTTCGTGGCGTGGCGGTGCGCGAACTGCGGATGAGCGGCGACATCGGTCGTGGCGGACAGCTCGGCGTCGTGGCGAGCGATCAGGACCCCGTCGGCCGTGGACACGAGGTCCAACTCGATGGCGTCGGCCCCCATGCGGATGGCCGTACGATAGGCGGCCAGCGTGTGCTCGGGCCGTACGCCACTGGCGCCGCGGTGGGCGACGACGCTGGGCTCCACGACGAGCGGGACCTGCGCCCGGCGTCGGGGAAGCGGGAGGTGGAACAGCTCCGTCATGCCCCGAGCGTGCTGCCGCGAGCGGGCCGTGCGATGGCGCAGGGGTGAACGCACGGCGACAGGTCGTCGGACGTCTGGGGCGCGGGCCACGCCACCTGAAACGATTCGCTCCGGGGCGCGCGGCTACGTACCGTGGACCGGTGCATCACCTGCCTCACGCCGATCCCGGAACCCCCACGACCCGATCGCCCGAGGCGTTCCTGTGGTGGCTGGCCCGGGGCCAGTGGCGGACCTTGCTGGGGGGAATGTTCTTCGGGGTGGTCGCGATGGCGGGGCTCGCCCTGATGCCCGCGATGATCGGGCGCGCGATCGACCTCGGCGTCGCCGCGAAGGACCCCGACGCCCTCCTGCTGTGGACCGGCTGCCTGCTCGCCGTGGGCGTTGCGGCGGCGGTGGCGGGCATCCTGCGGCACCGGTTCGCGGTCACGAACTGGCTCATCGCGGCCTACCGCACCGTCCAGCTCGTCACCCGCCAGTCCGTACGACTCGGCGGCGCCCTGCCCCGCAAGGTCTCCACCGGCGAGGTGGTCGCCATCGGCACCAGCGACCTGTCCCACCTCGGGCAGGCGATGGACGTCTCGGCCCGCTTCACCGGCGCGGTCGTGTCGTTCCTGCTGGTCTCGGTGATCCTGCTGCAGACCTCGGTGACGCTGGGGCTGGTGGTGCTGGTCGGCGTCCCGTTGCTGATGGTCCTCATCGGCCCGGTCCTGCGGCCGCTGCAGGCGCGCAGCGCCCACCAACGACACCTGCAGGGCGAGCTCGCCAACACGGCCAGCGACATCGTCGGGGGCCTGCGGGTGCTGCGCGGCATCGGCGGTGAGCAGGTCTTCGCCGCGCGCTACCGCCGCGAGTCCCAGGCCACCCGCGACGCCGGCATCACCCTCGCCCGGGTGCAGTCGGTGCTGGATGCGCTGCAGGTCTTCCTGCCCGGCGTCTTCGTCGTCCTCGTCGTCTGGCTCGGCGCCCGCTACGCCGTGCAGGGCGACATCACGGCCGGCGAACTCGTCGCCTTCTACGGCTACTCCGCCTTCCTGATGATCCCGCTGCGCACCGCGACCGAGTACGCCAACAAGCTCATCCGCGCTCGCGTCGCCGCCCGGCGCGTGGTCACCGTCCTGCGACTCGAACCCGACGCGTACGAGCCTGCCCACCCGGCCGACTTCCCCGGCCCCGAGGCCGAGCTGGCGGACGCCCGCAGCGGCCTGCGGGTGCGCCCGGGGACGTTCGTCGCCATCGTCAGCGAGCAGCCCGACGACTCCGCGCTCCTGGCCGACCGGCTCGGCCTCTGCGCGCCCGACCCGGACCCAGAGGTGAGGCTGGGCTCGGTGCCCCTCACCGAGCTGTCCTTGGCCCGCGTACGCGAGCACATCCTGGTCTCCGACACCGGCTCGCAGCTGTTCGCGGGGCGTCTGGCCGACGTCCTCGACCCCACCGGCACCGCCGACCTCGGCCGCGCCCTGGACACGGCCTCCGCCCACGACGTCCTCGAGGCACTGGCGGCAGGTCTCGACGAGGTCGTCGCCGAGAAGGGCCGGGCGTTCTCCGGCGGGCAGCGCCAGCGCCTCGTGCTGTCGCGCGCCCTGACCGCCGACCCCGAGGTCCTGGTCCTCGTTGAGCCGACCTCGGCGGTCGACGCACACACCGAGGCCCGCATCGCCGCCCGGCTGCGCGCGCACCGCGCCGGACGTACGACCGTCGTCACGACGGTGAGCCCACTCCTCCTCGATGCGGTCGACGAGGTCGCCTTCCTCGTCGACGGGCGCGTCACGGCCGTCGGCACCCACGCGGACCTGTTGGCCTCGCACCCGGCGTACGCCGCCGTCGTCACGCGTGAGGTCGCCCCCGAGACAGACGCCGAGATCGCCCCCCTCGACCCCGAGGAGGTCGCCCGATGAGCACCACCACTGCCCTGCCCATCGCGGACACCGCGGCCGTACGCCGCTACGTCGGCGTGCTCGCGCGCCGGCACCCGCGACTGCTGTGGAGCGTGGTGGTCCTCCACGTGCTCTCCGCCGCCGCTGGACTCGCGGCGCCGCGCCTGCTCGGCGACCTCGTCGAGGCTGTCACCGACGGCACCACGATGGCCTACGTCAACCGCCTCGCGCTGATCCTGGCGGGCTTCCTGCTGTTGCAGACCATCCTGACTCGCTACGCCCGGCTGCGCAGCCAGGTGCTCGGCGAGGAGGTGCTCGCGAGCCTGCGGGAGGAGTTCGTGGAGTCCACGCTCGCGCTGCCCGTCTCCACCGTGGAGGCGGCAGGATCGGGCGACCTGCTGACCCGTACGAGCCGGGACGTGGACCAACTCGGCTGGTCGGTGCGCTGGGCGGCGCCGGAGTTCGTCGTGGGCGCCGTGACCGCTGTCCTCACGCTCGTGGCGGCGGTCTCGGTGGGGTGGTGGGTCATGCTGCCCTGCCTGCTGGTCGTGCCTCCGGTGGTGCTCGCGACGCGTTGGTACCTCGCTCGGGCTCGCGAGGGTTACCAGTGGGAGGGCGCCACCTACTCCCGCATCACGACCTCGCTCACCGAGACCGTCGAAGGCGCCCGGACAGTGGAGGCCCTCGGGCTCGGGCAGGACCGCGTACGTCAGGCCGACGAGGACATCGCCGAGTCGTTCCGCGCCGAGCGCTACACGCTGCGGCTGCGCACGATCTTCTTCCCCGTCGTCGAGTCGGCCTACCTGCTGCCCATGGTCGCCACGCTGCTGCTGGGCGGCTGGCTGTACGCGCGCGGCGAGGTGTCGTTGGCCGCGGTCACCGCCGCGACGCTCTACACCCAGATGCTGATCGACCCCGTGGGTCGCATCGTGCAGATCCTGGACGAACTCCAGCTCGGTGGCGCCTCCCTGGCCCGCCTGCTCGGCGTCGCCGAGGTTCCCGACGACCGCGAGGCCACGGGCGAGGTGCCCGACTCCGAGAAGATCGACGCGCGCGACGTGCGGTTCGCGTACGGCTCCGGTCGCGACGTGCTGCACGGCATCGACCTCGACGTGGGGGTGGGCGAACGGATCGCGATGGTCGGCCCCTCAGGCGCGGGCAAGTCGACGCTGGGGCGTCTGCTCGCCGGCATCCACCCGCCGGGCAGCGGGGCCGTGACCGTCGGCGGCGTCGGCCTGGTCGACCTCCCGCTGGAGGATCTGCGCGGCCACGTCGCGCTGGTGACCCAGGAGCACCACGTCTTCGTCGGGACCCTGCGCGAGAACCTCGAACTCGCCGCCCCGGGCTGCTCCGACGAGCAGATCCATGCCGCGCTCGGCGCCGTGGATGCCCACGAGTGGGTGCGGGCGATGCCGGCGGGTCTCGACACGCTCGTGGGGTCGGGCGGGCTCGCGTTGACGCCGGCCCAGGCGCAGCAGATTGCGCTGGCCCGGCTGGTGCTCGCCGACCCGCATACGCTGGTCCTGGACGAGGCCACCTCCCTGATCGACCCACGCGCCGCACGGCACCTGGAGCGGTCGCTGTCCGCGGTGCTCGACGGGCGTACGGTCATCGCGATCGCGCACCGGCTGTTCTCGGCGCACGATGCAGACCGGGTGGCCGTGGTCGAGGATGGCCGGATCGCGGAGTTCGGGTCGCACGACGACCTCGTGGCCGCGCGCGGTTCGTACGCGGCGCTGTGGGACTCCTGGCACGGCAAAGCCTGACTTCTTGCAACAAAGTGCATAGGTTGCCCGGAACCCTTGCAGTCGTGACAGCGCCGGTGTCACAGTCTGGTCATGAAGATCTCGACCATGCTCCAGTACGACGGCAACCCGCGCACCGCGGCCGACCAGGTGACCGCCCTCGAGAAGGCCGGCCTCGACACGGTCTGGGTGGCAGAGGCGTACGGCTTCGACTCCCCCACGCTGATGGGCTACCTCGCCGCCAAGACCTCCACGGTCGAGATCGGCTCGGCGATCCTCAACATCTTCTCCCGCACCCCGGGCGCCCTGCTGCAGACCGCCGCGGGCCTCGACAACGTCACCGGAGGCCGCGCCATCCTCGGCCTGGGCGCGTCCGGCCCGCAGGTGATCGAGGGGTTCCACGGCGTGCCCTACAAGCGCCCCCTCAAGCGCACCGCTGAGGTCATCGACCTGATCCGCCGCGGCCTCAAGCGTGAGCCACTCACCGGCGAGGGCGAGTTCACGCTCCCCCTCGACAAGGAGCACGGCGCCGTCACCGGCCTCGGCAAGCCGCTCAAGCTGCTGACGAAGCCCGAGCGCGACACCATCCCGATCTGGATCGCGGCCCTCGGCCCCAAGAACGTCGAGCAGGCCGCCGAGATCGCCGACGGCTGGATCCCCCACCTCTTCCACCCCGAGCGCGCCGACCTCGTGTGGGGCGAGGCCCTGCGCGCCGGCACCGCCCGCCGCAGCGCCGACCTCGGACCGCTGCAGGTCACCGCGGGCGGCCTCGTCGCCATCGGCGAGGGTCCCGAGACCAAGGCGATGCTCGACTTCGTCCGCCCCCTCTTCGCCCTGTACGTGGGCGGCATGGGCGCACGCGGCAAGAACTTCTACAACGACGTCGCCCGCGCGTACGGCTACGAGGAGGCCGCAGAGAAGATCCAGGACCTCTACCTGTCCGGCAAGAAGAAGGAGGCCGAGGCCGAGGTCCCGCTCGAATGGCTCGAGGCCGCCAACCTCGTCGGACCGGAGTCGTACGTCAAGGAGCGCCTCGCCGCGTTCGCCGACGCGGGCGTCACCCACCTCAACGCCTACCTCTTCGGCGACGACGCCCCGCGGACCGTGGAGAAGCTCAAGGAGTGGACCGCCTGATGCCGGCGTACCCGCTGACGCGGCCCTCCATCCTGGAGACCGAGCACGAGGACTTCCGCGCCACCGTGCGCGCCTTCGTGGACAAGGAGATCGCGCCGCACCACGAGCAGTGGGAGGCCGACGGGATCGTGCCCCGCGACCTGTGGCGCAAGGCCGGAGACCTCGGCCTGCTCTGCTTCGACGTCGACGAGGCGTACGGGGGCGCGGGGATCAGCGACTTCCGCTACAACATGGTGCTCGGCGAGGAGTTGGGCAGGGCCGGCGCCAGCGGGGTGGGCTTCCCGGTCCACACCGACATCATCGTTCCCTACATCTCCTCGCTCGGAACCCCAGAGCAGAAGCAGCGCTGGCTGCCCGGACTCGTCAGCGGCGAACTGATCTCAGCCATCGCCATGACCGAGCCCGGGGCGGGCTCCGACCTGCAGGGCATCCGTACGAGCGCGGTCGACGCGGGTGATCACTACGTGCTCAACGGCTCCAAGACGTTCATCTCCAACGGCATCAACGCCGACCTGGTGATCGTCGTCGCGCGCACCAACCCCGAGGCGGGGCACCAGGGCATCAGCCTGCTGGTCGTCGAGCGCGGCATGGCCGGATTCGAGCGGGGACGCAACCTGGCCAAGATGGGGCTCCACGCCCAGGACACGGCTGAGCTGTCGTTCACGGACGTACGCGTACCCAAGGAGAACCTGCTCGGCGCCGAGGGAAGCGGCTTCATCTCACTGATGGTCAACCTGCCCCAGGAGCGCGTCTCGATCGCGTGCCTGGCAGTGGCCGCGATCGAGCACGTCGTGGACCTGACGTTGGGCTACGTCACCGAGCGGGAGGCGTTCGGCAAGCCCATCGGGAAGTTCCAGAACACCCGGTTCGTCCTCGCCGAGATGGCCACGCAGGCCCACGTGGCGCGCGTCTTCGTCAACGACTGCGTGCTCAAGCTCAACGCGGGCGAGGTCGATCCGTCGCTGGCGGCGATGGCGAAGTGGTGGACCACCGAACTGCAGAAGCAGGTCGTGGACGCGGGCGTGCAGATGCACGGCGGGTACGGCTACATGAGCGAGTACCCGATCTCGAAGGCGTACACCGACAGCCGGATCCAGACGATCTACGGCGGTACGACCGAGATCCAGAAGGAGATCATCGGGCGTTCGCTGGGGCTCTGAGGGCGCCGCGGAACCGGGTCTGCGCTGAATTCGTTCACGTATCGGGACAAATCGGGCAATCGAGTGACGCGGCTCACATCCATGGGGATGATGTGGGCCACGTCACATCAGGTTAATGAGCATTCACCCTCCCCCTGCTGCCCCGAGGAGCCCGACAATGACCGACGTACTCGCAGACCGCGCCCGCATCCAGCAGGAGATCTCAGGGCGCACCCTGGTCGACCTGCTGCGCGACACCAGCGCCGCGTTCGCGGACGAGACCGCCTACTCCGACCGCCACCACGTCACGGAGGGCTGGCGCACCCTGACCTGGCGCGAGACGTACGACCTGGCACTCGACGTGGCGGCCGGCCTGATTGCCGAGGGCGTCCAGATCGGTGACACCGTCGCGATCATGGCGACCAACCGCATCGAGCACCAGGTCGCCGACATGGGCGGCGTCAACGCGGCCGCGGTGCCGATGTCGATCTACAACACCCTGGCCGTCGACCAGGTCACCTACATCGCGGGCCAGTCCGCGCCGGTCGTGGCGATCCTCGAGAACGCCGACAACCTGGCGCGCTGGAGCGGAGCCCTCGACGCCGGGGGCGTGGCGCGCGTGGTGGTCCTCGATGACGACGCCGTGCCCGAGGGCGAGCTCTTCGTCAGCTGGGCCGAGTTCGTGGCCAAGGGTGCGGCGTACCGCGCCGAGAACCCCGACGCGGTCGCCGAGCGCCAAGCCGCCGTGAGGGGCAGCTCTCCGGCCACCTACCTCTACACCTCCGGCACGACCGGCAACCCCAAGGGCGTCGAGTTGACGCACGACAACGTGCTCTACGAGGTCGTCGCCAGCCAAGAGGCAGGCGGGATCGTCGGGCGTCAGCGCCAGATCAGCTACCTGCCGTTGGCGCACATCGCCGAGCGCGTCCTGAGCCTGTACGGCCCGCAGATCCAGGGCAGTCACACCTACTGCATCGGCGACCCCGCCGAGCTCCTGGCCACCCTCGGCGAGGTGCACCCCACCGCATTCTTCGGGGTCCCCCGGGTGTGGGAGAAGATCAAGACCGGGATCTCCGCCAAGCTCGCGGCCGACCCCGACCCAGCCAACGTGGCCATGGTCCAGGAGTGCATGGCCGCCGCGCTCGCGTGGGTCGAGGCCCAGGAGACCGGAGGCGTCATGACGCCCGAGATCGAGGCGGCCTACCAGAAGGCCGACGAGACGATCCTCGGCTTCCTCAAGCTCCTCCTCGGCCTCGACCAGGTCACCTGGACGGCGTCGGCGTCAGCACCCATGCCGGTCGAGGTCACCCGCTTCATGGCGGGCCTGGGCCTCAAGGTCTACGACGTCTACGGCATGACCGAGACGACCGGGGCCGCCACCGTCAACGGCCCGGGCGGCTTCCGCCTCGGGACCGTCGGGCGCCCCATCCCGGGCGTCGAGCTCATGCTCGGCGAGGACAACGAGGTGCTCATGCGGGGGCCGATCATGACGCCGGGCTATCACCGCAACTCCGCGGCGACCGCCGGCCTCATCGACACCGACGGCTGGGTGCACACCGGTGACATCGGCGAGATCGACGAGGACGGATTCCTCTCCATCGTCGACCGCAAGAAGGAGCTGATCATCACCTCGCAGGGCAAGAACGTGGCGCCCTCCAACATCGAGAACTACCTCAAGGAGTCGCCCGTCATCGGCCACGCCATGGCGATCGGCGACGGCAAGCCGTACGTCGTCGCCGTCCTCACCCTCGACGGGGAGATCGCGCCCGTGGTCGCGGAGAAGCTGGGCGTGACCTACACCGATCTGGCCGACCTCTCCACGAAGCCGGAGATCCACGGCATGGTGCAGGCCGCGATCGACGCCGCGAACGAGCGTCTCTCCCGCCCCGAGCAGGTCAAGGCCTGGGCGTTGTTGCCGGACGAGTGGACCGCCGAGTCGGAGGAACTGACGCCCACCCTGAAGCTCAAGCGTCGCGTGGTCAACGACAAGTACGCCGACGTCGTCGAGACCCTCTACTCCACGGAGGGCTGAGCCGCCGGTCAGACGCTGGTTCAGAGGCACCTTGGTCCCCAAATTGGGGACACTTGGAGGTGGTCGCCGGCCTCCCGGGTGCCCTCCAACTGTCCCCAATTTGGGCGCGGCACGCCAGCGACCGTCTCGAACCGCCCACCGGGCCTGAAGGCCTCAGGCGATCCCGAGCTTCGCGCAGCGCGCCTCCGCGCCCTCGCACAGGTCCTCGATGCTCAGCAGACCGGGCGCCACGAGGGCGGTCGTCAGGTTGGACAGGGTCACGTCCACGGGCTCGTGGATCCAACTCGGGACGCCCTCGTACGTGGTGGGCGCCGTCAGGTCCTCGCGCGCCATGACGCGCGTGACGACCATGGCGGCGTCGGCGCTGATCGCGGCCGTGGGAACGTGCTGGAACGACGTCTCGTCGCCGGCGAGTAGTGCCTGCGCTGCTTCGAGGTCGGTGCCGTACTCCGACGCCTCGACGGCGGCGGTGACGCCGACGAACCAGTCGGCGCCCGGGACGAACGTGCCGGCCGCCACGAGCGGCGTGGCGGTGTCCGCGTCCGCGAACTCTTCCGCCACCTCTGCCTCGACGGCTTCCACGACCACGGCCCCGACCCCGCGGTCCAGTGCGGTCTGGAACTGCTCGCGCTGCGCGTCCACATCCCCCTCCGCGTCATAGACGGTGACCGTGCAGCCCTCGCACTGCTCGGCCAGAGCCTCGGAGAAGGCATCCGCGTCGAGCGCCGCGGTGTTGCTGGAGGCGTCGGCGACGAGCACCGCGACCTCGCCCGGGTTGGACCCCAGGCAGGCGGTGAGGAAGGGGAGGGCGAGGAGGGTCGACAGGAGGAGGCGCATGACCCTGTCATGGTGCCACGGACCGCGTCACTCGTACGGCTCGCCGTGCCCCGGGCGCCTCGGCGGGCGCGGCTCTGAGAGGCTTGGAGGGCCGGTGCGTACGAGGTCGCGCCGGTGCCGACGTGAGGGGGAACCGTGGGACTGCTGGGACGACTGTTCGGCCGCAGACGCAGCGCCGGCCCTTCCGACGAGGCGTTGCCGTTCATGACGATCGACGAGGCCGCCGAGTTGCGGGCGGCCATGACGCGTTCGTTCGCGGAGCGCGGGATCGAGGTGGCGGTCCACCCCGGTCACGTCGTCGATGACTCGGGTCGTCAGTTCGGACTGTGGAACGTGGCGGCCGCCTGCCACCAGGATCCCGCGGGCCGCAGCGCCTGGCCGCGCATCGTCGACGCCCACGTCGGCCGGATCCTGGACAGCATGACGGCGCGCGACCCGTTCTCCGAGCTGACACCGCAACAGGTCCGCGCTCAGGCCTACATCCGCCTCCACGACCCCGAGTCCCTGCCCGGTCTCGAGTCGGGAGCGCACCGCGATTTCGCGCCCGGGGTCGTGCAGTTGCTGGCACTCGACCTCCCGCAGGCGGTCGTCTCCTTCAACGCGGATCACATCGATGAGTTCGGCGGCTGGGACATCCTGCGCCCTCAAGCCCTCGCCAACATCGCGGCGCTGCCGGTGGAGGACAGCGATGTCGTCCCCGTGGAGGGCGGCGGGTCCTTCAGGATCCTGATGGGCGAGTCGATGTTCACCGCCAGCCGCGCCCTCACGGTGCCCACCCTCGCGGTCGAACTGGGCGATGCCCCGCCGAGCTCGTGCGGGTGGCTCCTCGCCGTCCCGCACCGGCATCTGGTCATGTGGCACACCATCGAGTCCCTCGACGTCATCAACGTCGTCGGCGCGATGGTCGCCCTGGCGAGTGGGCAGTACGCCGAGAATCCCGGCTCGATCAGCCCGCACCTGTTCTGGTGGGACGGCACCGCCTATCAGCAACTCACCCAGCCCGGCGAGGACGGGGAAGTCGCCATCGTCGTCAGCCCCGAGTTCCAGGCCGTGCTGGAACAGTTGGCAGCGCAGAAGTAGGTCGAGTCCCGCCCGCTGGTCGAGCCCCGCCCGCTGGTCGAGCCTGTCGAGACCCACCGGGAGTCCACAGGCTCACATCGTGACGAGTTCGACCTCGAAACCTTCGGAGTTCTCCAGGTAGAGCGCCGTGTGCTCCTCGCCCCCGGCGTGGGGGTAGCGGTCGGCGTACAGCTCGTGCCACCCGTGCGCCGTCGACTCTGCCCTGATCCGGTCCAGCAGCGCCCGATCCGAGACGGTGAACGCGAGATGGTTGACGCCCGGACGTAGCCGGTCGTGGAGGCCGTACGAGTCCGGCGAATGCTCGAGGAAGACGTACGTGCCGTCCTCGTGCACCCAACTCACGGAGTCCGCGGACCGCTCCCACCCGAGTTCGCCGAACAGCCAGGCCCACTCGCCCTCGGCCACAGCCGCGTCGCGTACCCACAGGTCGAGGTGGTGCAGCGCGCGTGCGCTCATGGCGGCCTCCCGGGTCGGTGACCCCACTCTATGAGCACGCGGGACGTCATGGGCAGTGGTCGCCCCAACAACCACCCACCATGACGTCACACACGGGCGGGAGCGGTCACTCCCACTCGATGGTGCCCGGCGGCTTGGACGTGATGTCGATCGTGACGCGGTTGATCTCGGCGACCTCGTTGGTGATGCGGGTGGAGATCTTCTCCATCACCTCGTACGGCAGGCGCGCCCAGTCCGCGGTCATGGCGTCCTCGGAGGTGACGGGACGCAGCACGACGGGGTGGCCGTACGTGCGACCGTCGCCCTGCACTCCCACGGAGCGCACGTCGGCCAGCAGGACCACCGGCATCTGCCAGATCTCGCGATCCAGGCCCGCCTTGGTCAGTTCCTCGCGGGCGATCGCGTCGGCGGCCCGCAGGATGTCGAGGCGGTCCTTGGTGACCTCGCCGATGATGCGGATGCCCAGGCCGGGGCCCGGGAACGGCTGGCGCCACACCATGCGCTCGGGCAGGCCGAGCTGCTCGCCGACCGCCCGCACCTCGTCCTTGAACAGCGCCCGCAGCGGCTCCACGAGCTCGAACATCATGTCCTCAGGCAGGCCGCCCACGTTGTGGTGCGACTTGATCGTCGAGGTGCCCGCGCCGCCGCCGGACTCGACGACGTCGGGGTAGAGGGTGCCCTGGACGAGGAAGGCAGTCGTCTCGCCCGGCGCCGACGAGGCAGCCTCGCCGAAGACACGCACCTGCGCCTCCTCAAACGTACGAATGAACTCGTGCCCGATGATCTTGCGCTTCGTCTCGGGCTCCGTCACGCCCGCCAACGCGCCGAGGAACTGGGCCTCAGCGTCCACGACGTCGAGGCTGCTGAAGACCTCCTCGAAGTCGGCGCGCACCTGCTCGGTCTCACCGAGGCGCATCATGCCGTGGTCGACGTACACGCAGGTCAGGCGATCGCCGATGGCCCGCTGGACCAGCGCAGCCGCGACCGCAGAGTCCACGCCGCCCGACAGGGCGCAGATCGCGCGGCCCTCGCCGACCTGGGCGCGGATGAGTTCGACCTGCTCCTCGACGACGTTGAGCATCGTCCACGTCTGGCGGCACCCGGCGATGTCGTGCAGGAAGTGCTCGAGCACCTGCTGGCCGTGCTCCGAGTGCAGCACCTCGGGGTGCCACTGCACCCCCGCGAAGCGGCGCTCGACCGACTCGAAGGCAGCCACCGGGGTGTCGGCCGTGGACGCCAGCACGGTGAACCCCTCGGGGGCACGGGCCACCGAGTCGCCGTGAGACATCCACACGTTGTGGGTCTGCGGCATCCCGGCCAGCAGGGTCCCCGGCTCACTCACCGTGACCGGGGTGCGGCCGTACTCGCGGGCACCGGTCTGCGCGACCTCGCCGCCCAGTCCACTGGCCATGAGCTGGAAGCCGTAGCACATGCCGAACACCGGCACGGAGCCGTCGAAGACGGCCGGGTCGATCGACGGCGCGCCCGCTTCGTACACGCTCGAGGGACCACCGGACAGGATGATCGCCTTCGGCTCGCGCGCCAGCATGTCGGCCACGGGCATCGTGTGCGGGACGATCTCCGAATACACCCTTGCCTCGCGCACGCGGCGGGCGATCAGCTGGGCGTACTGGGCGCCGAAGTCGACGACGAGGACCAGGTCGTGCTCGGGAGTCTGCGTCACGCGCGTGAGTCTATCGGCGCCTCAGCTGATCCCCACGATGGGCAGCCGCAGGGCGGCCGGCGCATGCGGCGGAACCGCCGGGCTGCGCGGTGCCACGGCGGCGACCTGGGCGTACTGGTCCCCCATCTGCGGCCGCGGGTCAGCCTCACCCTTGTTGGGCCACATCGACATGGCGCGCTCGGCCTGCGCGGTGATCGTCAGCGACGGGTTCACGCCGAGGTTGGCCGAGATCGTGGAGCCGTCGACGATGTGGAGGCCGTCGTAGCCGTGCACGCGGTGGTACGGGTCCACCACGCCGGTCTCGGGCTCCTCGCCGATCGTGCAGCCGCCGATGAAGTGCGCGGTCAGCGGCCGGTTGAACGGCTCACCGATGTTGCCGCCGGGCGTCCCCTTGAGCACGGCGGCCATCTTGCGGGCGGCGGCGTACGCGATCGGGATGTAGGTCGGGTTCGGCTCGCCGTGTCCCTGGGTCGACGTCATCCGCCAGCCCAGCGGCGTCTTGACGCTATGGGTGGTGATCGAGTTGTCGAGGGTCTGCATCACCAGGGCGATGACGGTCCGCTCCGACCAGTGCTTCATGTCGTAGAGGTCGAACACCTCGGTGCGCTGCTTCCACAGCTCCCGCAGCCACGTGCGCCAGCGCGGCTCGTGATCGAACTCGTCGGCCAGCACGGTCTGCATCATCGACATCGCATTCGAGCCGTGGCCGTAGCGCACCGGCTCGATGTGGGTGTCCGCATCGGGATGGAACGACGAGGTGATCGCCACGCCCTCGCTGTAGTCCGTCGTCGTGTCGGGTGCCAACGCCCCCAGGATCGCCTCGGAGTTGGTCCTCGTCAGCACCCCCAGGCGGTCGGACAGGTGCGGCAGGTCGCCGGTGCCCTTGAGCTGGTGGAGCAGCTTCTGCGTACCCAGGGCAGCGGCGGCGAAGACGACGTGGTCGGCCGTGAACGTCTTGACCGCGGACTTCGCCGACAGCTTGGCCTTCGTCCAACGGGCGGTGACCTCGTACCCTCCGCCCGGTCGGGGCCGCACCCGCGTCACCGTGGTCAGCGGGTGCACGACGGCGCCGTTCTTCTCGGCGAGGTGCAGGTAGTTCTTGACGAGCGTGTTCTTGGCGTTGTGGCGACACCCGGTCATGCACTCACCGCAGTTGGTGCACGCGTTGCGCTCGGGCCCCTCCCCACCGAAGTACGGGTCCGCGACCCGCTCGCCGCCTTCGCCCAGCCCGGCGTCGGGGCCGAGACCGAAGAAGACCCCGACGGGTGCGTGGTGGAAGGTCTCCCCCACGCCCATCTCCTCGGCCACCTGCTTCATGACGGCATCCGAGGGCGTGTGGCGCGGGTTGGTGACGACGCCCAGCATCCGCTTGGCCTGGTCGTAGTAGGGGGCCAGCTCGGCCTTCCAGTCCGTGATGTGGGCCCACGAGGGGTCGCGGTAGAAGGCGTCCAGCGGCTCGTACAGCGTGTTGGCGTAGACCAGCGACCCGCCACCCACTCCCGCCCCGGCGAGGATCAGGCAGTCCTTGAGGACGTCGATGCGCTGGATGCCGTACATCCCCAGCGCGGGCGCCCACACGTACTTCTTGAGGTCGAAGGAGTTCTTCGGCAGGTCGCTGTCGGCGAAGCGGGGACCGGCTTCGAGGACCCCGACCGAGTAGCCCTTCTCCGTCAGCCGCAGGGCCGTGACCGACCCACCGAACCCCGATCCGACGACCAGGACGTCGTAGTGCGTGGTGGCCACTGGCTCAGACCCGCCCCACCTTGTTGAGGACGCGCAGGGCAGTGGTCATCACCTTCGCGTACGTCTCCTCGCTCATCCCGAAGCTGGGCGCGATCGGGAGCACCCGCTGGGTGGCCACCGACTGAGTCTCGGTGTAGCGCAGCACGCCCTCGGCGCCCTGACGACGCCCCAACCCGGACTCGCGCATCCCGCCCATCGGCGCGGTGAGCGAGCCGAAGGCGGCGCCGTACGGCTCGTTGACGTTGACCGTCCCGGCGACCAGCCGCTTGGCGACCTCACGCCCCCGGTTGCCGTCGCGGGTCCACACCGACGCGTTGAGGCCGTACGTGCCCTGGTTGGCGCGCGCGATGGCCTCCTCCTCGTGGTGGAAGCGGTAGATCGACACCACCGGGCCGAAGGTCTCGGCCGCGAAGAGGTCCATGTCCGCGGTGACGCCCTCCAGGATCGTGGGCTCGAACACGTACGGCCCCAGGTCGGGCCGCGCCTTGCCGCCGGCCAGGACGCGGGCGCCCTTGGCGATGGCGTCGTCCACGTGCGCCTGGACGCGGTCGAGGTGGTCGGCGCTGATGAGCGAGCCGACGTCGAGGGTCCACTCCTGGCTCGCCCCCAGGCTGAGCGCCTGGGTGCGAGCGACGAACTGGTCGACGAAGCGGTCGTAGACCTGGTCAGCGACGTAGAGCCGCTCGATCGAGATGCACAGCTGGCCGGCGTTGGAGAACGCGCCCCGGGCTGCGCCGTCCGCGGCGGCGTCCACGTTGGTGTCGCGCAGCACGAGCATGGGGTTCTTGCCGCCCAGCTCGAGGGAACAGCCGATGAGTCGCTCGGCGCACTGCTTCGCGATGAGGCGACCCGTCGCCGTGGAGCCGGTGAAGCAGACGTAGTCGGCCTGCGCCACCACGGCCCCGCCGACCTCGGCGGGCGGACCGGACACGACGTTCCACAGGCCCTCGGGGAAGCCCGCCTGCTCCAGCAGCTCGGCGGCCAGCAGCGCCGTCAGCGTGGTCTGGCCGTCAGGCTTGGCGACCACGCCGTTGCCCGCCAGCAGCGCCGGAATGCCGTCGCAGACCGCCAGCGTGAGGGGGTAGTTCCACGGCGAGATGATGCCGACCACGCCCTTGGGCAGCCGGTGGACCTCCGTACGGGTCAGCACGGGGAACACGCCCGGGACCCGGCGGCTCGCGAGGTACTGGTGGGCGGTGCGCCCGTAGTGCCGGGCCGTCATCGCAAGGTGGGCGACCTCGAGGAAGGCGTCCTTGCGGGCCTTGCCCGTCTCCCAGACCACGAGGTCGATGAGCTCGGCCTGGCGATCCAGCAGCAGATCGTGCAGGCGCAGCAGCGCGGCGCTGCGCACCTCGAGCGGCGTCGCGGCCCACGCCACCTGCGCGGTCCGGGCGCGGGCGTAGGCCTCCGACACGTCCGCGGCCGTCGACTGGGGCAGGTTGCCGAGCGGCTGTCCGCCGACCGGCGAGGTCACCAGCCGCGCGCTGGGGCCGGTGGCGATGAGGCGACGCGTCAGGCCCGCCACGTAGTCGCGGTCGAGCGCGTAGTGCGCGCTCGGGTCGTGCTCGGGGTCCCGGGGCCCGTCGGTGGTGTGGGACCGGGGGCCGTCGGGGTTCTGCTCGCTCATGTGCTCAGGGTATGTGACCGTCACCACGACGCCTACCCCCCAGTAACGAACGCTCTCGCTAGGGTGGCGCCGTGCCGCACACCCCCTCGCCCACCCCGTCCGGTCCCGACTCGTCCGGCTATGACGCCTTCGCCATGCAGGCCAGGATCATGGCCTTCGCCTGGATGGGTGCGCTCGTCATGATCGGGGTGATCTCGTGGTTCGTCCTCGGGACCGCCCTCGAGCCGCTCAACCTGTCGCTGCTGTGGGCCGGGGCCGTGCTGGTCGCGGGGCTGGGGATGCACCGCGTGGTGCTCCAGGTCGGCTACGCCGTCGCCCCCCTGCCGCTGTCGGCGAGCGAGGCCGACAACGTCGCCGCCGCCCGCAAGGTGTGGACCTCTCGCCTGATCATGCGGTTCGCGCTGTGCGAGTCGATCGCCCTGCTCGCGCTGGCCGGAGGCTTCCTCGTCGAGCGCGGCGGCCTGGCCCTCGCGCTGCTGGGCATCGTGGTGTCCCTCGCGCTGATGGGGCTGCACGCATGGCCCAGCGCCACCGTGGTCGGGCGGATCGCCGACGGCCTCGAGGCGGGCGGGGCCCGCTCGGGACTGCGCCAGAGTTTCGGCCACGAGGTGGGTCCCGTACGGGAGCTGTGAACCGACGCCGTCACAAAGGTGTGGGATCCGGCTCACCGGGCATCACTCACACGCGTCGGCCGCGGGCCGACGCCCACCACCCAAGGAGTCGCCGTGTCCAACCCGTACCCGCCCCCGGGCCACTACCCGCCGCCACACCCCGCGCCGAGCGGATCCACCGGCGTCGCGGTCACCGCCTGGATCCTGCCGCTGGCCTTCCTGGGCGGGCCCCTCATCGTCGCGCTGGCGATGTGGTTCGTCCTCGGCAGCACCGAGGAGGCGATGGCGCCCACCCCCGCACTCCTCGTCCCGTTGGTGGCCGCCGGAGGCGCGTACGCCATGGCGGAGGCGATCGGCTACCGCGCGCGACCCCTCCCGCTGGGGATGCCCCCCGCGCAGGCGACCCGGACCGCAGGAGCGACGTGGCTGAGCAGGATGATCATCCGCCTCGTGCTCGCAGACGTCGTCCTGTTCGTCTCCTTGGCCGCCGCATTCATCGTCACGACGGGCGCCTTCCTGATCACTCTGACCGGCGCCCTGCTGACCGTCGTACTCGTGGCCCTGCTCTGCCTGCCCCGACGCCGCTCCGTCGACCGGGTGGCCACCGCCCTGGAGGCGGGCGGGACCCCGAGCGGACTGCGACAGGCATTCGGGTACGCCTGAGCCTGCGGCACAGGACCCTCCCCCACACACGACCCGCCCCAGACACGACGCTGCCCCCTCGATCGACACCGAGGGGGCAGCGGGGAACTCGTGGCGCTCAGACCTCCAGGTAGACCGACTTCGACTCGGTGTACTGGGCCAGGCCCTCGGGGCCGAACTCGCGACCGATGCCGGAGGCCTTGAAGCCGCCGAACGGTGCCGCGAAGTCCATCGTGTACGTGTTCACGCCGTACGTGCCCGCGCGCACCTGGCGGGCGACGTCGAGGCCGGCCTGCTGGTCGGTGGTCCACACGGTGCCAGCCAGCCCGTAGTCGGAGTCGTTGGCGATGCGCACGGCGTCGGCCACGTCGTCGTACGCGATCACGCTCAGCACGGGCCCGAAGATCTCCTCGCGGGCGATGCGCATCGTGTTGTCCACACCGGCGAAGACGGTGGGCTGGACGTACCAACCGCGGTCGAGGCCCTCGGGACGGCCGTCACCACCGATGACGGCGCGGGCACCCTCGGCCTGGCCGATGCGGATGTACTCCTGGACGCGCTCCTGCTGACGCTGGGCGACCATTGGGCCGATTTCGGTGGCCGGGTCGGTCGGGTCGCCCACGACCATGCCCGCCACGCCCGCGGCCAGCGCCTCCACGACGTTGTCGTAGTTCTTGCGGCTCGCCAGGATGCGGGTCTGCGCCACGCACGCCTGGCCGGAGTTCATCAGACCCGTGAACTTCAACCCCTCCACCGTGTGGGTCAGGTCCGCGTCGTCCAGGATGATCGCGGCGGACTTGCCGCCCAGCTCGAGGCTGACGCGCTTGAGCTGCTCGCCGCAGATCGCGCCGATCTTGCGGCCCGCCGCGGTCGACCCGGTGAAGGCGACCTTGTCGATGCCGGGGTGGCGCACCAGGTGCTCGCCGACCTCGCGGCCCGCGGCCACGATGCTCACGACGCCCTCCGGCACACCGGCCTCGGTGAGCAGCTCGGCGAGCAGGTAGCCGTCCAGCGGCGTCTCCGGGGCCGGCTTGACGACCACGGTGCAGCCCGCGAGCAGGGCGGGGACGAGCTTGGAGATGATCGTGAACTGGGGCACGTTCCACGGCGGGATCGCGGCCACGACGCCGACGGGCTCCTTGCGGACCATCACGGGGGCACCCAGGGCGCCGTCGCGCATGGCCTCCCACTCGAAGTTGCGGGCGACGGTGAGGAACGCCTCGATCTGCATCCACGGAGCCGGCGACTGGGCCAGGTTCGCGAACGAGGTCGGAGCACCCATCGAGACAGTGATGAGGTCCGCCATCTCGGCCAGCTTGGCGGCGTACAGGCCCGAGAAGGTCTCGATGACCGCGATCCGCTCGGCCGGCGTCATCCGCGGCCACGGGCCGTGGTCGAACGCGTGCCGGGCAGCGGCCACCGCGGCGTCGATGTCGGCGACCGAACCCTCGGGAACGACGGCGACGACCTCCTCCGAGTGGGGCGAGACGACCTCGAGCACGTCGCTCGTGGCGGGGGCCACGAACTCGCCGCCGATGAAGAGTTCCTTGCGATCCAGGGACATGCGTTCTTGCTCCGTTTCTTTCAGGACATCTGGGTGCGCCGCGGTTTTCAGGGCGCGAGGGTGAACCAGTCGGTGAACCCGGTGGGGTCGTGCCGCCCGAGGGCGCCGTGCTCGAAGAGGCCCCACCCGGTGCGCTCGGGCTGGCCGGGTTCGTTCAGGGTGGCGCGCCCGACGTGGTCGACGACCCCGAACATGAACCGGCCCATGACCTCGGGCGAGGCCATGTCGTAGGTCAGGCGCTCGGCGAACGCGGGACCCCGCCACACACCGTGCGTCCAGTCCGGGTCGCCGCCGTAGCCACAGCCCACGTGCAGCGGCGCGGCGAGCAGGGAGTCGACCTCGAGGGTGAGCGGGGCGCCCTGCGGTGTCGTGCACGTGATCGTCGCACCCGTGGGCGTACGGGTCCCCGAGGCGTAGTGCACCTCGACGCGGGGCCAGCCGAGCTGCTCGCGGCGACCGTCGTGCCACACCCGGGTGCAGTCGTTGAGCGTGCGATGCCCGTCGGGCTCCTCCTGGATGATGAGGACCACCGCGAAGTCGTCGAAGCGCAGCGGGACGTAGAGCCACCACATGCCGTCGAACTCCGGCACCAGCGGAGCCCCCGCCGGCGGCGCCTCGCCCGAGGGCCGGATGCCCCAGGACCGGTCGCGCGTACCCACCCAGGTGGCGGGATCGACGACGACCTCGGTGCCGTCGACGACCAGCGTGCCCTCCCACGTGCCGACCTGCGCGAACCGCTGCGCATCAAGGGTGACCCGCGAACCCGCGCGCATCACGTGCGGCAGCTCCTGCACCACGGGGTGCGACCCGCGCCACGTCAGGTCGGCGCCGATCCCCTCGGTCTCGGCGAGCCGCACGCGCAGGGTCGACAAAGGCTCCACCACGTCGATCGCGTACGGACCCACGCCCTGGTGCAGGCGGTCGTCGTCGATGAGGTCGGACAGGTGCACGACCGTGGTCTCGTCGCGGCCTCCCGCGCTGCGGCGGACGGCGAGGAAGGCGTCCTTCACCCCGAGGTTGGGGTAGTAGCCGAGCCCGCTGATGACCATCATCTCGCCGGTGCGGTCGTGGGCCATCAGGTAGCACCGGTCGTACACGTTGCGGTCGCTCGAGACCGCCCAGGTCGCCGGCAGCGGCGCCTGGTGGATCGGGTACTCGTCCATCTGGCCGACCATCAGGCACCCACCTCATCGAGCAGTCGCGACACCAGCGGTCCGCAGTGGAAGAGCTCCTCCACGACAGCGGGCTGGGGGATCTCGCCGAAGTGGACCTGCCGGATCCCGGTCCGCATGAACACGACGCACCACTGGATCCCGGCGAACACCCGGTACCAGGTGAGGTCGCCGACGCTCAGCCCGGTGAGGGACTCGTACGTGGCCACGACGTCGTCGACGCGCAGGAAGTCGGGCATGCCGGGCAGTTCCAGCAGGTGTGCGATGTCCTCGAACACCTCGTGGGCAAAGACCAGCCACGCCAGATCCATCTCGCGCGGTCCGAGCGTGGCCATCTCCCAGTCGAGCACGGCGGCAGGGGCGAAGTCGTCGTAGATGACGTTGCCGATGCGGGAGTCGCCCCAGCTCACCACTGCGTCGGCGTCGTCCGTGTCGGGCAGGTGCGCTGCGAGCCAGGCCAGGCCACGCTCCACGAGCTCGGAGCGGCCGGTGTCGGCGGTGGCGAACTCGTACCAGTGGCGGACCTGGGCGAGGTTGCGGTGCAGGAGGGTGGCTCCCTCATGGCCGGCGTGGCGGGGGTCGAGGAAGTCCGCGACGTGCGCGGAGCTGCCGTGCAGCGCGGCGATCGTGCGTACGGTCGCGTCCTGCAGGCGGCGCTGATCGGCGGCGTCGGCCAGCGCGAGCCACGAGTCCCCGAAGTTGTACGGGAGCACGTCCGGCGGGATGAGCCCCTCGACGCGCTCCATGAGGAAGAACGGCGTGCCCAGCACCTCACCCGAGGCCTCGAGATGGCTGACGGCCGGCACCGGGACGGGCGTCGTCGCCCCGACGAGCTCGAGCAGCGCGAACTGACCGGGCAGGTCGTAGGACGGGAAGATGGGGAAGTCGTGTGCGGCGGGCGCCACGCGGGCGACGTACGGGGTCATCACCCGCTCGCCAGCGGCGTCCGTGTGCTCGACGTCGAGGACCAGGGTCTCCGAGCTCATGCCGTTGGCGTCGATGCCGGTGTGGAGCACGACGCTCGGCGCGGCGCCTTCGCCCAACCGGGTGGCGAGCCAGGCGGCGAGTCGCTCCGGAACGTCGCTCGCGTCACGGCTCGACCGCTTCAGCGTCATGTCGTCCCCGGGACGCTCGACCTCCGACACATTGCCTCCCACGTGACCTGGGTCTCACCTGCACGGGAAGCATGGGTGCAACACGTTCTACATGTCAACGGATTCCGGAGAATTGCATACCTTCGGTACGGAGGAGTCGCCGAGACGGCGGCGGCTCAGACGATGTCGGGCGCCTGGACCCGCGCCTCGTCCGCCTCGAAGTCCGTGAGCTTGAGCTGGCTCAACCGCTCGGCCTCGACGCGGCGCAGGTAGTGATCGACCTCGTCGTCGGTGCGTACGGCATCCCAGCCGAGCTCCGCGGCCATGAGCTCCGCCGTCTGGCGAGCCGAGGCCACACCGCGGTCGTAGGTCTCGATGGAGATGCGAGTACGCCTGGTGAGCACGTCGTCGAGGTGCCGGGCGCCCTCGTGGGTCACCGCGTACACGACCTCGGCGGCGATGTACTCCGGCGCACCGTCGAGCGGATCCCCCAGCTCGGGCCGCGCCGCCACCAGGTCGAGCACCTCGTCGATGAGCCCGCCGTAGCGCCCCAGCAGGTGGTCGATGCACAGCAGGTCCAACCCCGAGGAGCGCGACAGCGCGACCCGCTGGTTGGTGCGCGTCTCGAACCCGTACGCCCCCATCAGCGGCACCCGCTCGGTGATGCTCGCCCGCACCGAGTCCCACTCGCGCACGGCGTGGTCGACCGCGTCCTTGGCCATCACCCGGTACGTCGTCAGCTTGCCGCCGGCGATCAGCACCAGGCCGGGCACGGGTGCCGCGACGGTGTGCTCGCGCGACAGCTTGGTCGTCTCGCCCTGGTCGCCGTCCTTGCGGACCGGCTTGAGCAGGGGCCTCAGACCGGCGTAGACGCCGACGACGTCGGAGTGGTCGAGCGGGTCCTTGAGCAGCGAGTTGACGTGCCCCAGCAGGTAGTCGATGTCCGTACGGCTCGCCGCCGGGTGCGCCAGGTCGAGGTCCCAGGGGGTGTCGGTGGTCCCGATGATCCAGAACGAGCCCCACGGGATGACGAAGAGGACCGACTTCTCGGTCTTGGTGATGAACCCGGCCTCGGACCGGATCCGCTCGCGCGGCACGACGAGGTGGATGCCCTTGGAGGCATCGACGTCGAGCTGGGCGTCCCCGCCGAGCAACTCCTGGACCTGGTCAGTCCACACGCCCGCCGCGTTGATCACGACCCTCGCACGGATCTCGAGGTCGCGCTGGTTCTCCAGGTCGCGCGCACGCACTCCGACGACCCGCTCCCCCTCACGCATGAACCCGGTGACCTGGGTCCGCGTGGCCACGTGTGCCCCGTTGTTGGCCGCCGTCCGCGCGATCGTCATGACCAGACGGGCGTCATCGACCTGGCCGTCGTAGTAGCGAATCGCCCCGTGCAGGGCGTCCACGTCCAGATCCGGGGCCATCCTGGCCAACTGCTTGCGGAACAGGTGCTTGTGGCGCGGGACGCCCGTGTCGTGCTTGCCCGTCATCGACATCGCGTCGTACAGCGCGACGCCGGAGCCGACGTACGGCCTCTCCCAGGCGTGCTTGAGCGGGTAGAGGAACGGCACCGGGCGCACCAGGTGCGGAGCCAACTCCGTCAGCAGCAGGCCGCGCTCGGCGAGGGCCTCGCGGACCAGGGCGAAGTCGAACATCTCGAGGTAGCGCAGGCCGCCGTGCACCAGCTTGCTGGAGCGGCTCGAGGTCCCCGAAGCGAGGTCGCGCTGCTCCACCAGACCCACCGACAGGCCGCGGGTGACGGCGTCCAGCGCGGCGCCCGCGCCGACCACTCCCCCGCCGACGACGAGGACGTCCAGCTCACCGGAGGCCATCGCCTCCAGCGCGGCGTCACGAGAGTGCGGGTTGAGTGCGATGGGGCGGCTCACCGCGCCATCCTCTCAGGACTTGGGGACCAAACGAATCTCCACCGGGCCGCCCGACCGCCCCGCGTCCGGACGGCGCACCTCGAAGAGTCCGATCGCAGTGACCAGGTCGACGAGCTTGGCATAGCCCCAGTTGCGCGAGTCGAACTCCGGGGAGCGCTTGGCGACCGTCGAGCCCACGGCGCCGAGGTTGGCCCACCCCTCGTCGTCGGAGACGGCGGCCACGGCCGCGCGCAGCAGGTTGACCAGGCGGCCGTCGGAGCGCAGCTGCTTGGCCCCCACCCGAGTTGTCGGGCGGTCCGGCTCCTCGCGCTGCGCAGCAGCGATCTCCTCGTCCTCGTCGGCGGCCTCCACCCCCAGGACGTCGGTGTAGATGAAGCGGTCACACGCGGCGACGAATGCCTCGGGCGTCTTGCGCTCCCCGACCCCGAACACCCTCACGCCCGACTCACGCAACCGAGCAGCGAGCCGGGTGAAGTCGGAGTCCGAGCTCACCAGCACGAAGCCGTCGAGCCGGTCGGTGTAGAGCAGGTCCATCGCGTCGATGATCAACGCGGAGTCCGTGGCGTTCTTGCCCTTGGTGTACGCGAACTGCTGCATCGGCGCGATGGCGTGCCGGTTCGCCGCCGACTTCCAGCCCTTGAGCTGATCGGTCGTGAAGTCGCCGTAGATCCGGCGCACCGTGGCCGTACCCAGCGTCGCGATCTCCGCCATCAGTGCGTCAGCGCGAGCTGGCTGGGCGTTGTCGGCGTCGATCAGGACCGCGAGTCGGGCATCGGAGTTGGCCATGGCGCCAACCTAGCCGGACCCCGCCCAGCTCTACTTGCCGCGGCTGCGGCTGCGGGTCGTCGACTTCGCGAAGGCGGCCGCGCCTTCGGGAGCGGGAGGTAGGTACCCCGCGAAGGCGAACGTGTGCAGCACCTGAGCGCCACCGGGGCCCTCGAAGAGCAGGTTGAACTGGCCGCCGCTCGGAACGGCGAAGGCGTTCCCGAACCACGTCCCGGACAGGGGGACATAAGCCCCGTCGGCCAGCGCCGAGGAGTACACGTAGCGCACAGAGGAGCGCTCTTGAGAACCGCTCGTGTCGTTGTCCACCCACGGATGCTCGGGCGCGAACACCCACACGGCCGCCTGCTCCTGCGGCATGACAGGCGTGACGCTCACCGTCAAGGAGAGTTGACCCGCAGGGATCGGCGCACCCGACACGTGCAGGGCCGCGCCCGCGAACTCCAGGTCGTAGAACGGCAGACCGTTGATGTCCACCATCACCGGCGCCGAGGCGCCGGGTGCAAAGGTCAGTTCGGGAGCGGCTGCACTGTTCGCGAACGCGGGCGCGGCGGAGGCTGCGACCACGGCGGGCGCCGACCATGCGGCTGCCCTGGCGACGGTTCGGCGGGTGGGCCGAGACATGTCCATTCCCCAACTCCTGACATTCAGCGTGCACACACGTGCACGCGAACGCTAAGGGAGGCCGGTCCCGGCGCGCGGAGGAATTCGAAAAGTTCTTCTCGATCAGCCGTGGATGACCACGCGCTCGCCGAGGCTCGAGCGGTGGTCGGCGTGCATCGGATGGCGTTCTCGCGTGGCTGCGATGAGGGCGAGGTCCAGGTCCGCCACCGCCAGCCCGTCGCCATCACCCCTCCGGGCCAGCGGGCGCCCCTCGGGCTCGTACACCGCCGACCCACCGATGAAGCGCTCCTGACCGCACCTGCCCGTGAGCATGGAGGAGATCACGAAGAATCCGTTGTCGAGCGCGCGCGAGGGGTAGTAGAGGTCCCGTCGGTGTTGCCCGCCCGGGAAGAAGGCGGCCGAGTTGAGGTAGCCGTGCGCCCCGGCGTCCGCCGCCGCCCGAGCGTGCTCGGGGAAGCAGCCGTCGTAGCAGATCGACATCCCCCACTGCCATCCGTCGACGACGAGCGAGGCGCCGTGCGTGCCGGCGGTGAAGTGGTCGTTCTCGTAACCCGCCAGGTGCTGCTTGTCGTAGGCATCCACCACGCCGCCGTCGGGTCGTACGACCACGCTCGACAGCGTGCGGCGCGAGCCTCGGTCCAGTGGCGTGGACACGACCACGGTGACTCCAGCCGCGGCGGCCCGTGCGACGGGTTCGAGCGCACCTGCCACCGACGCCGGCGTCGGCAGCGGCCCCGCGAACACCTGCTCGCAGTAGCCCGTGAGGAACGCCTCCGGCAACACCAGGAGCCGTACGCCCGCCTCGGCCGCCATCGCGGTCAGCGCCGCCGCGGTCTCCACGTTGGCGGCGACGTCACCGCAGACCGCCTCGGCCTGCCCGGCCGCCACCCGCAGGCGCGCCACCGGGCCCGACATCAGCGGACCACGACCTCGACGCGCTGGAACTCCTTGACCTCGGTGTAGCCGGTGGTGGCCATCGAGCGCCGCAGCGCACCGATCATGTTCATCGTGCCGTCAGCGACATGCGAGGGACCGAACAGGATCTGCTCCAGCGTCCCGAGCTGGTCGAAGCGGACCCGGTCACCGCGCGGCAGCGTCGGGTTCGAGGCCTCCATGCCCCAGTGGAAGCCGTGCCCGGGCGCCTCGGCGGCACGCGCCAGCGGCGATCCCACCATGACGGCGTCCGCACCACACGCGATGGCCTTCGAGATGTCACCGGACCGGCCGATCGAGCCGTCCGCGATGACGTGGACGTACCGGCCACCCGACTCGTCGAGGTAGTCGCGGCGCGCGGCCGCCACGTCCGCCACCGCCGAGGCCATGGGGACGGCCACCCCGAGCACCGTCTGCGTGGTGTGCGCGGCCCCACCACCGAAGCCGACCAGCACGCCCGCGGCGCCCGTACGCATCAGGTGCAGCGCGGCCTGGTAGGTCGCGCAGCCGCCCACGATGACGGGCACGTCGAGCTCGTAGATGAACTCCTTGAGGTTGAGCGGCTCCGCGTTGGAGGAGACGTGCTCGGCCGAGACGGTGGTGCCGCGGATGACGAACATGTCGACCCCCGCGTCGACGACCGTCTTGGCGAACTCCTTGGTCCGCTGCGGGGACAGGGACCCAGCCACGGTCACGCCGGCGGCGCGCATCTCCTTGAGCCGCTCGGTGATGAGCTCGGGCTGGATCGGGGATGCGTAGATCTCCTGCATGCGACGGATCGCGTCAGCGCCCTCGAGCTGGGCGACCTCGGCCAGCAGGTCGGAGGGGTCGTCATAGCGCGTCCACAACCCCTCGAGGTTGAGGACCCCGAGACCGCCGAGGCGACCGAAGGCGATCGCGGTCGCCGGGGACATCACCGAGTCCATCGGCGCCGCGAGCACGGGCAGGTCGAAGCGGTAGGCATCGATCTGCCACGCGGTGCTGACCTCCTCCGGGTCGCGGGTGCGCCGTGAGGGCACGATCGCGATGTCGTCGAAGGAGTACGCCCGCCGCGCGCGCTTGGCACGTCCGATCTCGATCTCGGTCACGAGCGTCAGCCTACCGGCGTGGCGCCCCCTCAGGCCGTCGCGGGCTCGACCAGCGCGGCGACGTGGTCGAGCAGGTCCGCCAGCACCGCGCGGGTGCGCTCGGTGTCGCGATCGGCGAGCCACGTCAGGGTGACCCCATCCATGATCGTGATCGCCATCCGCGCCATGGTCTCCACGCCGTAACGCCACCTGCTGCCGGTGAACTCCGCCGCCGCGCGCAGCACGTGCGCTGCCGACTCGTAGTACATCTCGTACTGCTGGGCCGCCAGCGGCGCCATGCCCGGCGTGCGGAGCGCGTAGTGGTTGAGCTCGATGAGCACCTGCTCCTGCTCCGGATGGCTGGTGAGGTGGGAGAGGTAGGCCTCCACGGCACTGCGCAGCATCTCGCGCATGTCCAGGGACGGGACGACGCCCTCCCACACCGCTTGGCGCTCACGGCCACCCAGCCGCAGGATCAGTTCGGATACGAGCTCGTTGCGCGAGGAGAAGCAGTAGTGGAACACCGACGGGGCCATGCCGGCCTCGGCGGCGATCGCTCGGGTGGTGCCCGCCGCGACCCCGTCGCGGGTCATGAGCTGTTCGGCGGCCTCGAGCAGCCGCTCGCGCCGTTCATCAGCCTTCATCCGTGCCATCGCCCAGGCTCCCCCGTTTCTGTCGGGGAAAGCCTAGGCGAGGGCCACGATCACTGCCCGTAGGCGCCCAGCTCCCAGATCGAGTAGCCGTGCTTGGTGCCCTTCTCGGTGCACAGCACCCGGATCCAGCGCGTGGTGAGGGGGTCGAACATCGCGGTGTCCAGCCCGCCATCGCCAGAGGTCGTCTTCCACACGGTGGTCCACGTGCTGGCATCGTCGGAGACCTGCACCTCGTACGACTTCGCGAAGGCCGCCTCCCAGTCGACGGTGACCCGGCCCACCGTGGTGGGCGCACCGAGGTCGACGCGGATCCACTGCAGGTGCTGGTTCCAGTCGCCGCCGGCCCACCGGGTGCTGCGGTTGCCGTCCGTGGCCGACTTGGCCTGCAGCCGGTTGTTGATCGTCCACTCCTGCGAGCTGGCCTGGGTCAGCTTGCCGCCCAGCGCGAGGTTCGTCGGCTGCGTGTAGGCACCCGCCGCCCCCCACATGTCGAGGTAGCTCTGCGCTCCCGACATCAGGTCCTCGGTGATCTCACCGCCGCTGGCTGCCACGACCTGCGAGATCCAGTCCGGGACCAGGCCGTAGTGGGACACGCCGTCGGTGTTGACGTTCCAGGTGCGCTCGCCGGTGACCTGCTTGTCCATCACCGTCGTGCCGTCGATGGCGGTGTAGGGGTAGGTCACCTTGTGCGGCGAGTCCTCGCCCTGGGGCCCGGGGTGCGATCCGATGCCGTTGTAGTCCAGCCCGAACCCGTAGCCCTTGTCGTACTTGGCGCGCAGTTCCTTGTGCTGGGCCCACTCGTTGACGAACCCCTGCGGCGAGCCCGGGTAGGAGGTCAGGAACCCACCCAGCCGGTAGATCCGCTCCGCAAAGCCCCAGTCGGTCCAGCCGTGGCTCGAGATGACGCCCGGGTAGCCGTGCGCCTCGAGCACCTCGATCGAGCGCATCGCCGCCTTGGCGCTCATGTGGTCGAGCTCGACGATCATGTTGCGTTGCATCATGGCCTCGAGGGCGTACTGACCCAGCGACGTCAGCCCGCGTACGTTGCACTGCTTGGTGTTGGTGTACGTGGGCGGCTCGCTGCCGGGCGGGAGCTCCTCGGCCACCTCGGGGGGCGGCGGGGCGCTGCTGATCTGGTTGTCCGACATGGGGGTGCGGCACTGCTCGGTCTGCCACCACGTGCCCGACCCGAGGAACTGGCCGGCATTGATGATCGTGCCGAGCGTGCCCGGGTCGAAGCGGACCCCGCACAGGGCGTTGTCGAACTTGTGGCACAGGAACATGCTGGAGACGCCGAGTTCCTGCATCTCGTCGAGGCCACGGTCGATGTCGGCCTTGGAGCACTGGGCCACGTCGAGGATCTGGCGGCAGCCGAAGGGCTCGGAGGTCTCCACGCCGAGCACGACGGCGAGGCGGCCCGACTTGATGACCTCGGTGGCCTCCTGCGGTGAGGTGACGATGCGGAAGAAGCCCTTGCCCTCACCGCCGTAGATGCCGTCGATGTAGGCCTCCATCTCGTACGCCTTCTGCGCCTGGAGGCGGATCGAGTCCATCTCGTTGCAGCCGCGATCCTTGGCCAGGACCGGCAGCTCGCAGATGACGCGGTTGGAGACGAGGTTGTTGACCATGACGCGCTGGCCCGAGCGCCAGGCGCGCTCGATCCAGGCGTAGTAGCCGGCCTGGTGGCTCATGGACTCCACGCGCGGCCAGTCGGCGAACGTGGGCCAGCCCACCGGGTCGTGGGTCCAGTCGCTGTCCGAGGTGAGGTTCTCGAAGAGCGCGAAGTTGCCGTTGGGGTAGTGGTCGGGGCAGTCCTTGAGCGCCTCCCCGATGCCCGCCTCGTCGAACGGCTTGCCGCAGATCAGGCGTCCGCCGAACCCCTCGTTGGAGTTCACGTGGTTGTGGCTGTCCACCCAGCCCCGGACCTCGCCGTTCTCGTCGGTGCCCCGGAAGGGCTCGCCGGTGGCGTTGATCTGGGAGTCCTGGGCCGGGCGGTTCGGCGGGTTCCACCATTGGTCGCGGCTGCCGTTGATGTCGGCGGCCGTCGCCGGCGTCGACGGGACGCCGAGGGAGCCCGCGAGCGCCAGCACCAGCGCGGCCACCAGCACCAGCGGCGCCACCAGTCGGAATCGGGAACTTCGAGCTCGAGCCGTGAGGGAGCCGAGAGTCATCGCCACATCCTGTCCTGAGTGATCTGGATCACGACAGGATGCCGACGGTATGCAGCGCCCGTCAACCGTTGGGGGCACTCAACTTGGTCGAGTGACCAAGTTTGGCGCCCGCCGGGCCTACGAGCCGCTGTAGTTGGGCGCCTCGACCGTCATCTGGACCCCGTGCGGGTGGCTCTCCTTGAGCGAGGCCGACGTGATCCGGATGAACTTGCCCTTGTCCTGGAGCTCACCGATGGTGCGCGCACCCACGTAGAACATCGACTGGTGGAGTCCGCCGACCAGCTGGTGGGCCACCGCGGCGAGCGGCCCGCGGTAGGCGACCTGGCCCTCGATGCCCTCGGGCACGAGCTGGTCGTCGCTGGTGACCTCCGCCTGGAAGTAGCGGTCCTTGGAGTACGACTTCTTGCCGCGGCTGCTCATCGCCCCCAGGGAGCCCATGCCGCGGTAGGCCTTGAACTGCTTGCCGTTGACGAAGACCAGCTCGCCGGGCGACTCCTCACAGCCGGCCAGCAGCGACCCGAGCATGACGCTGTCGGCGCCCGCGACCAGAGCCTTGCCGATCTCGCCGGAGTGCTTCATGCCGCCGTCCGCGATCACCGGTACGCCGGCGGCCTTCGCGGCCAGCGACGCCTCGTACACCGCACTCACCTGCGGCACGCCGACACCAGTGACGATGCGGGTGGTGCAGATGGAGCCGGGGCCGACCCCGACCTTGATGGCGTCCGCGCCCGCGTCGACGAACGCCTGCGCTCCCGCCTTGGTCGCGACATTGCCGCCGATGACCTGGACGTGGCGGGTGGCCGGATCGCTCTTGAGCTTGCGGACCATGTCGAGCAGCAGCTGGACGTGGCCGTGCGCGGTGTCCGCGACGAGGACGTCGACGCCGGCCTCGATCAGGCGGGTCGCCCGCTCCCAGGCGTCGCCGAAGTAACCGATCGCGGCACCCACCAGCAGGCGGCCGTCGGCGTCGTAGGACGCCTTCGGGAACTGCTCGCCCTTGACGAAGTCCTTGACCGTGATGAGGCCGGTCAACTGGCCGTCCTCATCGATGAGCGGGAGGCGCTCGCGCTTGTGAGCGCGCAGCAGGGCCGTGGCCTCGTCGCGGTCGATGCCGGCCTTGCCAGTGATGAGCGGCATGGGCGTCATCACCTCGTCGACCTTGGTCGTCGCCCACTCCGCCACCGGGGTGAAGCGCAGGTCGCGGTTGGTGATGATGCCGATGAGACGGTTGCCCGGGTCGACGACCGGCAGGCCGGAGACGCGGTACTCGCCGCAGACCCGGTCGAGATCCTCCAGGGTCGCGTCGGGACCGATGGTGACGGGGTTGGAGATGATGCCGGTCTGGGTCCGCTTGACCAGATCGACCTGGTAGGCCTGGTCATCGATCGACAGGTTGCGGTGCAGCACACCCAGCCCGCCCTGGCGGGCCATGGCGATGGCCATCCGCGATTCGGTGACCGTGTCCATCGCGGCGCTCAGCAGCGGCACCTGGATCGAGATCTCACGGGTGAGCCGTGTCGTCGTATCGATCTCGTCGGGGGCGAAATCCGACTCTCCCGGCAGGAGGAGGACGTCGTCGTAGGTGAGGCCGAGATCTGCGAACTTCTCCGGAATCGTCACCTCATGAAGTCTAGTGCGACTTCCCCAGCACCCTCACAACACCACCGGTGTGAGTTCGCGCAACGGGATCCGTACGGTCAACACGTCCCCCGAGAGCCTGATCCGACCGCGCAGCCCCGAGCCGAGCACCATCGGGAGCACCGCCTGGTTGTCGGCACTGGTTGCGACCAACAACTCGGAGTCGCCCAGCGCAGCGGAGAGGCGGGACGCCTCCAACAGCATGCGCGATCCGATGCCGCGCCGCCGCCAGGCGGGATCCACCTCCAGCACGAGGCGCCGCACCCCCGGCTCGACGACTTCGGCGAGCACTCCCCGGGCCACCGGGGTGTCGTCGACCACGGCCGTCACCGAGTGGGAGGAGTGGACGTAGGTGGGAGCCGTACCCGCTCCGAGCCGCCTGCCCGGCGCCGGCACCTGCACCGGTCGGCGACCGGCGATCACGTCGCCCACCAGGCCGGCCATCGCGGCGCCGCGCGCGTGCTCGGTGGGGGTGAACGGCGCCCGGCGGTGGATCTGCACCGCGACGTCGCCGACGGTGAGCTCCATGTGGTCGACCAGGGCGCTGGTGGCGTACTCGGGGTCGGCCTCGGCGTCGAACAGCGCCGCGACGACCTCAGGGAATCGCGCGGGCTGCTCCACGATCGTCCTGGCGGCCTGCACGAACCGTGTCGGCTGGTCGGTCAGCGCCCCCTCGCCGCACGTGTTGCCTCCCACGTAGGTGGCCCCAGCGCGCGCGACCAGCGCCGCGATGTCATCCGCGATCCATCCCTCTGGCACCGCCAGGACGAGCTCGTCGGTGACCGTCTCGATGCCGGGAAAGACCTGGAGACCGAGGATGTTGACCCCCGCGTGCCCGCACTCCATCGCCAGCGCAGCCAGCGTCCCTGGCCGGTCCGGCATCGTCGTGCGCACCTTCCACAACATGTCGTTCTCCTCGCGTTCCTCGCCGCGTCACGGATGCCCCGTACGCTCGAACACCAGCGTGCATCACTCGTGTTGCGCGGCAGATGCACGCGGGTTTCAGACAGGTGAATCCGCGAACCACCACGCCAGGAGGACCGGTGAACCCCACCCGCGCCGTGTGGACGATCGCGGTCCTCGCGGCGCTGGCGCGCTTCCCGGGAGCCCTGTGGCCGCTGCGACCGGACGAGGCCGGCTTCCTGCTGGTGGCACGCTCCTGGCACCCCACCGCGGACTCGCTGTACGGCCCCTACTTCGTGGATCGGCCACCGCTGCTCATCGCCGTGGTCAAGGCCGTCGACGCGGCGGCGGGACCGTACGCCCTGCGACTGGTGGCGGCACTCGGCTGCAGCGTGGCCGTCCTCCTGGCCGCGGCCTGCGCGCGCGAGATCGCCCATCACGCTCGCCACCCGGCGCCAGCCCAGTTGGTCGATCGGGCCGCGGTCGGGGCGGCCGCGCTCGTCGCAGCGTTCCTGGCCACACCACAGATCGACGTCGTCGCCGCGAAGGGCGAACTCCTCGGCGTCCCGGTCCTGCTCGCCGGGCACCTGTGCGCCCTGCGTGCGGTGCGTACGGCGTCATGGCGCCACGCAGCGGCCGCTGGCTTCCTCGGCGCCGTGGCCCTGGGACTCAAGCAGAGTCTCATCGGAACCCTCGTCCTGATGGGCGCGATGCTGATCGCCGCCCTCGTGCGGCACCGTCTCGGCGCGCGCGACTTCACGCGCCTGGCAGCCGCGACGGCCTTGGGCGCCGCGATCCCGCTCGGCGCCACGGCAGCCTGGGCCGTGGCGGCGGGCGTACGGCTCGAGACGCTGTGGCGCACGGTGGTGACATTCCGCTCGGAGGCCTCCCGCGTCCTGCTCGACCAGCCGAGCGGGGCCGTGAGCGAACGGGCCGCGACCCTCGCGCTCGTCTTCGGCACGACGGGCATGCTGCTGATCGCCGTCGCGTTCGTGGTGCGATCGCGCAGGATTGCCGCGACGCTGCCCGGCGTCGGAGCCGCGATCTGCGTCCTCGCCGCCTCGGACCTGGCCGCCGTCGCCACGAGCGGGAGCTACTGGCGCCCGTACCTGTTCGCCCTCGTCCCCACGCTGGGCCTGATGTGGGCCTGCGCGGTCCTGGCCGGGTCCCCCCGTACGGCCGACGAGCCGGCCCGGCACCGGCCTCGGCTCGGTCTCGGGGTCGTGGGCGCGTGCGCGGCGTCCGCGGTCATCTCCCTGATCGGGTTCATGGCGATCTGGTGGGTTGGCCCGCCGCCTCAGCAGGCGCTGCTGGGCCACGAGCTGGGCCGCGTCTCGCAGCCCGGCGACAGCCTCCTGGTGTACGGCGGTCGCGCGGACGTGCAGTGGGCCAGCGGCCTGCCCTCGCCGTACGAGCACTTGTGGTCGCTGCCCATGCGCACCCTCGACCCCGACCTGTCCGAGCTGCGCGCGGTGCTCGCGGGCCCCGATGCGCCGACCTGGCTGGTGGAGGTCGCCCGCATCGACGCGTGGAGCGAGTTGGGCACCAAGCCCATCAAGGAAGAGCTGCTCAGTCGCTACACCTACCTCGGCACGGTCTGCGGCGGAATGGGGGTCTACCGGCTCGATTCGGCGCCGCCCTCCCCGCCCATCTCGCCGCCGTGCGACGACACCTGGCGGAACTTCGCGTGGCGGGGGCTACCCGCGGGTTAAGGTCGGCCCTGCTCGTCCACCCCCGCGCCGGGATCGCCCGGCACCCCTTCGGAGATTTGTGTTGCCTTCGCCTGCCCGCCGTCCGCTCCTGCTCGCCCTCGTGGTGGGTGTCCTCCTCCTCGCGGGACTCACGAAGGCGCCGCAACGCGACACCTCACCTGAGGCGGGGGCGCTGCTGGCGGCCGCGGGCACGGACACCACCGCCCCCGACTGGCCCTCCGTGCAGATCGACACGACCGACCTCGCCGGGGACAGCAACCCGACGGTGGCGCCCCCAGCCACCGAGGAGTCGGCCACCGACCAAGGCGCGCAGCGGGACACGCGCCGGGGCAAGGACCGGGGCAAGAAGAAGGGCAAGGTCGCCTACCTCACCTTCGACGACGGCCCCAGCGACTGGACCCCCGCCGTGCTGCGCATCCTCTCCGCGCACGACGCGACCGCGACGTTCTTCGTGCTCGGCGCCCAGGCCGACCTGCGCCCCCGGATGCTGAGCAGGATCCGCCGCCAGGGCAGTGCCATCGGCAACCACACGATGACCCATCCGGTCCTCACCAACCTCACCACCAAGCAACTGCGCTGGCAGCTCAAGGCGGCGCCGCGCAGCCGCTGCTTCCGCCCGCCGTACGGAGCCACCGACCGCCGCGTCGTCCGGATGGCCCGCAGCCTCGGCATGCGCCAGGTGATGTGGACCGCGGACAGCCGCGACTGGGAGCTGCCCGGTCGGCGCGCGATCCAGGCCAAGTCGCTGCTCGGGCTGCGACCCGGCGCGATCATCCTCATGCACGACGGCGGCGGGGACCGGGCCCAGACCGTCGACGCCCTGCCCGGCCTGCTCACCGAACTCGACCGGCGCGGCTACCGGGTGCGCGCTCTTCCCGGCTGCTCACGCTGACTTCTCACTCCGTACGCGAGAAACTGGCCACGCCAGGGCAACCGCCTTCGCCTCCCGATGCGTTGGAGGGGTATGGAGCACCCAGATGAGGCGTGATGAGGACTCGTTCGTCGAGTTCGCGCACGCCACGCGCGACCGGCTGCGCCGCATGGTCTACCTGGCCTGCGGCGACTGGGAGCTGGCGGCCGACCACGTGCAGGAGGGCCTGGTCAGGGTGTACGTCGCCTGGCCGCGCCTGACGAAGCAGGGCCGCGAGTACGCGTACGCCCGCAAGGCTGTGATGAGCGCCTTCCTCGACCACGGACGCCGACGGTCCAGCCATGAGCATCCCCACGGAGACGCCAGCCTCGTGGGCGGCCCGGTCGTGGGCGACCACGCCGAATCGGTCGCAACTCGGGCAGTCATCGTCGAGGCGTTGGGCGACCTGCCGCCCAGACAGCGGGCGGTGGTGGTGCTGCGGTTCTTCGAAGACCTCACCGTCTCCGAGACCGCCGCGGCACTCGGCTGCTCGGAGGGCACGGTCAAGTCGCAGACCTCCAAGGCGCTCAGCTCGCTCCGCACCCACCTCGACGACGTCCGGCCGGACGTCCTGGCACAGCTTGGAGCATCGACATGGTGACGCACTTGCACGACCTCCTGAACGAGGCCGTCGCCACTCCCCCGCCTGGGGGACGCGACGTCGACGAGATCGTCCGGGCGGGTCGCCGCCGCATCCGTGCTCGGCGCGCGCGCCGCGCAGGCGTGGCGACCCTCGCCGTCGGAGGTGTCGCCCTCGGCTCGACGTTGGCGTGGACGTCGCCGTACGTCACCCCCACGCTGGAGGAGGCGGGAGCCCCACGTCCCCCAGGTCGCGTGATCGACCTCGCTGACGCGCGAGCGGCGGTCCCCGGCACGGACTTCACGACGATCGCCACCCTCACCAACGCCGACCTCAACTGGGCCAACGGCCGCGACGCACTCGGGGACACCCCCGACGGCAAAGTGCTGGTGCAGGACGGCCCGCACGGGCGTCACAACACCACCCGGTACGCCCTCGTCGACGCAGGAGACATCGACGCGACCCGCGACGAGGCATGGCTGCCAGCCGAGGGGCAGCCCGAGGGCGGCGTCGACGCGTTCCCCGTGGCACTGGAGGAGGACCGACTGGTCCTGGCGACGATGGGCGACGGGTCCTCCCGCGGGACGCTGCGCGTCCACACCTACGACCGCGCCACGCAGGAGTGGTCACAGACGCAGTGGTCCGGGTTGCCGAAGGTCGCACGTCCGTGGACGACGTTGGGGCCCGACGGCCGCCTGTACGTGCGGACCGAGGTGGCGCGCGGCGCGATCCCTGAGGGCGGCTGGCCAGTGGGCGTCGATGGCGAGGCCGAGGACGCGGGGGCCGAGGGCGACACGTACGCGCTGTGGTCAGTGGCGCTGGACGACCCCACCGACGTGCGCGAAGAAGGCGTGGTGGGCGGTGCGTTCGGCTTCGCGGGCGACGACCTGGTGTGGACCGACGCGGTCAACGGTGCAGCCGGCATGGTCCATGTGCGCGACGCAGCCACCGGCGAAGTCACGACCTGGGACCCCCAGTTGGGCGAGCGCTGCAATCTGCTGGGCTTCGGGGTCGGCGGGGAACGCATCGCGATGAGCCAGTACTGCGGCACGTACCGCAAGGGCGCCGGATCCGTCCGCGACGACCGCGTGCAGGTCTTCGACCTCGACGGACGCCTGGTCACGACGGTGCAGGACTCCGGCATCAGCGGCTGGATGTCGCCAGCGTCCGGAGTGCTGACGCTGTGGGCGTACCGGGGCAGTGTCGCCGGCACGTACGCCTACGACTTCGCGTCCGATCAGCTGGTGCGCCTGAGCGAGGGCCACTCCCCGTGGTTCTCGGGCGAGTTCGTCGCCCGTCCCGGTCAGGCCAAGTGGGCAGTGCCCGCCGGCGAGGACGGCTCCACCCAGGTCCTCGCCGATCTCACCCTCCAGTAGCCCGGGCGGTCGAGCCGGGCCGGATGGTCGAGTCGGGTCGGATGGTCGAGCCGGATCGGATGGTCGAGCCTGTCGAGACCCAACGGATGGTCGAGCCGGGCCGGATGGTCGAGCCTGTCGAGACCCCTTGGTTTCGAAAGACTCAACCGCCCGGGGAGCCCGGTTTCGACGGGCTCAACCTGCGGCAAAGCCCTATCCACAGGCCCTTCCAGCACGGTTCAACATCACGTATAATCGAACACATGTTCGACCTGCTGACGACTCCCGCACCCGAGGACCACGCGTCCACGGGGGAGCTGCTCCGCGCAGCCCGCGAAGCCCAGCAGATCGCACAACGCGAGGAGGCCAGGATCCTGGCGCTGGCCTACGAATGGGCGATCGCGCACCCGGTCCTGGAGGGTGACGCGGCTGCGTCCTTCAGCGCTTCCGGTGTCGATGACGTCGCGATCGTGGGCGAAGGGTGCCCGCAGATCCGCGAGTACGCGGTGGCCGAGTTCGGTGCCGTGCTGTCGATGTCCACCGCCTCAGCCAAGCGGCTGATCGGGCACGCCATCGAGTTGCACCACCGTCTCCCCCGCCTGTGGACCCACGTCCAGGCTGGACGCTGCCCCGCATGGCGTGCCCGGATGGTCGCCGAAGCCACCATCCACGCCCACCCCCGCCTCACCCCCGACGCCGCCGGATGGATCGACACCCAGGTCGCTGCGGTTGCGGGGAAGGTCGGCCCCGCCCAGCTCGAGCGCCTCGTGGCGGACGCCATCCAGCGACACCACCTCGCCCCACCACCCGAACAGGACCCCGAGCTCCTCGATGAACTGGCCGACCACACCGAACACCGCCACCTCACCATCGACACCCACACGATCGGGTTCGCCGGCACCATGCATCTCGAGGGCGACCTCGACATCGCC
>JAEWOG010000018.1 GCA_023460975.1 Actinomycetes bacterium
CTGGTGGCCGGTGTGGGGCAACACCACGGGCGCCGGCTCTGGGGTGGGGGGGGACGTCTCGGCGCTCGCCGTGGGCTCGGCGGAGGGGGCCGCCTCCGGCTCGTCGCCACCGCCGCACCCGGCCAGCAGGAGGGACGACAGGGCCACGGTGGCGATGATCGGACGAAGTCGGCGCACGGGGTTGCTCCAGTTCATGGGGTGTGTCGTGAGGCGCAGCCACGCCACGCGGCGTACTTGCGTTTCCGAGTGTGACAACCAGATCCACCCCGGCGGCGCAGGCGCGCCACACCGGGGCGATCAGAGGTCGTGGGTGAGGGGTGCGGAGCGCTCAGGCCCGGCGCAGACCGCTGCCGCTGGGACGCAGGGTCCCGGCGAACCACGAGCTGGTCCACGGCGTGGCCACCTGCACCGAACTGCCCGAGCCCGGCGCGTGCACCATGACCGCGGCGCCGCGCTCCCAGCGCAGGAAGATCGCGGCGTGGTAGACGCCCGACCCCGAGGTGAAGAACATCAGGTCGCCGGCGCGCATGCGGGACTTCGCGATGTGGCGGACCGCGCCCGCCTGGGCCGAGGACGTCCGGGGCACCGAGAAGCCGGCGCGGCGGTAGCTGTAGTAGACGAGGCCCGAGCAGTCGAAGGCGTTCGGGCCGGCGGAGCCGTACGAGTAGGCGTCGCCGCGCTGGGCCATGGCCGTACGCACCGCGGACATGACGCGGTCATCGACGCGCTCGAACCGGCTCTTGCGCTTCGCGTCGTCCTTGTCCTTGCCGCCCTTGTTGCGGCCCTTCCGGTCCCCCTCGGCCTGCTCAGGCACGGCCTGCTGGGCCTGGGTGGTCGTACGAGTCGGGGAAGTCGTGGGCACCGTGGCGTCGGGCGTCTCGACGGCGTGGGCGGGCAGGGCAGCGCCAGCCAGAGCGGTCGCGCCGAGCAGCGCGACGCTGGCAGCACGACGGGCAAACGGGCGCACGCTGGCGCCAGTGCGAGTGGTCGCAGACATGGGTGTTCCTTCTCTCCCACGCCTGTGAGGTGAGCTGTCGGGTTGGAGCTGGAAAGTGCTCCGCCGCGGTTGGGCGACTTCACCCCAAGCCGCGCGCAACGGCGCGGCAGTGGAACCTGTGGGTCCCCCACTCCTGCCCGAAAATCCTCAGATCGGGATCCCTCCCCGGGCGGACAGGACTCGGCGTTCCCGGGGGGTGGTCGTACAACGGGGGCACCCAAGGCGCCTCCCGGACCGCCAAAGACGGTAGGCAGGTCCCGGCCCCGATGTCCAACGCGGCGAGGCTCCACGACGTACGGCAAAGGGCCCGAACCAGTGGCGTTGCTCACTGGTCCAGGCCCTTATCAGGCGTGGTTCACGCTCGTCAGAGACGACCGCCACCGTCGACGTACAGCGTCTGGCCTGTGACGTACGACGCCTCGTCGCTGCACAGGAACGCGGCCGCCGCGGCGATGTCCTCGGGGAAACCGACGCGCTTGACGGGGTTCGCCTCGGCGTTGAGCTTGCGGAACTCCTCGACGTCCATCTTGAGGCGGGCCGCCGTCGCGTCAGTCATCTCGGTGGCGATGAAGCCGGGCGCGATCGCGTTGACGTTGATGCCGAACGGGCCGAGCTCCATGCCGAGGGTGCGGGTGAAGCCCTGGATGCCCATCTTGGCGGCCGAGTAGTTGGCCTGCCCGCGGTTGCCCAGCGCGCTGATCGAGGACAGGTTGAGCACCTTGCCGTAGCGCTGCTCGACGAAGTGCACCTGAGCCGCCTTGGTCATGTTGAAGGCGCCCTTGAGGTGGACGTTCATCACGAGGTCCCAGTCGAGCTCGGTCATCTTGAACAGCAGGTTGTCGCGCGTGACGCCCGCGTTGTTGACGAGCACGTGGATGCCGCCGAGCTCCGCCACGACGCGCTCCACGGCAGCAGCCGCCGCAGCCGTGTCGGACACGTCGACGCCGATGCCGGTGGCCTTCGCGCCCTCGGTCAGCTCGAGACGGGCTGCGGCCTCAGCTGCGGCGCTCTCGTCGAGGTCCAGGATCGCGACGGACGCGCCCTCGGCAGCGAAGCGCTGGGCAGTACCGAAACCGATGCCGCGCGCGGCACCGGTGATGACGACGACGCGGGAGTCATAACGACCCATGGGAGTCTCCTTGCTTCTGGACGGGTGTTCACGTTCTGTGACGATGTCGAAACGAGCGTACCGACGCCCCCGCCCGGCCCGGGGCCTCGGGCTGCCCGAGAACGTGCCCTGCGGCGCTCAGGTCGCGGCTGCGCGCAACCGGGAGGCGTACTGCTCGGCCTCGCCGTCGGCGTAGGAGGTGCGCGGCCAGAAGAAGCCCCGCAGCCCGTCCCCCTTGGTGCGTGGCACGACGTGCAGGTGCAGGTGCGGCACCGACTGACTGACCACGTTGTTCATCGCGACGAAGGAACCCTGCGCATCCAGAGCGTCCCGTACGGCTCCCGCGAGGCGCTGCGCGTGCGCGAGGAACGGGTCGCGCAGCGCGGCAGGCAACTCCAGCAGCGTCGGTACGTGGGAGCGCGGCACCAGCAGCACGTGACCCTTGAAGACCGGGCGCCGATCGAGGAAGGCGATGAAGTCGTCGTCGGCCACCACCAGGTCTGCGGGCTCGCTCCCGGCGGCAATGCGGCAGAAGACGCACTCGGAGGCCATCTGGCAAGGCTAGCGGCGAGACTGACGCCCGCCGGGCGCAGCGCCGCACTACGCTCCCGCCATGAGCGACGACCAGGTCATGTACACCCTTGACGAGTCCGAGCAGGTCACCCACTGGTACAACATCGTGGCCGACCTGCCCACTCCCCCGCCCCCGCCGCTGCACCCGGGCACCCACGAGCCGGTCGGCCCCGACGATCTCGCCGCGCTGTTCCCGATGGAACTGATCGCCCAGGAGGTCTCCACCGAGCGGTTCGTCGAGATCCCGGAGCCGGTCCGCGCGGTCTACCGCCAGTACCGCCCCAGCCCGCTCTACCGCGCCCGCAACTGGGAGAAGAAGCTCGGCACCCCGGCCCGCATCTACTTCAAGTACGAAGGCGTGTCCCCCGCCGGGTCGCACAAGACCAACACGTCGGTCCCGCAGGTCTACTACAACTCCCTGCACGGCGTCACCAAGCTCACCACCGAGACGGGCGCCGGGCAGTGGGGCACGGCGCTGTCGTACGCCGCCTCCCTGTTCGGCCTGGAGTGCGAGGTGTGGCAGGTCGGGGCGTCGTTCGACGGCAAGCCGCAGCGCCGCACCCTCATCGAGGTCTTCGGGGGCACGGTGCACCGCTCCCCGAGCCGCCTCACCGAGTTCGGCCGCAGCCTCCCCGAGGGCCACCCCGGCTCGCTCGGCATCGCCATCTCCGAGGCCGTCGAGGTCGCCGCGCAGGACGAGAACGTCAAGTACGCGCTCGGCTCCGTGCTCAACCACGTCCTCCTGCACCAGACGATCGTCGGCGAGGAGGCGCTGCGCCAGCTGGCCAAGGCCGGCGAGTCCGGCGCCGACCTCGTCATCGGCTGCGCCGGCGGCGGGTCGAACCTCGCGGGGCTCACCTTCCCGTTCCTGCGCGAGAAACTGGCTGGCACCCAGGACCCGCGCATCATCGCCGTCGAGCCGACCTCCTGCCCGACGCTGACGCGCGGCGAGTACCGCTACGACTTCGGCGACACCGCCGGCATGACGCCCCTGATGAAGATGTACACCCTCGGGCACGACTTCGTGCCGTCCCCGATCCACGCCGGTGGCCTGCGCTACCACGGCATGGCTCCCCTGGTCTCCCACGCGGTGCACGAGGGGCTCATCGAGGCCGTCGCGCTGCCCCAGACCGAGTGCTTCGAGGTCGCGCTGGAGTTCGCGCGGACCCAGGGCGTCGTCCCTGCCCCCGAGTCCTCCCACGCCCTGGCCCAGGCCAGGCGCGAGGCGCTCGCCGCGAAGGAGAGCGGTGAGGAGAAGGTCATCGTCATCGGCCTGTCCGGCCACGGCCTGCTCGAGCTCGGGGCGTACGACTCCTACCTCAACGGTCGCCTCGACGACGACGAGTTCTCCGACTCCGAACTCGCCGCCTCGCTCGCCGGGGTTCCGCAGATCTGACCCCACCTCGCGTGGGTTGCCCCCTGCGTGTCGGCGTCCCATGCGTCGCAGGTTCCCCCGCATCTGCGGGGGAACCTGAACATCTCGGGGTGTGCACACCACTGGAAGTTCAGGACTCGCCCATGAAGTCCTGCCCGTGCCGCCCAGTTGCGGTACGTACGACGAAGCCCGACCCCCATGCGGGGTCGGGCTTCGTTGTCGTACGTACGGACGCGGCTCGGCGCGCTCAGTCGGCGCCGACGTCCTTCATCTCGACGACCCGGGACAGGTTGGTCTCGTGGTTCTTGAGGACGGCGAACATCTTGTCCATGTGCGGCTCAAGCGCGTTCACCTTGTCCTCGGGTGCACCGACGACGATCTGGAAGCCCAGCCCCTTCCACGCGTGCACCGCACGGCCAGCGAACTGGGCGTCCGCCTTGATGAACGCCTCGTCGAGGAAGACCGGCGCGAAGCGGGGGCGGGCCCGTTCCTCGTCGCCGAGCCGGAACCGCAGCGCTGCACCGATGATGAACGCGACCAGTTCCTGGGTTTCACCGCCACTCTTCTGCGCCAGGGTGCGGTAGTTGGACACGTGGGTGCCGTCGGGGCGCAGCCGCTCGGCGTACACCTCGACGTGACGCCGCACGTCGAGGAGCCGATCCCGGTCTGCACCCGGACGGGCCAAGGGGTCCTCGCGCCGGCGGATCTGGTTGATAAAGACCCGCAGCTGCTGGAAGCGCAGCTCGAGCGCCTCCTCCTCCATGGCCAGGGTGGTGTCGGCCGACAGCGTCCTCAGCTGACGCAGGAAGTCACTGACGTGGGCCGGCGCGAGAAGGCGCAGCCGCATCCGCAGGCGGTCTCCGGTCGGGCCAAACGGCAGGCTCCGCAGGATCTCGTTGATCGGGTCGAGCCGGTCGGTGATCTCCTCGATGGCGGCACTCATCGCGCCGGCCAGTGGCACCAGGTCCTGACCCGACCACTCGGTGAGCCGCTCCTTCCACACCCCGCGTTGCTGCGGCAGGCCGGTCGCGGTGATCTCCTCGAGGATCGTGAGGAAGTCACGCAGCGCATCAGGCGACGTCGACAGGTTGGGGTCGGGCCACTGGGACTTGTAGCTCTCGAAGATCCGCGTCAGCTCCGCGTCGATGACCTCGACCATCTCGCGCGAGCTCTCGGAGTTCTCCCGCAGGCGCGCCTGCAGGCGACCCAGGTTGTTGGTGAACTCCGCGAGCGACCCCGCATCGCCCGGCCCCACCGCGTGGGCAAACTCCTCGTCGAGCTCAGCCGCCTGGACGTCGTCGAGCGTGATCCCAGCCTCGGTGAGACGGAAGATCTCGTCGTTCGTCTCGTCCTCATCGGTGACCAGATCGGCGAACTCCCGCTCCAGCGCATCGCGGCGGTCGCGCAGCCGTACGCGGTCCGTCGCCGCCTCCTCCACCTGGTCGGACAGTCCCGCGATCTGCTCCTCGAGCGCACGCAGGGTGTCGTCCGAGTGCAGGATGGCGTCGCGGCGCTCCTCGAGGTCGCGTTGCCGCTCCCGCGCACCGGCCACGTCGACGTCCGCAAAACGGTACGTCCGCACGGCGTCGTGCGCGGACTTGAGGTAGTCGAGCTCAGCGAGCCGCGCATCCGCGACCTTCTGCGTGGCCTCCCAGTGGAGCAGGTCCGCTTCCACCCGCTCCAACGCGGCGTCGATCTCGGCCAGGGCATCGGCGTTGGAGAAGCCGATCACGTACTCGGAGGCGCCCCGACCGTGTGCCCCGCGTCGTCCCGACCTGGTCTGCCCCGACAGGGAGACCCGCAGCCCGTCACCCGCGAGATCACGAGCATCCTCCACGCACAGCGCGTTGCGTACGGGGTCGGCCAGGTGCCGGCGCACCCAGCCCGTGAACGGCGACGACTCGTCGTGGACGAGCTTGCCGGCGATGCGGGACGGGTCGGCCTCGGCCTCGTACGGCTCATGCATCGGGGCCGCGTGGAACGTGATGCGACGGTCGAACTGGACCAGATCGATCGCTGCGGAGAACTCCTCGAAGCGGTCCTCGGGCACCAGCATCTGCCTGGCGGTGCCGGCGAGCACGGTCTCGATCGCGAGACGCCACTGCTGGGAGTCGTCGCGGACGTCGATGAGTTCGGCGAGGAACGGCAGTTCCTTCACGTCGAGCCCGACCGCCTCGGCCGCCTCGCGCCGCATGCGGTCCAAGTAGCCGGGGACGCGCCCGGAGCGGCCCTCGAGCGAGGCCCGCTCGTTGCGCAGATCGCTGCGGCGCTGCTGGGGCGTCCAGGCTTCCCGCAGCACGCGGTCGCGCTCGGTGGCTGCCTCGGCCCGCTGGTCGTCGTAGTCGGCGAGGAAGTCCTCCGCGGCCGCAAGTGCCGACTCGAACCCCTCAGCCGTCGACAGGTCCGCGCCGAGGTGCCGCGTGCGATCGGTCAGGTCGTCGCGTCGATCCTGGCGGTCCGCGACGCGCGCGCGCTCGACCTCGATCTCGGCCCCGAGCCGCTCGAGGGCCTCACCTCCGGACGCGCGGTGCTCGGTCCGGGTCCGTTCGAGATCGCGGTGCAGCGCCCCGTGACGCTCCTCGGCCGAGGCCAGATCGGAGGCAACCCGTGCCCGGGACTCCTTCACCTCGGCGACGGTGTCCGCGACGATCGCGGCGCGGGTGCGCATCCGCCACAGGTGCAGCGGGGAGTCGCCACCCTTGGCCACCCCGTACGAGTCCAGCGCGTCCATGCGGCTCAGGGCGAGGCGCTTGCGCTGGTCGAGGTCCGGCACCGGCCCCAGCAGGCGCGCCTTGCGCTCAGCAGTGACGATTTCGTTGTAGCCGGACTCGAGGTAGTCGAAGTGCTCGATCGCCTGGTCGGCCGCCGCGAACGTGGCAGGCATCTCCAGGACGGTCTCCTTGTAGAGCTCATCAACCGTACGAATCGGTGCTCCGGCCTGTACGCGGGCCAGCATCCGCAGGGCCTTGGCTCCATCGCCTCCAGCGCCGATCCCGAGCCGGGCGAACAGCGTGTTCGCAAACGAGGCGTAGGTGTGGTGCACCTGCACGTCGGCGACGAGCGAGCGCAGCACCCGCGGGTTGAACCGGTCGGCTGCCGCCGGCGCGAGGGTCCCCAGATCGAGCGCCCCGTCCAGGGTCGCCATGCGGGCGACGAGGTCCGCGGTGCGTACGGCCGTCTTGGGCACGTAGTAGATCCGCAGCGCGGTGAACCGCTGGTCGCGCTCGTCGACGAAGGTCGCCGCGACGGCACCCCACGTGTCACTGCGCTGGCCGCGCAGGACCTTCAGCGTCTCCTTGCCGGTCTGCTCGTCGTGCGAGGAGTCCACGACGCCCCGCAGGTAGGTGAGCAGGGTGCGCTGGCCCTCGCTGCGGGCCCGCCCCACCGTGGCGTCGTTGGAGGCACCGTTGAACTTGGTGTCGGACGGCATGACGAGCGCCGTGTACGCGTCGAGCAGGGTCGACTTGCCCGAGCCCGAGTGACCGGACAGCAGGTTCGACGACGGGTGGAAGTCGACGCGCTTGACGCCGGAGAAGCCGCCCCAGTTGACGACCTGCAGCGACTCGATGCGCCACTGGCTCTCGGGCTGCGGAGCGGGCCGGTCCGCCTGCACCTGGACCTGCTCGCCGAACAACGTGGTCTCAGTCATCGATGGCCCCCGTCGTGGTCTCGGCCTGCGTGGTCTCGGCCTGCGTGGTCTCGGCCTGCCTGGTCTCTGCCTGCGTGGTCTCTGGGTCCGCGGCGTCCGGCTCGGCGCCCGTCGCTGCGGCCTCGAACGCCTCCACCGGCTCCGAGGTGTCGTCGGCGTCAGGACGGTTGCGCTCACGGAACGCCTCGAGGAGCTCGTAGAGCTTCTCGATCGGCAGCATCGCCTCCACCGCCGGGGAGATCTCCCAGCGATCGGCGGTCGAGAGCCCGGTCAAGAGGCCGGTCTTGAACACGTTGGCGATGGCCGAGCGAGCCCGCTCGAGGTCACCGGCCTCGTCGGTCGCATCGACCGGGCGGAACCCGGCGACGTAGTCGAGGATGTCTTGGCGATCGATGAACGCCCGGCTGTTGCCCAGCGCCGCCTCCGCACGCACGTGGTCGCGCAGCTTCACCAGGACGAGGGTCTCCTCGCGCGACCACGCCTTGTCGTGCATCAGGGTCGGGAACCGCTCACCGCCCTCGGAGGTCGCCTGACGCTTGAACGCGACCTCGGGCGAGTGGGTGACCACGAGTTCGAGGAACAGATCGGCCATCCTCCTCGCCAGCTCGGCGCGGTTGTCGAGGAGGACCCGCCACTCGCGCGGGTGCGAGCGCGGGGTGATGAAGCGGTGCTTGAGGAGCACCACGAGCGCCTGCCTCACCCCGAACGTGAGCGTCCCGGTGTCGCCCTCCCACAGCGAGACGCTGGTGGTGTCGTCCCAGTCGACGGAGTCGTCCTCCAGCGAGTCGTCCACCACCGAGTCGTCCACCACCGCGTCCTCGAGGGTGTCGGTCTGGCTGTCCATCAGTCCTCCTCAAGGACGTGGTCGTCGGGACGCGAGCGGTGCAACGGCACCGCCAACTGGCGGGTGGTCCCGTCCGAACGGAAGGATTCGTACGTCTCCCAGCCCTCGGCCACCGCGAGTCCGCGTTCGTTGGCAAGGTGCATGAGGCCGAAGATCTCGACGGGCCTGCGCAGGTCCGCGGGCAGTTCGGCGAACAGTTCGCCCAGGCTCGCGACCTCGATCTCGCCACGGATCACCGCGTCGAGCCGCTCGTCGAGCGCGGCCAACGACGGCCCGCCACGCGAGCGGAAGTCGGCGACGTCGATCACCTCGCCCGCATCGACGTCGAGGTCGGGAAGCACCTCGGGACCGCTGGCGGTGCCCGGGTCGAAGAAGCGTTCGCGCAGGTGTGGCAGCGGCCCGATGTCGGGCATCATTCGCACGCCATGGGTCGAGCGAGGACCGGTGGCCGCGTACCACTGGGTGGCCTCGGCCTCAATCGAGCGCAGCACCGTCTCGAGCTCGTGGTCGCGGTAGGCGTCGTGCGACAGGATGTAGTCGCGCAGCGCGGCGGTGACCCGCGCCCGCTGGGCCAGGACGCGGCTCAGCCATCCGCGGATGAGGGCCACCGTGCTGTGCAGCTCGGCCCGGTCTCCTCGGGCCAGGACCCGGTCCGAGTGCGGGTGATCGAGCAACGTGTGGATGTCGAGGCGCAGTTGCTCGATGAGCGCGGGGTCGCGCAAGAGGGTGAGGGCACCCTCGAACGCGCGGCCCTCCGGTGTGGCGGTGACGAGGTTGTCGGCCTTGCCGAGGTAGGTCGTGATGACCTCCCCCGGGCTGCGCTTCTCCGCCCGGAACTCGGCGAGGATGTCGTTGCGCAGTCGCTGGTACGACTCCTCGACGCGCGCAAAGTCGCTGGGCAGCGCGGAGACCAGCGAGAGCACCTCCGTGTAGGCCTCCGACATGTAGTCCTCGGAGACCTGCTGGATCTCGCCCCCGTCGACGAGGCGGTCGCGCTCGCGGCGCAAGCGGTCGATCTCCTCGGCCAGCATGCTCACGCGGGCCGTACGGTCGGGGTTGGCCTCGGTGTTGATCCGGCGCACCGTCGACAGCAGCGTGGAGACGCGGTGCTCGGACAGCGTGGCCCGGTCACGGGACTGGATCCGCAGGATCTCGATCGCCATCTGCGCGTGCGAGGTGAGGGCGTAGACCTCCCCGTCGCCGTCCTCATCCATCTTGCGGGTCAGCCACTTGGCGTGCAGCCACCGCAGGCACAGGTCGTGCCCCGAGCCGGTGGGCACGTGGTCCACTCCCGAGGCTCGCAGCTGCGACATGTAGACCTCGACCTGGTCCTCGAGGCGATCGGTGGGGACGGGATGGTTGTCGCGGTCGAAGGCGGTACGCAGCGCGGCCGCCACCGCTGGCGCCGTGTCCTGACGCAGGAGCACCATCGTCGTCTGCTGCTGGGCTGCCTCGAAGCGCGCGAACTCGCTCAGGACGCTGCTCAAGTGCTCACCTCTCGGGATCGGGCCAACGGCTGCGCGCAGATGCGCACGGAACAGTGTGCGGTCGCGGGGGCCTGCCACGCGATTCCGACTGCGCAGATCGTGCCACGACGCACTGACGGCCCCGCGGTTGCGGGGCCGTCACGGGAGCACACGAGGTCAGCGCTTGACCTTCTTGGTGGCCTTGCTGGTCATCGTGGCGGCATCGAAACCGGTCGCGGCGCCACTCACCCGCACGCTGATCCGCTTGCCCGCGTCCTTGCGCGTGAGCTTGTACGTCGAGGACTTGGCGCCCTTGATGACCTTGCCGTTGCGCAGCCACACGTACGACAGACGCACGGCGGTGGGGCTCCACTGCCCGGCGACCACCTTGAGCTTCTTGCCCACGACGGCCTTGCCCCTGATCTTGGGCTTGGCACCGCGCACCTGCCCGATGACGACCTCGGTCTCCGCGGAGTTGGTGGTCACGGACTGCGAGCCCGCCAGCGATCCGGTGACGTCGACGCTCATCCGCTGGCCGGCCTGCGCGTCCGTGGGGACGAACCGTCGGGACGTGGCGCCCTGGACCGCGCGCCCGTCCGCGAACCACTGGTAGGCGAACGTCACGGTGCTGGGGGTCCACGCGCCCTCGGTGACCGTCAGGGGCGAGCCCACGCGGGCCTCGCCCGAGATGGTCGGGGTCGCGGCGGCGATGGTGACCGTACGGCCCCGCACGGGCGAGGTGGCCGCGGACAGGTGGGTGACGGGGGCCATTCCCACCTTGGAACCGGTGACTTCGACCTGCACGGTCATCCCGATCATCGCGTCGGTGAGCAGCAGCGACGAGGACGTGCCTCGGACCACGCCGCCCGCGAGCCAGCGGTAGGTCAACGCGACTCCAGCGGGCGACCATGGTCCCGCGTCGACGGTGAGGGTCTCCCCGGTGGCGGCGTCGCCGTTGATGAAGGGCTGGCTGCCCGAGATCACCTGCTCCTGGGTGTCGGCGACGGGCGCGGTCTCGGCGGAGATGAGCGTCAGCGGCCGGTAGCCAACGATGCTGCCGGTCACCCGGACGCTGATGCGTCGACCGACATGGGCCGAGGTGAGATTGAGGGAGTCGGCGGTCTGCCCGCTGATGACGGCGCCGTCGGCGAGCCACTCGTACGCGTAGTCGAGGCCGGGATCCCAGCCGGTGGTGACCGCCCTGATCCTCGAGCCGACTTCGGCCGCGCCGGTGATCGTCGGAGTCGTACCGGAGACGAGCGGCAGCAGGTCGAGGACGACGGGCTCCGAGAGCTCGACCGGGTCCCCCTCCAGGGACAGCAGCGTGGCGTCCGCGCGTTCGCGCTCGTTCTGCCACCACTCGGGGGCGTACACGCTTCCCTGGGCGGTGTCCTCGATGTAGAGGTGGTAGTCGCCTTCGGTGACCACGTCGAGCTCGAACTCGCCCGTGGCAGCGTCCGCCACGGTGCTCACTGCGCCCGGGGACCCCGGGTTGACGCCCGGCTGCACCGCCCACACGCGAAGCACGGCGTCGTCCGCACTCGGATCGTCCGCGACCGTCACCACACCCGTCACGGTCGTCGTGGCGGCGTGCGCCGGCGCCGCGACGAGCGCCCCCGTCGCCGCGAAGGCCAGACTCAGCAGAGCGGCGGTGGTACGTGGGCGTGACAGCATGGATGTTCCCCCTCGAGATCGTGTCGGGCGACAGGCTACCCGTGCGGGAGCACCCGCAATCCCCCGGAAGTGGTCAGGATGCGGACGCCTCGCCGACCACCCACCTGCGGCGTACGATTCAGAACACGTTCTACTCCGCGATGCTCACCTGAGCGTCGCCTTGCACCAGGAGCTCGGATGACCCTCGACCAGGCCGCCCCCACCACGACCCGTACGGGCCAGGATCTGCTGGATCTTCAACGCTCCGCGCACCGTCGCGACGGGTCGCCGGATGCCGCCACCAGGATCGATCGCCTCGAGCGTCTCGAGGCGATGATGGTCGCGTACGCGGACCGGTTCGCGGCGGCGCTCGACGCCGACTTCGGGACGCGTCCCCACGAGTTGTCGGTGGCCTCCGAGGTCGTCTCTCCGCTGATGGACTTCGCGCACCAGCGCAAGCACCTGGCGTCGTGGATGAAGACGACCCACGTCAACAAGGTCGCGGGCCGGTTCTCGTTGTCCGGGCGACTGCGCCGCGAGCCGCTCGGTGTGGTCGGTGTGATCGGCGCGTGGAACTTCCCGGTCCAGCTCACGATGTCCCCGGCCGCGGCAGCGCTCGCCGCGGGCAACCGCGTGGTGATCCGGCCTTCCGAGGTCACGCCCCTGACGGCCCAGGTCATGGCCGACGCCGTCTCCGAGTTCTTCGACCCCGAGGTCCTCGCCGTGGTGCTGGACGACGTGACGAGCGGCCCCGAATTCGCCTCGCTGCGCTTCGACCACCTCATGTTCACCGGGTCGCCCAAGGTGGGGGCCCTGGTGGGCGCGGCTGCTGCGGCGAACCTCGTGCCGCACACGCTCGAGCTCGGCGGGAAGAACCCCGTGATCGTGCACACCGACGCTGACATCGTGCGGGCTGCGAAGCAGATCGCCCGCGCGCGCCTGATCAACGGCGGCCAGGTCTGCTTGTGCCCCGACTACGTCTTCGTCCCCCGCGCGAGCGAGGAACGCTTCGTCGAGGCCGTCCTCGAGGAGTGGCGGGCCATGGTCCCCACCATCCGTGACAACCCCGGCTACACGTCGATCGTCAACGAGGCCAACTTCCGCCGCGTCGTGGGCCTCGTCGAGGACGCGGCGGCCAAGGGTGCCTCCGTACGCAGCGCCACGCCGGCGGGCGAGAACCTGCCCGACGCCGCGTCCCGCAAGATCGCGCCCACGGTGCTGCAGAGCGTGACTAGCGAGATGGACATCGACGGCGAAGAGGTCTTCGGACCGGTGCTCGCCGTCCACCCCTACGACTACGTGTCCGAGGCGACCGACTACATCGGTGACCGTCCGCACCCGCTGACCCTCTACTGGTACGGCCCCGAGGGCGCCGAGTTCGAGTGGGTGCTGGGCCGCACCCAGTCGGGGTCGGTCAACGTGAACGACTTCGGGGTCAACATGCTGCTCACCGATCTCCCGTTCGGCGGCGTCGGGCAGAGCGGGTACGGCGCGTACCACGGTCAGACGGGCTTCAACACGTTCACCCACCTGCGCCCGGTGGCCGTGTCCAACGTGAACTTCTCCATCGCCGGGCTCACGACTCCCCCGTTCGGGAAGCTTTCGCGTCTCATGAACAAGGCCCAGCTGGCCCAAACCGCGCGCCGCCTGCGCAAGCGCTGACGCCAGCCTCGGACGTCATACGGTGAGCGGAAACGCTTGCGCTCACCGTATGACGTCTCGCAGGGCCATGAACGCACACGAGCCGCCCCGACCGAAGTCGGGGCGGCTCGTGTGTCAGAGGGCTGTGGTGGAGCTGCGGGGAATCGAACCCCGGTCCTCAAGCGTCGATCCAGGTCTTCTCCGGGTGCAGTCAGTGATGTCGCTTTTCTCGGCCCCGGTGCTCGCACAGACACGTCACCGACGGGCTCAGTCGGGAAAAAGTCCCGCTAGTCCCTCCCGACGGGAGACGTAGCAGCTAGTCCTCTAGATGAGGCCTGGGTCCGGGACGAGGACGGATGCCCGGTCAGACCCTTCGATCACCGCAATCAGGCGGCGAGAGCGAAGTCGTTGCGCTCAGTGTTGGCAACTATGGTTTCCAGCGATCGTTAACGAGATAACGCTGGCTTCTCGACCCGCTTCCCCTGGAACTAACGTCCCAAGTCGAAACCGATCAGCCCCTCTTGTGTTTTCAAACTGCATCCACAGTCTAGACGGTGCAACCCACACTCAGCGAACGGTATTCCGCGGCTCTCGCGCGGGTCAGCGCGCAGTCGTCACAGCACCAGGACGGGACGCGCCTCCACCGCCGTGAGCGTCAGGGCCGGACCTCTCACGGTGAGCGTGTCCGACAGCGCCACCCATGCCCCCTCGCCCACTCGGTACTCCCCCGAGTACGTGACGTCCACCCGGGCCTCGTACTCGCCCGTGCCGAGGTAGGTGTGGTCGACAAAGCGCGCGACGAACGCTCTCGTCATGTCCTCCTCGCCGTCGCCGAACACCCAGCGGTACGACACCGGCGTGGCCCGTACGGTCAGGACGCGGCCGTGCAGCTCCCGCACCACCTGCTCGCTGGCGCGGCGATCCGTCGCGAACCTGGTCACGCCGTTCACCAGCACCTCACCGCCCGACGGAGACACCTCCAGCTCCGCCGCGGGCCACTCGAACTCACGCATCGCCTGCGTCGCCAGCGCGTACCAGTTGATGCGCAGCTCAGCGACCTCATCGGGCGTCAGGCACGCGAACCCCTGCCACACCGACCCGAGCGTCACCCGATAGAAGTCCTGGGACTCACCCGCACACGAATGCGGCGTCGAGCACAGGTCCCCATCCGGGTCCTCACGCGAGCAGACCTCCTTCTCCGACTCGAACGTGAAGATCGACCCCGGATGCTTCACCGACAAGTGCTGCAGTCGCTCCGCGTCCGAGTCGCACGTCTCACCCACTTGACCGAGGTCGCCGCCTCCAACGCAAGCGGGTGGCCTCGGCAAGTCCTGAGCGAATGTTGGGTTGGGGGCCAGCCCCCAAGAAATAACGACGATCACCGCACTGAGGGTCCGCCTCACCACGGCACCTGCGCCTTGTAGACCACGACCCAGCCACCCTGTGCGCGACGCAAACGCATCAGCTTCACGTCTGGCCCTCCCTTGAGGGTGCTCACGGCCGCACCGCGCCGCGCCTTGTACTTGGTCGGACGCGAATCAACGTAAACCTGATATGTCAGGCGCTGGCCCCGCTTGGGCACGATCCGCTGGATGTCCCACCCACCCCAGTTCACGAAACCACCCGCGGCGTAGTAGCCCTCAACGGTCGTCGCCAGGTCCGTGCATGCCCGACAACCCGGGGACAACGCGAGGTACTCCTCCGTGTCCCCGGAGTTCTCCATCTCCATCTCGACCTGAGCCCAACGCCGGATGAAGTCCTCGGCGGACTCCTTCTCGACAGGCGAGGTCTCGCTGGGAGTCGGAGTCGGACTCTGGGTCGCCACGGACTCCGTCACGCTCGGCGCCCCGGCGGGCTCGTCGTCATCGGCCGACTGCTGACACCCCGTCAGGACAAGCAGCACGGCTGCCCACCCCACCACCTGGACCCGCCATGCCCCACGCACGATTGCCGCCACTGCCACGCCCTCCCCGAGAAAGCACCGTTGGTGACCCGCACGCTAGCGGCTTTGGTGCCGCGCCCGCGCGCGTCGTCCACAGGCAGCAGGCTCAGCGGCCGAAGAGCCCCGCCGCGTTGCGCCACAGGACAGCGGCGAGCCATTCGTCGCCGAGGTCGAGCCGCTCGAGGGCGTCGATCTGGTGGGCGTACTCGTACGGAATGTTGGGGAAGTCCGAGCCCAGGTAGACCTTGCCCGCCAGCGCCAGGTCCCGCAGCCGAGGCAGGAGGGCGGGTGGATAGACCCCGCCCATCTCGTCGAAGAAGTCCGTGAAGGCCATCGTCGTGTCGAGTCCGACCCGCTCGTAGGTCTCCGCCAGCGCGAGGAACTCCTCGTACTCCGGGGCGCCCGCGTGTGCCACCACCAGTCGCAGGGACGGGTGCCTGCGCAGCAGGTCAGCCACGGGTTCGGGCCCCGTGAACTCCGTCGGGACGGGACCGGACCCCGCGTGCAGGACCACTGGGGTGCCCGACTCGGCGAGCACGCCCCACGACTCGTCCAGCATCGGATCGGTGACGTGGAAGGCCCCGACCTGGACGTGCACCTTCATCAGTTCGAGCCCTGACGCCAGGCGGGTGCGTACGTAGTCGGCCGCGGTCGGCTCCGGGAAGAAGGTGCCGCAGTGCAGTGCCTCCGGCACCCTGTCGGCGAACCCCGCGGCCCAGTCGTTGAGGAACTCCGCCATGCCCGGCCGGTGGGCGTACGGCAACGCGCTGAAGTGGCGCACGCCGAGCCCCCGCAGGACCTCGACCAGCGCCTCGTCGTCGTCGCGGTAGCGGATCGGCCACGGACGTCCGATCAGCGGGCCGGCGGAGTCGAAGACCGCCTGCACCTTCCGCATCACGTTGGGCGGCAGGAAGTGCGTGTGGACGTCGAACAGCCCCGGCAGCCCCAGGCGCGCCGCCACCTCGTGGGTACGGCCCACGTCAGTCCCGGTGACCCTTGAGGCGACGCTGCACGGCCTCGACCTTCTCCCGGTTGGCCTGCCGCTCAGCGAGCGCGTGGCGCTTGTCGTAGGACTTCTTGCCCTTGGCGAGCGCGATCTCGACCTTGGCCCGGCCGTCCTTGAAGTACAGCGCGAGCGGCACGAGGGTGTAGCCCTTGTCGCTGAGCTTCTTCTCGATCTTGGTGATCTCGTGACGGTTGAGCAGCAGCTTGCGCTTGCGGCGGGCCGCATGGTTGGTCCAGGTGCCTTGGGTGTATTCGGGGATGTGGACCTGCAGGAGCCACACCTCGCCGTTGTCGACCTCGGCGAAGCCGTCGACCAGCGACGCCCGACCCTGACGCAATGACTTCACCTCGGTGCCCGTGAGCACCAACCCGGCTTCCCACGTGTCGTCAATGAGGTAGTCGTGGCGCGCCTTCTTGTTCTGCGCGACCATCTTGCGCCCCTGCTCCTTCGGCATGCCGCCATTCTCTCAGGGCGTGTCCAGCGGGTTTGTGGAGCCCGCCTGACTCGTACGTCGCGTCGCCGCGCTGCCGATGGCGCCCTGGGCCTCAGAGCCAGTTCATCGGGTCGACGGCCTTGCCGTTGGCCATGACCGTGAAGTGCAGGTGACAGGCGGTGGACCAGCCGGTGTCGCCGACGTACCCGATCACGTCTCCGCGCTTGACCCGGTCGCCGACCCCCACGGTGTAGCGCGCGGCGTGGTTGTAGACCGACGCGAGGCCGCTGCCTGCCAGCACCCCGTGGTCGAGAACGAGCCGGTTGCCGTAGACGGTGCTCCAGTACGACTGCAGCACGCGCCCGTCCGCCGACGCGACGAGAGGACGCCCGCACCCGCCGCCGAAGTCGGTGCCGTCGTGCAGTCCCCAGTAGTGGTAGATCGGGTGCTCGCGGTAGCCGAACGGCGAGGTCACGTACCCGCCTTGGACGGGCATGCTCAGCACGCCGCCGGAGGGGCCCGCCTGACTCGCGCCGTTCTGAAGTGCGGCCTGCGCCCGGCGGCGCAGGATCTGTGCCAACCGGTTGCGCTCGCGCTTCTCCTTCTGCAGCTGGCGAGCATCGCGGGCGCGCACCTTGGCCGCCTTCTTCTTCGCGATCCCCCGCTCGGTCACCAGGTTCGCAACGGCCGTCTCGGCCTCGGCCTTCTCCGTGGCCACCTGCTCGGTGTACGCGAGATGGTCCGCCGCTTCCTGACGCTTCTGCGCCACCGCGTCGCGGGCCTGCGCGACCTGCTGCTCGGTGATCTCGAGCAGCACCGCGGCCGCCTTGTACGCGTCGTACGCGCGCTTGTCGCGCCCCACGACGGCGTCGCGGGCCTCGTCGCGCAGGACGAGGTCCTCGGTGGAGTTGGCCTCCAGGATGGACGCGAAGGCGAGCAGCTCGGGGTCGCCGTTCATGGAGATCTCGACGATCGTGTCGACCATCGCCTCGCGCTGCGTGTCGCGGGACGCCTCACCGGCGCTCAGGTCGGCCTCGGCCTGGACGAGCTCGGCCTCCGCCTGCTCCAGTTCGGCCGCCATGCGGGCGTCGTCGGCTGCTGCGACCTCGACCTTGCTGGTCGCCGCTGCCAGCGCCGCCTTGGCGGAGACCAGTTGGGCCTTGGCCTTCTCGAGCCGCTCAGCAGCGTTGCGCAGCTGCTTGCTCGAGTGCTCGAGGTCGTCGTGAGCGCCCTCGACCGACTGCTCGGCCTGCTTCAGCTTGTCCTTGAGGTCGTCAGCGGTCGCTGCGAGCGGAAGAGTCGTGGTGCCCACGGCCAGGGCCATCGCCACGGAAGCGGTGACCAGGCGGCGGCGGGCGGTACGGGGGAAGTTTCGCACCGTGCTGCCTTCGGGTGTTCGGGGAAGAGAACGCGTCGACGGTAACCCGCCGAACTCACACTTTGAGGTATTTGCGTGTCAACACGAGTGTCGGGAGCAAAGTGAGCAGCGGCCCGAGGATCGCGATGATCCCCACCGCGTTGGCGAGCTCCCGCATTCCGATCCACGGGATGAAGGTCAGCTTGTCGCTGGCGCGCGCCTCGATCCCGAAGACCATGAACGCGTACAGGGCCCCCGTGGCCAGCGCCACGCTGATGAGCGCCGTCACCAGCGCCTCGAGGAGGAAGGGCAGCGTGATGTAGAGCGAGGAGGCGCCCACCAGCCGCATGATGCCGATCTCGCGCCGACGGGCGAAGGCGGCCAGGCGGATGGTGTTGGCGACCAGCAGCAGCGCGGCGATGACAAGGAAGACCGCGGTGCCCAGCGCGGCGGCCTGGATCAGGTTGATCGAGCCGATGATGGGTGCGATCACCGAGCGGAGGTCGCGCACGCTCTCCACCCCGTCGAGGCCGGAGACGGCGCTGATGATCCCGTCGGACTGCTCGGGGTCCTTCAGGGTGATCCACACCGACTGGCGCAGGTCGTCCGCGGTGGCGGCGGGATCGGGGCCCTCGAACCGCTCGGGGCCGAGCAGCTCCTTGACCTTCTCGAAGGCCTGCTCCTTGGACTCGAATCGGAAGGACTCGACCTCGGGGTTCTCGTCGACGACCTTGGCGATGGCGTCCTTCTGCGCCTCACTCACCTCGGCGGTGCACCGGGGGTTGTCGTCGTTGTCCTGGCACAGCCAGACCGTGATCTGGAGCTGGTTGCCCCACTGGTCGGCGGCGCGGGTGGCCTGCTGGTTGAACAGCACCCCCATGCCGACGAGCGTCAGCGAGACGAAGAGGGTGAGGATCACGGCCAGATGCATCGACAGGTTGCGACGCAGTCCTTGGCCGAGCTCGGAGAAGATGTGGCGAAGCTGCATGGTTGCGGGCGCTCCCGGGTTCGTGACGGTCGGTGGGTCGTACGGCTCAGTGCTGGAAGCCGTAGACGCCTTGGGCCTGGTCGCGTACGACGTGACCGTGCTCGAGCTCGATGACGCGCTTGCGCATCTGGTCGACGATCCCCGCGTCGTGCGTGGCCATGACGACCGTCGTGCCGGTGCGGTTGATGCGGTCCAGCAACTTCATGATCCCGACCGAGGTGGCGGGGTCGAGGTTGCCGGTCGGTTCGTCGGCGATGAGGATCATCGGCCTGTTCACGAAGGCACGGGCCACGGCGACGCGCTGCTGCTCGCCGCCCGAGAGCTCGTCGGGCAGGCGGTCGCCCTTGCCGTCGAGCCCGACCATCTCGAGTGTCTCCGGGACGACCTGGTTGATCTCCTTGCGGGACTTGCCGATGACCTGCAGGGCGAACGCGACGTTCTCGCTGACGGTCTTGTTGGGGAGCAGGCGGAAGTCCTGGAAGACGGTGCCGATGTCGCGGCGCAGGCGCGGGACCTTCCACCCAGCGAGGCGGTTGATCTCCTTGCCGGCGACGTAGACGCGGCCTGAGGTGGGCCGGTACTCGCGCAGCACGAGGCGCAGGAACGTGGACTTGCCGGAGCCCGAAGAACCGACGAGGAAGACGAACTCGCCCTTCTCGATGTCGACGGTGATCCCGTCAAGAGCGGGGGTCGGGTGGCCGGGATAGCTCTTGGTCACCTTCTCGAAACGAATCACGTCAGTCGACACTACGCCAGCGCACCCACCGGGTCGCGCAGGCGCGAGGTGCGAGCCCCACGACATCGCAGGGGTACGGCGTGTGAAAGGTCGCACCGCTCACCGCGATCACGACAACCTGCACCCCAAAGTGCCGCGAGGTGGCGTGGATCACTTGGTTTTCCCGCTAAATCCTACAAACTCACTGGACTTACTCATTTCAAGGAGCGTCCAGATGACCAGACCCACCCTCCGCACTCTCGCTGCCGTCGCGGGACTGGTGCTCGTCACCGGCTGCAGCAGCGACCCCGCGGGGCCACAGCTGGAGTTGAGCGCAGCCCTGCCGGACACGGCGGCCGAGAGCACCGTCCTGCGTGTCGGCGATCCCGCCACGCAGACGGCCCTCGAGGAGTCCGGACTGATCGACGAGCTCGACATCGAGGTCGAGTGGGCCAACATCTCCGGCGGACCCAAGACCCTGGAGGCGTTCCGCGCCGACGCCCTCGACGTCGGCGCGGTGGCCGACATCCCTCCCCTGTTCGCGCACTGGACCGGGACGGACGTACGCATCGTCGCGGCCCGCGAGACCGAAGCGGCGCTGGAGCACCCGACGTACGAACTGGGGGTGGCTCCCGGCCAGAGCGTCCAGGACCCGAGCGACCTGGCCGGCAAGCGGATCGCCTACTCCCCCGGCCAGGCCCAGGGCGCTCTCGTGCTGCGGGTCCTCGACGAGGCCGGGCTGAGCCAGGAGGACGTCGAACTGGTCGAGATGACCAGCGTGGACGACAGCTTCGTCAACGCGTTGGCCAGCAAGCAGGTCGACGTGGCTCCGCTGGGGCAGACGCTGGCCAAGACCTATCTCGCCAAGTACGAACGCGACGGCGCCGCCACCATCCCGCCCGGCGTGCGCGACGACGCGTGGACCCTGTACGCCCCCACCGAGGTGCTCCAGGACGGGGACAAGGCCGCCGCCCTGCGCGAGTACGTCCAGCTCTGGGCCCGGGCCAACGAGTGGATCAAGACCCACCCCGACGAGTTCGCCCAGGCCTACTACGTCGATCACGAGGGGCTGTCCCCGGAGGACGCGGCCTACGTCGTCGACAAGCTCGGGACCACGGGCTTCAGCATGCCGGGCGACTGGAGCGACATCATTGCCCGCCACCAGCAGACCGTCGACCTCCTCGCCGCCGAGCAGGGACACGAGGCCTTCGACGTCGAGACCCTCTACGACCGGCGCTACGAGCAGGCGATCGCCGAGGCCCTCGCGGGGAGTGCCGGATGAGCGCCGCGACGCTCACGCCGGGCGTACGGCTCCACGACGCGCTCGACGAGCGGCCCCGCCACCCGCGGCTGGGCCCAGGCCGTCGGATCCCCTTCGCCATCGTCCTGGGCCCGATCGCCCTGCTGGGCTTCTGGATCGTGGGATCGGCCACCGGCTTCATCGACGAGCGCACCCTGTCGGCGCCGTGGACAGTCCTCAGCACGGCTGGTGACCTCATCGAGTCCGGACGCCTCCAGGAGAGCCTGCTCACCTCCGCGTGGCGCGCCGCGCTGGGTCTGGTGATCGGGGTGGCGATCGGGCTCGCGCTGGCCGTGGCGTCGGGCCTGTCCCGCTGGGGTGAGTACCTCATCGACGGCCCGGTCCAGATCAAGCGGTCCATCCCCAACCTGGCCCTCATCCCCCTGCTGATCCTGTGGTTCGGCATCGGCGAACCCATGAAGGTCATCACCATCGCCCTCGGCGTGCTGGTGCCCATCTACATCCACACGCACACCGCGCTGCGCAGCATCGACGGGCGCTTCGCCGAGCTGGCCGAGACCGTCGACCTGAGCCGGGCACAGTTCCTGCGCCAGGTCGTCCTTCCCGGCGCCCTGCCGGGCTTCATGCTCGGCCTGCGCTTCGCCACCACCTCCGCCCTGCTCGCCCTCGTCGTGGTCGAGCAGATCAACTCCACGAGCGGGATCGGCCACATGATCACGCTCGCCTCCAACTACGGACAGACCGACGTCATCGTCGTCGGCCTGGTCGTGTACGCCGTCCTCGGCCTCGTCGCCGACACGGCTCTTCGACTGATCGAAAGGAAGGCACTGTCATGGCGTCGCACTCTGGAGCGCTGAGGGGCCCCGCCGTACGGGTCCGCGACCTCAACCGCAGCTTCAACCGGGCCGGAGGCGTGCTCAACGGCCTCGACCTCGACATCGCGGCGGGCGAGTTCGTCGCCCTGCTTGGCCGCAGCGGATCGGGCAAGTCGACCTTGCTCCGGGCACTCGCCGGCCTGGACCGCGACGTTGCGGGACACGGCAGTGTCCGGGTCCCGGCCCAGGTCTCCGTCGTCTTCCAGGACTCCCGGCTCCTACCGTGGCGACGCATCCTCGACAACGTCGTCCTCGGACTCCCCGGCCGCGACGCGCGGGAGGCGGGACGTACGGCGCTGGCCGAGGTCGGCCTCGAGGGACGCGAGCGGGCCTGGCCCCACGAGCTGTCGGGCGGCGAGGCGCAGCGGGCCGCGCTGGCCAGATCACTCGTCCGCGAGCCGCGGCTTCTCCTGGCGGACGAGCCCTTCGGCGCCCTCGACGCGCTGACGCGGATCAAGATGCACGCCCTGCTCAAGCAGTTGTGCGCGGCCCACCGGCCGGCGGTGCTCCTGGTCACCCACGACGTCGACGAGGCGATCGTCCTGGCGGACCGCGTGATCGTGCTCGACGACGGGGTGATCGCCTCCGACATCACCGTCGACCTGGGCCCCGAGCGCAGGCCCGGCGACCCGCGCTTCGCCGCGCTGCGCAGCCACCTCCTGACCGAGCTCGGCGTTGCGTCCGCCGACCAGGCCGCCGCTGACCAGGCTCCTGCGCCCCAGTCCGACGACTCCCCCATCCGAAAGGCGTCCTGACCATGTTGAACCTCAACCTCTTCATCTACCCCGGCGGTCACCACGAAGCTGCGTGGCGTCACCCCGACACGTCGCTGGAGACGGTCCTCGACGTCCGCTACACCCAGACGCTGGCCAAGCAGGCGGAGGAGGCGAAGTTCGACGCCGTCTTCCTCGCCGACGGCCCCGTGCTGGCGGACAACATCCGCTACGCCGCTCGCTTCCGGCTCGAACCGCTGACCACGCTCTCAGCCATCGCGGCGGTCACCGAACGGATCGGCCTCATCGGGACCGCGTCGACCACCTACACCGAGCCGTACAACCTCGCGCGGCAGTTCGCCTCCCTCGACCACCTCTCCGCGGGCCGTGCTGGTTGGAACATCGTGACCACCGGTTCGGCCGCGGCGGCGGGCAACTTCGGTCTCGCGGAGCATCCCGACCACGAGGACCGCTACGGCCGCGCCGACGAGTACCTCGACGTGGTGACCGCCCTGTGGGACTCGTGGGAGGACGAGGCCCTCGTGGCCGACCCGGCCAGTGGGGTCTTCGCCGACACCGACCGGGTCCACGCGATCGACCACGTCGGACACCACTTCCGGGTGGCGGGACCGCTCAACATCCCCCGCTCCCCGCAGGGCCGTCCCGTCTACGTCCAGGCCGGTTCGTCCGAGCAGGGGCGCGGGTTCGCCGCGCAGTGGGCCGAGGCCGTGTTCACCGCCCACCAGACCCTCGCCAGCGCGCAGGAGTTCTACGCCGACCTCAAGCGTCGTACGCGAGGTTTCGGCCGCAACCCCGACCACCTCAAGGTGCTGCCGGGCATCAGCCCCGTGATCGGCTCCACGGAGGCCGAGGCGAGGGCCAAGCACGCCGAGCTCAACGAGCTGACCCAACCCGCGTACGGACTGGGGCTCCTCAAGAACCTGCTGCGCTACGACCTGTCCGAGGCGGACCTGGACGGCCCTCTCCCCGCGGAGGCGCTGGTCGAGGGACGGGCCCACGGCTTCGGCTCCCGGTTCGACCTCGTGGCCGACATCGTCGAGCGGGAGAACCCCACGATCCGCCAACTGCTGCACCAGCTCGCCGGCGCACGAGGCCACTTCGTGCTGGCCGGAACGCCCGAGCAGGTCGCCGACCACCTCACGAAGTGGCACCAGCAGGGGGCCGCCGACGGCTTCAACGTCATGCCGCCCTCGCTGCCGCGCGGGTTCACCGAATTCACCGAGCACGTCCTGCCCATCCTGCGCGAGCGCGGCCTGTTCCGCACCGAGTACGAGGGCGACACCCTGCGCGAGCACTACGGGCTCCCCCGACCGACCAGCCAGTTCGGCCCCCAGACCCTGGGCGCCGAGAACCACTTCACCCACTTGGAGAGCGCATGAGCGAGTACCGCCTGCTTGGCACCACCGGAGTCCGCGTCAGCCCGTTGACGTTGGGAGCCATGATGTTCGGAGCGTGGGGCAACAACGACGTCCACGAGTCCGAGCGCATCATCCACACCGCGCTCGACGCCGGCATCAACGTCATCGACACCGCCGACGTGTACGCCCGCGGCGAGTCCGAGGAGATCGTGGGCAAGGCCATCGCGGGCCGCCGGGACGAGGTCGTGCTCGCCACGAAGTTCCACGGCCCGATGTCGGACACCGACCCCAACGCGGGCGGGGTGTCGCGACGCTGGATCTTCAACGCCGTCGAGAACTCCCTCGCCCGGCTCGGGGTCGACCACATCGACCTCTACCAGATCCACCGGCCCCGCCCGGAGACCGACATCGACGAGACCATCGGGGCGCTGAGCGACCTGGTCCAGCAGGGCAAGATCCGCTACTTCGGCACGAGCACCTTCCTGGGCTCGCAGCTCGTCGAGGCCCAGTGGTCCGCCGAACGGCGCAACCACCACCGCCCGGTCACCGAGCAGCCGCCCTACTCGATCCTCGCCCGCGAGGTGGAACGCGAGGTCCTCCCCCTCGCGGAGCAGTACGGCCTCGGCATCCTGCCGTGGAGTCCCCTCGCGGGCGGGTGGCTCTCGGGCCGCTACCGCCGCGGCGAGGATCCCTCGTACGAGTCCACCCGCCAGGCGCGCCAGCCCGGGCGCCACGACCCGGCCTCCGAGGTCAACCGCACCAAGCTCGATCTGGTGCACCAGTTGCAGGACCTCGCCGACGACGCCGGCCTGTCCCTGATCCACCTCTCGATCGCGTTCGTGCTCAACCACCCGGCGGTGAGCTCGACCATCATCGGTCCGCGCACGCTGGAGCACCTCACCTCGCAACTCGGGGCTGCCGACGTACGGCTCACTGCGGACGTGCTGGACCGCATCGACGAGATCGTGGCTCCGGGCACCACGCTCAACCAGGCCGACCGCGGCTGGGTGCCTCCGGCCATCGCGGACGCCGCGCTGCGGCGGCGGTGAGCAGACTCGCCCCAGGGCACTGATGAGGGATGCAGCCCCGCCCGTTACGCACGGGAGTCCGGGAATGCACGAGGGCCGCGGATCCACCGGATCCGCGGCCCTGCGTCACGTGAGGGGGTGGCTCAGTTGTCCCCCGCCTTGTCGGCTCCGCGGCGCCAGCGGATGCCGGCCTCCATGAAGTCGTCGAGGTCACCGTCGAACACGGCCTGCGGGTTGCCCGACTCGTAGCCGGTGCGCAGGTCCTTGACGATCTGGTACGGGTTCAGCACGTAGTTGCGCATCTGGTCGCCCCAGCTCGCGGCGACGTCGCCCTTGAGGTCCTTCTTGAGCGCCGCCTCCTCGGCCTTCTTGACCGCGAGCAGCTTTGCCTTCAGGACCACCATCGCGGAGGCCTTGTTCTGCAGCTGCGACTTCTCGTTCTGGCACGAGACGACGATCCCGGTGGGGATGTGGGTGAGCCGCACGGCGGAGTCCGTGGTGTTGACCGACTGCCCGCCGGGGCCGCCCGAGCGGAAGACGTCGGTGCGGATGTCGTTCTCGTCGACCTCGATCTCGTCGGTCTGCTCGAGCACGGGCACGACCTCGACGGCCGCGAAGGACGTCTGCCGACGGCCCTGGTTGTCGAAGGGGCTGATCCGGACCAGGCGGTGCGTTCCCGCCTCGACCGACAGGGTGCCGTAGGCGTACGGGGCCTTGATCGCGAACTCGGCGGACTTGATACCCGCCTCCTCGGCGTAGGACACGTCGTAGACCTCGACGGGGTACTTGTGCTGCTCAGCCCAGCGGCTGTACATGCGCATGAGCATCTCGGCGAAGTCGGCCGCGTCCACGCCACCCGCGCCGGAGCGGATCGTGACGATGGCCTCGCGCTCGTCGTACTCACCCGAGAGCAGGGTGCGGATCTCGAGCGACTCGACGGACTTCTTCACGCGCCCCAGCTCGGCCTCGGCCTCGGCCAGGGAGTCGGCGTCGCCCTCCTCCTCGGCGAGCTCGACGAGCACCGCGAGGTCCTCGATGCGGGAGTCGAGCGAGGTGAAGCGCTCCATCTCACCGTTGAGCGCGGACAGGCGCCCAGTGACGCGCTGCGCGTTCTCCTGGTCGTCCCACAGGTCCGGCGCGGCCACCTGCTCACCGAGGTCGGCGATCTCCGCACGCATCGCGTCCAGGTCGAGGACCTGTCCGATCGTCTTCATCGTCGCGTTGAGCTGACGGATCTCTGCCTCGAAGTCGATACCAGCCACAAGTGGGAAGCCTACGGGACTGTGCCCTGCTCGGGGGAACCGGAGCGGCAGGACTGCGCCGTACGACCACCGCCCACCCACCGACGGCGAACGGCCCGCCCGACTCGAGGGAGTCGGACGGGCCGTCCAGGTGCCGCGGGCGGGTCAGCGCACGCGGACCTTGAGCTTCACCTTGGTGCCGAGCAGGTGAGCGTCCCCGGAGTACGTCACCGTGAGGAACTTCTTGCCCTTGCTGCGGAACTTCGGCAGCTTGACGACAGCCTTGCCGTTCTTGACGGTCACCGTGCGGGCCTTCTTCATCCCCTTGACCTTCACCGTGACCTTGCCGGTCGCGACCACCCCGTCAGGGCCGGAGACCTTGATCCTGACCTTGGCCTTGGTCGAGCGGACCTTGACCTTCTTCGGCGTCACCTTGGCACGCACCGTCGAGTCGGCCTTGGCGATCGTGAGCTTGAACGGTGCCGTCGAGCCGTTGAACGCGGCGTCTCCCGCGTACGTGGCGGTCAGCTGGGCCTCGCCGGGGGCGATGCTGAGACCGTCGTAGGCGAACGCCGCCTTGCCATCGGTGATCGCGACGGTGCCGAGCACCACCGCGCCGTGGCGAAGCTCCACCGAACCGGTGGCCCCTGCCGTCACACCCACCGTGAAGGTGGCGGGCGTGCCGTACGTGAGCGACTGGTCGGTGACGGTCAGGGCGCTGTCCTTCTTGACCGTCCCCGGGTTCGGCGCGGTGAGTGTCACCGTGAAGGAGCCGGTCGCCGGGAGGAAGAAGCCGTCACCGCTGTAGGTCAGGTCGAGCTCCGTCGCACCGAGCGGCAACGACGACGTCGGGAACGTGATCGTGGTGTTCCCCATCACCGACCCGCTGCCGAGGACGGCGTCGCCGTGACGGATCTCCACGGTTCCGCTCGACCCGACTGCCACATCCACGACCACCGTCACCAGGTCACCCTTGACCGCGGTCACGTCGGGGGTCCCGAACTCGTCGGGCGCCACCTTGTTGAGCGTGACGTCCACGGAGCCGGTCGCCGCCTCGTACTGGGCGTCACCGCTGTAGAGGAGCGTCAGCGTGGAGGTGCCTGCCGGCAGCGCGTGGTCGTGCAGCTCGATGACGGCCTGGCCGTCGACGACCGCCGCGGTGCCGAGCGACCGGTTCGAGTCGCGAACCTCGACCGTGCCAGTCGCGTCCGCAGGCACCGTGGCGGTGATCTCGACGACCTGGTTGATCGGAGACGTCACGTCGGGTGCAGTGACCGTGGCCGGGGCCTTGGGGACCTCGAGTGCGACGGGGATCCGCGTCCCGGTCGTCGCGCCCACCAGCTCGAGCGTGACGCCACCGAGCGGCGTGGACTCGGGCAGCTGGACGCTGACCGATGCCTTGCCGACGGTGTCGTACGGAGTGTTCGGCAGCGCGTTGTCGAGCGTCGCCGAGCCGATGCTGACGCCGTTGAGCTGGACGTCGATCGCGGTGTCCTTGGCGTCGGCCGTAGTCGACATCGACCACGACGAGACGTCGAAGGCGACCGTGTCACCGGGCGCGTAGGTCGCCGGCGCGGACGCCGGGAACTTCACCTCGACGCCACGCTGGCTCTGGTCCACGTGCAGCGGGTTCGCCGTGTCGTACTGGGCCATGAAGTCGACCATGCCCTGCAGGTCGACCTTGCCGGTGTCGACGGTGTTCGCACCGTTGGCCAACTCCCAGAAGTTGTCGCCGCCGCTGCCGAGGAACGAGTTGGCAGCCACCGAGTAGGTCGCGGCCTCGTCGATCGGCTGGCCGTTCAGCCACATTCCGGTGACCTCACCAGCGAAGGTGTTGACGTCGGCCTGGTTGGGGATGCCCGTGACCGTGACCGGAGACTCCACGTAGGTGTAGGTGAATCCCTCCGAGACACCGAGGCGCAGGAACGGACGGCTGGGCACGCCGCCGATCTTGGTGCGCTGCCACTGCTGCTCGAGCACCTTCTTGATCTGCGCGCCCGTCAGGTCCATCTTGACGATGGTGTTGGCGAACGGCTGGACGTCGGCCGCCTCACGGTAGGACAGGGAGCGCAGTGCGCCGGCCGCCGAGCCGGGCATGTCGGCCCGCAGGCCGCCCGGGTTCATGAACGCGATGTCGGTGTCCGCCGACCAGCGCTGTGCCTCGGCGACCACGTTGCCCAGGGTGGACTCGCCACCGCGGTTCTCCAGGCCCGAGCCATACACGGCACGGTTGGCCTCCGCGTCCATGACGCCGAGCTCGACCGCACCCTGGATGTTTGCGTACGCGACCGCGTCGTCCACGATGTCCTGCACCGCGGGGTCAGCGGCGTAGCCGACACCGGCGGTGGCGACGACGTCCTGGTCGATGGCGGCGAGCTCCTCGGTGGCGGTGTCGTACTTGAACACCAGCTTGTTGAGGTTGGTGCCGTACTGACCGGCCGAGACCACGGGACGCCGGGTCACCGTACGACCCTCGGAGGCCCACTCGGCCACCGGGAAGCGGCAGTTGTACGCCAGGTGGGTGTGACCGGACACGATCGCGTCCACGTCGGCCGAGGTGTTCTGGGCGATGTTGCCGAACACGGTCGAGGAGTCGGTGAACACGTCCGAACGGCACTGGGTGGAGTTGGCGCCCTCGTGGACCAGCAGGATCACCAGGTCGGCGCCTGCGGCCTTGAGGTCGGCCGCCGCCGCGTTGGTCGCGTCGACGACGTCGGTGACGGTGGCCCCTTCGAGCATGCCGGGCGCGACGAGGGCCGGAAGGTCCTCGGTGACCGCACCCACGAAGCCGACGTTCACCCCGTCGATGGTCGCCGAGTAGGTCTCAGCGAGATCGTTGCGCCCGTCCGGCTCCACCACGTTGGCGGCGATGTAGTCCCAGTCCGCGCGAGACTGGATGCGGCCCACGAAGTCGGAGTAGCCACGGTCGAACTCGTGGTTGCCAGCGGCCGAGACGTCCAGCCCCATGGCGTTGAGCGCATCGATCGTCGGCTCGTCGTCCTGGATGAACGACTCGAACGTGGATGCGCCGACGAGGTCACCGGCGGCGGCGAAGACGGTGTTGGGGTTCTCCGCCTCCAGTTCCTTGACGGCGCTCGCAAACGGAGCGGCGCCGGCCGCGTTGCCCGCGTCGGGCAGCAGACGTCCGTGGAAGTCGTTGGTCGCGAGGACCTGGATCTCCTTGTAGGTCTTAGGGGTGAAGTCCGGCACGTCGATGCCGACGATCTCGGGGTTGTGATCCGAGGTTGCGAACGGCAGGTTCGGCTGCCAGAAGTCGGTGACGTTGTAGTTGTAGCGGCTGTATTGGTAGGCGATCGACTCGTTGGCGTTGATCTCCCAGATGTCGGCGCCGGTCACCATGGCGTGCGCCGCCGCATTGGCGAGCACGTGGTCGAGCGAGCCGGACAGGCCCTGGTAGGAGTAGGACTCGTCGCCGCTCTGGTCGGAGTCGACCAGCTCGTAGCCTCCGGCGCGGAGGATCTCGATCGGCTCCTCCTTGGAGTAGGAGTTGAAGTCACCCGCGAGGAAGACGGCCTCGAGGCCCCGGTCCTCGGCGAACTCGTCGGCGAACTGCACCAGACGGGTCGCCTGGCGGGTCCGGTCGCCGTTGAACGCGCCCACGCCGGTCTCGGTGTCGTTGGCGTTGTCGCCGGTCGCCGGCGGGGCCGGGCTCTGGTTGTCGCCCTTCGACTTGAAGTGGTTGACGATCACGGCAAACGCGTCGGAGTCCGGCGCACCCTTGGCCTTGAACGCCTGGGCCAGCGGCTCGCGGGCGTTGGCGAACTCGTCGGTCCCGAAGAGGATGTCGGACTGGCCCACGGTGGCGACGCGGTCCACCTTGTAGATGAAGGCACCCCGGATGACGTCCTGCTCCGCGATGGCCGCTGACGTCAGCGCCTCGCCGGGGCTCTTGACGTACGCCCACGTGTTCGGCTCGGCAGCGTTGAGCAGGTCGACCAGGTGAGCGAGAGCGTCGTCACGGTTGGTCTCCCCGGGCAGCTTGATGGAGTTCTCCATCTCCTCGAGGCCGAGGATGTCTGCGCCGAGGGCGTTGATCGTGTGGACCAGCTTGGCCTCCTGGCGCTCCAGGCTGGCCTGCGTGGCAGCCCCGCGAGGGCCGCGGCCGTCGTTGGTGTTGGCCTCGTTCGCCGGGGTGCTCGGGTCATCGAGCAGGCGCACGCCACACGAGTTGTTGCCGATGCGGTTGCTCTGTCGGTCCGTGTAGTAGGTGCAGAACGTGTCCAGCGGCGGGTTCTGCTGGGCTCCGGCAGCCGCGTACGCCTCGCCGGTCGTGTTGAAGTAGTTCAGCACGTTGAAGGTGGCGATCTTGAGGTCGCCGCCCACGTTCTGCGGGACGAGGTTGTCGGCGCGGGTGTCGGAGAAGGTGACCACGTCGGCGCCGTTGGTGAACACCGGCGAGGTGGGCTGGAACTTCCACGTGTTGTTGCGGTACTCCAGGATCACCGGCTGGTTCAGCGTCGCCCGGGCACCGACTCGCACTGCGTTCGCGCTGCCGTCGGCGTTGGTGAGGTAGGGAATCGGCTGCGCCTTGATGGTCTGGTTGCCCATGTAGTTGATCGAGGTGCCGTCGTCGAGCACGACGCCCCGGGCGCTGTTCTCCTCGCGGATCGCTGCGATGCCTGCCGCGTCGTCGGGGGCGACGTACTCGGTGGGCTGCTTCAGCGGCGTGGTGCCGGTGGCCAGACCCACCTCCGCGTACTGGTTGGTGCTGTAGGAGTTGGTGACCGTGAAGGTGTCCGTCGGGGCCAGCAGCATGCCCTCATGGGCCTCGCGGCCCTCCTCGGTCGTCGGGTAGGCGACCTCGAGGCCGGTCACTGCCGGCAGCGGGGTGTCCAGGTCGACGACGCCGCCCGCGGCGGGCGAGATCTGGGTGCCGCCGTTGAACTCGACCACGGGACCGGTGACGCGCACCGAGTCCCCGATCGCGACGGTGCCCACGTGCTGGGAGCCATAGACGAAGACCGCGTCCGATGCGTCGGGGGTGGCGTCGGAGGTGCCGCCCGTGCCGCCGGTCTGGATGTAGAAGCCGTCGAAACCGCCGGCGTTGTTGCCCGCCCAGGAGACGTCGGCGTAGACGCCGGTGACGACGCCCTCGACGACCACGACCTCGCCGTTGCCCGTCCCGGTGGCCGGGGCGTACGGGGACCGGGATCCGTTGCCCTGGACCTCGGCGATCGTACGCACGACGAGCTCGGGGTCGATGGTGATGTCGAAGGCGACGGTGGCCGTCGCCGGCGTGGGCGCGGCGGAGTCGGTCACGGTCGCGGTCACGGTCGTGGTCCCCACCGTGTCCGGGGTGCCGCTGATGACGCCGTCAGTCAGGGTCAGGCCGCTGGGCAGTTGGTCGACGGCCCAGGTGTAGGGCGCCGTGCCGCCGCCTGCTGCGAGCGTGAGGGGGGCGATCGGCTGACCCGCGTGGAACGTCTTGTCACCGGGGTCGGTCGCCGACAGCGGCTGAGCCACCACGTCGCCGCCCCGCGGAGTCGGGGCGGCTGGGGGTGCGAAGTCGGCGCTGTTGTTGTCGGAGTCTTCGCCCAACACCGTGCGCGAGATCGACGTCGTGTTGGCCAGAGCGGTCCCGGTACGAGCGGTTTCGAACGAAGTCGGTGTCGTACCGAAGCCGACGAAGTCCACCACCCCGGCAACATGGTGCATGGTGGATCCGACCGCGGTGATGCCGGTCGTCCCCTGAGCGAGGATCACCTGCCCCGCACCCGCAGCCATGCTGAGGAACGTGGATGTGGCCGAGAAGTTGACGTCCGGCAGATCAGCGCCGCCGCACGGGTTCCCGGAACAGCTGTTGGGGTTGCTCACCTGGACCAGGTAGTGACTGCCCGGGGCCACCGAATCGTTCGGCAGCTCGAGGGACGTCACGTTCCCGCTCGTGTAGGTAGCTGCCCGGTACTGGAGGCTCATGCCGCCCAGCGACACGGGTGCGTCCGTCGGGTTGTAGAGCTCGACGAAGTCCGCCTTGAAGGCGGCACTGGGTGAAGTGGATCCACCGCCTCCGTAGACCTCGTTGATGACGAGATGGTTGGCGGGGGCCGCGACGGCAGGTGCCGGAAGGACGAACAATCCACCGGCCACGACGGCGAGCGCCGCCATCGGTGTGAGTCTCGCGCGGGGGTGCGACATGTACAGGCTCCAAGGTGAAGGGGATGACAAGACCTCGTTGCGCCTCAGCCGAGTCCGGCTGCGGGGAAGAACGAGTAGTCCTGTTTCCGCCGGGTCACTTCTCCTGCGAGTCTGCGAGATCACCCTGACCCTAAGTCGAAGTCACCTGCCAGCGGAAGGAGCACGGCGGAGTCGCTTTCAAGAATTAACCCAGCAGTTCCCCTTCGGACATCCCACGCCCGGACAGCCGTACGGCCGGGGCCCCGATCGGGGTCCCGGCCGTACGGCTGTCGTTGCTACCTCAGGGCTGGCAGAGCGCCTGCGGGGTGATGATCGCGGCCTGCCCCACGGGGTCCGCGCTGTTGGCCAGGTCGAAGCGCACGCGCGAGACGTCCCAGACGTCGAACTCCGAGAACGTCGGGGTCATGCCGATCGACAGGGCCGTGCTGAGCTGCTGGGTGCCGTCGACGCTGAAGGTGGCCTGACCCGTCGCGCCCGTGGTCGAGCCGTCGGTCAGCGCGGTCGCGAATCGGATCTTGCGGCACTTGCCGCCGAGGGTGAACTCGACGAAGCCGGGCTTGCCCTTCTCCTCCGTGATCAGGCTCTGGCCGTAGTTCTCGGCGTTGACCGCGGCGCTCATGTACGTCACGTTGTCGCTCGCCGACTGGTACAGGTCCCAGGCCAGCCGCTTCCACTTCCACACGGTCAGCGTGACGGACTTGCTGACTCCCTTGCTGATCCCCTTCGAAGCGGGGACGACGACGCGGTAGTGACGCACCCCCTCGTTGGACGGCTTGTCCACGAACTTGTAGGTGCCGTTGGCCTTGACCTTGGTCTTGCCGGCGTCCTTCCAGCGGCGGTTGCGCACCTGCTGCTGGAGCTGGATGACCTTGCCGGAGGCCTTGGGCGTCACCCGACCGGTGATCTTGACCTTGCCCTGGTTCGCCACCAGCTCCTTCTTGCTGATCTTGATGGTGACCTTGTACTTGCCAGCCTTCTCGGTGACTGCCAGTGGCGCCCGGTCAGCAGGTGCCTGGTCGGCCTGCGCCGGCATCGTGCTGAGCACCGGCGCCACGAGCAGAGTGGCGGTCACGAGTGCGGTACGGATCATGCGCTTGGACATGTCTCCCCCTGTGTCTGGCGGCCTGGGCCGCGGTGTGGTGTGTGTTGCTTCTATGAGTCGTTCCCCATCCGGAAAGTTGCACACCACCGAGATTTTTTTGCGGCACGCGTGCTCTCAACGCTGCACGAGGACGGCTGCGGTGCCCGAGGCAGTGACGTACGCGGCCGGAGTGCCGGGCAGGCGCAAGGGCAGGTCCACCGGCGCCCTCAGGACGACGGTCACCGTGCCCCGCTGGGCGTCGACCCGCACGTCGTGGACGAGGCCGGGGAAGCGCCGGGTGGCCTCCGCGCGAGCCAGGTAGCCCGCCACAGCGCGGCGCACGGCGACTCGCTGTTGCTCCAGCGTGTCGTCGTCCAAGCTCTGCCCGACGGCTGCGGCGGCGCCCTGGTCGGCGCCGTGCAGCGCAGCGCCGTCCGCGATGTTGTCGAGCCCCTGGCGTTGCAGGTAGGCCGCGGAGGAGTCGATGACCACCCCCACGAGGAGAATCAGGATCATCGCGAAGCCGACGATCATCAGCGTCGCCTGCCCTCCCTCGTCGCGGCGCCCGCCGCTCATTGCTCCGCCCGCGACGACTCGGCCTCGACGAACTGGCCCACTGGCACGCGGTGCTGCGCGCTGACAGCGATCGACGCGGCGTGCTCCCCCAAGACGTCAGGCATCCACGGAATGGCGACCTGCGAGTCGACCACCACCGTCACCGTCGTCCCGGGTGCCCGGCACTCGTGCGGGTCCGGCTCGCAGGTGAGGGTGAGGCGCGCTGACTGGGCGCCCGCACCTTGGTCGGCGAGCACGAATCGCATCGTCTCGTGCGCACGCTGTCTGGCCGTGGCTTCGTCGTCCACCAGAACGTACGCCCTGCCTGCCGATCTGGCCGCCGCGGTGACCGCGAACGCAGCCCGCTGCACCTCGAAGACTCCGAGGACCAGCCACACCAGCGGGATGAGGAGGATGAGCGCGAGCCAGGTGAACTCGACGACCGCGCTCCCCGCCTCGTCGCGGCGACGAGATGGCGTACGGCGTCTCACTCGTCCTCCGGTTGCACCTCGGCGACTGCGTGGCCGCTGACTCGTACGCGCAGGGACGGCCCCACTCCCAGCACCGGCACGCGGGCCTCGACGACGGACTCATAGCCCAGCATCCCGGCCACCTGGGTGGGACTGACGTCGACAGTGGTGGCGATGTCGCCCGGCAGTGCGGTCGCCACCTGCTCACGGATCTTGGCCTCGCCCATCTCGGGCGAGGACCCCTGGAGCGCGGCGAAACGCGCCCCCTCCGCGGCCGCCGACGACAACGTGTTGCGTACGTGCAGCGTCAGCGCCACCTGCATCACCGTGCCGAACAGCGGCACCAGGAGCAGCAGGACCAGAACAAAGTCGACCACTGCCGACCCGGCCTCCGACCTACCGCGTCGTGGGATCACGCGTTCGAGGTGACGGAGGCCAGCGCGTTGCGGAGCATCGCCTCCATCTCCGGCCTGATGAACGGCAGCAACGCGGCGACCACGGCCGCGGTCATCACCGTGATCATCACCCATCCGGGCACGTCGCCCCGCTCGTCGCGCGAGCGCGCCGACAGCGCATGCAGGGCCAGGTGGAGGTGGATGAGAAGTGTGGACATGGGTTCCCCGTTTCGTTGTGGAGCGCCCCCGATGGCGCCCCGAGTCTGTGTGGCGCTCAGGGCGCCATGAGGCTGAGTCCGATCACGCCCGGGAAGAACGCGAACGCGATCGTGATGGGCAGCACCAGGAACACGACGGGCGCCATCATCACGACCTCCCGACGAGCCGCCGACTCGATCAGGGCTCGGCGTCCCGCCTCCCGGACGTCGGCGGCCTGCGCGTGCAGCACGTCGGCCAGCGGCGTACCGCGTTCCATCGAGATGGAGATGCCATGGGCGAACCGCGCCACGAGCGGCACCCCCGTCGAGGCGGCGAGCGTGTCGAAGGCAACGGTGACCGGCTCCCCCGTGCGGACGCGCGCCAGCACTCGTTCGAGGTCCTCCGACAGCGCGCCGCGACTGCGGTGAACCACGCGGTCCAGTGCGGCAACGGGGCTCTCCCCCGCTGCCACCGAGAGGCTCAGCAGCTCGGCGAGCGCCGGGAACTCGACGATGATGCGCCGCTCCCGTTCCTTGACCAAGGCGCTGAGCCTCGCGTCGCGCACCAGCACACCACCGGCGAAGCCGAGCGCGCACAGGATGATCCCCGACAGCGCGTCGACGTCGCTGGCGAGTGCGCGCACAAGAAGCCAGCCGGCCGTCACGCCGAATCCCCCGAGCCCCCAGAAGACCTGCTCGACCCGGAACTCGTGGACCGTACGATCCACGCCAGCGCGGGCCAGGCGTCGGCGTACGGACTCACTGCCACCCACGATGCGTTCGACCATCTCGGCCGCGCGGCGCACGCCCGGACCGAAAATCACCGCTGCGGCCGCAGCCGGCGACCGCGACGAGGCCCTCGCGCGTACGGCGGGGGCCAGTGCGGCGGCCTGAGGCAGGTCGCGCACGTACGGCAACACCCGCAGCGTCAGGGACGGCCGCCGGGTCGCCCAGACCCGAGTCGAGATCAGCCAGATCCCGAGCGCCACCAGGCCCCCGGCCAGGCCACCCCACCATGCCGCACTCACGCAAGGATCCGTTCCTCGACGGGCAGGCGCCCGATCCGCATCATGAGTCGGTACGCGCCCACGCAGAGGATCGCGCCGACCGCGAGGATCAGGACCCCCGCGGGCGAGGAGTAGCGCTGGATCGCCTCGCTCTGGAACGACATCAGGAGCAGGACGAGCCACGGCGAGGCGACGGCGAGGCGTGCTCCGCCGATGGTCCAGGACTGGCGCGACTCCAGCTCGGAACGGGTCCGGGCGTCGTCGCGGAGATAGTTCGAGAGGTTGCGAAGAATCCTGCCCAGCTCGCCTCCGCCGACCTCCCGGGCGATGCGCAGACCCTCGACCACCCGATCACCCACCGGGTCGGCCAGGTCGTCCTTGAGCCGGCCCAACGACTCCGAGAAGCGCCCGGTGACCTGGTGATCCAGGGCGAACCGCTCGAAGGCCGGCCTCAGCACCTCGGGCCCTGTCGTCGCCAGCGACGCCAGCGCGTCCGACAGCGACATGCCCGCCCTCACCGCACTCGCCAGGTTGTCCACGGCGTCGGGCCACACCTGCGCGAAGTCACGCCGGCGGCGGACGACGAGTTGACGCAACCCTGAGATCGGGACGCTCGCGGCCATCAGACCGAAGACCACCGACACCGGCAGGGTGTCGGACACCGCCTGCACCACAGCCGCGGCGACGACGCCCATGACGGCGCACAGGAGTACGACTGCGCTCGGCGCCACGTCACCCAGCCCGGCCGAGGCCAGCAGTTGGCTCAGGCGGCTCGGACGACGTGTCCGGGTGGTGCGCGGCAGCGTGAACGCCGACCAGATGAGCAGCAGTCCCAGGCCCACCCCCAGCCCGACGAGCGCTCCCATCAGCGTCCACCCGCCAGCAGCGCGTGGACATCGATGCCGAGCCGGGCGTACCTGTCCACATGGATCGGACCGCCACCCGCACGTCGCAACTGCTCATCGCGGCGCACGAACAGCGGCTCCACCTCGATCACGCCCGACTCCACGCGACCCGGCACGGACACGATCTCGTTGACGCGCCGGGTGCCGTCGGCGTCGATGCCGAGGTGGACCACGAGATCGATCGCCGATGCCACCGTGGGGACCACGAAGTTGGCGGAGATGTTCTCTCCCGCCAACATGCGAAAGGGGGTGTGTAATCCTCCGACCTCCGGTCGCGCCCCAATCCCCTTCCTGAGCACTGCACCAACACCGCAATCGCACGCGAACACGACCTAATGGCTGTGCATCGGTGGTCGCCCGTCCCACCGTGGCTCAACCGCCAAGGAGGGCTCACTCGTCTTCGAGCGCCTCAAGCCCAGTCGCTCACGCACCAGAAGTTCCGAATCCGCTGCCCGCGGCAGCCAGCCGCTCCGTGCCGGGCCGAACGACCATGCAGCCTCTTACGCCCTCCTATTTGAGCCGCTCATGCGGCGTAGGGGCAACAAGCGACGGTGGCTCTCCCATCACGGCGAGAGAGACCCAACGACCTCGGTCACGCCACCGACGTGATCCAGGGACGTAGTTCCAATGCGGCGAACTTGCCGCGAAGGAACTCGCCTCCCACGTAGACTCTCGCTCGGTCGAGCAGACCTCGGACGTCTACCGCGGAGTCACTATGCTGAGGCAGTATCGGACGTGGCTCCTGAGCCTGGTCCTTGCCACAATCGGATCATTCCTGGCGGCTCCCGTCTCTGCGGCCGAGCCGACGGTGTTTTCGGTAACGGGCTTGGTAGTCGACAAGTCCGGACAGCCGGTCAGCAATGTCCCGGTCAGACTGCTGTCAACGGGCTCGACACTCAAGGGAACCACCGGGACCGACGGCCGCTTCCGCATTTACACGCTTCCTGGCAAACAGACCGTTGAGGTTGAGCATCCTCTCCAGGGGTCGACCGTGGTGATGAGGTCTGTAGGCGCCCTGGCCGGGGGCCTCGACGTCCAATCCGACGTTGACCTCGGGACCATCGCTCCACCGCCCACACGCAACCTCACAGTTCACTTCGAGGACACCAGCGGCGCCCCAGTCTCCGGAGTGCGGGTCACTACCCCAATTGCTGGCCGAGCCCTCATCAGTTGGCAGGACCAGGCGGTCACAACCGTCGGGCCGCTTCCCGTGCATAAAGCAGAGTTCGGGCCAGTCCGTCACACCGTCAGCGACGCGCAAGGAAACGCCACTCTCGAAGTACCCCGCGCCGACATCGGCGCCACTACCTCGGGATTCCCGTACACCTACTACCACCCCGACACGGGCAACCTCAGCGGCTACCTCACCACCGGCATCGTCACAAACGACACCACCATCACCCACACACTGCC
>JAEWOG010000019.1 GCA_023460975.1 Actinomycetes bacterium
TGGTACTCGACGAGATTGCGGAAGGCCGGGACCAGCAGCATCGGCGCAAACAGATAGGCCGCTTCCGAGACATTGCGTCCGAGCAGGTTCGGGAAGGGCATCAGCGCGACGATCACGGCGACGAGCCCGCCGACCGAGACCAGCGCAATCCCGGCCTCGTAGGCCGCGAGCCGCCTGAAGCCGCCGACGCCGCGATCCTTCATGATCTTCTGGACGAGCATCTGGTTGAAGCTGCGCACCGGCATGGCGGTGAGGTCGATCACCCTGAGCGCGATGGCGTAGAGGCCTGCAGTGCGCTCGCCGGCGAGGCCGAGCACCAAGAGCTTGTCGAGCTCGGACTGGACGTAGAACACGATGTCCGCCGCGCCGGCGAAGACCGCATCGGCCATCCGGCGCGGATAGAGGTGGCGCACGAAGCGCCAGCGCGCCCTCGGCAGGAAGGCGAGGAGGGCGATCGCCGCGCTCGCCATCGTCGCCCCGCAATAGGCGAAGGCCCAGATCTCCAGGCTGGCATGGCCGAAACCGGCGAAGAGCAGGGCCGCGACCGTCCGCAGGGCGGAACCGATGATGACCAGCAGCGCCGCCTGCCGGAATCGGCGCAGTCCGTTATTGACGATGGCGACGACCTCGACGAGCCGCCAGCCCAGCACCTCCGCGACGATGATCACGGTGAAGGGCAGGAGCGCGAGGCGCTCCGCGAAGAGCAGCAGATCGGCGGCGCCGGCCGCCGCGACGATCAATGGCAGCGACAGGGCCGCGAGGCCCGCGAAACCCGAGAGATAGGCGCCGAGCAGGCGCTGCTTGACCGTGGCGACGCGGTAGAGCGGCGAGATGAAGCCGAAGGCGAGCAGCCGCGACAGGATGAGCCCGGTCGAGGACGCCGTGGCGAACAGACCGAATTCGCCGAGGGTCAACGTATTCGCAACGATGAGGAAGTAGACAAGGGAGATCACGAGCCGGCCGGCGGAGCCGCTCAGGATGGTGAGGTAGGCGAAGATGGTGGCGCGATCCGGCAGCATGACCCGTTTCCGCGGCGGCTGGCCCGGCGCGTGCCTTAGCGTTTCAACATGACGAATCCCTCTTAGCCCAGAGGCGTTGAACGACCCTAAACGACACGGAAGCGTCCCGATTGACCGACCAGAAACCCGAAACGGACCGGAATGAGGCCCTGCCGGCGCGCCGCGATGTGCTGCGCGGTGCCTCCGCTTGCCTGATGGCCGGCGCATTGGGAGGCGGGAGTTCGGCTCTTGCGGCCGTCAGGCCGATCCCCTTCGGCTCTGCGGCGGAGATCGGCGCTTTCCGCGACGACCCGCGTTATCGCGACGCGCTGAAGCGCTATTGCGACGTCATTGTCCCCATGAACGACCTGAAATGGGAGGCGCTGCGGCACGACCAGCCGCGCTTCGATTTTTCCGGCGCCGACGAGCTCGTGGCCTTCGCACAGGCGAACAGGAAGGCGCTGCGCGGCCATACCCTGCTCTGGGGCGAGGCCCTGCCCAACTGGGCGAGGGAAATGACGACGCGGGCCGAGGCCGAGCGCGAGCTGGTCAACCACATCGAGATCGTCGTCGACCGCTACAAGGGTAAGATCGCGACCTGGGACGTGGTCAACGAGGTCATCAAATACGATCCTCTCGATGGCGGGCCCTGGCGCGACACGATCTGGCAGCGCCTGCTCGGGCCGGAACATGTCGACATCGCCTTTCGCACCGCGGCGCGGGTCGATCCCAAGGCACGGCTCGTGCTCAACGATTTCCATTTCGAGGAGCCGGTTCCCGGCGCTGCCGCGCGCCGCAAGGTCGCGCTCGATATCTGCCGGCGCCTGAAGGACAAGGGCATCCCGGTCCATGGCGTCGGCATGCAGGCCCATCTCTATGCCGACAAGGGCATCGACGTGGACGGCCTGCAGCGCTTCATGCGCGATCTCGACGAGCTCGGCCTCGATGTCGAAATCACCGAGCTCGACGTCATCGACTGGAAGCTTCCGGCCGACGCGGCGAAGCGCGACAAGACCGCCGCCGCCCTGGTTGGGACGTTCCTCGACGCTGTCGTCTCGGCCAAGCGGCCGAAGGCGATCGTCACCTGGGGGCTGACCGACCGCTATTCCTGGGTCCACGAAACGTTCCCGCGCAAGGACAGTGCCCGCGCCCGGCCGCTGCCGCTCGATGCCAACTACCGGCAGAAGCCGATGATGGCCGTGCTCGAGCGCTATCGGCGCGGGCTGGCGTGATGCGGAATGGTGAAGCGTAGCGTCATGTTCACGACCGAGCCGGCTGCGAACGAAGCACATGACAGGCCGGGCCGCCGCGAGCGGACGGCATCGCCCCTGCCTGCCCATCTCGCCCGGCTCGCCGATCCCGTCTGGATCGTCGGGACGCTCTGGGCGCGGCGTGGTTTCGTCCTGCTCATGGCGCTGCTCGGCCTCGCGCTCGCGATCCTCGCCGCGCTGCTGATGACGCCGAAATACGTCTCGACCGCGCAGCTCTTCATCGATCCGCGCGACCTGCGCGTGCTCCAGAACGACGTTTCGCCCAATACGGTCGGCAGCGACCCGACCTCGATCACCGGCTATCTCGAAAGCCAGGCGCGCGTGATCGCCTCCGACAGCATCAAGTCGCGCGTCGTCGAGCGCCTGAACCTTGACCGCGATCCCGATTTCGGCGGCGCCTCGGCCGGATTCCTCGCCCGCCTGATGGGAGCTGATACCGGCCCCTCGCCTAAGGCGACGCTCTATGCGCTGGCGGCGCTCGACCGCACGGTCGCGGTGCGCCGCGGCGAGCGCACCTTCGTCATCGACATCTCCGCGACGGCGCAGGACCCGGACAAGGCCGCGAAGATCGCGAATGCACTGGCCGAGGCCTATCTGGAGGACCAGGCCGCGGTGCGTGCCGAAGCCGCGCAGAAGGCGCCGGCCGCGCTGACCAGCCGCCTCGAGGAATTGCGCAACCGCCTGCGCATCGCCGAGGAAAAGGCCGAGAAATACAAGGAAGCCAACAATATCGTCGGCGTCGGCGACCGTTCGCTTGGCGAGCAGCAGCTGTCGCTCAACAGCACGCAGCTCGTCGCGGCCCGCACCCGCGCGACCGAGGCCAAGGCGAAATACGACCAGATCGCCGGCACGCGGGCCTCCAGCATCGAGG
>JAEWOG010000020.1 GCA_023460975.1 Actinomycetes bacterium
CGCGGGGTGTCGCCGTCGTTCAGCGCGGTCACGCCGCTGATCGAGAACGTCTCCGTGCCGGTCAGGCCCAGCGACTCGGCGGTCTCGCCGCCCGGGAACTGCAGCGGCAGCACGCCCATGCCGATCAGGTTCGAGCGGTGGATCCGCTCGTACGACTCGGCGATGACCGCCTTCACGCCCAGCAGCATCGTGCCCTTCGCCGCCCAGTCACGCGACGAGCCGGAGCCGTACTCCTTGCCCGCCAGGATGACCAGCGGGACGCCCGCCTCCTGGTACGCCATCGAGGCGTCGTAGATCGAGGTCTGCTCACCGGTCAGGTGGTTGACGGTGAAGCCGCCCTCGACACCCGGAACGAGCTGGTTGCGCAGCCGGATGTTGGCGAACGTGCCCCGGATCATCACCTCGTGGTTGCCCCGGCGGGAGCCGTACGAGTTGAACTCGTGCCGGGCCACGCCGTGCTCGGCCAGGTACTTGCCGGCGGGGGAGTCCGCCTTGATCGAACCGGCCGGGGAGATGTGGTCGGTGGTCACCGAGTCGCCCAGCTTCGCCAGCACCCGCGCGTCGGCGATGTCCTGCACCGGGGTCGGCTCCTGCTGCATGCCCTCGAAGTACGGGGGCTTGCGCACGTACGTCGACTCACCGTCCCAGGAGAACGTGTCACCGGTCGGGGTGGGCAGCGACTGCCAGCGCTCGTCACCGGCGAACACGTCGGCGTACGCGGCGCTGAAGCCGGTCGCGCCGATCGCGGAGGCGATGACGTCTTGGATCTCGGCGCTGTTCGGCCAGATCTCCCGCAGGTACACCGGGTTGCCCTGGGAGTCCTCGCCGATCGGCTCGTTGGCCAGGTCGATGTCCATGGTGCCGGCGAGCGCGTACGCGACCACCAGCGGCGGGGACGCCAGGTAGTTCATCTTGACGTCCGGGTTGATCCGGCCCTCGAAGTTGCGGTTGCCGGACAGCACCGACACGACGGCCAGGTCACCGTCGTTGACGGCGGCGGAGACCTCCTCCGGCAGCGGGCCGGAGTTGCCGATGCAGGTGGTGCAGCCGTAGCCGACCAGGTTGAAGCCGAGCTTCTCCAGGTACGGGGTGAGGCCGGCGCGGTCGTAGTAGTCCATGACGACCTTCGAGCCCGGCGCCAGGGTGGTCTTCACCCACGGCTTGCGGGCCAGGCCCTTGTCCACCGCGTTACGGGCCAGCAGCGCGGCGCCGATCATGACCTGCGGGTTCGAGGTGTTGGTGCAGGAGGTGATGGCGGCGATCACCACGGCGCCGTGGTCCAGCTCGTACTCGACGCCGTCGGCGCCGGTCACGCGTACCGGATTGCTGGCCCGGCCGCCCGCGCCCACCGCGGCGGTCTCCAGGTCGCGCGGCGCGTCCGCCGGGTCGTTCACGCCGTTGGCGGGGGAGTCGCTGGCCGGGAAGGACTCGGCGGACGCCTCGTCGGCCGGGCCGTCGGCGCCGAACGGCTTCTCCTGCTGCGGCACGCCCGGCTTGCGGCCCGGGTCGCCACCGGTCTCGTCGGCTGCCACGTAGTCGCTGAGCGCGGAGCGGAACAGCGTCTTGGCGCTGCCCAGCGGCACCCGGTCCTGCGGGCGCTTCGGTCCGGCCAGCGACGGCTCGATGGTGCTCAGGTCCAGCTCGAGGCGCTCGGAGTACTCCGGCTCGCGCTCCGGGTCGTGCCAGAGGCCCTGCTCCTTGGCGTACGCCTCGACCAGCGCGACCTGCTGCGGGTCGCGGCCGGTCAGCTCCAGGTAGCGGACGGTCTCGGCGTCGATCGGGAAGATCGCCACGGTCGAGCCGTACTCCGGCGACATGTTGCCGATGGTGGCGCGGTTGGCCAGCGGCACGGCGCTGACGCCGGGGCCGTAGAACTCGACGAACTTGCCGACCACGCCGTGCTTGCGCAGCATGTCGGTGATCGTGAGCACGACGTCGGTCGCGGTGACGCCGGCGGGGATCTCGCCGGTCAGCTTGAAGCCGACGACGCGCGGGATGAGCATCGAGACGGGCTGGCCGAGCATGGCGGCCTCCGCTTCGATACCGCCGACGCCCCAGCCGAGGACTCCGAGGCCGTTGACCATCGTCGTGTGGGAGTCGGTGCCGACGCAGGTGTCGGGGTAGGCCTGCAGCTCGCCATCCACCTCGCGGGTGAAGACCGTACGGGCCAGGTGCTCGATGTTGACCTGGTGCACGATGCCGGTGCCGGGGGGGACGACCTTGAAGTCGTCGAAGGCGCCCTGGCCCCAGCGCAGGAACTGGTAGCGCTCACGGTTGCGCTCGTACTCGATCTCGACGTTCTTCTCGAACGCCTCGGGCGTGCCGAACACGTCCGCCATGACGGAGTGGTCGATGACCATCTCGGCCGGGGCGAGCGGGTTGATCTTGGACGCGTCGCCACCCAGGTCGGCCATGGCCTCACGCATGGTCGCGAGGTCGACGACACAGGGAACGCCGGTGAAGTCCTGCATGATCACGCGGGCGGGCGTGAACTGGATCTCCTTGTCGGGCTCCGCGTCGGCGTCCCACCCGGCGAGGGCGCGGATGTCGTCCGCCGTGATGTTGGCACCGTCCTCGGTGCGCAGGAGGTTCTCCAGCAGAACCTTGAGCGAGAACGGGAGGCTGTCGACGTCGAGGCCGTCACCCTTCACCGCGTCGAGACGGAAGATCTCGTACGAGTTTCCGTCCACGTCCAGGGTGCTCTTGGCACCGAAGCTGTCCTGACTGGCCATCCGTCGCATCTCCTCGGAGGATTCATGGGTTGTCCTGCAGAGACCCATCTTGCCGCGCTGCATGCACTGCGGCGTAGCAAGGTTTACCTAACCTGACCTCTGCGATATCTCTCGACATCAAGATACACGACATCTAGCTACCGCTCCAAACGGGCGGACGGGCTCAGTCAAGGTCGGCCGCGCTGACGGCGCGATCGGCGAGTTCGGCGCCCGCGCCGTCGTACAACTGGAAGCCTGCGTCCGCCCCGCGCACCCGCGCTTGCTCGAGTTCGTCGTCGTACTGGGCCACCACAGCCACGGTGCCCTCGTAGCCGGCCTCGCGAAGTCGCTCGAGCACGATGAGGTTGCTCTGGTGGAACGGCATCGCCAGCAGCACCAGGCGGGTGTCCCGGAAGGACTCGGCACTCCACAGGACCGGGTCGGTCGCATCGCCCTCGACCACGTCGTAGCCGCGCGAGCGCAGGAAGTCGCACCGTTCGCGGTCGGTCTCGATGCCCAGCACCCGCAGGCCGTACACGTCGACCAGGCGGCTGTACGCCGAGCGGCCCACGCGCCCCATCCCCAGCACCACTGCCTGGCGACCCGCTGCGTCCAGCGGCCGGTCCTCCGGGTGCAGTCGGTGCGGAGCGTGCTCGGGCAGGAGCCCGCGCAGCATGCGCACGATGCGTTCGCCCCGGTCCACGGGCAGCGACCCGATCACCATGCCGGCCGCCACCGTCGCCCCGAGGATCGTCACCCACTCCTCGCCCGCGATGCCCTCCGCAGCCACGACGACGATGAGCCCGAACTCGGAGAAGTTGGTGAGAGCGGTCGCGGTCAGCACCGAGGTGCGCAGTCTGAATCGACACAGCCAGAAGAGGAAGGTGAAGGCCACCGCCTGCAACGGCAGGAGCAGGAGCAGCACCGCGACCACCAGCAACTCCGAGGGGGTCGGCAGGCCACCCAGCCCGATCGAGATGAAGAACCCGACGAGCAGCAGGTCCTTGATGGTGAAGAGCGACTTGGCCAACTCCCCCGCCCTCGGCGAGGAGGCAAGCAGCATGCCGATGATGAGGGCACCCAGATCGCCCTTCACGTTCAGGGTGTCAAAGAGCCAGTAGCCGGGCACCAGCGCAAGGACCACGCCGTAGAGGGGTAGCAGTTCGTCGTGTCCGAGTCGGGCCAGTCCCCCACGCATCAGCCATGACGCCGGCACCAGGGCCAGGAGCGCAACAGCCCATGGGCTGGGGACCCGGCCCTCGGCCAGCGCGAGGAACACCACCGCAGCCAGGTCCTGCACCACCAGCACGCCGATCGCCGTGCGCCCCGACAGCGAGCGGGTGGCGTTGCGTTCCTCCAGGAGCTTGACCACCAGCACCGTGCTGGAGAAGGACGTGGCGAAGCCGATCAGTGCCCACCCGGTCGGATCAAGGTGGGCGGCAGCACCCACGCCGGCCACGGCGAGAAGCCCGATGACCCCTGCCCCGATGAGCATGAAGGTGGCGGTGTGCACGGTCGCCACCGCGAACACCTCGCGCCGCAGCAGCGAACGCACGTCCATCTTCAGACCCACACCGAAGAGCAGGACGGTCACGCCGAGATCCGCGATCGTCTCCAGCGTCGGCGTCGACTCGACCCCCATCGGCGCCAGCACGAAGCCCGCCACGAGGAAGCCGACGAGCGGGGGCAGACGCACGTACGTCGCCACGGCTCCCGCCACGAGAGCCGCGACGAGGATCAGTTCGGTGTCTCCCATGAGCGCTCCTGCCCCCTGGCCCGCCCCGACAGCGTGCTCAGTGCCGGGCAGCGCCGTTCTTCGTCAACAACGCCACGCACTCGACATGATGCGTCATCGGGAACAGGTCGAACCCGCGCAACGCGGTGAGCGCGTACCCGTGCTCGGCGAAGATCGCCACGTCGCGAGCCAGGGCCGCGGGATCGCAGGCCACGTACGCGACCGCCCGGGGCGCACGGTCCACGACCTGCTCGACGACAGCCCGCTTCGCACCCTCACGCGGCGGGTCGAGGACCACGAGGTCGAACGGCTCGTCGTACTCCTCACGCAGCACCGTGGCGACGTCGCCCGCGGCGACCTTCGTGCGGGCCACACCGGCAAGGTTCGTCCGCGCCATGCGCGCGGCCGCGGCGTGCCCCTCGACGGCGACCACACGCGCACCCTTGCCCACGGCCTCGCCGAGGAACCGGGCGAACAGACCGACTCCGGCGTACAGGTCGAGCACCGACTCCCCCGGCTGCGGCGCCAACAGGTCCAGCACGGTCCGGACGAGCGTCTCCGGCGCGCCCGGGTGTACCTGCCAGAAGCCGTCGTCGGCCACCTGGAACGGATGCCCGAGGACCTCGTACGAGGGCCCCTCGGTGGCGGCAATCAGGCAGTCCTCGACCGGGACCACCTCGCGGGAACGGTGCTTGTGCATGCCCTTGGCTCCCCCGCCCCGCGGCACGAACCGGGTGCGCGTACGCCACCGCAACCCGTCGACATCGCCGGCCACGGCCTCGACCGTCAGCCCCGCCACCAGCGGATGCTCGGGGTCGAACTTCGCAATCCGGACGAGCTGCTCGCGCACGATGGTGGCCTTCAGGTCGCGCTGCGCGGGCAGGGCGACGTGCTGGAAGTCGCACCCTCCGCACAGGCCGGGGCCAGCCACCGGGCACGGAGCCTCGACCCGGTCCGCAGACGGCGACAGGACCTCCACGACGTCGCCGCGCCAGAACCGGTCTCCGTCAGTGCCCTCGGTGATCTCGACGATGACCCGCTCGCCGGGCAGCCCGTGGCGGGTGAACACCACACGCGACTCCGGCTCGGGCAGCCGTACGACGAAGTGGCCGCCGTGCGCAGCGGGCCCGACCTCTGCCTCGAACTGCTGCCCGACGCGGGAAGCACCCCGCGCCTTGCGCGTACGTGTGTGACGACTCATCGATCCACCTGCCTGCTGGAACTTCCACCGACTCGACCCCGACGCAGGTCCCCGGCATGGACGCGAGCGTTCGCACGCTGCTCCCGCGCCTTGGCCACCTGCGAGGACTGCAACTGATAGGGCACAGAGATCACCATGACACCGGGGCTGAACAGCAGCCGCCCCTTGAGCCGCAGCGCCGTCTGGTTGTGCAGCACCTGCTCCCACCAGTGCCCCACGACGTACTCCGGGATGAACACGGCCACCACGCCGCGCGGGCTGGCCTTCCGGATCTCCTGGGCGTACTCAACGATGGGGCGCACGACCTCGCGGTACGGCGAGTGCAGCACCTTGAGCGGAATGTCCATGTGCCGGTCGTCCCAGTCGGACAGCATCGCGGACGTGCTCTGCGGGTCGACGCCCACATAGACGGCCTCCAGGATGTTGGGCCGGGTCGCCTTGGCGAACGCCAGCGCCCGCAGCGTCGGCTTGTGCAGCTTGGAGACGAGCACCATCGCGTGCACGCGCGTCGGCATCACGCGGTCCTGGTCGTCGGCGGCCAGCTCGGACTCCACCCGCTCGTAGTGCCGCGAGATCCGCTGCATCACGAGGTAGAAGAAGATCATCGCCAGGATGGTGATCCACGCTCCAGCGAGGAACTTCGTGATCAGCACGATCACGAGCACGACCGACGTCATCCCCAACCCGATCGTGTTGATCAGGCGTGAGCGCATCATGCGGCGGCGTTCGTGCGCGTCGGTCTCTGTGGCCAGGTGTCGCGACCAGTGCCTGATCATCCCCAGTTGGCTGAGGTTGAAGGAGACGAAGACGCCGACGATGTAGAGCTGGATCAGCTTGGTGGTCTCCGCGTCGAACAGCCAGATCAGGATGGCGGACAGCGCCGCGAGGAACACGATGCCGTTGCTGTACGCCAGCCGGTCGCCGCGGGATCCGAGCGCGCGCGGCGCATGCCCGTCCTGCGCCAGGATCGAGGCCAGCACGGGGAACCCGTTGAACGCCGTGTTGGCTGCCAGCACGAGGATGACCCCGGTCACCGTCACGACGAAGTAGAAGCCGGGCTGGAAGTCAGCGAAGACTCCGCGGGCGATCTGCGAGATCACGGGGTGCTGCTCGTAGCCCTCGGGCACGGCGCCACCGTTGAGGCGCAGCCGCTCCAACTCGTGCGGGTCGACGTACCGGATGCCCATCTGCTGGGCCAGCACGATGACGCTCATCATCATCGACACCGCGATCAGGCCGAGCATGAGCAGGGTAGTGGCCGCGTTGCGGCTCTTCGGCTTGCGGAAGGCCGGCACGCCGTTGCTGATCGCCTCGACGCCCGTGAGCGCAGCACAGCCGCTGGAGAAGGCGCGAGCCAGCAGGAAGATCAGAGCCACCTGGGTCAGGGGGCCGTCCCAGCCCTCGGCCGGCGCGACATCGAGGTGGCTCGACTCCGCCTTGGGGAGGGTCCCGAACGCCATCTCGGCAAAGCCGTACGCGCACATCCCGAGCACGGCGAGCATGAACAGGTACGTCGGCACGGCGAAGAACGTGCCCGACTCCCGCACCCCGCGCAGGTTCATGGCGGTCAGGGCAGCCACCGCGACGAGCGCGACCGTGGCCTCGTGCCCGATGAGGATCGGCGCGGCACCGGCGGCGTACTGAGCCGCCGAGGAGATCGACACGGCCACCGTCAGCACGTAGTCGACCAGCAGGGCACTGGCCACCGTGACACCGGCCTTGCGCCCGAGGTTGACCTTCGCCACCTCGTAGTCGCCGCCCCCGGACGGATAGGCGTGCACCGTCTGGCGGTACGACGCCACGACGGTCAGCATGACCAGCGCGACGACCAGACCGATCTTCCATGACCACACGTACGCCGTGGAGCCGGCCACGGCGAGCATGATGAACACCTCGTCGGGCGCGTACGCCACCGACGAGAGCGCATCGCTCGCAAAGACGGGCAGCGCCACGCGCTTGGGAAGCAGCGTCTCGCCCAACTGACTGCTGCGGAGCTTGCGGCCCAGCAGGATCCGCTTGGAGACATCGCCGACACCCACGGCCAGCAAGCGTATGGCACGACGCACCCGGCGGCACGCCTCACCCGCGTCTCGCGCGTCGCGGCGGCTGATGGTGCGTTAGCGTTCACTCGTGCACGTCGTGATCATGGGTTGCGGCCGCGTCGGTTCGACGCTGGCGAGAAGCCTCGAGGACCGCAACCACACCGTCTCGGTGATCGACTCCGAGCCCGACGCCTTCCGGCGCCTCGGCGCCGACTTCAACGGCGACAAGGTCGTGGGCATGGGCTTCGACCAGGTGGTGCTGGAGAAGGCGGGGATCCGTCGGGCGCACGCCTTCGCCGCCGTCTCGAGCGGGGACAACTCCAACATCATCGCCGCCCGCGTCGCGCGCGAGACGTTCGGGACCCAGCAGGTCGTGGCCCGCATCTACGACCCCGGGCGCGCCGAGGTCTACCAGCGCCTCGGCATCACGACGGTGGCCACGGTCAAGTGGACCGCCGATCAGGTCCTGCGCCGACTGCTCCCCGCGGGCGCCGAGCCGGACTACCGGGACCCCTCAGGCACGATCCGTCTCGACCACGTGGGAGTCCCCAACGTCTGGGTCGGGCAGCGCACCATCCACTTCCAGGAGCAGTCCCGCAGCCGGATCGCCTGGATCGACCGGCTCGGCGAAGGCATGCTCCCCACCCGCGACACGGTCATGCAGGAGGGCGACAGCCTCCACCTGGTGATCCGCGAAGAAAACGCCGAGCACGCCTACCGGGTGCTGGCCGAAGGTCCTGAGGAGGCCTGATGCGCGTCGCCATCGCCGGTGCAGGCGCTGTCGGTCGCTCGATCGCTCGCGAGTTGATCGAGAACGGTCACGACGTCCTGCTCATCGACAAGTCGCCCGCAGCGATCCGTCCTGACCAGGTCAGCGGCGCGGAGTGGTTGCTCGCCGACTCGTGCGAGTTGTCGTCGCTCTCGGAGGCCAAGGTCGACGAGTGCGACGTGGTCATCGCCGCGACCGGCGACGACAAGGCCAACCTGGTGACGTCGCTGCTGGCCAAGACGGAGTTCGCAGTCCCCCGGACCGTGGGGCGCGTCAACCACCCCAACAACGAGTGGCTCTTCAACGAGAGCTGGGGCGTGGACGTCAACGTCTCGACGCCGCGGATCATGTCGGCACTCGTGGAGGAGGCCGTCGCTGTGGGCGACCTCGTACGGCTCTTCACGTTCCGCCAGGGCAACGCCAACCTCGTCGAAATGACGCTGCCCGCGGACTCCCCGTACGTCGGTACGCCGGCCGGCCTCGTGCCGTTCCCCGAGAACTGCGCGCTGGTGACGATCCTGCGCGACGGACAGGTCTACCCGCCCGAGGCCGAGCAGCCGCTGGAGGCGGGCGACGAACTGCTGTTCGTCATCCCCACCGAGCTCGAGCTCGAACTGGAGGCGCTGCTCTCCCCCAACGCCCGGCGCCGTACGGAGGACTGAGGCCGTCGAGGCCGACGCCCTGATCAGGCGTCGGCGTCCTCCTGGGCGCTCGGAACGCCCACGGGCTCGATCGGGGTGCTGTCGCGCGCCAGCAGCCACACCATGGCGCCCAGCGCCGCGAGTTGCAGCGGCCACCCCATGACGATCTTGGCTCCCGCGAGCAGGGTGATCGCCGTGTCGGGGTCCATGGCACCCGAGTGACCCGCCAGCCAGATGGGGGCCTGCACCGCCACCCGGACCACACATGGCAGCACGAGCATCCACGTCAGCCGGCTGCACAGCTTGACCATCCCGCGGTCGCGACGCCACTCGGTCAGGTCGCCGGTGACACTGCCCACCATCAGGCCGACCAGAGGCCAGCGGAACAAGGCGGTGGCCCCCAGCACGACCGCGTAGCCGGCGTTGTAGAGGATCCCGGGCAGGAAGTAGGCCAGCGCCTGATCCTCCACCGACCCACCGGCCGCGGCGGCGCGTGAGGCGAACACCCACCCGAGCCCGATCCCGAAGAGGGCGTTGACGACGTACTGGATCGTGGAGCGCTGCATGAGGCGCACCAGGAGCAGCAGCGCGGCAGCGCCGACGCTCACCCACAGCGCCAACTGCAGGTCGCGCTGGGTCAGCCACGTCATCGTGAACAGGATCGTGGGCACCGCCGCCTCAGCCATGCCCCGGCGTCCGCCGAGAGCCGTGGCGAGTTGCGTGCGGACGACCTGCTCCACCGTCGTGGCTCCCTTGGGGAGGGGGCTGACCGCTTCGGCAGACTCCTCCGCCCCCGTCTCGGGCACCTGGCTCACGGGATCAGCTCATAGCGTGGATTGAAGATGACGCGCACGCCCTCATGCGTACCGATCCGCCCGCGCACGCGCATGGCCCGCCCGGGGTCGACACCGGTGATGCGTCGGCGCCCGAGCCAGATCAGCGTGACGCGCCCGGACCCGTCGTCCAGCTCAGCCTCCAGCGCGGCCACGCCGCCTCGGGGGCGCAGCGTCACCGTCCGCAGCACGCCCTGCAGTTGCACGATGGTGCGGTCGGGCGCCTCGGCGATGCTCGTGCCCGTGCGCTCGACGTGGGCAGCCATCAGGTCCCGCGCCTCTTGGTGAGTGCTGTCAGCCCAGGAGGACAGTGAGCGACGCAGCGCCTGCAGGGCCATGGGTCAGGAGACCCGTCGCGCGTCCGCAGGCAGGGTGACGGCGAGGGGCTCCCCCACGGGCATGGCGCCCTCGCCGCGTCGCACGACCACGGTGGACAGCGCGTCGTCCCACGCAGCATTGCCCTCGGGGTCGACGGCGGGCGCGCCCATGAAGGTGGCGCGCAGGAGCCAGCGGGCCCCGTTGATCCCGACGATGCGCGAGGGCTGGACACCGGGCGAGCCGTCGGGGAGCGTGGCGGGAAGCTGGCAGAGCAGCTCGGTGCCCCAGCGCCCCTCACGCTCGGTCCACTGACCGCCGCGACGCGTCAGGTCCTCGGCGATCTGCGGCCGTACGGTGGACCACAGGTCGCCGTTGCGGGGCGCCGCGAAGGCCTGCAGCTCGACAGCCCCCTCGTCGGCGGCGAGGATCACGGCGCGCACCTGACCCGACTTCTCGTCGACCTGCAGGCGCAGCTCGCGTCCGGGCGAAGGCTCGATGAGCATCGCGCCGAGGTCAACGCGCTCGGCAGCGGCGAGGTCGACCTCGGAGACGTCCCACGGCCCGGGCCCGGACGGCTCGACCACCTCGTCCGGGGTCACCTCGGATGCCTGGGCTGCCTTACGGCGGAACTTCACTGGTCGACTCCGTTCATCGTCATGCCTGGCTGGTGGGCGTTGGCGCCAACGGCGCCCAGGTCCGCGCTCACGAGCGCGCGTGCCCACCTGTAGAACCGTATCCCCCGTCACCGCGTGCGGACTCCTCGAGAGCGTCCACGACCCGGAACCGGGCGCGTTCGTGGCGCTGGATCACGAGCTGGGCGATCCGGTCACCACGCGTGAGCTCGACCGCCTGGTGCGGGTCGTGGTTGATCAGGAGCACCTTGATCTCACCCCGGTAGCCCGCATCCACCGTGCCCGGCGTGTTGACGATCGAGAGTCCGTGCCGCGCCGCGAGCCCGGACCGGGGGTGGACGAGCGCGACGTACCCCAGCGGCAGGGCGATCGCGACGCCGGTGGGCACGAGCGCCCGCTCCCCCGGCGCCAGCACGAGGTCGACGGTGGTCCGCAGGTCTGCCCCCGCGTCGCCGGGATGCGCGTACGAGGGCAACTCGAGGCCCGGATCCAGACGGACGAGCGCCACCTCGACGGTGTGCTCGTCGCCGTGGGCGGCCGGCGGCTGGTCTGCTGGGGTCACGGGGCGCGAATCTACCCCGCACCACCCGCGTGAGCACCCGCCGCCTAGGCTCGGGGCGTGAGCACCCCGCAGCCGTCGTACTCCGAGCGCCTGACCGTTCCCCTGCGCTGGTGGGTGCAGACGACGATGCTGATCGCCACCTTCTGGATCGCACTGGTCGTCGCGGTGCCCGAGCCGTGGGCATGGGCCCTCACCGCCGGGATGATCGCCCTCATGGCGGTGTGCTTCCTCGCGTACGGATCCGCCCAGGTCCGCGTCGCCGACGGCGAGCTGAGCGTCGGCAAGGCACACATCCCGCTGTCCGCGCTCGGGGCGGCGGAGGCCCTGGACAAGGAGCAGATGCGCCTGGCTGCCGGCCGCGACGCCGACGCGCGGGCCTTCTTCGTCCTGCGTCCCTACTTGAAGCGCGGCGTCCGCGTCCAGGTCACCGACCCCGGCGACCCGACGCCGTACTGGCTCTTCCACGTACGCCGCCCCGACCGCGTGATCGCCGCCCTCGGAGCGCCTGTCGACCGGTAGGGTCCTCGCATGGCTTCTGGTTCGTCGACCAAGTTGTGGTCCGCCTTCTCGCTCGTCTCCGCCCTCGGCGCTGCCGCCGTGGCCCGCAAGGTGCTCGACACCTCGTGGCGCGCCGCCACTGGCAAGCAGCCGCCGGCCAACCCGGCGGACCCCGACGTCGACTTGTGGGAGGCGGTCGCGTGGGCAGCCCTCAGCGGGACCCTCGTCGCGATCGCTCGCATGTTGGCCTCACGCAAGGCTGCCAACTACTACCAGCGCTCCACCGGGCACCTTCCGGCCAACCTCCAGAAGGACACCCACGTCTGACACGACGACTGCCGACCACCCGCAGGTGGTCGGCAGTTGTCGTTTCGCGACGTTGTCGTCGCGGTGAGGCTCAGATGCAGTCGCGGCAGATCATCTTCTTCTCGTCCGCGAGCTGCGAGCGGTGGTGCACCAGGAAGCAGCTCATGCACGTGAACTCGTCGTCCTGTCGAGGCATGACCTCGACAGCGAGCTCCTCGTGCGACAGGTCGGCACCGGGAAGCTCGAAGGACTCGGCGGCTTCGGTCTCATCCTCGTCCACCTTGCCGGAGTTCTTGTCGTGCCGGCGAGCCTTGAGCTCTTCGATGCTCTCCTCGCTCTGGTCCTCTTCGGACTTGCGCGGTGCGTCGTAGTCGGTAGCCATGCTCACCCTCCGTCAGATCGCCCCTCGTGAGGGCGGATCAACTCAGTCGTTCGGCGCCAGATTGTGCACCATTTCGGCGTCCGAAGTGCAAACGGGTCGCCGACTCGCCCAAACCCCGTGAAGACCTGCGCTATTCCCACGCGTGGAACGTGTCGTACGCCACGAAACCACAGGCGCCGAGGATACGGATGAACGTGTCCCATCCGGCCGCCGTCGTCCCCACCACGAGGGTCTCGATCGGCGCCCCCTCGACCACCTCGTGCAGGCTGCCGGGAAGCACCGCGAAACGCCCCCCTGCCTCGCTCAGAACCAGCCCGCCTGCGCTGTAGTCCCACGGCTGGGGGCCCTCCTCGACATAGGCGTCCGCCATGCCCTCCGCCACGTGGCACAGGTCGAGGGCGCAGGACCCCATCCGGCGGATGTCGCGCACCCGTGGCAGCAGCCGAGCCACGCAGGCCGCCTGATGGGCGCGCACCTCGGCGCGGTACCCAAAACCGGTCTGAACCAGTTGCTGGGACACGGGCACGCTCTCCCGTACGCGCAGCCTCTGCCCGTCCCTGGTCGCCCCCTGTCCGCGCGCGGCGGCGTACGTCACCGTGTCGGGGATGCGTACGACCGCCCCGGCCACGATCTCGCCGTCCGCCCAGGCCGCGACGGAGACGGCGCACTCGGGGTTCCCGTAGAGGTAGTTGACGGTCCCGTCGATGGGGTCCACGATCCAGCGCACCCCGCTCGTGCCGACGTGGTCGTCGCCCTCCTCCCCCACGATCGTGTCGTCGGGTCGCGCTGCGAGCAGCCGTTGGCGCACGAGGTCCTCGACGGCGCGATCGGCAGCGGTCACGACATCGACGGCGCTCGACTTGGTGTCGGCCACGTCGACGCCCACCGCCTGCATCCGCGCGGCGAGCTGGGCCCCCTCCCGGGCCACGCTCACGGCCAGGTCGCGCAGGTCCCCCGCGTCGTAGGTCGTCATCTCAGCCCTCACTGTCCGCAGAGCGCGGGCCGCTCGGCGCGCGGGTTGGGGCAGCACGTGCGGGGACACAGGTCTGGCCAGGCGCCCAGCTCGCCCACTGCGGCGCGTACGACCTCCTCGCCACGCTCGAGGGCAGCCCTCTCGAGCAGCAGCTCACGCACCCCTGCCACGAACTGGGGGGCCAACCCGGCGGTGGCGGCCCGCCGGGCCGCGAGGCCGAGCCGCTCGGCCGTCGCCATCGCCTCCGTGTCGAGGTCGTAGACGACCTCCATGTGGTCGGAGACGAACCCGATCGGCGCCAGCACGACTGCCTCAACGCCCTCACCCGCGAGCGTCTCCAGGTGGTCGTTGACGTCGGGCTCGAGCCACGGAACGTGCGGCGCCCCGGACCGGGAGCAGTAGACGAGGTCGGCGTCCAGCGAGCGCCCCGTGCGCTCGGCCACCGCGGCGACGACGAGGTCCACGAGGCTGCGGTGCTGCGTCACGTACGCATGGGGCAGGAGGTCGCCCCCTGAGCCCTGTGCCATGGTCTCGGGGATCGAGTGGGTGACGAACACGAGCCGCGCGGTGGCCCTGGCGGGCTCGGGCAGGTCGCCGAGTGCCGCAAGGACCGCATCGACGTTGGCACCGACGAACCCCGGGTGGTTGTAGTACTGCCGCAGCCGGTCCATCCTCGGAGCGCCGGGGACGGCCTCGAGGGCGTCGGCGAGGTTCTCCCGGTACTGGCGACAGCTCGAGTAGGACGAGTAGGCCGACGTGGTGAAGACGGCCACGCGTTGGATGCCGTCAGCGACCATCTGAGCGACGGTGTCGTTGAGGTAGGGACCCCAGTTGCGGTTGCCCCAGTAGACGGGCAGGTCGATCCCGTGGGCGTCGAGGTCCGCACGGAGAGCGGCCAGGAATGCCCGGTTCTGGTCGTTGATGGGGCTGCGGCCACCAAAGCCGAAGTAGTGCTGACCCACCTCCTCCAGCCGCTCGCGCGGGATGCCACGACCCCGGGTCACGTTCTCCAGGAACGGCACCACGTCCTCGGGGCGTTCCGGCCCTCCGAAGGACAGCAGGAGCAGGGCGTCGTAGGGGGCAACATCGCTCGGCGAAGGCATGTCCCCAGCCTAGCGAGCCTAGGATCGCGCTCGATGTTCAGCACCTACGGCCGGGTGCTTTCCCAACCCGGCACCCTCGCCTTCTCCGCTGCCGGCCTCGTGGCCCGCATCCCCCTGGCCATGATCGGCCTCGGCATCGTGCTCCTCGTCGAGCACGCGACCGGCTCGTACGGCCGTGCCGGCGCCGTGTCGGCTGCGTACGTCTCTGCGGGCGCCGTCGCCGCGCTGGTGCTGGGCCGGCTCGTGGACCGCATCGGCCAGACCGTCGTCCTGCCCGTCGCCGTGACCGGCCAGGCCGTGTCCCTGTGGCTGCTGATCCAGTCCGTCGAACGTGACTGGTCGACGTGGACCATGTTCGCGAGCGCGGCGCTGGCAGGGGCCTTCCTGCCACCCATCGGCGCCGCCGTGCGGACCCGCTGGTCGCACACGCTCACCGAGAGCTCCCAGGTGCAGACCGCGATCGCACTGGAGTCCGTGCTGGACGAGGTGTGCTTCATCGTGGGCCCGGTCGTGGTCACCGCCCTGGCCACGTCGGTCTCACCGAGGGCGGGTCTGGTGGCGGCGATCGTGACCGGCCTGATCGGGACGTACGCGCTGGCCTCCCAGCGGCGCACGGCTCCCCCGTACGGCGCGGCGCACGGCGAGGCCTCCCGCGGTCCGATGCCGTGGGCCACCCTCGTGCCGATCCTCGTGGTCTGCGTGGCCCTGGGCTCCCTGTTCGGATCGATGGAGGTCCTCACGGTCGCCTTCGCCGACGAGCGGGGACGCCCCGCCGCCGCGGGCTGGCTGCTGGCCCTGTGGTCGCTGGGCAGCCTGGTCGCGGGCCTGGCGACGGGCATGATCGCCTGGCGCGTCTCCACCGCGACCCGGATCCGCTGGGGTGCGGCCGCCATGGCGCTCACCATGGTGCCGCTGGCATGGGTCGACCACCTGGCCGCCATGGCGGCGCTCCTGCTGGTCGCCGGTCTGGCGATCGCGCCGACGCTCATCGCCACGATCTCGGCGGTCGAGGTGTGCGTACCTCGGAGCAGACTGACCGAGGGCATGGCGCTGGTGAGCACCGCGATCGTCGCCGGCCTCGCCCCCGGCGCCGCTCTGGCCGGCATGATGACGGACCTGCACGGGGTCGCCGGGGGCTACCTCGTGCCGGTCGTGGCAGGTTTATTGGGGACCTGTGCCGCGCTGCTCGTGCGCGTTCATTACCCTGCCGACCATGGTGAGTGATTCGAAGGCGTACGACTGGACCAACTGGTCGGGACTGTCCCGCGCCCGCGTCGAGGAAGTACTGAGCCCCCCGGACGCTGCTGCGGTCGCCGACGTCGTACGGCGTGCCCGCGAGGCAGGCAACCGCGTCAAGATGGTCGGCACCGGCCACAGCTTCACCGACATCTCCGCCCCCGAGCACACCATGCTTCGCCCGGACCGCCTCTCCGGCATCGTGTCGGTCGACCGCGAGGCCATGACGGTCACGGCGCTGTCCGGGACGCCGCTCAAGGAGCTCAACGCGCACCTCGCGACGATGGGGCTGTCGCTGCACAACATGGGTGACATCGAGGAGCAGACCCTCGCGGGCGCCACCTCGACCGGAACGCACGGCACCGGCGGCATCGCGGCCGGCCTGTCGGCCCAGATCGCGGGCCTCGAGCTCGTGAGCGGCGCCGGCGAGCTGATCACCGCGAATGCCGAGACCAACGCCGACATCTTCGAGTTCGCCCGCGTCGGCCTGGGTGCCCTGGGCGTCCTGACCACGATCACGTTCCGCGTCGAGCCGCTCTTCGTCATGGAGGCCCACGAGCGCCCCATGAAGTGGGACGACGCGCTGGCGTCCTACGACGACATGGTGGCCGACGCCCACCACGTCGACATGTTCTGGTTCCCCCACACCGACCACACGCAGGTGAAGCAGAACCGTCGCCTCGCAGTGGACGTGTCGGAGGCCAACCCGCCGTCGCGCTTCGCCGCGTGGCGCGAGGACGAGTTCCTGTCCAACACCGTGTTCGGCTGGGCCTGCGCGCTGGGCAACAAGCGGCCCTCGATGATCCCGGCCATCAACAACATCTCGGGCCAGGCGCTCTCGGAGCGCACGTACTCCGACATCGCCCACAAGGTCTTCACCTCGCCGCGTCGCGTCGTGTTCCGCGAGATGGAGTACGCGGTGCCCCGCGAGGTCGGCCTGGAGGTGCTGCGCGAGTGCCGCAAGGTGATCGATGCCTCCGACTGGAAGATCAGCTTCCCCGTCGAGATCCGCAACGCGCCCGCCGACGACATCCCGCTGTCGACCGCCGCAGACCGGGACTCGTTCTACCTCGCGTTCCACACCTACGAGAAGGCCGACCACACCGCCTACTTCGCCGGTGTCGAGAAGGTCCTCAAGGAGTATGGCGGTCGCCCGCACTGGGGCAAGCTGCACACCCGCGACGCCGAGGAGCTCGCCGGGGTCTACCCCCGGTTCGACGAGTTCCGCGCGATGCGTGAGCGCCTCGACCCCGACCGGGTCTTCGCCAACGCCTACCTCGAGCGCGTCCTCGGCGCCTGAGCGAGTCACGGGTCGCTGCCCCACCCGGGGCGGCGACCCGTACTGCTGCGCGCCTCAGGCGGTCGGGTTGCCCTTGGGCAGCGGTGCCTGCCAGTCGAGGCGCATCGAGAGCAGGCGCCACCCCGCGCACAGTCCAGCGCCCGCGAGCAGCACCACGAGGGCGGGTGCGTCCGCACGCGCCAGCGCCACGGCGACGGCGGCACCGGCAAGCGCCGGGGTCCCGTACAGCCCGCCGGAGAAGACCGCGGGCACGCGACCGGCCAGGACGTCGCGGATCATCCCGCCACCGATGCCGGTGAGCAGGCCCATGAGCGCGGCCGAGACGGGTTCCAGACCGAAGTCCAACGCCTTGATCGCTCCGGTGACGCAGAAGAGGGCCAGCCCGAGGGCATCGAAGACCTCCACGACTCGCTCCATGCGACCCACGGCGGGGTGGAACACGAACGTCAGCAGGCCGGCCAGCACCGGGACGAGCAGGTAGCGCCAGTCCTGGAGCGCGGCGGGTGGTGTCGCATCGATCAGCACGTCGCGCATGAACCCGCCACCGAGCCCCGTCACGCCCGCGAGCACGAGGATGCCGAACAGGTCGATCTGCTTGCGGACACCCAGCAGGGCGCCCGTCACGGCGAACGCGAAGACACCCACGAGGTCGGCGACCACCAAGGTCGTGCCGAACTCCACGGAGAGATCGTTGGCGGACACCCTCGAAGGCTACCGAGCCGCCGACCGCAGCGGCCCGCGGGGCGCGCGGCCGGGCAACCCCACGCCGTGGGGTCCGCTGGCGTAGGCTCGTCCCGTCGGCTCGTCGTTCGCGCCGGTCCGACACATCGAGATTCGTCCACAGACCAGGAGAGCAGCATCGATGGCGCAGCTCACGCTCACGGGACTGAGCCGTGACGGCAAGCGCCTGACCTTGGTGGACGACACCGGCAAGGAACACACCTTGACGGTGGACTCCGTACTGCGCGCCGCGGTCCGCGGCGAGCGCGACCGCATCGGCCAGTTGGAGATCCAGATGGAATCAGCACTCCGCCCCCGCGACATCCAGGCCCGGATTCGATCCGGGGAGAGCCCTGAGACGGTCGCCGAGGCCGCGCAGACCAGCGTCGAGCGGATCATGCCGTACGCGGCTCCCGTGCTGGCCGAGCGCGCGCACATGGCCGAGCGCGCCCAACTGTCCTCTGTGCGCCGCCGTGGTGGCGAGGGTGCTCGCACGCTCGGCGAGGCGGTCGCCTTCCAGCTGCGCGCTCACAACGTCGACCCCGATGGAGTCGAGTGGGACGCGTGGCGCCGCGAGGACGGCCGCTGGACGCTGACCGCCCTGTACGAGACCCCCGCGCGCGCTGGGCTCGCGACGTTCGCCTACGACGTGCGCGGCAGCTTCGTGACCGTCGATGACGAGGACGCCCGCTGGCTCATCGGCGACGCCGTCACGCCGGCCGCGCCGGTCCCTGCGCGCGACGACCTCCAGGCGGCTCGTGAGCGTCGTTTGGCCGCCGCCGAGGACCCCGACGAGTTGGGCGCCGACGCCATCGAACTGGTCAGCACCCCCGAGCCCGGCGACGCGGCCGCGCACGACACGCACCCGACGACCGATCCCGTCACGGAGCCGGCGCAGCCGATCGAGGCCTACCTCGCCTCGGCACCCGGGCACTCGGCCGAGGATGAGCCGGTCGCCGAGCCCACCGCGGCCAGCGAGCCGGCCCCCGAGCCGTCTCCTGCAGCGGACGAGCCCGCCGCCGAGCAGCCGAAGCGCGCGTCGCGACGCAAGGGCCGCGCCTCGGTCCCGAGCTGGGACGAGATCATGTTCGGTGGCGGCGGCGGTCGCGGCGACTGACGTGGCCATCCTCAGTCACCTCAACGTCCACCCCCTCAAGTCCGGCGCGATTCGTCCGCTGACCAGCGCCGAGGTCCTGCCGCGCGGACTGGCCGACGACCGCTCGTGGGTCGTCGTGGACGCCTCCGGCGAGATGGTCTCCGCCCGTACGGACCGGGCGCTGTTCCACGTGGTCGCGGACACCCCCCGTACGGATCCGTCCCTCACGTCGGCCCTGCGGCTGAGCGCACCCGGCCGGGACGCGCTCGATGTGGCCGAACCGTCCGGAGACCTGGTGGCCGTGAAGGTCCACCACAATCACCTGCACGGAATCGACGCCGGCGACGAGGCTGCCGCGTGGATCGGCACTGCCATCGGTCGCGAGGACGTTCGCCTCCTGTGGTGTGACGACCCGACCCGTCGGACGCTGAACCCGGAGTTCTCCCAACCCGGGGACCACACCGCGTACGCCGACGGCTACCCGGTCACGATCGCCAACGTCGCGTCCCTGGCCCGGCTCAACGACTGGATCGCCGAGGGCGCGCTCGAGCGTGGCGAGGAGGTGCCAGAGCCGTTGCCCATGGCCCGGTTCCGACCCAACCTCGTCGTCGATGGCCCGGCCGCGTTCGCCGAGGACGAGTGGCTGCGCGTACGCATCGGCGAGGTCACGCTGCGCCGCGCCAAGCCGACAGGTCGATGCATGATGACCACCATCGACCCGGCGACGCTGAGCCACACCAAGGAGCCCATCCGTACGCTCGCCCGCCACCGCCTCGTCGACGGCAACACGCTGTTCGCGGTCCATCTGATCCCCGAGACCCCCGGGATCATCCGCGTCGGCGACGCGGTGGAGTTCGACTGACTCCCGCTGGCTGAGCGGCAACCGTGCCCGCTGGTCGAGCACCGACCGTCCCCCCGCTGGTTGAGCACCGAGCGACCCCCGCTGATTGAACACCGACCGTCCCCCCGCTGGTTGAGCAGCGCGCCAGCGAGCGTGTCGAAACCAACCACCGCAGATCAGGGCGCGGTGACCTCGACGGGCCGTGAGGGGTCCGTGATCCACCCCGACCAGCTGCCGGGATAGAGGGCGGCCCGCACGCCGATCAGTTCGAGGGCGAGCAGGTCGTGGGAGGCGGTGACCCCTGAGCCGCAGTAGACGGCCACGTCAGCGCCCGGTACGGCGCCGACGGCCGCGTACGTGGCCCGCAGGTCCTCCACTCCTCGAAAGCGTCCGGATGCGTCGACGTTGTCCGTCGTGGGAACGTTGACCGCTCCGGGGATGTGTCCGGCCACGGCGTCGACGGGCTCGACTTCACCCCGATAGCGCTCGGGCGCCCGGGCGTCGATCAGCACGGCCACGTCCGGCACGGCGTCGGCCTCCACCGCTGGGGCCTGGCTCGAGGACACGGTGAACGTCCCTGGGGCGGGCGCTGGCGGTGTCCCCGTCTCGACGCTCCCGCCCTCGGCCACCCAGGCGGTCCAGCCCCCGTCGAGGACCCGTACGTGGGGGTGGCCGTGGTGACGCAGCAGCCACCACGCCCGGGCTGCGGCGCGGCCCTGCCAGTCGTCCAGGACGACGACGGGCCGCTCACCCCGTACGCCGACGCGCCGCATGGCGGCCGCGAACCGCTCGGGATCGGGCAGCGGGTGGCGACCTCCCTCGCCGGGCGCCGCGGCGAGGTCGACGTCGAGGTCCACGTACGACGACCCGGGCACGTGACCGGCCGCAAACACCTCTGGCCCGCTGGGCCCGCCCATGGCGTACCGCACGTCGAGCACAGTGACGGCGCCGAGGCTGGACGCCAGTTCGGGCACCGAGATCAGCGGGGAGCGGGTGGCTGACGGGGGCGTGTCCGGCTGCATGCACCCAGTCTGCCCGTGGGTGTGACAAGATCTCCCGCGACATGGCAGAACTGCACTTCTTCACGGGCACGATGGACTCCGGCAAATCGACGCTGGCGCTCCAGACGAACCACAACCACGCGGCCCGGGGCCGGCAGGGGCGGATCTTCACCGCTCACGACCGCGCCGGCGAGGCGGTGCTGTCCAGCAGGCTGGGGCTCACCCACGACGCCATCGAGGTCGACTCCGAGTTCGACTTCTGGAAGTACGTCGTCACGACGCTGACCCAGGGTGGCCGCGTCGACTACATGATCTGCGACGAGGCCCAGTTCTACACGCCGACCCAGGTCGACCAACTGGCGAAGATCGTCGACGAGCTCCAGATCGACGTGTTCGCCTTCGGGATCCTCACCGACTTCCGCTCGGTCCTGTTCCCCGGGAGCAAGCGACTCGTCGAGCTCGCCGACCGGATGAACGTCCTGCAGGTCGAGGCCCTGTGCTGGTGCGGCAAGCGCGCCACCCACAACGCCCGCACCGAGGACGGCGTCATGGTGACCGAGGGCGAGGTCGTGGTGGTCGGCGACGTCGAGACCACCGTGGGCACCCCCACGCCCGGCGCCGAGGCGCCGGACGTGGCGTACGAGGTCCTGTGCCGGCAGCACCATCGCCGCCGGCTCACCGCCGACCGCGCCAAGGCGGTCTCGCTGGCGCCCGAGCCGCTCCCCTTCGGCTGACCGACCCGTACGAGCCCCGCAACGTCATGGCCAGCGGTCGCCCCGACAACCAGCCCCCATGACGTCCCACCAGACCGCCGCGCCACCCCGTACGAGACCCGCAACGTCATGGCCAGCGGTCGCCCCAGCAACCAGCCCCCATGACGTCCGCGCGAGGTGACGGACGCCCCGGCGCCCCTCAGTCGACGAGAACCGGGATCAGCATCTCCGCGGGCGTGAGCGAGCCGTGCAGCCCCACCAAGGACGTCTCGTAGGAGAAGTCGACGCTGGAGAAGATCCCGAAGTCACCCGTGGCCGCCACCATCACGTCGCCGAGTCGGGGCAGTACGGCTCCGCCCACCGGGCCGAACCATCCCCGCGCCACCGTTTCCTCACGCAGCAGCACCTCGGCCCGGTCCCCCAGCACCTCGCGCCAGGTCGCCGCGACATCGGCTGCGGCCCCGGGCGCGCAGTACAAGTGCCGGAAACGCGCCTCGCCGCCCAACAGGGCCAACCCTGCGCGCAGCTCAAGGTGGTCGTCCACGTCGATGCGGTCGTCGTCGGAGCAGTCGACCATGCCATGGTCGGCGACGACGACCAGGCGCGTCGCCGGGTCCAGCGCCTCACGCAACTGCTCCAACTGGGCGTCGATCACGGAGAGCTGCTGGAGCCACTCCAACGACGAGGTCCCGTGCTTGTGGCCGGTGGCGTCGAGGTCGGAGTCGTAGACGTAGGTGATCGACGGACGCTGCGCGGATGCCTCGACGGCCGCTGCGATGCGCTCACCGGCGCGGTCGGCGCCGACGTACTGGCCGCCTCGCATCGACGACACGGTCAGCCCGCTGTCGACGAAAGCCCGCTTGTTGACCGAGGTCACGGCCACGCCGGCCTCGGCCAGACGCGCGAAGGCCGTGGGGTGGGGCTGCCACTGCATCGGGTCGACGCTGCGGTCCCACATCAGATGGTTGAGGAGACGCTCGGTGCCCGGGATCCGAGCTGTGAACCCGACCAGCCCGTGGCCGCCGGGGGGCATCGCGGTGCCCAGCGACGTCAGGGAGGTGGCCGTCGTGGACGGCACTCCGGCCGTGCCGAGGGTGGCCTCCCCCGCCATCAGGTCCGACAGGTATGGAGCTGCGTGCGCGTGGCGCTGCAGCAGGCGCGCGCCGAGACCATCCACGAGGAACACGACGTACGCCGGCGCGGGCGGGAGTTCGAGACCAGCGGGCGCTGGCCCCAGCACGTCCCCCACGCCCAGGGCGCGCGCCACGGCGGGCAGGACATCCGCCAAGGACCGTTGACCGTACGCCGGAGCGACGAAGCCTGCGTCGCTCACCGCGGCGAGGCCACTCACCTGCGCTGGGTCCGGCTCTGCAGGGCCTCGGCGAAACCGAGCAGGCTCGCGACCGCCTGCTCCCCCTCCGCTGCGGCGGAGACGCGGAGTGAGAAGTCGTCCCCGGAGACCACGCCCGTGTAGCCGTGGTCGGCGTCGCACTGCGGATCGGAGCAGCCCGCGGGCTCCAGGTCGATGCGGCTCACGGCGCCCCACCCAATGGTGAGGACGGCCTCGGCGGCCGGCTTGCGCCCGGTCGTCGGGTTGGCGACCACGCGGGTCACCACGACGTTGGTCACGGCGCTGAGGGCGATCGCCTCGGTCGAGGTGGAGGTGTACGGCTCGGGGAGCAGGTTGTCCCCGGGGTGCTCGTCGGTGTGGGCGAGGATGAGTCGCGACTCGGTGACCACGACCACGGTCAGGTGGCGGCGCACCTCGTCATGGTCGAAGGTCGGCTCGTGGTGCACGTAGTACGCCACCACGTCCTCGCCGCCCAGCGCGCCGAAGACGGAGTCGGCGACGACCTCGGGGTAGTAGCCGGTGCGATCGATGGCATCCCTGAGAGCACTGGCCGAACCGGCGTCGGGGGTCTTGCTGCGCATGGGTGCAGTCTGTCACGCCCCCACGCGGACGCGACCGGGGTGTGGAAACGCGTACGGACTCCGACGGGGCGAAGGCTGCGGCGTCAGGAAGGCATCGTGTCGCCGGGCATGGTGCTGAGCCGGCGTACGAACCAGTCCGAGCGCGGGTCGAGCACCGGCTCGATCCGCACGTGCGCACCCAGCACAGCGGCCCGCTGGGCTCCGGCGAGCACCAGGGGCAGCTCCAGCTGTCGCACCTGGGGCAGGTCGTTCTGGAGCTGGGCGAGGCGTCGTACGAGCTCCTCGACCTGACCGACGTCGACGATCTCGGTGCCCCGGTAGCCGAACAGCAACGGGGACGCCTTGATCTCGCGGATCATGTCCTGGGCATCGTGCTCGGCCAGCGGCGGAATGCGGAACGAACGGTCGCCCAGCAGTTCGGTCATCGGACCGCCGACGCCGAAGGAGATGAGCGGACCGAACAGCGGGTCCTCCATGCTGGAGATCCGCACCGGCACCCCGGGCGGCGCCGTGCGCTGGACGACGAAGTCGGCCGAAGCGATGTCGGCGATGAGCGTCGCCAGATCCTTCCAGGCGTCCTCCATCTGCTGCGCGTCATCGATGTTGCGGCGCACGTGCGCCAGATCCGGGCGGTGACGCAGTCGGTCGGCGGTCGCCTTGAGGACCACGTCCCAACCCAGCTCGGCACCCGCCTTGACTGCGGCCTCCAGGCCGTCGACGGGCACCGTGTCCCACAACTCGATGCCGTACGCCGCGAGCAGCGTCTGCATCTCCGCGAACTCCAGGTCGTGCCCCTCGGGGTGGTGCATGAGGAGTTCGTTGACCAGGTGCTTGGCCGCATCGCGGTCGGCGAGTTCCTCGTCCTGAGGACCGCGCTCGGGCGTGCGCAACCACATGGCGTAGCCGACGGCACGCGAGAGCGCCCTGACGGCGGACTCCACGGCGGGATAGGACGGCACCGAGCCGCGACCCGCGCTCGCACCCGCGACGTCGGGGACGCGGAGGAGCTCGGGGATGCCCTCGGCGCCGAGGAAGGCCGAGATGATCGGCTTGTCGGACTGCTCTCCGACAGCGGCCAGCACATTGGCGACGTCGTCACCGGTGACGTTGATCGGCGGGATGTAGATCACCACGACCGAGTCGACCTCGGAGTCGTCGATGGCAGCGTCGATGGCCTCCTCGAAGTCGTCGGCAGTCGCGTCCGCTCCCAGGGCGACCTGCTTGTTGACCACGAGCCCCTCACTCGCGGAGGCGTCCGCGGCCAGCAGTCCCAGCGCGTCGGAGTTGCCCACGATCGCCACGCGACGGCCCCGAGGCAGCGGCTGGTGGGCCAGGAACTGGGCGACGTCGAACATCTCCTCCAACGTGTCGACCTGGATGACGCCCGCCTGACGGAACATCGCGTCCACCGCTTCGGAGGGGGCGGCGATCTTGCGTACGGCGTGCCCCATCGGCACACCCTGGGAGCTGCGCCCCGACCGCACCGCGATGATCGGCTTGCGCCGGCTCACCCGGCGCGCGATCCGGGAGAACTTGCGCGGGTTACCGATCGACTCGAGGTAGAGCAGGACCACCTCGGTCGCGTCGTCCTCCTCCCAGTACTGGAGGAGGTCGTTGCCCGACACGTCGGCACGGTTGCCCGCGCTGACGAAGGTCGACAGGCCGAGGCCGCGATTTTGGACGTTCTCCAGGATCGCCGTGCCCAGCGCACCTGACTGGCAGAAGAAGCCTGCGCGCCCACGCGGCGGCATGACCGACGACAGCGAGGCGTTGATCTGCACCTCGGGGTCGGTGTTGATGACGCCCAGCGCGTTGGGCCCGATGAGGCGCAGGCCGTAGGAGCGCGACAGGCCGACCAGGCGCCGCTGGCGTTGGCGACCCTCGTCGCCGGTCTCCGCGAAGCCCGAGGAGATGACGACGAGGCCGTGGACGCCCTTGGCGGCGCAGTCGAGCACCACGTCCTGGACCGCGTTCGCGGGCACCGCGACGATGGCCACGTCGACCTCGCCGGGGATCTCGCTGACCGAGTTGTACGCCGGCATCCCTGCCACGGCGTCCGCGCTCGGGTTCACGACGTGGACGCGCCCGGTGAAGTCGCCCAGCACGAGGTTGCGCACCAGCAGATGTCCGACGGTCTCCTGGTGCCGGCTGGCCCCGATGACGGCGACCGAGCGGGGTCGGAAGAATCGCTCGATGCTGGCCGACTCCGCGCGGTGCTCGCGCTGGTTCATGACATCGATCGCGGTGTCGGTCGGGTCGATGTCGAACTCCAGACCCATCACGCCGTCCTCGAACGCGCTGCTGACCTGGTAGCCGGCGTCCTTGAACGTGCGGATCATGGCGTGGTTCTCGGGCAGGATCTCGGCGACGAACTTCTCGATGCCGCGCTCGCGTCCGGCCTGCGCGAGGTGCTCCAGCAGCAGTTGCCCGATGCCGCGGCCCTGGTGGGCGTCCTGGACGAGGAAGGCGACCTCGGCCTCCCCCGGCTTGATCTTGTCGTAGCGCCCGACCGCGATCATCTTGCCCGCCACGAGCATGATGAAGGCGACCCGGTCGACGTGATCGACGTGGGTGAAGCGCACCTGGTCCCGCTCGCTGAGCTGCGGCATGGGCGAGAAGAATCGGAAGTACTTCGACTGGTCGGAGACCTCGTCGTAGAACTCCACCATGAGTTCTCGGTCCTCGGGCCGGATCGGCCGGATGTGGGCCGTACGGCCATCGCGCAGCAGCACGTCGGCCTCCCAGTGACGGGGCGGCTGGGTGGGCTGGTCGTCCTCGACGTCAGTCACGGCGCAAATCTACCCCGCACCGAACCCCGCCGGCCGGGACCATCGCCCGCGCCACGCGGCCGAGCGCGGATCCGTACGGTCCCGGCGTGGCCCGTGCGCCACAGGCGGGGGTGACAGGGAGAATGCCCCCATGGCACGACGCACCACGCAGCCCCCGCTCCCGGACGACTTCGAGGAGCACATCCTCGACACAGACATCCGGGACGAGATGCAGTCGTCCTTCCTGGAGTACGCCTACTCCGTCATCTACTCGCGCGCCCTCCCGGACGCGCGCGACGGTCTCAAGCCGGTGCAGCGACGCATCCTGTTCACCGCCGACGACATGGGGCTGCGGCCCCAGCGGGGGCACGTCAAGAGCGCCCGCGTCGTCGGCGAGGTGATGGGCCGACTCCACCCGCACGGCGACGGCGCGATCTACGACGCGCTGGTCCGCATGGCGCAGCCGTGGTCGATGCGGCTGGGCATGATCGACGGGCACGGCAACTTCGGCTCCCCCGACGACCCGCCCGCGGCCATGAGGTACACCGAGTGCCGCATGGCCCCGGCCGCGCTGGCCATGACCGCCTCGATCGACGAGGACACCGTCGACTTCAAGCCCAACTACGACTCCCGCGAGTACGAGCCCGTCGTCCTTCCCGCGGCCATCCCCAATCTGCTGGTCAACGGCAGCGCGGGCATCGCGGTCGGCATGGCCACCAACATCGCGCCCCACAACCTCGTGGAGGTCGTCCAGGCGCTGCGCCACCTCATCACGCACCCCAAGGCGAGCCTCGACGACCTGATGCGCTTCATCCCTGGGCCTGACCTGCCCACCGGAGGCAAGATCGTGGGGCTCGACGGCGTGCGCGACGCGTACGAATCGGGCCGCGGCACCTTCAAGATGCGCGCGAGCGCCCGCATCGAGAACGTCACCCCCCGCCGCAAGGGCATCGTGGTCACCGAACTCCCGTACGGCGTGGGCACCGAGCGCGTCGTCGAGCGCATCAAGACCCTGGTGGTCTCCAAGAAGATCCAGGGCATCTCGGACATCAAGGAGCTGACCGACCTCACCGACGGCGAGAACCAGCTGCGGCTGGTGATCGAGGTCAAGAACGGCTTCGTGCCGGAGGCGTTGCTCGAGCAGCTCTACAAGCTGACCCCCATGGAGGACTCCTTCGGCATCAACGCCGTCGCGCTGGTCGATGGGCAGCCGCGCACGCTCGGCCTCAAGGAGATGCTGGAGGTGTTCCTGGCGCACCGCTTCGACGTGGTGCGGCGTCGCTCGGCGTTCCGTCGCCAGAAGGCGCTCGATCGGCTGCACCTGGTCGAGGGTCTACTCATCGCCATCCTCGACATCGACGAGGTCATCCAGCTCATCCGTTCCTCGGAGAACGCCGCGGCGGCCAAGGAACGCCTCATCGCGGTCTTCGAGCTCTCGGAGATCCAGGCCGAGTACATCCTCGACATGCCGTTGCGCCGCCTCACGAAGTTCTCCAAGCTCGAGCTCGAGAAGGAGAAGTCCGAGCTCCAGGACACGATCGACGGGCTGGACGCGATCCTCGGCGACGACAAGATGCTGCGCAAGGTGGTCTCCGACGAGCTCGCCCAGGTCGCCAAGGAGCACGGGACGCCGCGCCGGACGGTCCTGCTCGCCTCTGCCGGGACCACCGTGACCGCGGCGGCCGCCACGCCACTCGAGGTGGCCGACGACCCGTGTTTCGCGTACCTCTCCTCCGGCGGCCTGCTCGCCCGTACGAGTGGGGTCGAGGCCGTGGGCCACGGCGAGACGCGAGCCAACCACGACGTCGTGGTGTCCGCGGTCCGCACCTCTGCCCGCGCGGAGGTGGGAGTGGTCACCTCGGCGGGCCGGGTCATCAAGGTCAACGTGCTCGACATGCCCGAGCTGCCGGACTCCGCCAACGACCCCAACCTCCAGGGCGGGCTGCCCCTCAGCGAGATCGTCGCGCTGGCTCCCAAGGAGCGCGCGCTGGCCCTGACCAGCCTGCCCACTGAAGGCCCGGGGCTGGCCCTGGGCACGCGCAACGGCGTGGTCAAGCGTGTGAATCCCGAAGTGCTCGGCCGCGACGAGTGGGAGGTGATCGGCCTCAAGGACGGCGACGAGGTGGTCGGTGCGCTCGACCTGCGCACGGGTGAGGAGACCCTGTGCTTCATCACCTCCGACGCCCAACTGCTGCACTTCACCGCGGACGCCGTACGTCCCCAGGGGCGCTCCGGCGGCGGCATCGCCGGCGTACGACTCTCGGGTGGCGCCAAGGTGACGTTCTTCGGCGCCTTCGATCCCGCCCAGGCCGTCGTGGTCACGGTGTCGGGCTCATCGACCGCGCTGCCGGGCACGGAGTCGGGTGCGGTCAAGGTCGCCCCGTTCTCCGAGTACCCGAGCAAGGGTCGCGGCACCGGCGGTGTGCGCAGCCACCGGTTCCTCAAGAACGAGGACACTCTCCTGCTGGCGTGGGCGGGTCCGGGTCCCGCGCGCGGCGCGGCAGCGAGCGGCGCTCCTCTCGAACTGCCCGACGCGACCGGGCGCCGCGACGGCTCGGGGGTGCCGCTGCCCCAGCCGATGGCCGCGGTCGCGTCGCCTGTCGTTCACCAGGTGGGCCCGGTCGATGTGGAAGGGTGACGCCATGGCTTCGACCCAGCGCTCCCTGGTCCGTCTCCTCGCCGCCGCCGCACTGACCCTCAGCGTGGCCGGCTGCTCCGGGGACGGCGGTTCGTCGTCCGGTTCCGTCGATGAGGTCCTCAGCGACGCGGCGCAGACCCTGTCGCAGACCGAGGGCGTCTCGCTCGACCTGGCCACCAAGGCCCTGCCCAGCGGGGTCGCGGGGATCACGCGAGCCACCGGCGTGGTGACGTCGGCTCCGGCGTTCGAGGGCGAGTTGACGGTCATGTACGGCGGCATCAACGCCAACGTGCCCTTGATCGCCGTGGACGGCACCGTCTACGCGCAACTGCCCTTCACGCCGTCCTTCGACGAGGTGGACCCCAGCGAGTACGGCGCCCCCGACCCGTCCACCTTGATCGCAGCCGACTCCGGGTTCCCGGCACTGCTCGACGAGACCTCCGAGGCGACGAAGGGCGATGAGGTCCGCGGCGGCGAGAACAACTCCGAGGTGCTGACCACCTACTCCGGCACCGTCCCCGGGTCGGCGATGAGCGCGATCATCCCGAGTGCCACCGGTGACTTCGACGTCGAGTGGCAGATCGCCGACTCGGGCGAGCTGCGTTCGGCGGAGCTCACTGGCACCTTCTACCCCGACAGTGAGGAGATGACCTACACGGTCACCTTCTCCGACTACGGCACCTCCCAGGAGATCGTCGCCCCATGACCCGCGCCGCCGGGACTCCGGTGACCCGGTGGCTGCTGTGGCTCGCCGCGGCGGCGGTCTGCTTCGCGGCCGCCGACACGTACGTGGTCGTGCTCGCGCTGCCGGACATGATGAGCAGCGCCGGGATCCCGATCGACGAGCTGCAGCGAGCGGCACCGATCATCTCCGGCTTCTTGCTGGGGTACGTCGCGATGCTGCCGCTCATCGGCCGCATCGCGGACCTGCGTGGGCGCGTACCAGTGCTGGTGCTGTCGCTGATCCTGTTCGCCTTCGGTTCCCTGGTCACGACGTTGGCCTACGACATGCCCAGCATGGTCACCGGACGGTTCCTGCAGGGCATCGGCGGCGGCGGGCTCGTGCCCGCGACCTTGGCGCTGGTCGCCGACCTCTACCCGGCCGACAAGCGCGGCGTGCCGCTCGGCGTCGTCTCGGCGGTGCAGGAGCTGGGCTCGGTGCTGGGGCCGCTGTTCGGCGCCCTGGTGCTGGCCGTCGGCGACTGGCGGGCGATCTTTGCGATCAACACGGCTGTCGGTCTGGTCCTCGCGGCCGCGATCGCTTCCCTCGCGAAGGGCTCGCGTGAGACCGGCTCCCCCGACGGGGCCACGCCCGTGCGGTGGTACCGCGACGGCATCGGCCTCAGCCTCCTTGCGTTGTGGCTGGTGGCGTGTGGTGTCGTGATGGTGCGTCCCGGGCCGATGATGCGCGACGTCACGGTGGGACAGATCTTCATCCCCTTCGCGGGCAACGGTCGCTGGCTCACACCCGCAGGCGTGGTGACGCTCGCCCTGGGCGTGGGCCTGATCGCGTGGTTGTGGTTCTCGCCTCGCCCGTTCGTCGACCTGCGTGGGTGGCTGCGCAGCCTCCTCGACGCCGATCTGGTCGGGGCCCTGTGGCTCGCCGTTGCCCTCGGCGGCATCATCTTGGCCTTCGCCACCGCCGATCCACAGATCCAGGTGTTCTCCTCCAGCGGTCTGTGGTTCCTGGCTGGGAGTGCGCTGGCCAGCATCGTGTTCTGGTGGCACGTGCGGCGTACCGCCACGCCCCTGATCCCACCGGGGGCACTGGCGAAGACACCGGCCTGGGGTGCGCTGGTGGTCAGCTTCTTCATCGGTGCGGCCCTCATCGCGGCGCTCATCGACATTCCTCTGTTCGCCCGCACCACCGTCTACCCGGACTCCCAGTTGGCGGCGGCGCTGGTGCTCGTACGCTTCCTCGTCGCCCTGCCGATCGGGGCCGTGGCTGGCGGGTACCTCATCCGACGCATCGCGCCGGGGCCGGTCACCGCCTTCGGCATGCTGCTCGCCGCGATCGGGTTCGTCCTGATGACCCGGTGGGGGCTGACCACGCTGGAGGAGCCCGTCGCCAATGTCGCGTTGGTCGTCGGCGGCCTCGGCTTCGGGCTCGCTCTGGCACCCGTCAACGCCGCGCTGCTGGCGTACACCGACGACGCCGTGCACGGTGTCGCGAGCGCCTTCGTGGTGGTCGCTCGCATGGTCGGCATGTTGGTCGGGATCTCGGCCCTGACGACGATCGGGTTGCGGCGCTACTACGCCGAGCAGGGCGAGGTGCCGCCCGTCAAGGAGGTCTGCGACGGGGCCAGTCGGTGCAAGGAGTTCTCCGACCTGCTCCGCCTGGCGGGCATCGCCCAGGAGCACGCGGTCTTCTGGGGCGCCGCCGGGTGTGCCGTCGCGGCAGCCATCGCGGCGCTGGTCTGCTTTCGGCGCGTGCCGCCCACGACGCTCGCCGCACGCGACCTGTGGTGATCGCCCCCGGTCCTGCGCTCCGATACGCCGTCCGGCGTCACGAACACCGTCGTTAGACTGGCGTCGTGGACGACTTCAGCGACCTTCTGGAGGCGAACCGCGCGTTCGCCGAGACCTTCGACCAGGCCGGCTTCGACGGCATCGCGCGTTCGGGCGTGGCGATCGTGACGTGCATGGACTCGCGCATCAAGCCGCTCGAGATGCTGGGCCTGAGCTACGGCGACGCCAAGATCTTCCGCAACCCGGGGGGCCGGATCACGCCGCAGGCCCTCACCGCGCTGGTTCTGGGAACCCACCTGCTCAACGTGAGCCGCATCCTCGTCGTGCCGCACACCCGCTGCGCCATGGCGTCGAGCTCCGAGGACGAGCTGCACCGCAAGATCGAGGCCTCTGCCGGCCAGGACGCCACCTGGCTCGACCTGGGCGCCGTGGAGAACCAGGAGCGCGCCCTCGCCGAGGACGTGCACAAGGTGCGTTCCCACCCGCTGATCCCCGAGGGCACGTTCGTGGGCGGCTTCATCTACGACGTCGACACCGGCCTGCTCGCCCAGAAGGCCTGATCTCGCCGGTTTTCTTTGGGGGGCTGGCGCCCCTGCAGGATCCCCCGCAGATGCGGGGGATCCTGAACATCTCGGGGTGTGCAAACCCCCAGAAGTTCAAGACACGCCCACGAGGTTCGCCCCGCCGACCCACTGGTCCAGACAGCTCGTACGAGTGAGCCGTACGCTGCGCTCGCGCCCTGCCGACCCGGCAGTTGCCGGGGCGGGCTCACGCGTCCAGCGACTCCATGTCGATCTCGTACGCGCCCTGGACGATGAATTCCTTCCGCGGCGCGACGTCGGAGCCCATCAGCAGCTCGAACACCCGGCTGGCGGCCTCGGCGTCGTCGACGGTCAGTCGGCGCAACGTCCGGTGCCGGGGGTCCATGGTGGTCTCGGCCAGCTGGTCGGCGTCCATCTCCCCGAGGCCCTTGTAACGCTGCACCGGGTCCTTCCAGCGCACGTTCTTCTTCTTGAGCTCGGCGAGCTTGCGCTGCAGTTCGTCGTCGGAATAGGTGTAGATGTACTTGTCCATCCCCTTCTTGGGGTTCGACACCTCGATGCGGTGCAGCGGCGGGACGGCCGAGTAGACGCGCCCCGCCGTGACCATCTCGGGCATGTACTTGAAGAACAGCGTGGCCAGCAGGCAGCGGATGTGCGCGCCGTCGGAGTCGGCGTCGGCCATGAAGATCACGCGGCCGTACCGCGCGGCGTCGAGGTCGAACGTTCGGCCCGAACCCGCGCCCACGACCTGGATGATGGAGGCGCACTCGGCGTTCTTGAGCATGTCCCCGACGGAAGCCTTCTGGACGTTGAGGATCTTGCCGCGGATGGGCAGCAGCGCCTGGTACTCGGAGTTGCGAGCCCGCTTGGCAGTACCGAGCGCGGAGTCACCCTCGACGATGAAGAGTTCGGTGCGCTCGGCGTCGGCCGCTCGGCAGTCAGCGAGCTTGGCCGGCAGGGACGAGGACTCCAGGGCGTTCTTGCGGCGCTGGTTCTCCTTGTGCTGACGCGCGGCGAGACGGGTCTTGGAGGCCCCCACGACCTTCTCCATGAGGAGCTTGGCCTGGGCCTTCTCGGCGCGCTTGGTCGAGGTGAGGAAGTTCTTGAGCTCCTTGGCCACGACCCGGCGCACGACCGTACGAGCCGCCGGGGTTCCGAGGATCTCCTTGGTCTGCCCCTCGAACTGGGGCTCGGCAAGCCGTACGGTCACCACGGCCGTCAGGCCCTCCAGGACGTCGTCCTTGATGACGTCGGCGTCGGCGGCCTTGAGCACCTTGGCCGCACGCATGGCGTCGTTGAACGTCTTGGTCAACGCGTTCTCGAACCCGGACACGTGCGTCCCGCCCTTAGGCGTCGCGATCACGTTGACGAAGGAACGCACAGTCGTGTCGTAGCCCGAGTCCCACCGCACCGCCACGTCGACGAACAGCTCGCGCTCGACCTCCTGGGGCGTCATGTGCCCCTTGTCGTCGAGCAGCGGAACGGTCTCGGTGAAGGTGTCCGACCCCTGCAACCGCAGGATGTCGGTCACCGCCTCCCCCGACGAGAGGAAGTCCACGAACTCGGTGATGCCGCCCTCGTGGCGGAACGTCTCCTCGGTCGCCTCCTCGCCGCGCTGGTCACGGATGTGGAGACCGAGACCCGGCACGATGTACGAGGTCTGGCGCGCCCGCCCCACGAGGCCCTCGAGCTCGAAGCCGGCGTCCTTGGTGAAGATCTGTCGGTCGGGCCAGAACCGCACCCGGGTGCCGGTCTTGGCCTTCGCGACCCGCTTGCCCTTGCGCGAGAGCCCGGACTGCGGCACAAAGCCCGCCTCGGGGCCCTCTGCGTCGAAGACGCCGGGGACGCCGCGCTTGAAGGAGATGCCCTGTTCGGCTGGGGAGCGCTCGACGTCGATGTCCATGCGCGCGCTGAGCGCGTTGACCACCGACAGGCCGACGCCGTGCAGACCGCCCGTGGCCACGTACGAACCGCCGCCGAACTTGCCGCCGGCGTGCAGCTTGGTCGCAACGACCTCGACGCCGGTCAGGCCCGTCTTCGGTTCCTTGTCGGTCGGAATGCCTCGCCCGTCGTCGTGAACCTCGACCGAGCCGTCCGGATGCAGGATGATCTCGACGTTGGCCGCGACGCCGGCCAGCGCCTCGTCGACGCCGTTGTCGATGATCTCCCACAGGCAGTGCATGAGGCCGCGCGTGTCGGTCGAGCCGATGTACATGCCCGGCCGCTTGCGGACGGCCTCGAGGCCCTCGAGGACCAGCAGGTGGGCCGCGTTGTAGGAGTTGTCTGCCGGTGCTGCCACGGACGTCCTGTCGTACGGGGGTGGCCGACCTCACGTCGGCCCTGTCAGGGATCCCGGTGCGCGAGCACGCGGAACCCCAGCAGGCTACCCGCGGCCACGTCACCAGCGACGCAGGCTCGCCCGTACGGCACCACCCCGGACGCAGGACGGTGCGACGCAGGTCACAGTTGGGTCACGGATCGGCACGGCGCGTGCTTGTGAGGACCACAGGGGGAGAATCAAACTGCGTCCCCGAGGGGGGACGTGATTGGATGGAGGCGTCGGGCACGACAGCGGGAATCTTTGTCCCGGTCGATACGTTGAGCCAGACACCGATGGAAAGAAACGAGGCCACAGTGACCACAGCCACTGCCCCCAGTCCCGCAGCCCTGACCGCCAGCGACCGCTGCGACCGTTGCGGCGCCCAGGCCTACCTCCGTGTCGAGCTCCAGACCGGCGGAGAGCTGCTCTTCTGCGCCCACCACGCCCGCGAGCACGGCGACAAGTTGCGCGAGGTTGCCAGCAACGTCCACGACGAGACGCACAAGCTCAACGACTGACCCTTCACACTTCACGCGGCCCCGCACCCTCAGGTGCGGGGCCGCGTTGTGTGTCCAGCCTCAGGCCGAGGCGAAGCGGGTGGACACGTACGCGCCCACCATCAGCTTCAACTCCCCCACCAGCCGCTCTCTGTGTTCAAGCTCCATCGGCGCGTGGGCGAGCGTGTGCCGTACGGTCTCGACGCACAGGGTGACGACCTCGCGCAGCACGTCCTCGGGCTCGTCCGAGAGCCCCTCGCGCAGTCGGGTCACGAACAGCGCCACGAGGTTCTCCCGGACCGTGTGCGCAGGAGAGGAGTCCTCCTGGGGGTCCGAGTCCTCCGTGAGTCGGTAGTAGCCGGGGTTCTTGAGGTGCGCCTGGGCGGCCACATCGACCAGCGCCAGCACGGCCGTACGCACGTCGTTGGCGTCGTGCATCTCCCCCAGGACGCGGGCGTACTCACCGGAGACCTCCGTCAGGTAGCGCTCGGCCAGGGCCGCGGCCAAGGCCTCCTTGTCGCTGAAGAACCTGTAGAGGGCCCCCACGGACACGCCCGCCCGCCGGGAGATCGACGTGGTCGTGGCTCGCTTGAGCCCGACTTCGCCGATCTCCTGGTCGGCGGCCGCGAGGATGCGTTCCACCGTCTCTCGCGAGCGCCCCTGTTTGGGTTTTCGCAACCCGGCCGAGGCGCCGGCGGACGGTCGTGCTGGTTCCGAGATCATCAATCGACCATAGCGATGTCCACCCATCAGCAGGAGGCGGTGTTCACCGCAGCACGATCTGCCCGCCCTCCCTCGCGCACGTCACGGCGCGGCCGGACCATGTCGCCGCCGCAGCGAGGCACTGGCCGAGCACCGCGTGCCCGGACACGCTGGGGTGCCACGACTCCTGGCAGGTCTGGTAGTAGCTGTTGCACGTGTCGATGAACCGCTTGAGGTCGAGCTTGTCGACCCCGTTGAAGTTCTCCAGCTTGACCCCGCTCGGCCCGTCCATCACGCGCAGCGGCGTTGCCAGCGCGCTTGCGGGCCCACCGGACGACTCACAGAGGCGAGCGCCGTCGAAGGCCTTCTGGACGTTCAGGTACACGAGGTCCGCAGCGGGCCGCTCCGCCTGGAGGGTGGAGGCCACGCCCGAGACCATCGATCCGAGCCTCTGGGAGAACCGGTGCGCCGGGGCCAGCGAGGCGATGTGCGCAGGGCACCCCGCGGCGTACCGCTCCCGGACCAGGTCCCGGAACTTGTCCCGGGTGTCCTTGCGGCCGTCCTCCTCGATGTACTGCTGTGCGTACGTCTGAGGAAGCGGGTTCGTGTAGTCCTGCAGGACGACGCGGTGCTGCCCGTCGGCATCGATCTCATCGAGGACGGTGAGGACCTCGCGCACCGCCGCGGTCGTCTCCGCCTGGGCGGCACTGAACTGCGCCAGCGTGCCGAGATCGTCGTCGGAGCAGGGGCGCTCGTTGATCGGCGTGCCGCTCACCCAGTTGATGAAGTGGATCCAGACCTCCCACCATCCGGTGAACCCGTCGCCGACGAACCGGCCGGCACACTCCGCCGCCACCTCGCCGAAGGTGAAGGAGGAGTTGTTGGAGCCGATTCCCAGCAGCACGAGGTCGATGTCACTGGTCTGCGCGATGGCGCGCAGTTGGCTGATCTGCGAGGCCACCGTACGACCGCCCGCGCGCGCCGCGGAGTCACTGGCCATGTCGGCGGGACGCGCACCGGAGCAAGCGATGTTGAAGCGCCGCGAGATGCCGGTGAGGGCGGCCTGGTTGATCGAGGCGTTCGCCGAGCGGTGACAGAAGTACGGGTTGCTGTTGGCCGCCGACCAGCCCGGGAATCCCTGGCTAGTCCCGTTGACGTCGGTGACGGCTTGGTAGTCCCCCGCCCCTTCGCCGCTGATGAAGCTATCACCCATCGCGACCGCGGCGCTGGGCAGCGCACGGGTGGCGATGGGAGCGTCCCTGACGGCGCCGAGCAGGCCACCGCCAGGATCCCGTACGGCCTCGTCCGCGGTGGCGGGGACGACCGCTGAGAAGGTGAGCACTGCGGCAAGGGCAGCCGCACGGGCGAGCAAGCTTCTGGTCATGGGGACCTCCGAGTCGGTCGACCAAAATGCGAATACTTCTTCGCATCATTCGCTCGATCCTCGGATGTGTCAACGGTCACACTGCCCAGCCGCGACCACACCCCACCCACGAAATGACGAAGCGCCGCACACCCAGCAGGGCGTACGGCGCAACGTGTGAGTCCGGTTGCTCGTCAGTCCAGGTAGTCCCGCAGGACCTGGGAACGCGACGGGTGACGCAGCTTGGACATCGTCTTGGACTCGATCTGGCGGATCCGCTCGCGCGTGACTCCGTAAACCTTGCCGATCTCGTCGAGCGTCTTGGGCTGGCCGTCGGTGAGACCGAATCGCATCGAGACCACACCGGCCTCGCGCTCGCTCAGCGTGTCGAGGACCGCGTGCAACTGCTCCTGCAGCAGCGTGAACGAGACAGCGTCCGCAGGCACGATGGCCTCGGAGTCCTCGATGAGGTCACCGAACTCGGAGTCTCCGTCCTCGCCCAGCGGGGTGTGCAGCGAGATGGGCTCACGGCCGTACTTCTGGACCTCGATGACCTTCTCAGGGGTCATGTCGAGTTCCTTGGCCAGCTCCTCCGGCGTGGGCTCGCGACCGAGGTCCTGCAGCATCTGGCGCTGTACGCGGGCCAGCTTATTGATGACCTCGACCATGTGGACGGGGATACGGATCGTCCGCGCCTGGTCGGCCATCGCGCGGGTGATGGCCTGACGAATCCACCACGTCGCGTAGGTCGAGAACTTGTATCCCTTGGTGTAGTCGAACTTCTCGACCGCGCGGATCAGACCGAGATTGCCCTCCTGGATGAGGTCCAGGAAGAGCATGCCGCGGCCGGTGTAGCGCTTGGCCAGCGACACCACCAGACGCAGGTTGGCCTCGAGCAGGTGGTTCTTGGCGCGTCGACCGTCATCAGCGATCCACTCGAGCTCCTCGAGTGCGTTGGCCTTGATCTTGGTGCCCTTGCCGAGCTTCTCGTCGGCGAACAGGCCGGCCTCGATGCGCTTGGCGAGCTCGACCTCCATCTCGGCGTTGAGCAGCGGGACCTTGCCGATCTGCTTGAGGTAGTCCTTCACCGGGTCAGCGGTCGCACCGGCCACCATGACCTGCTGCTCAGGCTCGTCGGTGTCGTCCGCGGCGGAGACGGTGAACGCCTCCTTCTCGTCCTCCTTGATGGAGGGGTCGCTGGCCACGTCCTTCTCGAACTCCTCGTCCGAGATGTCGGGCAGCACCTTCTTGCCGTCGGGGCCGATCACGGCCGTCTCGACGGCGAGGTCGACGGGAGCCTCGTCCTTGCCGGCAGCCTTCTTGGCGGCCGCCTTCTTCGCCGGGGCCTTCTTGGCAGCAGCCTTCTTGGCTGGCGCCTTCTCCGCGGCAGGCTCCGCGTCCTCGGCGGACGCGGCCTTGGCGGCCGGGGCCTTCTTCGCCGGCGCCTTCTTGGCCGCCGTCTTCGTTGCCGCACCGGACTTGCGGGTCGTGGCAGCGACCGCCCGCGACGAGGTCACGTCGATGTGCACGTCGATCTCGAGGGCGGAGAGGTGGCCGAGCAGCGCCTTCAGGTGACGCGGCTCGACGCCAGCCACCTCGCTCGCGGTGCGCAGCTCATCGGGGGTCACGTACCCCAGAGGCTTGCCTCGCTCAACCAGGGCCACGATGGCCGGGTGCGAGAGCACTTCATCAGGGAGTGACTTGCGCGCGGGTGAAGACACGAACACCTCTTGTCATTCGACTTCGGGGCGCGGCCAAGCCCGGTAACGTCAAGAGCCGCGCTCACAATGATGCCACGTGCATGAAAGGCGCGTGGCATTGAGGGTGAGTTCCGCGCGGCCCGTCGCCGCCGCAGGCGTGCCGACCGGCCAGAGGAGGCCTCAGCCCTGCGCCTTCGCCGCCGCCTTCTTGGCCTTCTTGAAGTCCCGCACCTTCTGCAGCGAGTCGCCGTCGACGACGTCGGCCACGGAGCGATAGCCCTCCAACGCGTAGTCGCCGACCAACTTCTCCCAGCCCTCGGGCCGTACGCCAACCTGCTTGGCCAGCAGGGCCACGAAGATCTGCGCCTTCTGCTTGCCGAAGCCCGGCAGCGCCTGGACGCGCTTGAACAGGTCCTTGGCGTCGGCCGTTTCGTTCCACAGCTTGGAGGCATCGCCGTCGTACGTCTCCTCGACGATGCGCGCCAACTCCTGGAACCGGGCAGCCATCGATCCCGGGAAACGGTGGATGGCCGGCGGGATCGAGGCCAACTCCTTGAACGCCTCGGGGTCAGCGCCGCAGAGCGCCGACGTCTCAAGCGTCCCAAAGCGCTCCAGCACCTTGGCCGGACCGCGGAAGGCATGCTCCATCGGGTACTGCTGGTCGAGCATCATGCCGGCGAGCAGGGCGAAGGCGTGGTCGTCGAGGACCTTGTCGGCACTCTCGTCCTGACAGATCTGGAAACCCATGTCCCCATCTTCCCAAAGACTCAGGCGTCGTCGAACAGGGACGGGTCCCCCAGTGCCGCCGACGGCGGCACTGCCAACCCCAGGTGCTGCCAGGCGGCCGGTGTCGCGATGCGCCCGCGGGGGGTCCGGGCGAGCATGCCGAGGCGTACGAGGAAGGGTTCAGCCACTTCCTCGACCGTCTCGCGCTCCTCACCCACGGCAACCGCCAGCGTCGAGACGCCGACCGGCCCGCCGCCGAAACGGCGGCACAGCACGTCGAGGACGGCGCGATCGAGCCGATCGAGACCCGACTGGTCGACCTCGAACATGTCGAGCGCAGCATGGGCGATCGACTTCGTCACCACGCCGTCGGCTCGCACCTGGGCGTAGTCGCGCACCCGACGCAGCAGTCGGTTGGCAATGCGGGGTGTGCCGCGAGAACGCAGGGCGATCTCCGCCGCGCCCTCGGGACGCAGTTCGACACCGAGAAGGCTGGCGGAACGGTGCACGATGAGGTCGAGATCGGCAGGCTCGTAGAACTCCAGGTGTGCAGTGAAGCCGAACCGGTCGCGCAGCGGTCCGGGCAGCAGGCCGGCCCTCGTCGTGGCACCGACGAGGGTGAACGGCGGGAGGTCGATGGGGATCGCAGTCGCCCCCGGGCCCTTCCCGATGACGACATCGACGCGGAAGTCCTCCATCGCCATGTACAGCATCTCTTCTGCGGGCCGCGACATCCGGTGGATCTCGTCGACGAACAGGACATCGCCCTCGTTCAGGCCCGAGAGGATGGCGGCCAGATCGCCCGCATGCGTGATCGCGGGACCACTGGTGAGGCGCAACGGCACGCCCATCTCGGCGGCAATGATCATGGCGAGCGTGGTCTTGCCCAGGCCGGGAGGACCCGACAGCAGGACGTGGTCCGGCGAACGGCCGCGCCGCCTGGCCGCTTCGAGCACCAGTCCGAGCTGGTCGCGTACGCGGGCCTGACCGACGACCTCGTCGAGCGTGCGAGGACGCAGCGCAGCCTCGACCGCGCGTTCGTCGCCCTCCGCCTCAGCATCGGTCAGTCGGCGCAGGTGTGCGTCCTCGGCCGCGCCATAGCGGGCGTCGACGTCCTCGTCAGTCCAGTCCATCGTCGTGCGGCTCCCGTCACTCATGCCTTGCTGAGCGTACGCAGGGCGGCCCTGAGCAGGGCCCCGACGTCGGGCGCCTCGCCCGCGTCACCGGCGACTGCATCAATGGCCTTGTCGGCCTCCTTCGCCGACCAGCCCAGGCCGATGAGGCCCTGGTGCACCTGGTCGCGCCATGCCCCGGACGTCCCTGACACGGCGCCGCGGGAGCGGGTGCCGACCACCGGCCCGACCCGGTCCTTGAGCTCGACGATGATCTTCTGTGCGCCCTTCTGGCCGATCCCGGGCACCTTGGTCAGCATCGCCACCTCATCGCCCGCGATCGCCTCGCGCAGAGCGTCGGGTGACAGCACTGCCAGTGCCGCCTGGGCGAGCTTGGGGCCCACGCCCGAGGCGGTCTGGAGGAGGGTGAACATCTCCTTCTCGTCCTCATCGGTGAACCCGAAGAGCGTCATGGAGTCCTCGCGGACCACCAGGGTCGACGGCAGGGTGGCCTGCTCCCCCACCCGCAGCGTGGCGATCGTGTGCGGCGTGCAGTTGAGCTCGAGACCGATCCCGCCGACCTCGACCACGGCACTCGACAAGGTCACCGCGGCCACGCGGCCGCTGACGAACGCGATCATCGGTTCCTCCCTGCTGCGGCGATGGCCGCCTCGATCCGGTTCTGGGCGCCCCCGCGCCACACGTGCGTGATCGCCAGCGCGAGGGCGTCCGCGGCGTCGGCGGGCTTGGGCGGCGCCTCCAGGCGCAGAATGCGGGTGACCATCGCCCCCACCTGCGCCTTGTCGGCGCGCCCACTTCCGGTCACCGCGGCCTTGACCTCGCTGGGGGTGTGCATGGCAACCGGCAGGCCCCGCCTGGCGGCCGCCACCATCGCGATGCCGCTGGCCTGGGCGGTCCCCATGATCGTGCTGACGTCGGAGCGGGCGAAGACCCGCTCGACCGCCACGGCATCCGGGCGGTACTCGTCGAGCCAGGCGTCGATGCCCTTCTCGATGCTCACCAAACGCTCGGGCACCGACAGGTGGGCGGAGGTGCGTACGACTCCCACGTCGAGCATCGACAGCGGCCGGCCGACGCTGCCCTCGACCACGCCGATGCCACACCGGGTCAGACCGGGGTCGATCCCCAGGACGCGCATGGCACCCCTCTCGTCACATCCGAACACATGTTCGGAGGCCACGCTAGCCGATGCTCCCGCGCGATCGAACCCCGACACGCTTGGGCCCGGGCGGGACACCGCACCGCCCGGATCCACACGGCCAGCATCCACACTGTCCGGACGCGACACGACCCGGCCGCCACGCGACCGGGTCGTGAGCGTGGACGATCAGTCGTCCTCGAGCTCGGCCAGAACGTCCTCGGAGACGTCGACGTTGCTGAACACGTTCTGCACGTCGTCGAGGTCCTCGATCGCGTCGATCAGCTTGAAGACCTTGCGCGCGGCGTCGGCGTCGACGGGGATGTCCATGCTCGCCACGAACTCGACCTCCGCCGAGTCGTAGTCGATGCCGGCCTCCTGCAGAGCCGTACGGACGGCCACGACGTCGTTGGGCTCCGACTGCACGGTGAGGGACTCGCCCAGGTCGAGGACCTCCTCGGCGCCGGCGTCCAGGGTCGCCTCGAGGACGTCGTCCTCACCGACCTCGCGCGACTCCTGCGCCTTGGTCACCGCGACGACGCCCTTGCGGCCGAACAGTCGCGAGACCGAGCCCGGGTCCGCCATGGTGCCGCCGTTGCGGCTGACCGCCGTGCGCACCTCCATGGCCGCGCGGTTCTTGTTGTCGGTCAGACACTCGACGAGGATCCCGACGCCGCCGGCGCCGTAGACCTCGTACATGATCGACTCGTAGTTGACGCCGCCGCCGTCGAGGCCGCCGCCACGCTTGACCGCGGAGTCGATGTTCTTGTTGGGAACCGACTGCTTCTTGGCCTTCTGGATGGCGTCGTACAGCGTCGGGTTGCCGGCCGGGTCGGGGCCGCCCATCTTGGCAGCGATCTCGATGTTCTTGATCAGCTTGGCGAACAGCTTGCCGCGCTTGGCATCGATCGCGGCCTTCTTGTGCTTGGTGGTCGCCCACTTGGAGTGGCCGGACATGGCTCCCTCTTCCGTCTCGCTTGCGTACGAGGCCCGCTCAGGCGGACAGCACCAGATCGATGAACAACCGGTGCACGCGCACGTCCCCACCGACCTCCGGATGGAAGGAGGTCGCCATGAGGGTCCCTTGGCGAACCGCGACGATCCTATCGTGAGCCGCACCACCCTCCACGCGCGCCAGCACCTCGACGCCCGGGTCGACCTCCTCGACCCACGGCGCTCGGATGAACACGGCGTGCACCGGCTCGGCGAGTCCGGCCACGGTGAGGTCCGACTCGAACGAGTCGACCTGGCGTCCGAACGCGTTGCGGCGCACGGTCACCGCGAGCCCCCCGATCGTCTCCTGACCGACGGCGCCGTCCTCGATCCGGTCGGCGAGCAGGATCATGCCCGCGCAGGTGCCGAACATGGGCAGGCCCTCGGCTCGGGCGGCACGGAGTGGCTCGAACATCTCGAACGTCCGGGCCAGTTTGACCATCGTCGTCGACTCCCCGCCGGGGAGGACGAGGCCGTCCACTGAGGCAAGTTCTGCGGGCCGGCGGACTCGTACGGCTCGCGCTCCCGCCGCCTCGAGCGCCGCCAGGTGTTCACGTACGTCCCCCTGCAGGGCCAGGACGCCGATGGTCGCAGTCACGAGGAGCGATCCTAGGCCCGCGCCCCCGCTGTGCATGACCGTATGCTCGCGGGGTGAGCGCCAGCGAGCGAGGGCAACGACCAGCGGCACGTCGAGCGATCGCCCTGGCGTGCGCTGCGGCGCTCCTGGCCCCGAGCGCCCCGGGCGCCGCGACCGCGGCACCCGCCCCGCACGACGGCACGTCGGGCCACGTACGCAGCCTCGACGGCTGGCCGACCACCACGCCCCGCGCCGCGGGCTTCAAGGTCGGGGCACTGCGACGCTTGGTGCGCGAAGCCAAGGCGCTGGACTCCAGTTGCTACGCCGTCGTACGCCGGGGCCGCGTCGTGACCGAGCACAATTGGGGACAGGGCCGCCTGCAGCCCCGCGAGGTCTTCTCCATCACCAAGTCCGTGACGAGCACCCTGGTCGGGATCGCCGTACGCGACGGCACGCTGAGCCTCGACGATCCCGTGTCTGACCACGTCCCGCAGTGGCGCGGCACCGAGTCCGCCGGGGTGACGGTGCGGCAACTGCTCAGCAACACCAGCGGCCGGTCCTGGTCGTTCCAGAGCGACTACAAGGACCTCCTCGCCGCCCGCAACCGCACCCGGTACGCGATCGGGTTGGGGCAGCAGTTCGCCCCCGACTCGGCGTGGGCCTACAACAACGCCGCGATCCAGGTCCTCGATGCCGTCCTGACCTCGGCCACCGGGCAGGACACCGCGACCTTTGCCCAGGAGCGCCTGTTCGAGCCGCTCGGAATGCGCCACACCCGCATGACGCGCGACGCCAAGGGATCGACCAACGTCTTCTTCGGCCTCCAGACGACGTGCCTGGACCTGGCCAGGTTCGGGCAACTGCACCTCAACCGTGGCGCCGTCGCCGGGCGCCGCATCGTGAGCCGGTCGTGGGTACGTGCCGCCACCGGCCGCTCATCGAGCTCGCTGAACGCCGCGTACGGCCTGCTGTGGTGGCTGAACCGCCCGGGCACCCTGCGCGGCCCGACCGACCCGGTGGACGAGTTCGGGCAGCCGGTCACACCGGTGACCGGGCAGCTCGCACCGCGTGCGCGCGAGAACACCTTCGCCGCTGTCGGGCTGGGTGGCCAGGTGGTCTTCGTGGACCGCGGCAGCCGTACGGTCGTGGTGCGGCTCGGCCGCCTGGGCTCAGGCGAACAGCGCCCCTTCACGTTCGCCGACGCCTCGCGCGTGGTCACTGACGCCCTGCGTTGACGGGACCACGCCCGCTGGTCGCGGACAGGGCGCCGGAGGCGTGACGCGGCTCACGTACTGGCGCGGAATCCCCATGGGTTGTTGATGGTTGAACCATTTCGTGGGCCGCAGGGGTCCACGTCCCCCACACTCCAGGGAGTCCCCGCGTGACCACCATCGGCTACATCGTCGGTTCCATCTCGTCCACCTCGATCAACCGGGCCGTGTTCGACGCCGTGCGCCGCAACGCTCCCGACGGCGTCGAGATCACGGAGATCCCCATCGCCGACCTGCCCTTCTACTCCCCCGACCACGACGCGGCGTACCCGCAGGTCGCCCTGGACTTCAAGGCCGCCATCGAGGGCGTCGACGCGGTCGTCGTGAGCACCCCCACGTACAACGACTCCTTCTCCGGCGTCGTCAAGAACGCCGTCGACTGGGCCTCGCGTCCGTGGGGCCAGCACTCGTTCAACAGCAAGCCCACCGCTGTCTTCGGCGCCTCCATCTCTCCCCACGGCGGCTCCCGCGGTGCTGACGCCCTCGGCGCCGTGCTCGCCTTCGGCGAGGCCAAGGTCCTCGAGACCACGTTCACCGTGCAGGTCACCGACGCCACGTTCGACGCCGACGGCGACTTCGCCGACGCCGAGACCCGCACCGCCGTCCGCGACCTGCTCACGCAGTTGGCCGGCAACGCCTGATCTTTCTGTCGAGGGGATTCCCTGACCCCCGCCACAGGCCGGGACGCGACCAGCGTCCCGGCCTGTGCTGCGTTCGCTCGTAGGCTCGCCCCATGACCTCGTCCTCCCGCCGTAGCGCCGCCGTGCTCGGGCGCCCCCTGCCCGTGATGGCCGCCCCGATGGCTGGGGTGTCCACCCCGCCCCTCGCCGCGGCCGCCTCGGATGCCGGCGGGCTCGGCTTCCTGGCCGGCGGATTGCTCGACGCCGCCGCCATGGCCGACGAGGTCACCGCGTACCGCGCGCTGACGGCGGCCCCGGTCGCGATCAACCTGTTTGCCCCACAGGTGGATCGGAGCCTCGAGCTCGCCGACGCGCTGGCCGAGTACGGCGACACCCTCACCCCGGTGGCGGCCCGCTACGGCACCGCGGCCGGCGCACCTGCGTACGACACCGACGACTTCGACGCCAAGATCGCACTGCTCCTCGACTCCCCCGTCGACGCGGTGACCTTCACCTTCGGCCCCGTGCCCGCAGACGTGGTCAGTGCCCTTCAAGCCGTGGGCACCGCAGTGGGCTTCACCGTGACCTCGACACAGGAGGCGGAGCGGGCCGGCGCCCTGGGCGCCGACCTGCTCGTCGCGCAGGGGTACGACGCGGGCGGCCACCGCGGCACCTGGGCTCTCGACGACGAGCCCAACGCGCTCGACGCAGCCGCAGTCCTGGAGCAGGTGGCCCGCATCGGCCTGCCCGTGATCGCGACCGGCGGCGTCGACGGCCCCGCAGCCGTGGCCGGTCTGATGGACGCGGGCGCGGCGGCCGTTGCGGTGGGGACGCTGTTCGTCGTGTGCCCGCTGGGCCGCGCCTCGGCGGCGCACCGCAGCGCGCTGCGAGACCCCTCCCGCGCACAGGCCCGGGTGACCCGCGCCTTCACCGGACGGCCCGCGCGCAGCCTGGAGAACCAGTTCATCCGCGACCTCGACACACTGGCGCCCCACGCGTACCCGCAGGTGCACCGCATGACGCGCACCATCCGAGCCCAGGCAGCGGCCGGAGGCGACCCCGAGGCAGTCGCCCTGTGGGCTGGCAGCGGCCACCGGGCGCTCTGGCCCGGTGCTGAGGCCGTGGTCCCCGAGGACGCGGGCGACCTCGTCAGGTTCCTGGCCGGCGCCTGAGCTTCAGGGCCGGCGCTGCCAGTGGGTGGCGATGTGGAGGGTTCCCTCGACGACGCGGGCCTGCACGCCGTGCTGCGCCAGGCATCCCACGACCGCCGCCGCGAGCTGATCGCCTGCCTCGACCGTACGACCGTCGCCGTGGCGCAACCCCGACTCGAGGACGCCCGAGGTGATCGCCTGCCAGATCGCCGGCTCGTCGAACCAACCGATGCCCCGCAGCGGGGTCCCGCTCACCGCGGCTGCCTCGGCACGCATCCTGACCGCGTGCAGGTCCGACTCACCGACGAGGAAGGGCACGCCGTTGCGGGCACACTCCTCGAACGCGCCGACGAGTCGGTCGTGGTCAGTCACCTCCGGCCACGACCGGGCCTGGTCCCCGAGGTCGCGGGCAGCGGCCGCGAGCCAAGCCCGCGACATGATCTCAGCGTCCGTGTCCGGCATCTCGACGCGCACGACGTCGACGAGAGCCGCGCGCTGGGCCGCGGGGTCGAGGACGCCGGCGCGCACCAGGAGCCGGGCTTGCTCTCGCAGGTCGCGCTCGGCCGAACTGACGCTCACAGCGCCCGGGACCGCTGCAGCGCGGAAGTGAGGATCACGCCGGGAAGCCTAGCCCGCGCCCCGTACGCCTCGCCCTACCAGCCGCGCTCGGCGAGTCGGTGCGGCTGGGGGATCTCGTCGACGTTGATGCCGACCATCGCCTCCCCCAGGCCGCGGCTCACCTTGGCGACGACGTCCGGATCGTCGAAGAACGTCGTCGCCTTGACGATCGCCTCGGCCCGCTGAGCCGGGTTGCCCGACTTGAAGATGCCCGAACCGACGAAGACGCCCTCGGCGCCCAGCTGCATCATCATCGCCGCGTCCGCGGGCGTCGCGATGCCACCCGCGGTGAACAGGACGACGGGCAGCTTGCCGGCCTCGGCGACCTCCTTGACGAGCTCGTACGGCGCCTGGAGCTCCTTGGCCGCCACGTACAGCTCGTCCTCCGCGAGGGTGCTGAGGCGACGGATCTCCGCTCGGATGGTGCGCATGTGGGTCACGGCATTGGACACGTCGCCCGTGCCGGCCTCGCCCTTGGACCGGATCATCGCCGCGCCCTCGGTGATGCGGCGCAGGGCCTCGCCGAGGTTGGTGGCGCCGCACACGTACGGAACGGTGAACTGCCACTTGTCGATGTGGTTGGCGTAGTCGGCGGGAGTGAGCACCTCGGACTCGTCGATGTAGTCGACGCCCAGGGCCTGGAGGACCTGCGCCTCGGCGAAGTGACCGATGCGCGCCTTCGCCATGACGGGGATGGAGACGGCCTCGATGATCCCATCGATCATGTCGGGGTCGCTCATCCGGCTGACACCGCCCTGGGCCCGGATGTCGGCGGGGACCCGCTCGAGCGCCATCACAGCCACGGCGCCGGCGTCCTCGGCGATCTTGGCCTGCTCCGGCGTCACCACGTCCATGATCACGCCGCCCTTGAGCATTTCGGCCATGCCGCGCTTGACGCGTGCGGTGCCGACCGAGGGGGCCTGTGGGGTCGTGCTCATGGGATCCTCCAACGCTGTCCGATTCAGGGAACGGTATTGTTCTATGCCAAACGCTAGCACGGGTCGCGGGAGTCGCTTCCCCCTAACATCTGCGGTGGAGGTGGCATGCAGACGGCAATCACAGGATCGACAGCGGCGGAGGTCGCCGAGAGTGTCCGCGACCTCCTGGACCGCGGAGAGCTGACCGCGGGCGAGTCCCTGCCACCCGTGCGTGCGCTCGCAGAACACCTCGGTGTCAACCGCAACACCGTCGTGGCCGGATACCGCCAACTCGCTCAAGCCGGCCTGGTGGTCACCCGCGGTCGCGCGGGCAGTCGGGTCGCGGACGTGCGGCCGGCGCCCGAGGAGGGCTACGCCACGGACAGCGCCCTGCGCGACGTCGCGAGCAACAACCCCGACCCCGCACGCTTCCCCGACCTGACGCAGGCACTCTCCTCGCTCCCCCGGCGACCCGTGCTGTACGGCGAGCCCGTCGTCGATCCCGACCTCGGCGCGTGGGCGAGCGACTGGTTCGCAGCAGACCTCGCCGACGCGGGCGGCCCCGACGAGTTCCGACTCAGCGTCACCTCGGGCGCGGTCGATGCCATCGAGCGGCTCCTGTCGCAGTCGCTGACCCGCGACGATGCGGTGGCGCTGGAGGTCCCCTGCTTCCTCGCCAGCATCCAGACCGTACGCCTGGGCGGCTACAAAGCGGTGGGGGTTCCGGTCGACGCCGAGGGCATGACGCCGGAGGGCCTGAGGGCGGCCCTCGATGAGGGCGTACGCGCCATCGTCACCACTCCGCGCGCCCAGAACCCCACCGGGGTGGGGCTCAGCGAGCGCCGCGCGGCGCAGCTGCGGGACGTGCTGGCCGAGCACCCGTACGTGCTCGTGGTGGAGGACGACCACTTCTCGCTGCTCTCCCAGCAGCCCTACCGGAGCCTGATCGGGCCGGGACACCGCCGCTGGGCGCTGGTCCGATCCGTGTCCAAGTTCCTCGGCCCCGACTCCTGCGTCGCCCTGGTTGCCTCAGACCGGCACACCGCAGACCGGTTAGCCCTGCGACTGCGCCCCGGCACCACGTGGGTCAGCCACCTGCTCCAGCGACTCGCGCACGCCCAGTTGGCCGACGACGAGGTGCTGGCGGCGATTCGCGACACCGGCCGTCACTACGCCGAACGCAATGCCGCGTTCGCGCAGCTGCTCACCGCAGCGGGGCTCGAGACCCGCTCCGGCGAAGGGTTGAGCCTGTGGGTGGACTGCCAGGCGCCCGCAGCGACCACGGTCACCTGGCTGATGCGTCGAGGCTGGCTGGCCAGGGCCGGCGACGAGTTCGCGCTGACCGCCACCCCTGAGGGCGGATCCCAGCACGTGAGGCTCACGGTGCACCATCTCGATGACGCCGACCAGGCCGCTCTGGCCCGCGACGTCGCGGCGGCCGCAGCCCAGGCCCGGGCCGCGTCCTGACCCGCGCTCCGATCAGGCGGGCTCGCCCGCCGTGGTCTGACGGTAGACCTTCACGATCCGGAAGATGACCGTGTAGAGGCTCGCGGCCGCCAGCGCCCACATCGTGACGTACATCAGGATCGGCAGGTCGAACAGCGCCCCCAGACCGGTCATCACGAGGATCGAGACGAGGCGGTCGGCGCGCTCCGCGATCCCGCCCTTCGCGTCGAGGCCGAGCGACTCGGCCTTGGCCCGCGCGTACGAGGTCACCGAGCCCGTCACCAGCAGGAACAGCGACAGGTAGAGGTAGACCTCACTGTCGCCGGGGCCCGCGAAGTAGAGCAGCAGACCGCCGAAGATCGCCGCGTCGCCGAACCGGTCGAGCGTGGAGTCCCAGAAGTTGCCGAACACCGACACCCGCCCCGAGGCACGCGCCATGGCCCCGTCGATCAGGTCGGAGAAGACGAAGGCCGTGATGAACAGGACGCCGGTGAGCAGCTTGCCCTGCGGGAAGAAGACGAGCGCACCCGTCATCACACCCAGGGTGCCCACGAGGGTCACCACATCGGGACTGATCCCCAGACGCAGGAAGAGGTTGACGATCGGCGCCAGCACGACGCCCTGCCAGAATTGCTTGAACCGATCGAGCACGTTGGCAGGCTACCGGGCCGCGACCCGAACCCCTGCGTCGCCATCACCACACCGCCCTGACGTCATACGCTCGGCCGCAACGGATGCGCCGTACGGATGACGTCCGGCGCGACACCTCAGCCGACCAGGCGCTCGCACGCCTCGGCGACGGCCGTGGGGACTCCGGCGACGTACCACTCGACGCCTCCAGCACGCACGAGCCGCGCATCCCCTCCGACGCCACGGATCAGGGCCTCACCGGGGAGCCGGTCCCACGCGGGAACGCTGTGGTGCAGGAACAGGTCGAGGCGTCCCTGCGCGACGGCCACCGCCTCCAGGGTGCCCGAGCCGTAGAGCCGGTACGTGCCCAGGCCGGTGAGAACACGCTGCCACGCGTCGCCGACGGGGGTGCCGAAGTACGGCGGGTGCAGGTACGTCGCCGCGCACGCCTGCGCCAGCGGCCGGTCCACGAGCTCGGGCAACTCACCGCCATCTGCCCACACGCCCACCCCAGGACCGCCCACGTACGTGTGCGCGCGGACCGCGTCGTGCACCGCCCCCAGTTCGAGCCCGTCGGGGCCCGTCAGGGCCAGTGCCGAGCACCACCAGTCGATGCCGCGGACGAAGTTGTGCGTCCCGTCCAGGGGGTCGACCACCCAGCGACGCCCGGAGGTGCCCGGGACGTCGTGACCCTCCTCCCCCAGCACACCGTCGAGGGGACGTTCGGCGGCGAGGCGGGTTGCGACGTACGCCTCGGCCTCGCGGTCGGCGGAGGTGACGAAGTCGGTCGAGTTCGACTTGATGTCGATCGTCACCGGGCGACGGAACCAGCCGGCAGCGATCCGCCCCGCGCCCTCGACCAGCGAGGCAGCCAGGGTGGCATCGGGGTGGCGCGGTGCGCTCACTGCCATGCCTCGGCCAGCAGGTCCCGCGTCTCGGCGAGCAGCTGCGGGATGACCTTGGTGCCCCCGGTCACCGTGATGAAGTTGGCGTCCCCGACCCAGCGGGGCACGACGTGCTGGTGCAGGTGGTCGGCCAGCGACCCCCCGGCGGCGGAGCCCAGGTTGAGCCCGATGTTGAGGGCCTGGGGAGAGCTGACGGACTTGATCGCCCGCACCGCTGAGCGGGTCAGGTCCATCACCTCGGCCGACTCATCGGTCGTGAGGTCCTCCAGGTCCGCCACGTGGCGGTACGGGATGACCATGAGGTGGCCGGGGTTGTACGGGTGCAGGTTGAGCACCGCATAACAGCTCTCGCCCCGGCGCACCACGAGGCCCGCGCGGTCTTCGAGAGTCGGGATGCGGCAGAACGGGCAACTCGGCTCGTCGGGTACCGAGGACTCGTCGTCGCCGACCGCCCGGCGGATGTAGGCCATCCGGTACGGCGTCCACAACCGTTGCAGCCCGTCGCCGTCACCGACGCCGTACTGCTCGCTCACCTCGGCCCCGTGCTCCACGGGACCTCAGACCTGCTCGCGGCTCGCGACCGCGGCCAGGATCCGCTCGATCGCCTCGGCCACGGGCACGCCGTTGTCCTGGCGACCGTCGCGGTAGCGGAACGACACAGCGCCCGCCTCGACGTCGGCCTCGCCGGCGATGAGCATGAACGGCACCTTCTGGAGTTGGGCGTTGCGGATCTTCTTCTGGAACCGGTCGGCGGACTCGTCGACCTCGACCCGGATGCCTCGCGCCTTGAGCTGGGCCGCGACGTCGTACAGGTGGTCGGCGAAGGTGTCGGCGACGGGGATGCCGACGACCTGCACCGGAGCCAGCCACGGAGGGAAGGCGCCCGCGTAGTGCTCGACCAGCACGCCCATGAACCGCTCGATGGAGCCGAACTTCGCCGAGTGGATCATCACCGGCTGCTGGCGACTGCCGTCCGCCGCGACGTACTCGAGGTTGAAGCGGTCAGCGGAGGGCTGGTTGAAGTCGTACTGCACGGTGCCCATCTGCCAGGTGCGACCGATGGCATCCTTGGCCTGGACCGAGATCTTGGGGCCGTAGTAGGCGGCGCCGCCCGGGTCCGGGACGAGCTCGAGGCCGGTCGCGGTCGCGACGTCCTCGAGAACCTTCGTGGCGACAGCCCAGTCCTCATCGGAGCCGATGAACTTGTCCTTGGACTCGTCGCGGGTCGACAACTCCAGGTAGAAGTCGTCGATGCCGAAGTCGCGCAGCAGTGACAGCATGAAGTTGAGAAGGTGCTCGACCTCGGCCGGCGCCTGCTCGGGGGTGACGTACGAGTGCGAGTCGTCCTGGGCGAAGCCGCGGACCCGGGTGAGGCCGTGGATCACGCCGGACTTCTCGTGGCGGTAGACGTGGCCGAACTCGAAGAGCCGCAGCGGCAGCTCGCGGTAGGAGCGCTGCCGGGAGCGGAAGATGAGGTTGTGCATCGGGCAGTTCATCGCCTTGAGGCGGTAGTCCATGCCGTCGACGTCGAACGCCGGGTACATCCCCTCGCCGTAGTACGGCAGGTGGCCGGAGGTGTAGAACAGACCCTCCTTGGCGATGTGCGGGGTGCCGACGTACTCGAAACCCTCGGCGATGTGCCGTTCGCGGACGTAGTCCTCCATCGCCCGCTTGATCACTCCGCCCTTGGGGTGGAAGACCGGCAGGCCCGAACCAATCTCGTCGGGGAAGGAGAACAGGTCGAGCTCGCGGCCGAGCTTGCGGTGGTCGCGGCGCTCCGCCTCCTCGATGCGGTGCAGGTGCTCCTCCAGGGCCTCCTTCGACTCCCAGGCGGTGCCGTAGATGCGCTGAAGCTGCTTGTTCTTCTCGTCGCCGCGCCAGTACGCAGCGGCCGAGCGCATCAGCTTGAACGCCGGGATGCGCTTGGTGGTGGGCAGGTGCGGGCCGCGGCACAGGTCGGACCAGGCCACCTCGCCCTTGCGGTTGATGTTGTCGTAGATGGTGAGCTCGGCGCCGCCGACCTCGACGCTGGCGCCCTCGGTGTCGTCAGCGCCGGCGCCCCCCTTGAGGCCGATGAGCTCGATCTTGTACGGCTCGTCGGCGAGCTCGGCGATCGCGTCGCCGTCGCTGGTGACGCGGCGCTCGAAGCGCTGGTTCTCCTTGATGATCTTCCTCATCGCCGACTCGATCTTGACGAGATCCTCGGGCACGAACGGGGTCTCGACGTCGAAGTCGTAGTAGAACCCGTCTTGGATCGGCGGGCCGATGCCGAGCTTGGCCTCGGGGAACAACTGCTGGACCGCCTGGGCCAGCACGTGGGCGGTGGAGTGGCGCAGGATGTCGCGGCCGTCCGCGGAGTCGATCAGCACGCCCTCGACTTCGTCGCCGTCCACGAGCACGTACGACAGGTCCTTCAGGTCGCCGCCGACCCGGGCCGCGATGACGTCGGCCTCGTCGGCGAACAACTCCCACGCCTTGGTGGCCGGCGCCGAGTCCTCGGTCGTCAGCGTCCGCTCCTCACGCTCACCGGCGTGGATGCGGACGACCTTGATCTCGGACACGGGATCTCCTTGCTGATGGACGTGCGGGCGCGGACAGCGACCGTACTGATCGTATCGGCCGTCTCCGTGGGCTCGCACGCCAGATTGCCCCGACCAGCGGAGAACTCCCTGCTGGGCGGAGAGTCCCCGCTCAGCCGGGGACTCTGTCACGTTGTGCCCGTTGCAACGCACACAACGTGACGGACTTCCCCCTCCAGTCGCCGAGCGCCGGGTCAGATCAACGACTTGCGCAACACCGCGAACTCGAGGTCGTCGCGCCGCGGCACCCCGAACCGCTCCTGGCCGTACGGGAAGGGGCGGGTCTCGCCGGTGAGGGCGTAGCCGCGTCGCTGGTAGTACGCAATCAGTTCGGCGCGCACGGAGATCACCGTCATCTCCATCTCGCTCACCTGCCACTGCTCGACGACGTACGACTCCGCAGCGCGCATGAGGTGCGAGCCGACCCCGCCGCCCTGCTCGGTGGGGGTGACGGCGAACATCCCCAGGTAGCCCCGTCCCCCGCGATCGGCGACGTGGACGCAGGCACGCAGGTGCCCCGCCCGCTCGGCCACCAGGATCGTGCTGCGCTGGGCCGTCAGGTCGGCGAGCACCTGGGCGGCGTCGGTGCGGCCCCCATCGAGGAGGTCCGCCTCGGTGGTCCACCCGGAGCGGCTGTCGTCGCCCCGGTAGGCGGAGGTGACCAGAGCCACCAGGGCGTCGACATCGGTCTCGGTGGCGGGTCGGAGCCTCAGATCGTGCACGAGGCCAATGTAGGCGAACCCGCCACGGCGCTCGCCGCCGTCCGGGCCCGCTGGACCACGAGGTCCACCACGTGCTCGTGCGCCCCGATCACCTCGCCCACGTGCGCGGCTCCGGCGGCGTACGACTCCTCCCGAAGCCTGTCGGCGAAGTGTCCGGGCGCCAGCAGGTAGGGCGCCACCACGTCGCCGGCGCGCACCACATCGGCGGGACGGGCCCCTCGTCCCGACAGCGTCGCGACCTCGACGCCGCCGCCCCACTCGCGGGCCAGGAATCTCGCGGCCAGGTGCAGGTCCTTCATGGCTGCGGGGTCGGTGGAGCCAGCAGCCACCATTACGGCACGGCCGCCCGGGCGCGCACCGGCCTCGAGCAGGCGCGCGACCTGGGCCATGGCCAGCAGCCGGTGCGGTCCCAACGGCCCGCCGAGCGCCAGCGGTCCGGTGGCGCCACGGGCCATCGCGGGCAGGTCCGTACGTACGTGGACGCCGGTCGAGAGCAGGAGTGGGACCGCAACGCTGGGGTGCGGGCTCTGGGCCACCACGTCGGCGAAGAGCGGCTCGCACAGCTCGACGAACGAGGCCACCCCGGGAATGCCGAGGCGGCGCGCAGCAGCAGCCGTCACCCGGCGGGCGACGTCGTTGCCCCGCGGGGTGCGGGTTCCGTGGGCAACGGTGATGAGCCTCATGCGCCCACCGCCAACCGGTAGCCGCGCTTGACCACCGTCTGGACCGCCTTGGTCCCGATCGCTGCGCGCAACCGCGCCACAGCCATCTCGACCGCGTGTTCGGAGGTCGCCGTGCCACCGGGAAGCGTGGCCAGCAGGGAACTGCGTGAGACCACGATGCCCGGGTTCGCGACCAACGCCGACAGCACCGCGGCCGGTGCCGGGGACAGCTTGATCTCGACGCCGTCCAGCAGGACGTCGTCACCGTGCAGCAGCAACGCGTGCCCTCCGGCCAGTTCGATGCTCAGGCCAGCGCGCCGCGAGGGCAGCTCGGTCTCCAGTTGCTTGACCATGGCCGCGAGTCGCGACCGCTCGGGGAAGACGGTGGGCACTCCCCACATCTCGAAGGCGGCCGAAGTCACCGGACCCACGCACGCCGCCACCACGTCGGCCTGGAAGGCGGTCACGACTTCGTCCCGTCGGCCAGTCGAGGCGGCCGCCTCCATGAGCGCGGCCACGGCCGGCGCGGAGGTGAAGGTGACGGCGTCCAACGCCCGGTCGGCGATGAGGTCGATGAGCTCGAACATCGGCTCGGGGTCCTCGGCCGTGGCCACCCGGTAGACCGTCACCGTCGACACGTCGGCGCCTTGGCGCCGCAGAGCGTGCGCTGCCATCGACAGCGACTGGCCGTGCTCCTGGACGACGATTCGCTGGCCGGTGAGGTCGCGCCCCCGCAAGAAGTCCAGCACGTCCTCGAAGCACTCCGACTCGGGCGCCCAGGTCTCCCTCAGCCCCCGCCGCCGCAGCGCCCCCACGCTCTTGGGTCCGCGGGCCAGGATCTGGGCCCCCTCAAGCGCGGAGAGCAGGTCGTCGAGCAGCCCCCATCCCTCGGCGGCACTGAACCATGCGCGCATGCCGACGCCGGTGGTGGCGAGGAAGATGTCGATCGGGCGGGCGAGCACCGCGTCGGTGGCGGCACGCAGTTCCGCGTCGTCGACCTGATTCGGGTCCAGCGACAGTGCCGGCGCCCACTCCACACGGGCACCGCGACGCTGGAGCAGGGCGATCTGCTCCTCGACCTTGCGCGCCGCAGTGACGCCGACGCGGTAGCCCCTCAACGGTTCCTCAGCGACCGCCTGGTTCACGGACCCTCCCCAAGATGTGCGTGCCGCGGACCGACCAGGACGCGCCCCTCGTGGAGGCGTACCGGGAAGGTCGGGACCTGCACTGCCGCATCGTCGAGGCAGTGGCCTGTACGCAGGTCGAATGCCTGCTTGTGCATCGGCGAGGCCACGAAGGGCGTCCCGCCGCGCGTCCCCATGATCCCACGGGCCAGCACACATGCACGGGAGAACGGGTCCCAGCCGGACAGCGCGTACAACTCGTCGGCTCCGGAGCGGAAAACAGCGACCGCTTCGCCGCCCACCAGCGCCAGCACCCCTCCCTCCACGTCGATCGCGCTGATCGGACACACGTCCGTCCACATGGTCGGGTCCTCGAGCGTCGCCATCTGCGTCACGTCCTCCACCGAGCTCACTTCCTTCATCGCGCTCACGGGGCACCCACCGGGATGGTCGCGCCGAGCAGGACGGGCGCATCGGCCTCGTCGCCCGGGACGGCCATGTCGCGTTCCGTACGGAAGGTGATGTGCGGATCCTCCACTCCGGGCGCGTTGACGAAGGAGACGAACCGGCGCAACTTGTCCGGGTCCTCCAGGGTGGCCTTCCATTCGTCGAAGTAGCCGTCCACGTGGCGGGCCATGGCGGCCTCGAGCTCAGTTCCCAGGCCGAGCGAGTCGTCGACCACGACGGCGCGCACCTGGTCGATGCCTCCCTCCAGCGACGCCATCCAGGGCGCCGTGCGCTGCAGCCGGTCCGCGGTGCGGATGTAGTACATGAGGAAGCGGTCGAGGTACCTGACCAGGGTCTCGGTGTCGAGGTCGCCCGCGAGCAGGACGGCGTGCGCCGGGGTGGCGCCCCCGTTGCCTCCGACGTACAGGTTCCAGCCCTGCTCGGTCGCGATCACCCCGAAGTCCTTGCCTCGCGCCTCCGCGCACTCGCGGGCGCAGCCGCTGACTCCGCCCTTGAGCTTGTGCGGGCTCCGCAACCCTCGGTAGCGCAGCTCCAGGTCGATGGCGAGCTGGACGGAGTCCTGCACGCCGTAGCGACACCACGTCGACCCGACGCACGACTTCACGGTCCGCAGCGACTTGCCGTACGCGTGCCCGCTCTCGAAGCCCGCATCGACGAGACGGCGCCAGATCTCGGGCAGCTGCTCCATGCGGGCACCGAACAGATCGATGCGCTGACCTCCGGTGATCTTGGTGTAGAGCGCGAAGTCACGCGCCACCTCACCGATCACGATCAACTTGTCGGGGGTGATCTCGCCGCCGGGAATGCGCGGCACGACGGAGTAGCTGCCGTTGCGCTGGATGTTGGCCAGGTAGGCGTCGTTGGTGTCCTGGCTCGTGCGGTGGGCGTCGTCGAGCACGTGCGCGCCCAACTGGCTGGCAAGGATGCTGGCCACCGCCGGCTTGCAGATGTCGCACCCGCGTCCGCTCCCGTGTGCCTCGAGCACCTGGGCAAAGCTGGTGAAGCCGTGGACCGCGATGACCTCGAAGAGCTGCTGCCGCGTCAGCGGGAAGTGCTCGCAAAGGCTGCGGTCGACCTCCAGCCCCTTCTCTGCGAAGTAGTCCTCCACGATGCTCTTGACCTGCGGCTTGCAGGACCCACACGTCGAACCGGCTCGCGAGCACTTCGTGACGCACGCCGGCCCGTCGCAGGCCCCTTCCTCCCGCGCCACCCGGTCGATGATGTCGCCCTTGGTGACGTTGTTGCACGAGCAGACGACGGCCTCGTCGGGCAGCCCGATCTCGGCGAGGCCGCGCGAGGCGGGCAGGATCAGATCCTCCGGGTTGTCCGGCAGCGCGATGCCGCTGGCCACCATCGGGCGCAGCACCCCGTACGCGGAGGCATCCCCGACCAGGACGCCGCCCAGCAGGCGGGTTCCGTCCTCGCTGACGACCAGCTTCTTGTAGACCCCCGCCACGGCGTCCGCGTAGACGAGTTCGAGGGCGCCCTCGGCCTCGGCGTGGGCGTCTCCGAAGCTCGCCACGTCGACGCCGAGCAGCTTGAGCTTGGTGGACATGTCCGCGCCGGTGAAGGCACCGGTGCCACCGACGAGTGCGTCGACGGCGACTTCCGCCATCGCGTAGCCGGGTGCGGCGAGGCCGTACATGCGCCCGTCCGGCGCGGCGCACTCCCCGATGGCCCACACGTGCGGAGCCGACGTACGGCACTGCTCGTCGACGAGGATGCCGCCGCGCTCGGCGACGTCGATCCCGGCCGCCCGCGCCAACCCGTCGCGGGGGCGGATGCCTGCCGAGAACACGATCACCTGCGCATCGACGACCTCGCCGCCGCGCAGCACGAGGCCATCCGCGCGGCCGTCACGATCGCGAATGGCTTCGGTCATCGCACCCGTGTGGACCGTGAGCCCGAGCTTCTCGATGTGGCGGGTCAGCGTGGCGCCACCCGCGTCGTCGACCTGGACGGCCATGAGTCGAGGCGCCATCTCCACCACGTGGGTGTCGAGTCCGAGCTGCGAGAGGGCGCTCGCGGCCTCCAGCCCGAGCAGGCCACCACCGATCACCGCGCCCACGGTCGCCGTGGCCGCGGCCTCGCGGATCGCCTCGAGGTCCTCGATGGTCCGGTACACGAAGCAACCCGGCAGCTGGTGCCCCTCGATGGGTGGCACGAAGGGGGCCGCTCCGGTGGCCAGGACGAGCTCGTCATACCCCAGCCGGCTGCCGTCACTCAGGTCCACGGTGCGCTGATCGGCGTCGACCGCGCTCACCTCGACCCCGGTGACGAGCCGTACGCGGGGGTCCTCGTAGCTGCCCTCCGGCAGCAGCGAGAGGGCCTCGGCCCCGACCTCGAAGTAGGAGGTGAGAGCGACGCGGTCGTAGGCGGGACGGCACTCCTCCCCCACCACCACGATGTCGTGGGTCTCGGTGAGGCCACGCTCGATCGCTGCTTGGACGAATCGGTGACCGACCATGCCGTGGCCGACGACCACGAGCTGACGGCGGTGGGCAGGACTCATGACGGTGCTCCTTCGAGGGTGGGACGGGTCGCCAAGATCTGTCGGACGGCGGCGGCGCACCCGCCGCAGCCGGTGGTGGCTCGGGTGCTGTCGCGGACGTGTTCGAGTGAGTGGCAGGCGCGGATCGCTCCGGCGGTGACGCCGGCGCAGGCGCACACCTCGGCCTCGTCCGGCAGGCTGAACTCACTCGCCTCGACCGGCCGCTCCCCCATCAGGAGAGCCCCCGGCTCGTGCGGGCCCAGCACCGAGCGGCGGTCGAAGTGCTGCGTGATCAGGCCGACGCGCGAGAGGTCGCCCACCAGCGTGGCCGCAACCACGACGCCGTCGCGCACCACCAGGCGTCGGTGCGATCCGGCGATGGGATTGGAGATCTCCACGACGCGGGCGCCCTCGCGGTCTGCTGCGTCGGCTTCGCCGAGGACGGCCACCTCGAGGTCCGTGGCGCGCAGTCGGGCGACCGTACGGCTGCCGTCATAGGTCGACGTGCCGCCGGCGATCCGATCGGCGAGCACGCCCGCCTGCTCCCATGCGGCCGGGACGAACCCCGTCGTACGACCGGCGAACTGTGCGCAGTCGCCGATGGCATGGATGGCGGGGTCGCTGGTCGTGAGCGTCTCGTCGACCACGATGCCGCGCCGGGTCTCCAGGCCGGCGGCGCGCGCCAGCGAGGCCGACGGGCGCCCACCGGCGGTGAGGACCACGAGGTCCGTGGACAGCACGTAGCCGTTGTCGAGGACGAGTCCGTCGTCGGTGAGCCGTACGGCCCGCGCTCCGGTGTAGACGGCCGTCCCGAGGCGACGCAGGTCGCGGGCCAGGATCGCGCCGGCCTTCTCGTCGACGTGCGAGCGCAGCAGGTGCTCCCCGCCCTCGACCACCTCGACGTCCAGACCACGGACGCCCAGCGCGCGCGCCACCTGGAGGCCCAGGAGGCCACCCCCCACGACCACTGCTCGACGCGCGCCCGGAACGGCTTCGTCGAGACGTTCGCAGTCCGCCATCGTGCGGAAGGCGTGGACGGCCGGGTGCAAGCGGCCGGTGGCCTCGACGAGCCCCCGGATCGGCGGCAGCGTCGGGATCGACCCCGTGGCCAGCACGAGCACGTCGTAGGGACATTCAGTGGTGTCGGCGAGCACGACCCGGCGACGCTCCCGGTCGATGTCCACGACGCGTGTGTCGCGGCGCAGGTCCACGCCGCGCTCGGCGTACCACTCGGAGCTGCGCAGCGCGAGGGTGCCTGGGCGGTGGGTTCCCTCCAGCACTGCCGAGAGCAGGATGCGGTTGTACGGCAGGTGCGGCTCGTCGCCCAGCACGGTGATGTCATCCATGCCGCGCGCCAGCAGCCCCTCGACGAGCCGCGAGGCCGCCATCCCGGCCCCGACGATCACCACGCGCGTCATCCGGTCACCCCCGCCGCAGCAGGCAGGCTTGCTGCGGTCGACAGGGAGGGCGCGACGGCCGCGGCGCAGACCTTGAACTCCGGCATCCGGCTGCTGGGGTCCAGGGCGTCGTTGGTGAGCAGGTTGGCGCCGACCCAGTGGAAGGGGACGAACACCGTGTCCGCCCGGATCGAGTCGACGACCCGCGCCGGAGCGGTCATCGTCCCCCGCCGCGTGCTCAGGGTGACCGGGTAGCCGTCGTAGGCCCCGATCCGGTCGGCCAGCATCGGGTGCATCTCGACGAACGGGCCGTCATCGGTCAGGTCCCGGATTCGACGCGTCTGGGCGCCGGACTGGTACTGGGCGAGCACTCGCCCGGTCGTCAGGTGCAGGGGGTAGTCGGCGTCGGGGGTTTCGGCGGCACCCGTATGGTCGACGACGCGGGCGCGGGCCCGGCCGTTCGGGGTCGCGAAGGTGTCGGCGAACAGCCGCGGGGTGCCGGGGTGGTCGGCGCCCGCACAGGGCCAGAACACGCCGTGCTCGGCACGGATCCGCTCGTAGGTGATGCCGGAGTAGTCAGCCACACCGCCTGCGGAGGCTTGCCCCAGCTCGGCGAAGACGGCAGCGGGATTGGTCTCGAAGGCGATGGGCGAGGCGAGACGGGCAGCCAGATCGGCGATGACGTCGAGGTCGCTGCGCACACCGGGCGGCGGCGCCACTGCCTGCTGACGCAGGATGACGCGACCCTCCAGGTTGGTCATGGTGCCCGTCTCCTCGGCCCACTGGGTCACCGGCAGGACGACGTCGGCCATGGCGGCCGTCTCGCTGAGCACGATGTCGGCGACCACGAGCAGGTCCAGGCTGGCCAGTCGACTGCGTACGTGGGTCGCGTTGGGCGCCGAGACGACGATGTTGGAGGCGAACACGAGGAGTGCGGAGGGGCCGGTGGCCGTGCCCAGCGCATCGAGGAGTTCGTACGCGGAGCGTCCCTTGCCCGGCAGCGTGGCAGCCGGGATGCCCCAGACCGCGGCCACGTGGTCGCGAGCGGCGGGGTCGTCGATCATGCGATAGCCCGGCAGCTGGTCCGCCTTCTGGCCGTGCTCACGACCGCCCTGCCCGTTGCCTTGGCCCGTCAGGCAGCCGTACCCGGCGTGCTCCCGCCCGACCATCCCGAGCCCGAGAGCCACGTTGATCCACGCGAGCACCGTCGCGGTGCCCTGACTGTGCTGTTCGGCGCCGCGCGCGGTGAGCACCAGGACCTTGCGCGCTCCGGCGAGCAGGTCGGCCAGGGCGCGCAGTTCCTCGACGCTGACTCCGCTGACTCGTTCGACCCGCTCGGGCCACCACGCTGCGACTGAGTCACGTACGGCATCGAAGCCGGTGACGCGGTCCGCGAGGTAGGCCTCGTCCAGCGCCCCTGCCGCGTCGAGCAGGTGCAGCACTCCCAGAGCGACCGGGAGGTCGGTGCCCGGCACCGGCTGGATCAGGACGTCCGCCCTCTCCGCGGTGGCGGTGCGTCGCGGGTCGATGACCACGACGTTCCCGCCGCGTTCACGCAGGCGGTCGAGGTGGCGGGCTGCCGGCGGCATGGTTTCGGCCATGTTGGAGCCGACCAGCACGACGACGTCGGCCTGTTCGATGTCGGCCAGCGGGAACGGCAGTCCGCGGTCGATCCCGAAGACCTGGTTCGCGGCGGAGGCTGCCGAGCTCATGCACCACCGGCCGTTGTAGTCGATCTGGCTGGTGCCGAGCGCGACCCTGGCGAACTTGCCCAGGCTGTAGGCCTTCTCGTTGGTCAAGCCACCGCCGCCGAAGACGCCCACGGCGTCCGCGCCTCCCGCGCGTTGGGCCGTACGGATCCCGTCGACGACGCGGGCCAACGCCTCGTCCCACGTGGCGGCACGCAGTTCGCCGGTGGCGGTGTCCCGCGCGAGCGGCGTGGTGAGCCGCTCGCGGTGGCCCCGCAGCCCGGCCGCGTTCCAGCCCTTGCGGCACATGGCGCCCTCGTTGACGGGGAACTCCTCCCAGGCGGTGACGTTCAGGGTCCGGCCCGCCGTCTCCAGCCGCATGCCGCACTGCAGCGAGCAGTAGGGGCAGTGGGTCGTGGTCATCGCTGCCTCAGATCCGCGAGCCTGCGAGGCCCGGCATGGCGGCGGTGCGCGGGCGGCGCAGGTAGACGGCCCACGTGAGCGCGGCGCACACCACGTAGAAGCAGGTGAACACGATGAAGGCGCCGCGGGTGGCCTGCAGCGGGTCGGCGACCCAGGGCGCACTGAAGGCGAGCGGGATCAGGAATCCGCCGACGGCACCCACCGCGCCGATGACGCCGATGGCAGCGGAAGCCTGCTTGGTGGCTGCGGTGATCGCCGCGGTGCGCTCGGGTGTCCCGGCGGCGGTGCTGCGCTCGGCCTCGGCCCGCCAGTACGCGGGGATCATCTTGTACGTCGAGCCGTTCCCGATCCCGGTGGCGGCGAACACCAGCAGGAAGAAGCCGAGGAAGAGGGGGAACCACTCCTTGTTCGCCAGCGCGATCGCTGGGTCGGCGGTGGGGTTGGGGGTGAGCTGGGCGAGCGTGGCGAGGACGGCCAGCGTCGAGACGATGATGCCGACGAACGCGGCCAGGGTGACCTTGGCGCCACCGAAGCGGTCGGCGAGCCAGCCGCCGAACGGTCGCGTGGCGGAGCCGATCCCCGCGCCGAGGAAGGCGTAGTACGCGAAGTAGATGCCGGTGCCCAGCGGTGCCGGCTCGGGGACGAAGAAGTTGAGCTTGATGAGCAGCGGCATCGCCGCGGAGTAGCCGATGAACGAGCCGAACGTCCCGATGTAGAGGAAGGCCATGATCCAGGTGTGCGGCTTCTTGACCACCTGGAGCTGCTCGCGGGGCTTGGACATCGCGGTGCCGAGGTTGTCCATGAAGAAGTACGCCCCCAGCGTCGCGACGACGGCGAGGCCGGCGTACACGTAGGCGGCCGTCTGGAGGTGGATGCCGTGCTCGCTGGCCTTGACGAGGCCGAAGATCCCGGCGCCTCCCACGATGACGGGGAGCAGGAGCTGGACCAGCGAGACGCCCAGGTTTCCCCCTGCCGCGTTCAGCCCGAGGGCCGCGCCCTTCTTGGAGTCGGGGTAGAAGAAGTTGATGTTGGCCATGGAGCTGGCGAAGTTGCCGCCGCCCACACCGGCGGTGGCCGCGATGACGCAGAAGACCCAGTAGGGGGTCGCGGGGTTCTGCACTGCCGCTGCGAAGAGCAGGGTCGGCACCAGCAGCAGCACCGCGCTGACGATCGTCCAGTTGCGGCCACCGAACTTGGGCACCGCGAAGGTGTACGGCAGGCGCAGCAGCGAGCCCACCAGGTTGGGCAGGGCCACGAGCAGGAAGAGCTGCTGAGGAGTGAACGAGAACCCCTGAGCGAGGAGGAAGGCCGAGCTGACGCTCCAGATCAGCCAGACCGAGAAGCCCAGGTGCTCGGCGAAGATCGACCATCCCAGGTTGCGGCGCGCCACACGCTGGCCGGTCGATGCCCAGAACTCGGGGTCCTCGGGTCGCCAGTCGTCGATCCACCGGCGCGTACGCCGGGGGTGCGGCTGGGCGGGGGCGGACGTGGTCGAGCCGGGCTCGGTGACGGTGGTCATCGGCAACTCCTGGGAAGTCGAGGTGACTCGATCCTCAGGAACGCAGGTTTCGCCCTACCGACCCCGCATGTTCCGAACTGTCAACTTTTCCTCACACCCTCACAACTCACGCGTACCGGCGAAACGTGAGGGCGGGCAGCCCCCGCTCCGTGGAGCGCTCGGGACTGCCCGCCGTCGTGGGAGGTCGATCAGAAGTCGGTGGCCACGATCCGCTCGATGTTGCGCTCAGCGAGCGCGGTGATGGTGACCAGCGGGTTGACCGTCGTGTTGCCGGGGATCAGGGAGCCGTCGATCGCGTACAGGCCCGCGTAGCCCTTGAGACGTCCGTAGTTGTCCGTCGCCTTGTCCAGCACCGCCCCGCCGAGGGGGTGGTAGGTGAGCGTGTCGCCCCAGACCTTCGACGCGCCGAACAGGTCGGAGCGGTAGACGGTGCCTTCCTTCTTGTTGATCTTGTCGAAGATCGAGCGCGCCATCGTGATCGCGGGCTGCTTCATGCCCGTGGTCCAGTCGAGGTCCACCCGGTTCGCAGCCGCGTTCCAGGTGAAGCGAGCACGGTTGGGGTTCTTGGTGATCGCCAGGTAGAGGGAGGCGTACGTCTCCAGTCCGGCCGGGACGGGGGCCACCTCGGCGAAGGCCCCGCCGGCGTCCCAGTTGTCGATGCCTGCCGTGGGGATCGACGACTGCTTCGAGCCGGTTGCGTCCCACATGTGGTTGGCGCGCCCGACCATGATGTTGCCGTTGTCGCCCCAGCCGCGGCCGACCTCGTCGTTGAGTGCGGGGAGGGCCCCCGTGGCGCGCATCTTGACCAGCAGCTTGGAGGTCCCGACGCTGCCTGCGGCGAAGAAGACCTTCGCTGCGCTGACCTGCTTGAGGGCGACGGTGGCGCCTGCGGTGTTGGTCTCGCGCATGGTCACGACGTACCCGCCGGGGCCCGGGCGCACGTCGGTGACCTCGTGCAACGGCGAGATGCGGACTCGTCCGGTGGCCTTGGCCTGCGCCAGGTAGGTCTTGTCGACCGATCGCTTGCCGCCGTTGTTGCCGTACATGACCTCGGAGGCGAGTGCGGACTTGGTGACCGTGCCCGCTTCCTCCGCCTTCATGTAGTTGAAGTCGTAGACGTTGGGCACCATCACGAACTGGAACCCGGAGCGCTGCGCGTGCTTGCGTCCGACGCGGGCGTACTTGTAGTAGGGCGTGGACTCCCACCAGGCCTGGTCGATCTCGTTGACACCGAGGGAGGCGTTGGCGCGCGGGTAGTACTTCGCGTACATCTCGGCGGCGTCGACGGACGGGAGCACCTGGCCGAAGCGTTCCCGACGTGGCGTGACCGCCATGCCGCCGTTGGCGAGGGAGCCGCCGCCGACGCCGCGGCCCTGGTAGACCGTGATGCCGGAGAACTCCTCGGGGTCGAGGACGCCCGTGTACGGCGTGACGTTGCGGTCGATCGGGAAGCCGAGGAAGTTGCTCAGCGGCTGCTTGGTGCGGCTGCGCATCCAGTACGCGCGGTCGTCGGGCGACAGGAGGCCGCTGAAGATCTTGCCGTCGGGACCGGGGGTGTCCCAGGCGCGGCCCATCTCGACCATCTCGACATGGATGCCAGCCTGGGCGAGGCGCAACGCCGTGACCGCTCCGCCGTAGCCGGTGCCAATGACGAGCACGGGGACTGAGCTGCCGGACTCGATCGTGGCGGATGTGGCTTGGACGGCGGCGCGGGCCGGGGATGCACTCAGCGCGCCGACGCCGATGAGTGCGCCAGCAGCGCCGGCGATCACGCTGCGTCGGGACGGGCTGGCAGACGTGGGGGCGGGGGTGGGTACGTTCATCTGTGACCTTCCTCACTTGCGGGGACGAGGAAGTTGTACAGGTGCCCAAGACGAATGAATAGCCCTACGGATCAGTAACGTTCCGCGGGTATGTGCGGGGGCCTGCCCCGAAGCGCAGCGCCGTCTCGATGCAGCATGCTCTGAGCGGCTGGTCGCGGCCCTTCCCCCGAGGGGACGGGTCTTCAGGCCGACCGGATGAGACCGACCAGCGCAGCGAGGTCGACGCTGCCCAGCGTGTCAACCACTGTCGTGGGCGCCGGCCAGGGCGCGTACACGGAGCGGAGCCGCTGCACCTGCGCCCAGTCGACTGGCGGGACGTCGTCGTCCCGCTCCTCGAGGCGCCGGCGGTGCACCTCCTGGTCGGAGCACACCACCTCGATGACGACGAGGCCCACGCAGGCGGCCTCGGCGAGTCCAAGCCATGCAGCGCGCGCATCGGGGTGGATGTTGACCGCGTCCGCGATCACCGTCAGACCCACGGCCAATTGCTCAGCAGCGATCGCCTGCGCCACGCCATAGGCCGCCAACCCGATCGGCTGGTCCTCCCCCATGCCTGCAGCACGCATGCCGCGCTCGACTGTGTCGACGGTCAGCAACGACGCGGGCAATTGCGCAGCCAAGCGCCTTGAGAGATGGGATTTGCCCGATCCGGGGAGACCACCCATCACCACCACCGTCATCGCAGCACCTCGTCCCGAAACTCGCGTGGCTCGACCTGCACCGGCATCGCCCCTCCTTGCGCTCCAGTCTGTCGCTCGCTCCGAGGAACAAGCCTCCGTCCCGGCCCGACCACGTTGGCCCCGGCCGCCGCGCACTCAGCTCACCACCCTCGCGACGAGTTCCGAAGGGGGCATCACGGCTCCGAGGACGTCAGGGGTGAAGGCCGCCCACGACGACGCAACACACACCACTGAACAACACCCGCGAGGCCGACCACGAGCCCCACACCCAGACAGGCGACGCGTACCCAGTCCACGGTGGTGAAGGCCGAACCTTCGCTGATTTCAGAGAGATCCTGAGCGAGCCAGAACAGGCTGAAGAGCGCAAGCACAACCATGAAGGCCAGACCTGGCGTCGCCCTGCGGCCGGTGTCGTTCACAGCGATCACCCTAGGTCTCCGATGGCCACCCGCGCCGGCAACGGGCCGTGGGGCCAGGTCAGCGGGAAGGTGTTCACCACCAAAGCCACCACTCTCCATCTCTGCTCGGCCTGACGGTGCGACACCGGGGTTGGCGCTGTCACCTCTCCGCGCAGCAGTCCCAGATGCCTACCGGCAACTCCCACGTGGTCGGGAAGGAATCAGTACGGCGACTCTGTGCACGCATATGACGTCAAGCGTTTGACGGCCGTGACATGGACACCGCACTCGCGGGGACGAGAGACGCCTCTGACGAAGTACCCCATGGGAGTCGATGCGCGCCGATACTTTAGGGCGCGTGAGTGAGTTGTCTGAGGATCTTCCCGAGCCCCCTCCCCGAATGAGGGTGCGCTTGGGAGCCGTCGCTCTCGGTCTCGTACTCGCGACGGCCTTACTTGCGGCGCCGGTGGTTCACAATGTCACGAGCGACGACGGCGAGGGCGTTGGCGGCGGCACTCAGAAAGATCCCTGCGGCACGTCAGACAAGGATGTAGTTCTCGTGTTGGACTCGTCCGCAGCGATGTCGACCGCGGATCCTCATCAAGTCCGGGTATCCGCATCCGCCGCACTCGTGAACGGCTTTCGTCCTGGCGCCCGCGCGTCAGTGGTGGACCTCGACCGCGGCGGTGTCGTCGCTGCCAACCTCACCGACGACAAGTCGGCGTTAATCGCAGGCCTGGGCTCGGTCGACGACTCTGGTGACGCCAGTCTGAGCGCGGGTCTGCGAGCCGCCATCGACGTCCTGGCGCTCGCGAACGCCGGTCGCGATAGGTACATCGTCGTGATGACCGATGGTCTCAGCAATTACGACGAGGCCCTGACCGCAGAAGCCGCGACCGCCGACATCGCGATCTTCACGATCGGCTTGGGGCCAAGCGCTGACGCCGATCTGCTCACCGCCATGGCCGAAGACACCGGCGGCCGTTTCTCTCAAGCACAGGATTTGGTCGGCCCGACGCTGGCCACGCAGGCACAACCCAACGTCGGCACCGACTCCGATGCGGATGGCCTCAGCGACTGCGCGGAAGCCCAAGGAGCTTGGGATGCCCGCGGAACGCGTTACGTCACCGATCCAGAACGCGCGGACACCGACGGCGACGGCATGAACGACGGGCAGGAAGTCACCAATGACCTGGCCTCGTTCGACGCCTCCGCAGCACACGCGATCCTCCATCTGCCACTCGACATCGAAGCCTTCCGCTTCGTCGTGTCAGACCCCACCGCATCGGATTCCGACGCCGACGGCGCTATCGACTCTCTAGAGTTTGATGTCGGCACCGATCCGTGGCAGTCCGACACAGACCACGACGGCCTAAGCGACTTCGCTGAACTCGACCAACACGGCACCGATCCACTCCACGAGAACACGGACGGAGACCAGAGGAACGACGGCTGGGAAGTCAGCAACACGTCGGCAGGCTTCGACCCGATGGTGTACGACGAGGAAGTCTCAAAATGGGCTTACGCCCAGGACTTCGCCGCTGGTGCCGCTTGCCCCGAAGGTTGGAGCCGATGCGAGGAAGACTCCGTCGCCTTTCTCGCAGGATCGATCGCCGGGGGTTTCCTAGCCTACAAGGATGTCCTCGATCTCATCGGAAACGTGTCGACGCTCAACTTTGTTGGCGCCGGACTCGCGGCGGCAGCGTTTGTACCGGTGGGCGGTGATGCCACGTCTGTCGTATCGAAGGGAGTGCGCTTCCTTCGTCGGGTGCCTGTTCGAAAGCAACTCGACGGGCTGGCGTACATAGCCAAGGCCGACAAGATCCCCGAGACCGTGCGCATGCAGCTTGTGTCCGCCTACGACCCAGAGAGCACAGAAACTCTAAAGAAGGCCAGGATGCAGGACAAGCAGATCCTCGCTCTCGTACGTCAGCGCAACGACGTCCGTGTTCTCAGTGACGCGATCAGAAATGCAAGCCGGGTCCAAAAGTCACCGCGCATGTACAAGTACGAGCGAGAGGCACAGATCGACTTGGCCGCTTCTGTGCCTGACGCCAGAACGGAAGCGTTCTTCCCCTGCCCCGCCTGCGCGCCGAACAGCGTTCTGGGTTCACGCAGGATCGACGTATATGACCCCCATGCCAGGGCGACGATCGAGGTCAAGAATGGATTCGTACGAACCACGGACCACGTCCGGCGCGAGATCGCGAAGGACGTGGCTCTACTCGCCGACCCCCACACTCCCATCGACTCTGTTCGCTGGGAGTTCTTCCCCAGAGCAGATGGATCAGTCGGGCCCGACGACGAATTGCGGGAACTTCTCATGACCCACAAGATCCCGTTCACCGTCCACCTGCCCTGAGCAACGAGCCACCGTTTGGGTCCATGAATCGTCGCGGGACCACGCTCTCCTCCCCCGCCAGTACGGATAGGGCACGACGTGATGGACAGCGACCGTCCCGGGCCGCTGCTGCTCGTACGCCCAATTGCTCGTCCGTGAGCCGTCGGCCCAGCTGATGGAAGATCAGCGTGTGGCCGGGCCTCAGCATGATGTCACCAGCCCGGAGGTCGTCCTTGCTAATCGGGCTCATCCCATTCCACGGTGTAATTGGGGTCTGAATGTGATGTCTCAGGAGATCGTGGACGGATGTGTCTCAAGACATCGTGGACGCTGACATGCCTCAGGACTTCGTGGACGGTCGGTTCTGGGTGGGGCCGTGCCAGCCGCGGGTCTGGGTGGGTTTGTCGTACTGGGCGATCCTTTGCCCGGTCGCGTCGGTGATCGTCACGGTGGCCGCGTCCCAGGTGATGGTGACCTGTTCGCCTTGGCGTTTGTAGCCGGCGTAGAACTTGCAGGCGAGGACGCCGACGTATCCGCCCTTGGAGACTTTTCGGCGTGCGGTGCCGGTGACCCCGGCTGAGGGGTTCTGGCCGGCGTCCTTCATGGGTGTCCCGGTGCGGGCGGCTCTGGGCCCGTAGTAGATGCCGGTCGTCTCGGGTCGGGGGTAGGTGACGAGGTGTTCGCCGTCGTGGGTGAAGATCTGAACGGTCGTCTCGTCCCAGATGACGTGGACGGTCTGCCCGGCCCGGCTGGTGGCCACGTAGAACAGACAGCTCAGCGTCTTGATCTGTCCGTTCTGCTTGACCTTCAAGGTGGCGGTTCCTTGCGCCGCGTGCAGCGCGAGTGGTGCTCTTGTGCGGGCGGACGAGGCCCCGGGATCTTGCGGGGGTGTTCGTGCCGCGGGCGGGATTCGCGGCATGCGCGGCTCGGCTGTTGGCTCCGGTGCGGGCGGTGTTGCGGCCCAGGCCTCGGCTGGAGTCTGGCCTGCGAGCGCCTGGTGGGTGCGCTCGTGGTTGTAGTACTGGTCGAACTCGTCGACCAGCGCCTGGAGTGCGGTGATCGTCTTGACGGGGGGTCGTGCGTTCAGCCACTTCTGCAGGGTCTGGTGGAACCGCTCGTTCTTGCCCTGCGTCGTGGGCCGGTCAGGTTTGCCCGTGATGGGTTTGACACCCAGGTCGAGCAGATAGTCGACGAGCTTGCCGGTGAACCCGCGGCGGGTGGGATTGAACGCGAGCCCGTTGTCCGACAACAGGCGCTGCGGGACGCCCCAGCGACGGATCGCGGTGGACACGACCTGCACGGCCGCCTTGGCGGTCTCACCGTCAGCAACCAGGGTTGCTACCGCCATGCGGGTGTGGTCGTCGATGACCTGATGGATCGCGACGCTGGTGCCGTCGGCCAGGGAGACCACGCGAACGCATCGATCTGCCAGCAGCAGTTCGGGGCCGGGTAGACGAACCTCCGGTTCGCTGCACGCGGCCGCTTGCGAGACTCAGGCTTCGAGTCCCCCGCTACGGCGAACGCCCGGGCAAGCGTGGCCCGCGACGGCGGGGCCAACCCCTGGCGAGTCATCTTGGCGCCCACCGACAACGGGCCGGCGTCCAGGCCCTGCTCAACCAGCCAGGCCCGCACCGCCAACGCGTGCTCGATCATGGCTTCGTCTGTGCGCGTCGGGCTGTGGTGTGGTCGACGCGATCGAGGTTCGGTCGCGTCGACAGCTCCCAGTTCGCGTGCCTGGCGACGGATCTTGTAGAAGACCGCCCGGCTGATCTCGTGACGTGCACAGAATCGTGTCACCGCGCCGCGCTCGGCATCGTCGGGCCAGTTCGCGATCGCCCACCGCACATCGGCGGGCACGTGGTTGAAGTCCATGCCCACAGCGAACCGAGCCTCGAACCGTCCACGAAGTCACGAGACAGACTGTCCACGATGTCTTGAGACAGAACCGTCCACGAAGTCCTGAGACTTCACATAGGTCGGCCGGGCGCGTCGGTCCGCAGGTAGACGTCGAGGTCTCCCGACGATGGAGGTTCCTACGCCATCCATCCGAAAGACCTCGACGTGACCGACGCTACCCCGCCGGCCGGCTTCGGCCGCCCTGACCTGACCGCCTTCGCGTCTCATCCCAATCGACCCTGATCGGGTCTGCTGACCCCCTCGACGAGAACGCAGCGACATCACAGCCACCCAACCCCGACCGTCCGGGAAGCCGGGGCACGTCACATGGCCTGTGCTGCGGGCGTGTCGAGTGGGTCGTCCAGGGGCGACGCAGGAGCGTCGACGCGACGTGCTGAGGGGTGGTTCCAGTCGAGCACTAGGACACCGGCTACAGGCATGGCGATAGGTCAGGAACGGCGTCGCTCCCTACGCAGGAGGGAGCGCAGAGTCTCGGCGTTCGCGTAGCCGACCCGTAGCGCGATCTCGGCGGAGGTGAGGTCCGTGGTTGCTGAGAGGTGCCGAGCTCGTTCGATGCGAAGCCGTTGGACGAAGCCGAGCGGGGTGAGGTTGAGCGCCGCACGGACTCGTCGTTCGAGGGTGCGCCGGCTGGTGCCGAGCGACTGCGCGACGAAGGCGACGTTGAACGGTTCGTCCAGGCGGGCGCGCACGAAGCGTTCGAACTCGACGACGATCGGGTCCTCGTGCCGGAGATGTTCGTAGGCGACGAAGGCCGCCTGCGACGGACGCTCGTCGATGATGAGGAGCTTGGCGACATGTTGGGCCAGGTCGGGGCTGATCGATCGCACGAGTGAGAGCGCGAGGTCGATGTGGGCGAACGCGGCGCCGGCGGTGACGAGGTTCCCGTCGACCACGACCATGGTGTCGAGATCGAGGGCGACGGTCGGATAGCGCTTCAGGAACTCCGGCCCCAGGAACCAGCTGGTCGTCGCCCGCCGATGATGCATCCGTCCGGTTTCGGCGACAGCGAACACGCCGGTGCACGCCGCGGCGATCCGGGTGGTCGCGTCGTCGAGGCGCCCGAGCGAGGCGATGACCGAACGAGCATCTCGGCTCTGGAGGGCGTCGTTGGTAGCGGCGGCCGTGAGGGTTCCAAGCGCAGGGACGACGACCACGTCGAACTCTGCGGACTCCGACAGCGGGTGGTCCACCGACAGGGTCATCGATGCCGTCGTGGTCACTCTCCGTTTCGGTCCGAGGATGGCGAGTTCGATCGGGTCGATCCGCGGGTCGACATCGCCGCGGGCTCCGTCGGCCACCCGCACGATGTCGATGACCGACGCGACAGCCGAACCGAAGCAGCCGTCGATCGCGATCAGTCCGATACGCATGGCGCGAACAATAGCAATACTGCCGTATACGCCACTTCTCACATGCCCTTGCTCGTCATACGCTGAACTCACTTACCAAGAAATCTCGACACCTAGGAGAACCCCCTCATGTCCACACCCGCATCACTTCCGTATGCCTTCGTCGCCAAGATCGTCGCGGCCGATGGACAGCACGACGCGCTCGCCGATCTGCTCGCCGGCGCTGTCGCACTCGCCAACGAAGAAGTAGGAACGATTGTCTGGTTCGCGGTCAGGACCCACGCCGACACCTTCTGGATCTTCGATGCATTCCCCGACGAGGCCGCTCGCGACGCCCACGCCAACGGCGCCATCGTCGCAGCCCTGATGGCCAACCAGCACCTCCTCAGCGCAGCACCCGAGATCCTGGCGGCCGACGTCCTCGCGTCCAAGCTCCCGTAGTCCGCCAACGCACGAGACGATCGCGCCCCGGCCGAGCCGTCGCCAGGTCGCGACGCAACGCCACGCTGCGTTGCCGAGCGGTGCGAGGCCTATCGGCACACGGACAGGATGCCGGCCGCGAGCGCTCAGCCGGCGAGGGGTCCGTCGCAAAGGAGAGCGACGTCGGTGTCGGGCAGAGCCGTGAGGCCAGCGCATCGCGCGACCACCAGAACCGAACCGCCCCTGCCCTGCGTTTGCGCAGGTCAGGGGCTGTTCGCCGGAGCCGCCTGTCGGAATCGAACCGACGACCTAATCACGCCGGCTTTGCGTCTGCTGAGCATGAACGCAAGAGTTTCGAGGACACGTTCCCGCGTGCGGCAGCCCGGCCATGAGAACGGCCTGGTCCTTCGACAAACCGACGGCGCTTGGCGACCGGGCCGTCTGAGAAGGCCCGCTGCTCGACGTTGGATTGTCACCGACGGCCTCTTCCCACTGGACGACCATTTGGCAGCGGCAACGGTCGCGTCGCGTCACCTTCAACTTTCCGAACAACTTCAATCCGACGAGAGGTACCCATGATCTTCATCGCCGCACGCTTTCTAGTGCAACCCGAGCATGCCGACAATTGGCCGGAAGTCTCGCGCTCGTTCACCGAGTCGACCCGCAGCGAGGAGGGGTGCTTGTGGTTCGACTGGTCGCGCAGCCTGGACGACCCAAACGAATACGTGCTCCTCGAAGCATTCCGCGACGAAGACGCGGGCGCGTCCCATGTCCAATCCGAGCACTTTCAAGCCGCGACGCGTGAGCTCCCGGGATACCTCGCCGAGACCCCGCGGATCGTCAATACACAAGTGCCAGGGATCGAGTGGGCCCAACTAGGCGAACTGGCGGTCGACGAGTCCTCGCCGAGCTAGCCAGCAGCGCGTCACCTCGACGTTTCGTTCCGTCGCCGCCGCTGGGCGACCGCAGTGCAGCCGTCGAGCTCTCCCATTGCGGTCGCGGCGTTTGCCGCTGGCTTCGGCCGCGAGCATCGGTTCCACCGGTCGCAGCGCCCCAGCCGATGCGCCGTCGTCGATCGCGGCGGTCACGGCGTGTGAGGCGGGGCACCGGTCGTGAGCCCGCCGACCTTCGGCGGGCCTGTAGTCAGCGTGACGACAGGTGCGGCAAGAGCGAGCCGGCGCTAACGATGGTCAGCCAGCGGTGTCTTACGCCAGCGTGGCCGGTCGAGCCCCGAGCCGTGACCGACCGTCGCTCGGCGAGCTGCGCGGCCAGGTCAGGCGCGGCCGAACGCGCCCACCATCAGACACGCAGCGACAGCGAGGTCGCGACGCTGAGCAGCGGTCCCGCTGGCCGCGGTGTCGACACGAGCGTGACCAGAACGGGAGTGTCACGCCGAGCGTGACCAGAACGGGATCCGCTTGCGGGACTACTCCACCGCTCGAGCGCCCGCTCCAAAGTTCCCTTGACTTTCGGGGGGACGCTATCTGACCTGCGCGAACGCGGCGCGGGGTGCTGCGTCCCCCCGCGATCTGAGGGCTCGGGGGGACGGATAGGGGGACGCTGAGCCACCACGCTGCGCCACGTGATCAAAGCCGGCATGTCCAGAGTGTCCGATCTGAGTGCGCCACGGTTGCTTCTTCGTGGTGTGAGGGTGTTACGACGACTGCTGACTCCCGCCCGGCTTCGATCACCGTGGTCAGGGCCCGGTATCCGGCTGGCTCCCGTTTGTGAGGTCTGGGTGCTCGACGGTGGCCAGGTAACGGGTGGCGCCTTCGACACTTCGTCCGAACAGGTCGTAGATGCGGCGTACGTCGCCGCCGGTGGCGTGGATCTCGTGCAGGATGCGGTCCTCGCGCAGGGCCCGCGGCCGGACCCGACTGTCCCTCCACGGGAAGGAGTGCCCGCCGGGGACGAGGCGTGGCGCGGTGCGTCGGTTGATGAGCAGGTGCGGGTTCGCGGTGGCCGGCCAGGTTCGGTTGCGGTGGTCGAGCCAGGCACTGAGCCGGGTCCTGAGGGGTGCGGCGAGCGGGATGTCTCGGCCGTTGAGGTGAAGGCGGCCGTCGACGATGTCGGTCAGCTGAAGCTCGCGGACCTGCTTGCCGGTCAGGCCGTGGAAGGCCACAAGTGCCACGGCGAGCGCGACGGCCGGGTTTGGCGAGTCGAGTTCGGCCCGGATCAGAACGGGGTCCAGCGGCAGCGGAAGATTCGTCGGAACGCGGGTCAGGTCGATGCCGCGCATCGGATTGGCGAAGACGAGTCGGCGGCCCTTGAGGATCTTGAACAGCGACTTCAGGCCGTTCTCCGCGAAGTGGCGGTGGCTGGTGCCGGCGGGCAGGGCGGCGAGGGCGACCAGGATGTCGTCCTTGCTGATCTCGGCGAACGACTGACGCCCGGCTTCGACCCAAGCCTGCACGACGGGCGCGAGGCCCTGGATGTGGAGCTCGACTGTCTCCGGTTCGCGCGGCAGCTGGCGAGGTGCTTGTCGGGAGCCGCCGAGCATGATGTGCAGCCACAGCTGGAGGTGCTCGCGCATGGTGTCTGGGAGGGCTCCGGATCCGATGAACTTGGTGGTGAAGTACCGCTCGACCCGGGTGGGCACGTCCTCGATCAGGAGTCCGGCTTCGGCGAGGGTGGAGGTGATGGTGCCGTCGTAGCGGCGCAACGCCACGACGTCACTGGCACGGACCTTCGCGGTCGGAGTAGGCCGCAGGATCTGCAGCAGCCGCAGGGACTGCGTCACGGCATTGCGCTGCCTGACGCTCCAGCCGTAGCGACGGGCGTGGTCGGCGACGATGGCCGCGCAATACCGCATCAGTTCGCTGTCCTCGACCAGGAGGCGTTGGCGCAGCACTTCGGGGTCCGGGTCCATGTCGAACAGGGTCAACTGTTCGAGCGCATGGTCGTCGAAGCTGGTGCCGGGCTGGTAGGGCAGTTGGTTCTTGTTCTTCTTGGACCACCGGCCGTCCCAGAGGACGTAGTCGGGCAGCGGTGTCACGCGCCGCTTGAAGACCATGTTGGCGAAGAACAGCTGTTGGCTGTTGTTGGCGTTGGCCAGGTCGGGGGCACGGGCGGATCCCTGCTCGAGGCGGGCATTCTCGAGGCACAGGCGACAGGCTTGTCGGTCGCTGACGTGGCTGGCGCGGCCGCAGTAGGCGCAGATGCCCTTGGGGTAGTGGGTTTGCCACCAGCGGCAGGACCAGCAGGTCCAGTTGTGGCGGGGGTAGACGCCCCAGGCCAGGCAGCCTTTGCAGGATCCGATGTGCTCGGGGCTGCGGGGATGGCATCGGCTGCACAGACCCTGACTGAAGTAGTCGGTGCGGGTGCGGCAGCGGGCACAGGGTGGCGCAGCGAACGGGCCGCCGGGCAGGCACTGGTAGCAGAAGTCGACCCTGGGGCTGGTCCACGCGACGCGGTTGCTCTGGCACCGGTTGCACTTGGGCGGCAGCCGCAACGCCGCGTTGGGGCCGGGCGCGGGCATGCGGTGCTCGTCGTTTCCGTGGTTGATGCGGGTTCGGGCTACAGCGGTGGGGTCGAGCGCGGCTTGCCGAGCCGCGGTGTGACCGCCGGTGGCGTGCCGCCGTCGCCGTTCGGATCGCCATCACCGTTTCCGCCGTTGCCGTTGGCGGCGTCGGTGTTGCGGGGACGGCGCGCGGTGACCTTGTCCGGCTCGGGTGTCATCAGGTCGTTCGGGGTGCATTCCAGCACCGTGCACAGCACGTCGAGCTCATCGAGGCGCATCGTCGGCGGGGTGCCGGCCCACCACGACGACATCTTGCCGGCGGAGATCTCAAGCCCTGCATCTGCCAGCATCCTGCGCAGCTCCGCGGACTTCCAGATCCCTCGTTCAGCGGCCCGTAGCCGCAAACTCCACTGCATCGAGATCCTCTCCTTCGTTGCGTCAATCGGTTCTTCGGTCGGGTCAGTCGGGACAGGTCGGTCAGTGGGGGCGGAGGCCCAAGCGGGCCTCGACGCGGTCGCTCGCACTGTTCCAGGCGCTTTCGATGTGGTCGCTGCGGACATGCAGATAGCCCGAGGTCGTCGCCAGCCATTCGTGGCCAAGGAGTTCCTGGAGCGCCTTGATGTCCATGCCGGCCGCGTACAGCGACGATGCGCAGTAGTGCCGCAGCACGTGCGGTGTCAGCCGTCCCGACCACGCCGGCAACCACTCCTCGACCTGGATCCCCAGCCCGCGCCGCAGCGCGTTCGCGCCGACGCGCCCGCATCGGTCCAGATCGCGGTCGAACCGCTCGGAGGGGAGCAGCGGGGCGTCGGGATCAGCCCAGTCGTCGCCGTAGTGGGGGCGGACTTCGGCCAGCCACCAGTCGAGCAACTGGGTCGCGCCGTTGATCGCCGGGACCAGCCGTGGCTTGGGCCCGCGGCCCCCGGATCCCTTGCCGTGGCGGACGTGGAGCTTGCCGTACTCGCCCAGATCGGGACGCCAGTCGCGGATGTCGAGCATCACGGTCTCGTTGATCCGCAGCCCGAGTCGGCGCCACAACGAGGCAGCGAAGTAGTCGCGGGCCGCGGGCAGGTACTTGCGTGCCTGCGGGACCGACCCGCGCCAGGCGGTGAACAGCGAGTCGACCTCGTCATCCGACGGGGGCACCCGGACCTTGCCCAGCGATGCCCCGGATTGGCGGTTGAACTCATCGATGGGCTGCTCGACCAGCACACCGGTAGCACGGCGGATAGTGCCCTCGTAGCGGACGATCACGAAGTCGTAGAAGCCCGCCAGCGCGCCAGCCTTGCCCGCACGTGTCGACACACTGAGACCCAACCGACGCTGATGGGCCAAGAAGGCATCCGCGTCCGCACAGCTGGCCTCCCACAACGGTGTCGACAGCGAGCGAGCGAACTCGATGACGATCGACCTCGTCGAGCCGATGTGCCGATCAGTCAGACCAGCCGCGGACATAGCCAGCGCGTACTGGTCGACGAGCTCCTGCTCGAAGTCCGCGACCGCCTGCGCACCTATCAGTGCCGGATCAGCAGCGCTGCCACCCGGCAGCGCCACCAGCCCCATCAGTCACCAACTTCAAGCGAGGCGATCATGCGTCGACAGTACAGGGAAACCGTCACTTACGCCGACGCTTCTTCAATTCGACTGCGGGTGAGAGTCGACCCAGCGCGACCTGCACGAACGAGGCTCAGGGGCAACGGGCGTCCGATCGAACCTGAGCTCCTAGAGATTCCCGCAAGTTCAGGAATCCTGAAGTCGATTTGGCGTGAAGATGCGGGTTGAGAGGTCGCTGGGGCAGGTGTGAGTGTGCATGTTCATGGAAGATGCAACCTCAGCGTGGCTTCCTGCGGGATCAGCAGGGGTGCGGCGTTCGACGAGGATGGTGTCGCGCCAGCGGCCGGCGTGCGGCCCGTAGTCCATGCGGGCGATGCGTTCTCGTCTGCCGACGGTGCGGAATCCGGCGCGCGCGTGGAGACGCAGGCTTGCGGTGTTCTCGGGGAAGATTGAGGACTGGACCGTCCAGATGCCCGCGTGGTCGGCGACGGCGAGGAATGCGGCCAGGAGCCTGGAGCCGACGCCCTGTCCTGCAGCATCCGGGTGGATGTAGATCGAGTGTTCGACGACGCCCGCATAGGCGGTCCGCGTTGAGGTGGGGGCCGCGGCAACCCATCCGTTGACCCGATCTGCGGAGTCGAGGGCTACCAGGCTCAGCTCGGAGCGTTTGCAAGTGATGAACGCGGCCCAGTTCGCGGGCGGCACAGCTTCGAAGGTGGCGTGCCCGGTGGCGATCCCGGCTTGGTAGATGCTCGCGACCTCGGGCCAGTCGGACTCGACCATCGGCCGGAACCGGGACTCTGGCATCAGGAGAGGAACGCCCGCGCGGCAGTGGCGAGCGTGTCGGTTGTGGGCTGGTAGTAGGCCCACTTACCGCGTTGCTCGCGGGTCACGAGTCCGGCTTCGACAAGGAGCTTCATGTGGTGTGACACGGTCGGCTGCGACAGTCCGACGGGTTCGGTGAGGTCGCACACGCACATCTCGCCCTCGCTGCTGCCGACGATCATCGCCATGAGCTTGACCCGGGTGGGGTCGCCGAGCGCTTTGAACACCCGGGCGAGCTGCTGTGCGGTCGCATCGTCGAGCGGTTGCCCCGGGATGCAACAGGTCGAGGCTTCGGGGGTGCTCTCGATGGTCGCGGGGGTGTTCATGGCTCCATTCTGCCCTACGCATTGACATCTGTCGATACGTGAGGCAGGCTTGCTCATATTGAAGAACGTCAATGCATGGAGGTTGGGTATGGTTTCCGTCGTCGTTATCGGTGCAGGCCCGCAGGGGCTCGCAGCGGCCGCGCATCTACTGGAACGCGGATTGAACCCGCTCGTGCTGGAGGCCGGTGATGGTCCGGGGGCAGCTGTTGCGGAGTGGGGGCATGTGCGGCTGTTCTCGCCGTGGACGGAGCTCACCGATGCGGCGTCTCGACGCCTGCTGGAGCCGACGGGGTGGGTGGCGCCGGAGAAAGGCTATCCGACCGGGGCGCAGTGGATCGAGGGGTATCTCGCCCCGCTTGCGGACGCGCTGGGCGACCGGGTCCGGTATGGGGCTCGTGTGGTCGGAGCGGCGCGCAAGGGGCGGGATCTCGCGGTCGATGCCGGGCGAGCGGAGCAGCCGTTCGTCGTGCACGTCCGCCGCACGGATGGTGGGCAGGAGCGGATCGAGACCGACGCGGTGATCGACGCGTCGGGCACCTGGTACACCCGGAGTCCCGCGGGTGCTGACGGTCTCCCCGCGCTCGGTGAGGAGGCTGCAGTCCATGCGGGGCTGGTGGAGCATCGCATGCCCGCGATCGAGGATGCCCTGGGTTTGGCTGGTCAGCATGTGGTGGTGGTCGGCAACGGTCATTCTGCGGCGACGACGATCGGGATACTGTCGCGGGTAGCGAAGCGGGTGCCGGGGACGCGGATCAGCTGGGTGCTGCGCCGCGGCACGGTCGGCAATACGTTCGGCGGCGGGAGCGGGGACGAACTGCCCGAGCGCGGTGCGCTGGGTCAGCGGGCGAAGAAGGCGGTCGAGGACGGGCTTGTGGATCTCGTCACCGGGTTCCGTACCGAAGAGGTGGCGGTCGAGGACGGGCAGGCTGTGCTCCTCGCGGAGGACGGCCGCCGTTTGGAACCGGCATCGCGCGTGTTCGTCGCGACCGGGTTCCGGCCTGACCTGTCGTTCCTGTCCGAGATCCGGCTCGATCTCGACATGCGGTTGCAGGCTCCGGCGAAGGTCGCTGTCGAGGTGGACCCGAACCTGCATTCGTGCGGCTCCGTCCGTGCCACGGGAGCGGCGGACCTCGCACACCCGGAGCCGGGCTTCTACATCGTGGGGGCGAAGTCGTACGGGCGGGCGCCGACGTTCCTGGCTCTGACCGGGTTCGAGCAGGTCCGCAGCGTCGTCGCGGCGATCGCCGGCGACCGTGAGGCGGCCGCGCGCGTCGACCTCGTCCTGCCGGACACAGGGGTGTGTGGCGGGTCTGGCCTGTTCGACGCCCCGGACGATCAGGCGGCCTCGGACTCGTGCTGCGCGCCCGCGCCGCAGCTGGTCCAGATCGGCGCGAGGACCACGAGATGAGCCGGGGCCGCCTGCTGATCGTCGGCGGCGGGCAGTCCGGCCTCGCCGCAGCCCGCACCGGACGCGTCCGGGGCTGGGAACCGGTCGTCCTGGAGGCCGGTGACGAGCCGGTCGGGTCCTGGCCGCGCTACTACGACAGCCTGCGCCTGTTCTCCCCACGCCGGTTCAGTTCCTTCCCCGGGTACCCGTTCCCCGGCGACCCGGACGGCTACCCGGGCCGCGACGAGGTCGTCGAGTACCTGCGCGGATACGCCGACCGGCTCGGCGTCGAGGTCCGGACCAATGCCCGCGTCGTCGACGTCACCGCCGACGGGCCGGCGTTCACGGTGGAGTTGGCTGACGGGAGCAGCCTGGTCGGTGACGCGCTCATCGCCGCTTCCGGTTCGTTCGGCAATCCCCACGTGCCGGCGATCCCCGGCAGGGGGGCATTCGAGGGGCGGGTTCTGCATGTGGCCGACTACCGGTCGCCGGAGGAGTTCGCCGGGCAGCGGGTCGTGGTCGTCGGGGCGGGCAACTCCGCCGTGCAGGTGGCCCACGAGCTCGCCGAGCACGCGGAGACGTCGCTGGCGGTGCGGGACCGGGTGCGGTTCGCGCCGCAGATGATCGCCGGACGCGACCTGCACTGGTGGCTGCGCCTCACGCGCGCCGACCTGCTCCCGCCATCGGTCCTCGAACGGCTCGTCACCGGCACCCCGGTGATCGGGACCGACACGTACAAGCGGGCGCTGGAGGCGGGCCGGCCCGACCAGCGGCCCATGTTCACCGCGTTGTCCCCGGACGGGGTCGTGTGGCCTGACGTCTCCCGGGAGCAGGTCGACGCCGTGATCTTCGCGACCGGCTACCGGCCGCACCTGACCTACCTGACCTCGCTTGGCGTCCTCGACGGGGCCGGCAGGCCCCGGCACGACCGCGGTGTCTCGACCGCGCTGCCGGGGCTGGGCTTCCTCGGTGTGGAGTTCCAGCGGTCGTTCTCCTCGAACACGCTGCGCGGGGTGCACCGCGACGCCCGGCACGTCGTCGACGCCCTGACCAGGCTGCCGCGGGGTGCCGCCGTTGCCTGAGCCCGGACCCCGCCCATCGCTGGGAGCGGTGCTGGCGGCGCTGTGCGTGACCGAGATCGTCTCCTGGGGGCTGCTCTACTACGCCTTTCCGGTGCTCGCGCCACGGATCAGCGCCGACACCGGTTGGTCCTCGATGGCCGTCACCTCGGCGTTCTCGGCGGCACTGGTGGTCTCGGCGCTGGTCGGGGTCCCGGTCGGCCGCGTCATCGACCGGCGCGGACCGCGGCTGGTCATGACGGTCGGGTCGGTCCTTGGAGTCCTGGCTCTCGTGGTGATCGGCACGGCAGGGAGCCTGCCGGTCTTCGTCGCCGGGTGGGTGCTCGCCGGGGCCGCGATGGCCGGGGTGCTCTACCCGCCGGCGTTCGCCGCGGTCACCGGCTGGTTCGACGCACGCCGTCTCGGGGCGCTGGCCACGCTCACGCTCGTCGCGGGCCTGGCCAGTACGGTCTTCGCGCCGCTGACGGCGGTCGCGGGCGAGCAGCTGGGCTGGCGGGCGACCTACCTGTGGGCGGCAGCCACCCTCGCCGTCGTCACAGTGCCGGCCCACTGGCTCCTGCTGCGACGCCCCTGGCCCGCGCGCGGGCATCGCGACGCGCCCGCCGCCGACAGCGCCCATGCCGTCGCGGTCCTGCGCAGCGCGCGGTTCTGGCTGCTCACGGGCGGTTTGACCGCGGCGTCGCTGGCCATGTACACGGGCCTGCTGGCCCTGGTCCCGCTCATGCTCGAGCGCGGCCTCGACGCCCGGGCCGCAGCCTGGGTGCTCGGCCTCGGGGGCGTCGGCCAGGTCGCCGGACGCCTCGTCTACACCGGCCTGGCGCACCGGGCCTCGCTGACCGCGCGCACCGCCGCCGTGTTCATCCTGGTGACTGCGAGCACGCTGGTCCTGGCCGTGGTGCCGGGCCCGGTGGGCCTGCTGATCGCGGCGTCGATGCTCGCCGGAGTCGGCCGCGGGATCGCCACGCTGCTGCAGGCGACCGCGATCACCGACCGCTGGGGAGAGCGCGCCTACGGCCACCTCTCCGGCGTCCTCGGCCTCCCGGTCCTGCTGGCCGCCGCCCTCGCCCCGTTCGCCGGGGCCGTCCTCGCCGAGGTGACCGGGAGCTACGCGAGGGCATTCGCCGTCCTGACCGCCCTGGCTGCAGTCGGGACGGCCCTGATGATCGCCAGCGCGTGGACGAGGGCCTGCGCGGAGCAGCCACTCCTCCCGCCGCGTGGCGTTCATAGTCGAGGTTGAGGTCATCGGAGCCGACAATAGGTCAGCATTCACTGTATAGTTCAGCGTATGCTGACTATTGCTTCGCGTCTCGACGTCATGAACCGGCTGGGCCGGGCCATGGCGGACCCGACGCGCTCCCGGATCCTGATGACCCTGCTGGACGGGCCGAGCTACCCGGCCGTGCTCTCGCGCGAGCTGGAGCTGACCCGGTCGAACGTGTCGAACCATCTGACCTGTCTGCGCGACTGCGGGATCGTGGTCGCCGAGCCCGAGGGTCGGCAGACGCGCTACGAGATCGCCGACCCGCACCTCGCGGCGGCGCTCACGGCGCTGGTGGACGTGACGCTGGCCGTGGACGAGCACGCGCCGTGCGTGGATGCCGAGTGCACGGTGCCGGGCTGCTGCGGGACGGGAGCGGGCGCGTGAGCGCGGCGTGCGGCTGCGACGAGCCGGAGACCCGGGTCGGCGAGGAGGCCGAGGAGGAGCGGGAGCGTCCGTGGTGGCGCGATCGCGGGATCATGGTCCCGGTGTTCTCCGGCGTCGCCTTCGGCACGGGCCTGGTCCTGGAATGGACGGGTGCGGAGGTCCCGGCGCTGGTGGCGTTCTGGATCGGCCTGCTGCTGGGTGCGTCGACGTTCACGCCCGGCGCGATCCGCAAGCTGTTCAAGGGCAAGCTGGGCATCGGGCTGCTGATGACGATCAGCGCGGTGGGCGCGGTCATCCTCGGCTACGTCGAGGAGGCCGCCGCCTTGGCGTTCCTGTACTCCATCGCCGAGGCGCTGGAGGACAAGGCGATGGACCGCGCCCGTGGCGGGCTGCGGGCGCTGCTCAAGCTGGTCCCGGAGACCGCGACCATCCGGCGGGATGGCGCGTCCGTGGAGGTCGCCACGAAGGATCTGGCCGTTGGTCAGCTGATGCTCGTGCGTCCGGGTGAGCGGATCGCGACCGACGGGATCGTCCGCACGGGCCGGTCGAGCCTGGACACCTCGGCGATCACCGGGGAGTCGATCCCGGTGGAGGTCGAGCCCGGCGACGCGGTGTCGGCCGGGGCGATCAACACCGCCGGTGCCCTGGAGGTCGAGACGACCGCGGCGGGCACGGACAACTCGCTGACCACGATCGTGGAGCTGGTCGAGCAGGCGCAGGCCGAGAAGGGGGACCGTGCCCGCCTGGCCGACCGCATCGCCCGGCCGCTCGTGCCCGGCGTGCTGATCCTCGCTGCCCTCGTCGCGATCATCGGCTCGCTGCTGGGCGACCCGGAGCTGTGGATCACCCGCGCCCTCGTGGTGCTCGTCGCCGCGTCGCCGTGCGCGCTGGCGATCTCCGTCCCGCTGACCGTCGTCGCCGCGATCGGCTCGGCGAGCAAGTTCGGCGTGATCATCAAATCCGGCGCGGTCTTCGAACGGTTCGGCGTGATCCGCCACGTCGCCGTCGACAAGACCGGCACCCTCACCCGCAACGAGCCCGCCGTCACCGCCGTCCTCACCGCCGAGGGCGTGACCGAGGCGCAAGCCCTGGCCTGGGCGGCGTCGCTGGAGCAGCACAGCACCCACCCGCTGGCCGCCGCGATCACCGCCGCCGCCCCCGGAGCTCCCGCCGCCCTGGAGGTCACCGAGCAGGCCGGGCACGGCATCGAAGGCAGGATCGACGGGGCCAGGGTCACAGTCGGCAGCCCCCGCTGGCTCGACGCCGGAACCCTCACCGACCAGGTGGAGGGCTTGGAGGAGCAGGGCATGACCGTCGTGATCGTGCACCGCGACGACGCCCCGGTCGCCGCGGTCGGTGTCCGCGACGAGCTGCGCCCCGAGGTCCCAGAGGTGGTCCGCACCCTCGCCGCCCAGGGCGTCGGGGTGACGATGCTCACCGGTGACAACGCCCGCACCGCCCAGGCGCTGGCCGCGCAGGCCGGGATCGACGACGTGCGCGCCGAGCTGCGTCCGGAGGACAAGGCCGCCGCGATCGCAGAGCTCGGTGCGAAGGGTTCGGTCGCGATGATCGGCGATGGCATCAACGACGCCCCCGCCTTGGCCGCCGCGGACATCGGCATCGCGATGGGCGCGACCGGCTCCGACGCCGCGATCGAGTCCGCCGACGTCGCCTTCACCGGCCACGACCTCCGGCTGCTGCCGCGCGCGTTCGACCATGCCCGTCGCGGCAGGCGCATCATCAACCAGAACATCATCCTGTCGCTGCTGATCATCGCCGCCCTGCTCCCGCTGGCCCTGTTCGGCGTGCTGGGGCTGGCCGCGGTGGTGCTGGTGCACGAGATCGCCGAGGTCGTCGTCATCCTCAACGGGCTCCGCGCGGCTCGGACCCGAAAAGAGCGGATCGCATGAAGGTCGAACTGTTGCACATCCTCGACTGCCCGAACACGGACATCGCCGAAGCCAACGCGCGTGCTGCGCTGGACGCTATCGGATTTGTGGACGTGGCCGTCGAACTGGTAGCCATCCGGACCGAGGCCGAAGCGACGAATTCTCCGTTCGGAGGATCACCCACGCTCCTCGTCGACGGCGTCGACCTGTTCCCGACCGCACCGGTCCGCTCGCTCGCGTGCCGCGTCTACTCGACGGAAAGCGGATTCGCCGGAGCGCCCACGCCGGAGCAGATCGAAGCAGCGCTGCGAGGCGCTTCTCGATAGAGCGACAACCACTGGGGACGCAATTAGCGGGCCACACCCGCGGCACAACGATGTTCCCCGCATGGATTGAGCTCCCTCAAGAGCATGGGAGGGGCAAGCGCCGATGTTGCTTGCCCCTCCGGCGCTCACACTCCCTCAGACGAGCAGCTCTGCCAAGAGCGCTTCGATGCGCCCCTTGATCTCGTCGCGGATCGGGCGCACCGCCTCGATGCCCTGTCCGGCGGGGTCGTCGAGCTTCCAGTCCTCGTACCGCTTGCCCGGGAAGAACGGGCAGGCGTCGCCGCAGCCCATCGTGATCACCACGTCGGAGGCCTGCACCGCCTCGGTGGTGAGCACCTTCGGCTGCTCGGCGGTGATGTCAATCCCTTCCTCGCGCATGGCTTCGACGGCCACGGGGTTGATCTGCTCGGCGGGCATGGACCCGGCCGAGCGGACCTCGATGCGGCCTGCGGCGAGGTGGCGGAGGTAGCCGGCGGCCATCTGGGAGCGGCCGGCGTTGTGGACGCAGACGAACAGGACAGAGGGCTGCTGAACGGTCATGATCTTTGGCTTCTTTCAGTCGGTGAGGGTCGCGAGGAGGGCGCGGACGCGGGACTCGATGTCGTGTCGGATCGCGTCGACCCCTTGCGGGGAGGCGAGGGCGGGGTCGCCGACGGCCCAATCCTCGTAGCGGACACCCGGGATGATCGGGCACACGTCGCCGCAGCCCATCGTTACCACAACGTCCGCGGCGCGGACGGCGTCGTCGGTCAGCGGCTTCGGGAACGCATCCCGAGCCTCCTGCTCGCCTTCGATCTCGACGAGCAGGGAGCGCACGTGCGGGTGCAGGTCCGATGCCGGGGTCGAGCCTGCGGAGCGGGCGATCACTCGGCCGTCGGCGAGCTGGTTGACGATGGCGGCGGCGAGCTGGGAACGGCCCGCGTTCTGCACGCACACGAACAGCACCTGCGGCACCCCCGAAGACCGATCCCGGGTGAGGTCGGCGAGGCGCTGGCGGGCGAAGCGCTCGGTCAGCGGGATCATGTGCTGCGTCAGCTTCGCCGACCGCACCAGGCCCGCGTAGGACTCGCGCACGATCGCGATCACGACGTCACGGTGCAGCCCGGTAAGCTCGTCGGCCAGTTCCTCGGCGAGCCGGGTCACGCGGGCGTCCATCTGCCGAAGCGCGTCAACTCGCGCCTGAGCGTCCTCCGGCTCGTCGGCGACTGCCGCTGGTGCGAACGCGTCGAGGAGGGCGGCGACGGCGCGCTGCTTGCCCGGCGCGATCCGGTACCAGACCCACGTACTGCGCCGCTCGGACCGCAGCATCCCGGTCTCCTTCAACACCTTCAGATGGTGGGAGACGGTCGGCTGGGACACGTCGGCGAGCTCCGCGAGATCGCACACGCAGGACTCGCCGCGTGGGTCGGTCGCGATCGCGGACAGCATCCGCAGCCGCAGCGGATCCGCGAGCGCCTTGAGCGCCCCGGCCACAGTCGCAGCTGCGTCGGCGCCGATCGCGTGCATCGCGGAGGGCGCGCACGCCTCGGCGTCGGGAAGGACAGCAGCGTCGGTCATGACGTCCTCGATTCGATCATGGATTCGGTGGTGTAGGGGTCGGTGCGGAACCAGGCTTTCGCCGCCCAGAGCGAGACGTAGACGAGCCCGACCAACACGGGCACCTCGATGAGCGGGCCGACGACCCCCGCCAAGGCCTGCCCGGAGGCCGCGCCGAAGGTGCCGATGGCGACCGCGATGGCCAGTTCGAAGTTGTTCCCGGCCGCGGTGAACGCGAGCGTCGTCGATCGCGCGTAGCTCAGGCCGATGCCCTTGCCCAGCAGCAGCCCCGCGAACCACATCAGCCCGAAGTACACCAGCAAGGGAAGTGCGATCCGGGCGACGTCCATCGGCCGGGAGGTGACCTGTTCGCCTTGGAGGGCGAAGAGCAGCACGATGGTGAACAGCAGCCCGTACAGCGCCCACGGCCCGACCTTCGGAAGGAACGTCTCCTCGTACCAGTCGCGCCCCTTGCGCTTCTCGCCGATCCACCGCGAGGCGAACCCCGCGGCGAGGGGGACGCCGAGGAAGACGAGCACATTCAGCGCGATCTGCCAGACCGAGATCTCTAGCCCTTGCGTGTCCAGCCCCAGCCAGCCCGGCAGGACGGTGAGGTAGAACCAGCCCAGCAGGGAGAACGCAACGACCTGGAACACCGAGTTGATCGCCACCAGCACCGCGGTGGCCTCCCGGTCACCGCAGGCCAGGTCGTTCCAGATCACGACCATCGCGATACAGCGGGCGAGCCCGACGATGATCAGGCCGGTGCGGTACTCGGGCAGGTCGGGCAGCAGCAGCCAGGCCAGGGCGAACATCAAGGCCGGGCCGAGCACCCAATTCAGGAACAGCGAGCTCAACAGCAGCTTGCGGTCCCCGGTGACGGTGTCGAGGCGGTCATAGCGCACCTTGGCCAGCACCGGGTACATCATGATCAGCAGTCCCAGGGCGATGGGCAGCGAAATGCCGTCGAGCTGAACGCTTTCCAAAGCGGTGTTCAGGCCCGGGGTCCAGCGGCCGAGCAGCAGGCCGGCGACCATGGCGACGCCGATCCACACCGGTAGGAACCGGTCCAGGGTGGACAGCTTCGCGACGATCGGCGCCGAAGTCGATGCGGCGGTCTCGGTCATGCCGTTGCCTCCGCGAGCGTCGATGTGTTGAGGCCCAGCAGCACCGAGAGCTCGCCGAGGGCGGCCGGGACGACGGCGTAGTAGACCCATGAGGCCCGGCGCTGCGAGGTCAGCAGGCCGGCGTCGCGCAGGACTTTCAGGTGGTGTGACTCCGTGGGTTGGGACACATCGATGCCACCGGAGATGTCACAGACGCAGGCCTCACCGCCGGCATGGCTGGCGATGGCACTGAACAGCCGCAGCCGCACCGGGTCGGCGAGGGCCTTGAGCTTCTTGGCCACCTCCACCGCGGCCCGCTCGCTCAGCGGCTGGTTCAGCAGGGGCGCGGTGACACAACACGCATCGGTGACCTCGGGTGAGTTCGACATTCATCGATATTGGCAG
>JAEWOG010000021.1 GCA_023460975.1 Actinomycetes bacterium
CTTCGCAGCAGCGAAAATCTTTGCTTAACAAAGAGACGCTGGAATAGATCGTCTGCTTCGTTTCGTTCAGCCACAACCAGAACCGCTTCCCTTGCTCGATACCGGACACATGATGCGCGCCGCTCGCTTTTGCCAAGCCCTCGTTCGCAAGGCCTCCCTTCGGACAGCCCTGCTCGGCACCGGGCTGGCCCTTGGCCTTGGCCTCGCCATGCCGGCTTCCGCCCAGCAGCGGCCATACCTGCTCTGGCTCGACGGCGCCAAGCTCGACATCGCCAAGATCATCGGCCTGCCGCCGGCGCAGAACAGCCCCGAGGGCAAGGCCGAGTTCGAACAGGTCCAGCAGATCAGTGCGAACCGGACGCCCGAGCGCGAGAAGGCCGCCATTGCCGACCAGCGCCTCGCTCTGGTCAATTTCCTGAACGGCATGGACACCGGCTATGTCGACAACACCCATCGCGAGGTGCGGCTGCTGTTCCGCGAGGCGCAAGTCGAGCTCGGCATTCTCCTGAAGAGCGTCAACCGGCTGACCAGCCGCCAGCGCCCCTTCCAGCTCTGGGCCAAGACCCGCGTCAAGCCTTGCCCCGGCGCCCGGCCTGTCGGCACTTCCTTCCCCTCCGCCCACGCCGCGACGGCGGCCCTTTATGCCGAACTGCTCAAGGCGGCGATTCCCGAGCTGTCGGACAAGCTGGAGGAGCGGGTGAAGAGCTATGACGAGAGCCGCCTGATCTGCGGCTTCCACTATCCCAGCGACCTCGTCGCCGGCGACAAGGTCGGCCGGGCCGTCGCCAAGGCCCTGCTGGCGGACCAGGCCTTCAAGGCCCGCTTCGACGAGACCCTGCCGGAAATCCGCGTCGCCTTCGGGTTGAAGTGATCGACCGACATATCGTCAGGCGAATCTGGAAGCGTTTCCGGCTCGAACCACCCTTGTCATTCCGGGGCACGTCGAAGACGTGAACCCGGACCCACGAGCGGGTGAGCCGCCTGCCATCAGGCATTGGATGTCCCACCCAGTCGTGGGTTCCGGGTTCTTCGCTACGCGAAGCCCCGGAATGACAAAGCTAGGCAAATATCGCCCGCCGCTAGGCTGCGGCCTCCCGGCGCTTCGCCTCGATCTGGTCGATCGCGTCGACCACCGCGTCGAAGGTCAGCATGGTCGAGGCATGCCGCGCCTTGAAATCGCGCACGGGCACGAGCACGGCGAGATCGGCCCATTTGCCCTCGGGCGGGGCGGCATTCTCCTTCAGGATGGCGCGGGCCTGCTCGCGCACCTCCCGCAATTCCGTCGCCGTCGAGCCGACGACATGGCGCGCCATAATCGAGGACGAGGCCTGTCCCAGCGCGCACGCCTTCACCTCATGGCCGAAGCCGGTGACGACATCGCCCGCCATGGTGACATCGACTGTCACCGTCGAGCCGCACAGCTTCGAATGGGCGCGCGCCGTCGCATCGGGGGATGGCAGGCGCTGCAGCAGGGGGATGTTGGCGGCAAGCGAGAGGATGCGCTTGTTGTAGACGTCGTCCAGCATGGCCAGTTCTCTCGCCGATCTGGAATGACCGGCATGCAGATCCAATATAGGGTTGATCGCCGTATGATGGGAGAGCCTGAAGACCTCTTCCGCCGTGAGGCATCAGACTTGTCACACCGGCCTCGGGAGCCGCAGCCTTTAAGGGGCAGTTCGCGAGGCTTCATCGTCCCAACGGGAGGCACCACATGATTCCTGTGGTTAAGTCCTTGTCCGTCGAGGGGGCCGTCGGCCCCTCCGCTGACAAGTTTCTGGTCCGCAAGCCGACGCAGGAAGAGGCCGAGGCCGCTGTCCGCACATTGCTGCTCTGGGCGGGCGACGACCCGTCGCGCGAGGGCCTGGCCGACACGCCGCGGCGCGTCGCCAAGGCTTACAAGGAATTCTACAAGGGCTATGCCGAGGATCCGCATCATATCCTCGACCGGGTCTTCGAGGAGGTCGAGGGCTATCGCGACATGGTCCTCGTCCGCGACATCCCGTTCTATTCGCATTGCGAGCATCACATGGTGCCCTTCGTCGGAAAGGCGCATATCGGCTACTACCCGTCGAAGGGCGTGGTCGGCCTCTCGAAGCTCGCCCGCATCGTCGACGTCTATGCCCGCCGCCTGCAGACGCAGGAGACGATGACGGCCCAGATCGCCGACGTGATCGAGGAGGCGCTGGAACCTCGCGGCATCGCCATCCTCGTCGAGGCCGAGCATATGTGCATGTCGATGCGCGGTGTGCAGAAGCAAGGCTCCTCGACGATGACCACGCAATACCGCGGCATCTTCCGCGACGATCCGGCCGAGCAGGTTCGCTTCTTCACGATGGTGAAGTCGGCGGGGCTTTGATCGCGCTCGACAGCTGGCAGCAGCGGCTTCGCACCACCCTTGTCATTCCGGGGCTTCGCGGGGCGAAGAACCCGGAACCCACGACCGGGCGAGCTGCTCACAACGCGGCATGGAATGTCGCACCCCGTCGTGGGTTCCGGGTTCGCGCCTGCGGCGCGCCCCGGAATGACAAAGGTGGTTCCGACTACGGGTTTCCGATAGCTGTCTGCACCAGTTGGCGGCTCCGTTAGCCGCTCCTGGCATTCTCAATACAAGTCGCGTCACGTGACCGCTTTTCGACGGAGCCGCAATGCCCCTCTTCCCCACCGCGCCAGACAAGCACGCCCTCGAAGAGGGCACGGTGCTGAGCCCCCGCTTCGACGCGAACGGTCTCGTCACGGTCGTCGCGACGGAGGCCGATAGCGGCACGGTGCTGATGGTCGCGCATATGAATGCCGAGGCGCTCAAGCGTTCGATCGAGACCGGCGAGGCCTGGTACTGGTCGCGCTCCCGCCAGGAGCTCTGGCACAAGGGCGCGACCTCCGGCCAGATCCAGACCATTGTCGAGATGCGCATCGACTGTGATCAGGATGCGCTGTGGATCAAGGTCAAGGTCGGCGGCGATGGCGGCTGCTGTCATACCG
>JAEWOG010000022.1 GCA_023460975.1 Actinomycetes bacterium
GTATTCGATGCTCGACGGGGCCTCGCTCCTCGACGGCCTGTTCTCGCGCACGCGCGACCTCGGGATGACGTCCATCGCGATGACCGACCACGGCAACCTGCACGGGGCGTACGACTTCTGGTCCAAGGCGAAGAAGTATGACGTCAAGCCCATCATCGGGCTCGAGGCCTACATCACCCCCGGCACGCCCCGCGGCGAGCGACGCCGCGTGCGCTGGGGCAAGGGTGACGTCGCCGAGGAGGGCGGCAACGACGTCGCCGGTGGCGGCGCGTACACCCACATGACGATGTGGGCCGAGACCACCGAGGGCATGCACAACCTCTTCCGACTCTCGTCGCGATCGAGCCTGGAGGGCTACTTCTACAAGCCCCGCATGGACAAGGAGATCCTCGCCGAGCACAGCGCCGGCTTGATGGTCTCCACGGGGTGCCCCAGTGGCGCCATCCAGACCCGGCTGAGGTTGGGCCAGTACGACGAGGCCGTGCGTGAGGCCGCCGAGCTCCAGGACATCTTCGGCAAGGACAACGTGTTCCTCGAGCTGATGGACCACGGCATCGACATCGAGAAGCGGGTGCGCGACGACCTGCTTCGCCTGGGCAAGCAGATGGGCCTGCCGCCCATCGCGACGAACGACTCGCACTACAACAACCCCGAGGACGCCGACGCCCACGACGCTCTGATCTGTGTGGCCTCGGGCAAGCGGCTCGCCGACCCCAACCGCCTCAAGTTCGACGGCGGCGGTTACTACATCAAGTCCGCAGCCGAGATGCGGGAGCTGTGGGCCGATCGGTTCGGCATGCCGGAGGCGTGTGACAACACCCTCCTGATCGCCGAGCGGGCCAACGTGGAGTTCACCGAGTCGACGGGCGGCTACATGGCCCGCGCCGACATCCCGGCGGGCGAGACCGAGGAGTCCTGGTTCCGCAAGGAGGTGTGGCGCGGGATCGAGGCGCGCTACCCGGGCGAGAGGATGACCCAGGAGGTCAAGGATCGCGTCGAGATGGAGCTCGCGATCATCTCGCAGAAGGGCTACTGCGGTTACTACCTCGTGGTCGCCGACTTCATCCAGTGGTCCAAGGACAACGGCATCCGGGTCGGTCCGGGCCGCGGCTCGGGTGCGGGCTCGATCGCCGCGTACGCCCTGCTGATCACCGACCTGTGCCCCCTGGAGCACGGACTCTTCTTCGAGCGCTTCCTCAACCCCGAGCGCCCCTCGATGCCCGACTTCGACATCGACTTCGACGATGCGCGGCGAGGCGAGGTCATCACCTACGTCACGGAGAAGTACGGCACCGAGCGCGTCGCGCAGATCGCCACCTTCGGCCGGCTCAAGGCGAAGGCGGCCATCAAGGACGCGGCCCGCGTGCTCGATCACGGCTTCGCCATCGGCGACCGGATCACCAAGGCGCTGCCCGCCGACGTCATGGGCAAGGGCGTTCCGCTCAAGGAGCTCTTCAACGCCGACCACAAGCGCTACGGCGAGGGCGGCGAGTTCCGCGCGCTCTACGAGAACGAGCACGACGTCCGCACGATCTACGACACCGCCGTCGGGCTCGAGGGCCAGATTCGCAACTGGGGTGTCCACGCTGCCGGCGTCATCATGTCGTCGGAGCCCATCATCGACGTGGTGCCGATCATGGCCCGTCCCCAGGACGGCGCCATCATCACCCAGTTCGACTACCCGATGTGTGAGTCGCTGGGCCTGGTCAAGATGGACTTCCTCGGGCTGTCCAACCTCCGCATCCTCGAGGATGCGCTGGGCAACATCCGGGCCAACCGCGACGAGGAGGTCGTCCTCGAGGAGCTCCCGTTCGACGACCGCGCGACGTACGAACTGATGGGCCGCGGCGACACCCTGGGGGTGTTCCAGCTCGATGGTCAGGGCATGCGCGCGCTGCTGCGATCCATGCAGCCGGACAAGTTCGCCGACATCACGGCCGTGTCCGCCCTCTACCGCCCGGGGCCGATGGGCGCCGACTCCCACAACAAGTACGCCCGCCGCAAGAACGGCCGGGAGCCGATCGAGCCGATCCACCCGGCGCTGGAGGAGGCCCTCGAGCCGGTGCTCGGGGAGACGTACGGCCTGATCGTCTACCAGGAGCAGGTGATGGCGATCGCCCAGGTCCTGGCGGGCTTCACGCTGGGTGCGGCCGACAACCTGCGCCGCGCGATGGGCAAGAAGAAGAAGGAGGAGCTGGACAAGCAGTACGCCGGCTTCCAGGCCGGCATGCTCGAGCGCGGCTACCCGCAGGCCGCGATCACCACGCTGTGGGAGATCCTGCTCCCGTTCTCGGACTACGCCTTCAACAAGTCCCACTCCGCGGCGTACGGCGTCATCACGTACTGGACCGCCTACCTCAAGGCCAACTACCCGACCGAGTACATGGCTGCCCTCCTGACGTCCGTGAAGGACGACAAGGACAAGATGGCCATCTACCTCAACGAGTGCCGCCGGATGAAGATCCAGGTCTTCCCGCCGGACGTGAACTCCTCGGCGCACAACTTCACGGCCGTGGGCAGCGACATCCGATTCGGGCTGACGGCGGTGCGCAACGTGGGCTCCAACGTGGTCGACGGCGTCGTCTCGGCCCGCGAGGAGCAGGGCGCCTTCAGCGACTTCAACGACTTCCTGTCCAAGGTGCCGGCCCAGGTGTGCAACAAGCGCGTCATCGACTCGCTCATCAAGGCCGGATCCTTCGACGAGCTCAAGCACCGGCGCCGCGCCCTCGTGGCGGTGCACGAGTCGGCCGTCGACCAGTACGTCGACATCAAGCGCAACGAGGCGATCGGGCAGGACTCGCTGTTCGCCGGCATGGACGATGACGACGACGGTGGCTTCGGCGTGAGCGTGCCGATCCCCGACATCGAGGAGTGGGACAAGATGACCCTCCTCGGCCACGAGCGAGACATGCTCGGCCTCTACGTCTCCGACCACCCGTTGATGGGCCTCGAGCACGTGCTCTCGCAGGGGACCGACTGCACGATCGGCCAGCTGCTCGGTGACGAGGACCGCCCACACGGGACCACGCTGACGGTGTCGGGGCTGGTGACGTCGGTGCAGCGCAAGATCACCAAGAAGGGTGATCCGTGGGCGACGCTGACACTGGAGGATCTCGACGGTGCGATCGAGGTGCTGCTGTTCCCCAGCTCCTACCAACTCGCGTCCGTCCACCTCACCGAGGACGCCATCATCCGGGTCAAGGGTCAGTTGAGCCGCGACAAGGAGCAGCCCGAGCTGCGCGGCCAGGAAGTGAGCGTCCCGGACCTGTCGCAGGGACCGAGCGGGCCGGTCGTGATCAGCATTCCCTCGACCCGGTGCACTCCGGGCGTCGTCGACCAGCTGCGCGAGGTACTGGGGGCGCACCCCGGCATGACGGAGGTGCAGTTGCGCCTCGTCACCCGTGCGTCGACCAAGGTGTTCCGTCTCCCCGACGGTCTGCGTGTGACGCCCACGTCGGCCCTGTTCGCGGACCTGAAGCAGTTGCTGGGACCGGGGTGTCTGACGTGAGCACGAGGCCCGTGCTGGTCCGCACGGTCGGTGTCGTGGGCGGCATGGGCGTCCTCGGTGCTGCCGCGGGGGCCCTGTGGGAAGCGATCTGGGACGCCCCGACCGGGGTCGTGTGGCAGGGCGAGTGGCTGCTCTACCCCTCCGGCCCCGATCTGGGCTTCGACGCCGTGGCCCTCTACGTCGTCATCGGCTTCGCCGCCGGGCTGCTGGTCGGGGTGGCGTTGGCGCTGTTCCTCGTCGGGCGAGAACTCATCACGCTGCTCGGGGTGTGCGTTGGCTCCGTGCTGGCAGCGTGGGTCATGTTCGCGACCGGGCAGGCACTGGGCCCACCCGATCCTCAGGTGCTGGCCCAGCGCCTCGACGACTTCGAGACGCTGCCGGCTCAGCTCGACGTCGGTGAGGCCACGCGCTTCGCGCCGTTCGGCAGCACCGCGTCCCTGGCGTGGCCGCTCGGCTCGGTGCTCGGGCTGGGACTCACCATGCTGGTCACCGATGGCCGGCGTCGTCGGCCATCGGGCCCTTCCAACCCGCGTACGAACGATGGGGACGTCAGTCCCACTGGGTAGTCTGGGCCGCGCGAGGGCGAGTGGGTCGCCCACCGATGATGCAAACGGGGGAGCAGCGTGAGCACGTACTACGGGGGACCCGACCAGTTGTCCCCAATGGGTCAGGGACCGACTCCGCCGCGCTCGAAGTCCCGGACCGGGGCGATCGTCGCGGGCCTGGGTGTGGCCGGACTCGCCGTGGCCGGTGTGGCGGTGGGCGCCACGTACTTCTTCAGCGCCGGCGCGCAGCCCGCCGAGGCGTTGCCCGACTCGACCATCGCGTACGTCTCCGTCGACCTCAACCCCTCGGGGGCGCAGAAGGTCGAGGCGATCCGACTCCTGCGCAAGTTCCCCGCCTTCACCGACTCGGTGGACGTGGACGAGGACAGTGACCTGGTCCAGGAGCTCTTCGACCAGGCCATCGCCGAGGGCGAGTGCACGGACCTGAACTACGCCGACGACGTCAAGCCGTGGCTCGGCGCCCGCGCGGCTGTGGCGGCCGTGGACGCGGGCGAGGAGACCCCCGCGGGCGTGGTCGTGATCCAGGTCAAGGACGAGCAGAAGGCCACCGACGGCCTCGAGGCCGTCGTCGCCGCGTGCGGCGGCAGCACTGACGACCTGGGCGTCGTGGTCTCGGGCGAGTGGGCGGTCTTCGCGGAGACACAGGGGTTGGCCGACGACGTGGCCGACGCAGCTTCGAGCGCCAACCTCGCCGACGATGCGACGTACCGCAAGTGGACCGACGAGGCCGGCGGCGACGCGATCGTGCAGGCCTACGTCTCGCCGCGGATCGCGGACTACGCCGATGCCATCGCGGATGCCTCCGACTCAGCGGTGGGCCAGTCTGAGATGTACTCCGACGACCCCTTCTCGGACGACCTCGAGGACGACTTCTCCGATGGGCTCCCCACGGGGCCGGGCACCACGGACCCCGAGGCGATCAAGGAGGCCTTGTCCAAGTTCCAGGGAGCCGCGGCAGCGATCCGTTTCGACAACGCCGGCCTGGAGGTGGAGTTCGCCTCCGGCGTCGAGGCCGAGGCGGACGGCATCATGGGTGACGGCGCCGGCGAACTCGTCGGTGACCTGCCCGCCTCGACCGTTGCGGCCTTCGGCCTCGGGCTGGACGAGGACTGGCTCGCCAACGTGGAGCGGGAGATGGCCAAGCTCGACGACGCGGCCGAGTTCGACGTCGATGAGCTGCTCTCCGAGGTGGGGATCACCCGTGAGGACGTGACCGGACTCCTCGGCGAGGGGGTGGCCGTGGCAGTGGGGTCAGGCATCGACGTCGACGCCGTGACCAACGGCGGGATCGAGGAGATGCCGGCTGCCGCCGTTGTCGACACCGACGTGGACGCGTTGGGCAGCGCGATCCGCAACATCCTCGCAGCCAGCGGTGAGGACGCCTCCGAGCTGGACTGGCTCACGCCGGCGGGCAGTGACGGCCACGCTGTGGTCAGCCCGCACGACGGGTTCCGCGACGAGGTCGCCGACCCGAAGGAGCGCCTCAAGGACGTCGACGAATACAAGGACGTCGTCGAGGACGTCGACGACGCCCAGGGGCTGCTCTTCGTCAACTTCAACGCCGACGACGACTGGCTGGTTCGGATCCTCGACTCGGAGGCGCCCGACGCTGCTGAAAACGTCGCGCCGCTCGCGGCCTTCGGCGTGGTCGGCTGGTTCGACGACGGGGTGAGCCACCTCAAGATCCGCCTGACGACGGACTGACCGTTTGATGCATCGATCGGCCGCCCGGGTCAGTGACCGGGGCGGCCGATCGGCTGTGTCAGGGCCTCGGTGAGGCGTACGAGATCGGCGGGAGCGAGCTCGATGTCGAGCCCGCGGCGGCCTCCGGAGACGTACACGGTCTCGAAGCTCAGGGCGCTGGCGTCCAGCACGGTGCGGTGGTGCTTCTTCTGCCCGATGGGGGAGATGCCTCCGGCCACGTAGCCCGTCGCGCGCTCGGCCTGGGCGACCTCGGCCATCACCGCCTTGCTGGCTCCCAGCGCCCGCGCGAGTGCCTTGAGGTCGAGATGGCCGGTCACGGGGACAACCCCGACGACCAGCTCGCCGCGCCCGCCCGGAGTCTCCAGCGACGCCATGAGCGTCTTGAACACGCGTTCGGGGCTCACACCCAGGGCTTCGGCGGCTTCGAGTCCGTACGACGTCGCGCGCGGGTCGTGGGCGTAGGGGTGCTCGCGGAACGTGACGTCCGCGCGGAGCAGGGCAGCGGTCGCGGGCGTCGCTCCGCCCGAGGCCTTTGACTTCTTGGCCACGGGAGGCCTCTCAGTTGGGCGACCAGGCCGTGCGGGCCAGGTGGACGGCGGGCAGGGAGGGGACGACGTTCATCGCGCGCAGCTCGTCCCGCAGGTACTCGGTCACGGTGGCGAGGCGTTCGCCGGCGTCACTGGCCTCGAGAAGGTTCTGGCGCTCGGCCATGGGGAGGGGGGCCAGCGCGGCGAGGGTCCAGGACAGGTACTCCGGGTCCTGAGGGAGTCGGCCCGAGTAGGGGTCGTCGGCGAGTTCGGCGACCACGGAGCGGTAGGCGGTGAAGAGGGCTCTGGCCTGGACGAGCAGTTCCTTGCTCACGGCGACAGGCGGCTCGGGGACCGAGACGTGGAGGGCCTGGGGGAACGGGGTGCCCGGCAGCATGGAGTCAACGCGAATGCGATCGCGGGCCACTGCGGTCAGGTCGTAACTGCCGTCCTCGCGGACAGCGATGTCGGTGGCCTGGACGAGGCATCCGACCCGGTACAGCGACTGGGCTCCGTGATCGCCGACCTCGTACCCCTCGCGGATCGCGACGATCCCGAAGAGTCGCTCGGAGGGGTTCGGCTCGCTCAGCAGGTGCTCGACGAGGGCCCGGTAGCGGTCCTCGAACACGTGCAGGGGGAGGGTCATCCCCGGGAACACGACCGAGCCGAGGGGGAACATCGGCAGGGGCGTACTCACCCTGTGACCCTAACCGTTGTCCACGAGCGGTGGCGGGCGGCTGGGCCGCGAGGCGAGTACCTAGAATGGAGGCATGATGCGCCGTATCGATCTCCGCGACGCCGCTTCGGCGTCGGTCGACTACCGCGCGAGCCTGCCTCGCGCTGAGTTCGACGTCGAGGCGGCCACGCATCTCGTGCGCCCCATCATCGACGACGTCCGCGAGCGCGGGGTCGAGGCCGTGCTCGACCTCACGGAGCGCTTCGACGGTGTGCGCCTGGACGACATCGTGGTCCCGGTCTCGCTCATGAAGCAGGCCCTGGCCGATCTCGAGCCGGCGGTGCGTGCCGCCCTCGAGGAGTCCATCGCGCGGCTGCGGCTCACGTGCGAGGCCGACCTCGGCCCGGACAAGGTCATCGAGGTCGCGCCCGGCGCCGTCATCACCCATCGCAAGGTCCCGGTCGACCGCGTCGGGCTCTACGTGCCCGGCGGCGTGGCACCGCTGGTGTCCACCGTCGTGATGAACGTGGTTCCGGCCCAGGTCGCCGGGGTGCGCTCGATCGCGCTGGCCACGCCGCCGCAGCGCGAGAGCGGGATGCCTGACCTGACCACGCTGGCTGCCTGCGCCTTGCTCGGCGTGGAGGAGGTCTACGTGGCGGGGGGAGCCCAGGCGATCGCCATGCTGGCCCTCGGCGCGGGTCCGTGCCACCCGGTCGACATGGTCATCGGGCCCGGCAACCTGTACGTCACGGCCGCCAAGCGGCTGCTGCGCGGCGTGGTCGGGATCGACTCCGAGGCGGGTCCCAGCGAGATTGCGATCCTGGCCGACGACACGGCCGTGCCCGCGTTCGTGGCAGCGGACCTGATGACCGAGGCGGAGCACGGTGGCACCTCGGCCTCGGTGCTGGTGACCGACTCGGTGGACCTGGCCGACGCGGTGACTGCGGAGCTCGCCGAGCGCGTTGCGGCTGCCCCGCACGGGGCCCGGATCGCGGACGCCTTGGCCGGGCAGCAGTCTGCGATCGTGCTGGTCGCGGACCTCGCCCAGGGCCTCGAGGTGGTCAACGCCTACGCGAGCGAGCACCTCGAGATCCACACGCGTGACGCCGCTGAGTGGGCGGCCCGGGTGCGCAACGCCGGGGCGGTCTTCGTCGGGTCGTACGCCCCTGTCGCCGTGGGTGACTACTGCGCCGGGTCCAACCACGTGCTGCCGACGGGTGGCTGCGCCTGCCACTCCTCCGGACTGTCGGTCTCGGCATTCCTCAAGGAGATGCACGTGGTCGACTACACCCGCGAGGCCCTTGCCGAGGTTGCTGCGCACGTCGACATCCTCGCCCGCGCGGAGGACCTCCCCACGCACGGCGCCGGGGTCACGGTGCGCTTCGAGGACGGTCTCGGCCGGTGAACGCGCTGCCCTGGCCCCCGCTGCGCGATGCGCTGGTGGGGGAGGAGCCGTACGGTGCGCCGCAGATCGACGTCCCGGTGCAGCTCAACACCAACGAGAACCCGTACGGTCCCTCGCCCGAGGCCGCCGCGGACATCGCGGACGACGTGCGTGAGGCAGCGCTGACGCTGAACCGCTATCCCGACCGGGAGGCCACGGCGCTGCGCGACGCGCTGGCGGACTACCTCAACTCGGACGGTGGGCAGGGACTGACCCGTGCCCAGGTGTGGGCGGCGAACGGATCCAACGAGGTCATGTCGCAGCTGCTGCAGGCGTTCGGCGGACCCGGTCGTCGGGCTCTGTCGTTCGCGCCGACGTACGCGATGTATCCGGAGTACGCGCGCAACTCGCTCACCGAATGGGTCTCGGGCCACCGCGAGAGCGACTTCAGGCTGGACCTGGCGGCCGCGAGGGATCTGGTCCTCGAGGTCGAGCCCTCGGTGGTGCTGCTGCCCAGCCCGAACAATCCGACGGGGACGGCGCTGCCGCCCGAGGCGGTCTCGATGCTGTGCGAGGCCGCGGGCAACGGCGTGGTCGTGATCGACGAGGCCTACGGCGAGTTCCGGCGTGCCGGGGTGCCCAGTGCGTTGGAGATCCTCGACCAGCACCGCAACCTCGTGGTGACCCGCACGATGAGCAAGGCGTTCGCGCTGGCCGGTGCCCGGCTCGGCTATCTGGCCGCAGCGCCGGAGATCGTCGACGCGGTGCGCGTGGTGCGGCTTCCGTACCACCTCAGCGCCGTCACCCAGGCTGCGGCGCTGGCGGCGCTGCGCCACGCGCCCGAGCTGCTCGGGAAGGTCAACGAGTTGCGCGTGGGGCGCGACGACTGCGTCGCGTGGCTGCGCGAGCACGGATTCGAGGTGGCGGACTCGGACGCGAACTTCGTACTGTTCGGGACGTTCGCCGATCGGCACGACGTGTGGGAGCGACTGCTCGCGCGCGGCGTACTGATCAGGGAGACGGGCCCCGACGGGTGGCTGCGCGTGTCGATCGGCACGCCCGCTGAGATGACTGCATTCAAGGACGCCCTCGTGGCGGTGATGGAGGAGACACGATGAGCCGTACCGCTCGCATCGAACGGACGACCAAGGAGTCCTCGGTCCTGGTCGAGGTCAACATCGACGGCTCGGGCCGGACCGACGTGTCGACGGGCGTGGGGTTCTACGACCACATGCTCGACGCGTTCGGCCGCCACTCCCTGGTGGACCTCACGGTCCGCAGCACGGGCGACACCCACATCGACGCCCACCACGTCGTCGAGGACACCGCGATCATCCTCGGCCAGGCGTTGCGCGAGGCGCTGGGGGACAAGAAGGGCATTCGTCGCTACGGCGACGCGACGGTCCCGCTCGACGAGGCGCTCGTCCAGGCCGTCGTCGACCTCTCGGGTCGTCCCTACTGCGTGCACTCCGGTGAGCCGGCCGGGCAGACGTACGTCCAGCTCGGCGGCGGCAACGGCGGCGTGCCCTACCTCGGCTCGCTGACCAAGCACGTCTTCGAGACCATTGCGTTCCACGCGCAGGTCGCCCTGCACGTACGCGTGCTCGACGGCATCGAGCCGCACCACATCGTGGAGACCCAGTTCAAAGCGTTCGCGCGCGCGTTCCGCGACGCGGCCGCCATCGACCCCCGCGAGAAGGGTGTCCCCTCCACCAAGGGCACGCTCGAGGGCGACGGCACGGACGCGGGCCAGTGAGCCGCCCGTCCGTCGTCGTCCTCGACTACGGCTCGGGCAACCTGCGTTCGGGAGTGCGGGCGCTGGAGCGCGCCGGCGCCGAGGTGACGCTGACCAGCGACTTCACGACCGCGCTGGAGGCCGACGGCCTGCTGGTGCCGGGCGTGGGAGCGTACGCAGCCTGCATGCAGGGGCTGCGCGCCATCAAGGGTGAGCGCGTGATCGGGCGTCGACTCGCCGGTGGTCGACCCGTGCTGGGCATCTGCGTGGGCATGCAGATCCTGTTCGCGCGGGGCGTGGAGCACGGCGTCGAGACTGAGGGCTGCGACGAGTGGCCCGGAGTCGTGGAGCGCCTCCAGGCGCCGGTCGTGCCCCACATGGGATGGAACACCGTCGAGGTCCCCGAGGGCACCTCGCTGTTCGAGGGGATCACGGACGAGCGCTTCTACTTCGTGCACTCCTACGGCGTGCGCCAGTGGGAGCTGGTCACCAACGATCGCACCCGGGCTCCGCTGGTGACCTGGGCCGAGCACGGTGGCGACCGGTTCGTCGCGGCCGTCGAGAACGGCCCGCTGTCGGCGACGCAGTTCCACCCCGAGAAGTCCGGCGACGCCGGCGCCGCGCTGTTGCGCAACTGGGTCCGCTCCCTGTGACCCCGAGTCCCAGTTCGACACTGTGAGGAACCCCATGACGTACTTGAAGCTGTTGCCCGCCGTCGACATCTCGGGCGGTCAGGCCGTCCAGCTCGCGCAGGGAGTGGATGGCTCGGGTGGCGCGTACGGTGACCCCGTCGAGCAGGCGCTGCGCTGGCAGGCGGCCGGAGCGGAGTGGCTGCACCTGGTCGACCTAGACGCCGCTTTCGGCAAGGGCGACAACGGTGAGCTCAAGTCCGAGATCGTGCGTCGCCTCGACATCCACGTGGAGATGACCGGCGGCATCCGCGACGACGAGTCGCTGCGCAAGGCGCTCGACACCGGGTGCGCCCGGGTCAACATCGGCACCGCTGCGATCGAGAACCCCGAGTGGTGCGCTCGGGCCATCGCCGAGCACGGCGACCGCATCGCGATCGCGCTCGACGTGCGTGGCACCACGCTGGCTGGGCGCGGATGGACCAGCGAGGGCGGTGACCTGTACGAGACGCTCGCGCGCCTCGACGCGGAGGGCTGCTCCCGCTACGTGGTGACCGATGTCAACAAGGACGGCATGCTGGCCGGCCCGAACCTCGAGCTGCTGCGCACTGTCTGTTCGGCGACCGATCGCCCGGTCATCGCGTCGGGGGGAGTCACTTCGGTGGACGACCTGGTCGCGCTGAACGGCTTGGTGGCCGACGGGGTGGAGGGCGCGATCATCGGGACGGCGCTCTATGAGGGCCGCATCGATTTTGCCGAGGCCTTGGCCGCAACGAAGCCGGAGGCGGTCTGATGTCGCTCGCCGTACGCGTGATCCCGTGCCTGGACGTCGACGGTGGCCGGGTCGTCAAGGGGATCAACTTCCAGGAGCTGCGTGACGCAGGAGACCCCGTCGAGCTGGCGCGCATCTATGACCGCGAGGGTGCGGACGAGCTCACCTTCCTCGACATCTCGGCCTCGCACGAGGGTCGGGCCACCACGATGGAGATGGTCTCCCGGTGCGCCGAGGAGGTCTTCATCCCGCTGACCGTGGGGGGAGGCGTCAGCAGTGTCAAGGACGTGGACCGGCTGCTGCGGGCGGGCGCGGACAAGGTCGCCATGAACACCGCGGCGATCACGCGGCCCGAGCTCATCAGCGAGGTCGCCGACAGGTTCGGCAACCAGGTGCTGGTGCTCTCGCTCGATGCGCGTCGGGCACCGGGGACCGACTCCGGCTTCGAGGTCACCACGCACGGTGGACGCAAGTCCGCCGGTCTTGACGCGGTGGCGTGGGCGGCGCGGGCCGCCGAGCTGGGCGCCGGCGAGATCCTCCTCAACGCGATGGATGCGGACGGAACCCAGGACGGCTTCGACCTGGAGATCATCGCCGCCGTGCGCGCCGAGGTCTCCATCCCGGTGATCGCCAGCGGCGGGGCGGGGCGGTTGGAGCACTTCGCTCCCGCCGTGGACGCGGGTGCCGACGCGGTGCTCGCTGCGACGGTGTTCCACTTCGGGACGCTGAGCATCGGTGACGTCAAGGCCGCGCTGGCCGGAGCGGGGCACCCCGTACGGTGAGCGGAGTCTCACTCGCGCGGACCGGTCCCCCCACGGGTCCGCGGCGCATTAGGATTCGGCCATGCTGAAGACTCCTCGCCCCCTCGTCCTGGCGTCGCTTGCCGTCGCCGCTGTCGTGGCCGCTGGCTGCGCGCCGACCGACGAGGCCCCCGACGCCAAGGACACCTCTTCGGCGGCACCCTCGGACGCCGCACTGGAGTGCACCCCCGACACCCTCGAGCTGACCACCCCCGGCACGCTCACCGTCGGCACCGACTCGCCGGCGTACTCGCCGTGGTTCGTCGACGACGACCCGAGCAACGGCGAGGGCTACGAGTCGGCCGTCGCGTACGCGATCGCTGACGAGTTGGGCTTCTCCGCCGATGAGGTGACCTGGGTGACGGTGGGCTTCAACAAGGCCGTCTCGCCCGGTCCCAAGGACTTCGACTTCGACATCAACCAGATCTCGATCACCGAGGAGCGCCGCGAGGCCGTGGACTTCTCCTCGGGCTACTACGACGTGCGCCAGACGGTGATCACCAACGAGGGCAGCGCGATCGATGGCGCCTCCTCGATCGCGGACCTCGCGGACGCCAAGCTGGGCGCCCAGGTCGGCACCACCAGCTACGACGCCATCGCCGAGCAGATCGCACCGTCGCAGGACACCGCCGTCTTCGACACCAACGACCAGGCCGTCCAGGCGCTCAAGAACGGTCAGATCGACGGCATCGTGGTCGACCTGCCGACGGCCTACTTCATGACCGCCGTGCAGCTCGACAAGGGCGTCATCGTCGGCCAGCTTCCGCTGCCTGGCGGCGAGGGTGAGCAGTTCGGTGCCGTGCTCGACAAGGGCTCGCCGCTCACCGCGTGCGTGAGCCAGGCCGTCGACACCCTGCGCGAGAACGGCACCCTCGATCAGCTGGTCGACGAGTGGCTCTCCCAGCAGGGCGCGCCCGAACTGTCTTGATGCCCGACGTGCCGACCGACGGTTGGCAGCCATCGCAGATCCAGCAGGAGCGCAACGCCTGGCGGCGACGCCAGACGGTGCGCTCCGCGCTGGTCGCGACGCTCAGCACTCTCGTCCTGCTCGGGGTGCTGGGCTTCGCCATCGTCTCCTCGCCCGGTTGGGAGCGGGTCTCGGCGACCTACTTCAACTGGGACAAGGCAGTTGATTCGTTCCCCGCGGTGCTCGAGGGGTTGTGGCTCAACATCAGGGTCATGATCGTGTGCGCGATCCTGATCGTGCTGCTGAGCCTGCTGATCGCCGTCATGCGTACGTTGCGGGGGCCCGTGTTCTTCCCGCTGCGCCTGCTCGGCACGGCGTACGTCGACATCTTCCGCGGCCTCCCGCTGCTGCTGGTGATCTTCCTGTTGGGATTCGGCGGCCCTGCCCTGCGGTTGTCGGGGCTGCCCACCTCGGCGCTGTTCTGGGGTGGTTGCGCGCTGGTGTTGTCGTACTCGGCCTACGTCGCGGAGGTGTTCCGTGCGGGCATCGAGTCCGTGCACCCCTCGCAGCGTCTCGCCGGTCGTGCGCTCGGCCTCGGCTACGGCCAGACCCTGCGGTACGTCGTCCTGCCCCAGGCGTGGCGCAGGGTCCTGCCGCCGCTGATGAATGACCTGGTGTCGCTGCAGAAGGACTCCGGACTCATCGCCGTGCTGGGCGTCATCGACGCCATCCGGGCGGCCCAGATCGAGACGGCCCGGGACTTCAACTACACGCCGTACGTGGTGGCGGGGTTGCTGTTCATCTGCTTGACGGTGCCGATGGCTCGCCTGACCGACCACTTCGCCCGCAAGCAGGGCTTCCAAGGAGCCGGGGGGATGATGTGAGCGACGGAGTCGAGCGAGGTACGAGCGAGCGACCGAGTGATCCGAGTAGCGATGTGAGCGACGGAGTCGAGCGAGGTACGAGCGAGCGACCGAGCGACAGCGCGAAGGTCCTCGAGATGCGCGGCGTGCGGAAGTCGTTCGGGCGCAACGTGGTCCTGAGGTCGGTCGACCTCGACGTGAACTGGGGCCAGTGCATCGTCCTGATCGGCGCCTCGGGCTCGGGCAAGTCGACGCTGCTGCGCTGCGTGAATCTGCTGGAGGTGGTGGATGACGGCACGATCACCTTCGCCGGACGCGACATCACCGACCCGTCGGTCGACGGGGACGCGGTGCGTGCCGACATGGGCCTGGTGTTCCAGTCGTACAACCTCTTCCCGCACCTGAGTGTGCTCGGCAACGTGACCCTCGCGCTGCGCAAGGTGCACAAGGTGCCCACGGGGGAGGCGGAGCAGCGCGGTCTGGCGATGCTGGAGCGCGTCGGCCTCTCGGAGAAGGCGCGGGCCCGGCCCGACGATCTCTCGGGTGGCCAGCAGCAGCGCGTGGCGATCGCGCGGGCGATGGTCACGAACCCCAAGTTGCTGCTTCTCGACGAGGTCACCAGCGCGCTGGACCCCGAACTGGTGGGGGAGGTGCTCGATCTGCTGTCCGAGCTGAAGCAGGAGGGCGTGACGATGGTCCTCAACACCCACGAGATGGGCTTCGCTCGTGATGTGGCCGATCAGGTCTGCTTCCTGCACAACGGGGAGATCCACGAGAAGGGCACGCCCGAGCAGGTGCTGGGCGACCCGCAGACCGAGCGGGCTCAGGCCTTCTTGTCTCGCCTGCGCTCCTGACGGTGGGGGTGGGCTGGGTGTCCGCCCTCCTCTTGCTGTCTCCCTCCCTGCCCATCTCCAGGCCCGTCTATCTCCCTGCCTGTCTATCTCCATGTAAAGCGGGGTTATCGGCACTTGTGCATGCTTGTGACGGCGCTCCAGCACGTACGAGGGCGCGGTAGTGCTCGAGAGTCGCGGGACTGAATCGGGCGTTTCGTCGGTTGTCAGTACCCAGGGCCACACTGTGGTCTGGAGATCGACGACAGACAGGATCAGTGCAGCGCTGTGAGTGATGACCTGAGTGTGGGCACCGAGGGCCGGGCCTCGACGATGCGACAGGGGTTCGCCGTCCTCGGTGAGGCGATCCGGCGCGAGCCAGCCGTGTTCACGCTCTCGACCGTCGGCTCGGTGCTCTTCGGGCTCCTCACGGTGGCCGATGCGTGGGTGCTGGGGTGGTCGACCGATCACGTGCTCCTGCCGGCGTTCGCCGACGGCGAGGTGTCCTCGGGGTTGCTGGTGGCGGTCGTGGCCCTGTTCGTCGGTGTCGCCCTGCTGCGGGCCGTGGGCATCGTCGCGAGGCGGCTGGGTGCGGGCATCATGCAATACCGCATGCAGGCGCACTCGCGCCGCGCGGTGACCCGCCAATACCTCGCGCTGCCCATGTCGTGGCACCACCGCCACCCCACGGGTCAGTTGTTGTCCAACGCGTACAGCGATGTCGAGGCGGCGTGGGGTCCCATTGCCCCGCTGCCGATGGCTTTGGGCACGGTCGTGATGATGGCGGTGGCCATCGTCCAGATGCTCATGGCGGACGTGGCGATGGCCCTGGTCGGGCTGTTGGTGTTCCCTGCGGTCGTGGCGGTCAACCTGGCCTATCAGAAGCTGTCGTCCCCCTTGATGACCCGCGCCCAGGAGTTGCGCGCGGAGGTGAGCGCGGTGGCTCACGAGTCCTTCGACGGGGCCATGGTCGTCAAGACGCTCGGACGCGAGGATGAGGAGACGGCCCGGTTCCGTACGGCCGCCGAGGAGTTGCGCGACGTCAACATCCGGGCTGGGCGGATTCGCGCAGCGTTCGACCCGGCTCTGGCCAGCTTGCCCAACGTGGGGGTGCTCGTCGTGCTCGCGGTCGGGGTGGCGCGGGTGGTGGCCGGCGATGCGCAGGCCGGGGACGTGGTGACCGTCGCCTACCTGCTGACCGTCGTGTCCTTCCCGATCCGGGCGATCGGGTGGCTGCTCGGCGAGTTCCCGCGCTCGGTGGTGGGTCACCGGCGCGTTCAGTACGTCCTCGATGCGACCGGAGCGATGCCGTACGGCGATGTCACGCTGCCCGCGACGACCACCGGGGCCTCGCTCGAGCTCGAGCGCGTGGCCTTCTCCTACGACGGCGCGGACCCGCTCCTGGCGGACCTCACGTTCGACGTTGCGCCGGGGCGTACGGTCGCGCTCGTCGGTGCGACCGCCTCGGGGAAGAGTACGGTGACGAGCCTGCTCGCACGACTGATCGACCCGGGGGCCGGGACGATCCGCCTCGATGGGGTCGACCTCCGCGACCTGGCGAGCGGAGAGTTGCCGCACCACGTGTCTGTGGTGGCCCAGACGGCGTTCCTCTTCGACGACACCGTGCGCGGCAACGTGGCGTTGGGGGCAGATGTCGATGACGCCCAGATCTGGCAGGCGTTGCGCATCGCGCAGGCTGACGGGTTCGTCGCCGCCCTGCCGCTCGGACTCGACACCGAGTTGGGGGAGCGCGGCACCTCGTTGTCGGGTGGCCAACGACAACGGATCTCGCTGGCCCGCGCCCTTGTCCGGCAGCCGCGCCTGCTCGTCCTCGACGACGCGACCTCGGCGGTGGACCCTGAAGTGGAGGCGAGGATTCTCTCTGCCCTCCGATCGGGAGAGCAGGGCAGCACTCTGGTCGTGGTGGCCTACCGGAAGGCGACCATCGCCGTGGCCGACGAGGTCGTGCACCTCGCCGGGGGCAAGGTGGCTGGGCGGGGCACGCATGCGGAGCTGCTCGCCACGAGTCCTGCGTACGCCGAGCTGGTCAACGCGTACGAGTCCGACGACACGCTGAGCACGATCGGGGCTGAGGACGCATGAGCGCGGTCGACAGCGGCGCCGAGATCGGCGCCATCGAAACCATCCGCACGGGGATGCGGATCTCACCCGAGCTGCGCGAAGGTCTGGGACTGACCCTCTTCCTGGCGGTGGTCGCGTCGCTCGGGCAGATCGTCGTCCCGATCGCGGTCCAGCAGACGCTGGACAAGGGGCTGGGCGGACCGGAGGGGCCTCGCCTGGACTGGGTGGTGGGGATGGGGCTGATGGCGGCCGCGGGCATCGTGGTCACGAGCGTCGCGTCGTACCTGATGACCAGCCGCCTCTTCACCTCGGCCGAGCGTGGACTGGCCACGCTGCGGGTCAAGGCCTTCCGCCACGTGCACGACCTTCCGCTGCTGACGCAGAACACCGAGCGACGCGGAGCGCTCGTCTCGCGGGTCACCACGGATGTCGATCAGGTCAGCCAGTTCCTCGTGTTCGGGGGGTTGCTGCTCATCGTCAGCATCGGCCAGATGCTGGTCGCGACCGTGGTCATGGCCGTCTACAGCTGGCAGCTCACGCTGGTCGTGTGGGTGTGCTTTGCTCCGCTGTTCGGTTCGATTCGCTGGTTCCAGCGCAAGCTCGCCCAGGCGTACACGGTCGTGCGCCATCAGGTGGGCGTCATGCTCGGGGCGATCTCGGAGCCGGTGGTGGGCGCAGCGGTCGTTCGCTCGTACGGTGTCCAGGACCGCACGCAGGACCGCATCGACACCTCGGTCGACGCGTTCAAGGCGGCGAGCACCCGAGCTCAGAAGTTCACGGTGGTCTCGTTCTCCCTCGGCGGAGTCTCGGCTGGTCTGGCCAACGCGGGCGTGATTGTGATCGGCATCTGGCTGGGGCTCGCCGGCGACATGACGGCGGGTACGGTGCTGGCCTTCGCCTTCCTGGTGACGCTGTTTGTCGGGCCGGTGCAGATGGGCACGCAGATCCTCACGGACGCGCAGAACGCCATCGCTTCGTGGCGACGCGTGATCGGCATCCTGGCGACCCCGGCGGACCTCGTCGACCCGGGCGAGGAGGGGGCGGTCCTTCCTCGGGGGCCGATCGATGTCACGTTCTCCGAGGTGGGCTTCGCCTACCCCGGCGGGCCTGAGGTTCTCAGCGATGTGGATCTGCACCTCGACGCGGGCACACGCGTCGCGGTCGTCGGCGAGACGGGATCGGGCAAGTCCACCTTCGCGAAGCTCCTGACGCGCCTGATGGACCCCGACCGGGGAGAGGTGCTGCTCGACGGGATCGCGCTGCCGCAGATCTCTGCGGCGTCACTGCGGCGCAGCGTTGTGCTGGTGCCTCAGGAGGGCTTCCTCTTCGACGACTCGTTGGCGGCGAACGTCCGGTACGGCCGCATGGATGCGAGTGACGCCGAGATCGCCGATTCAGCGAGGGCGCTCGGGCTCGGCGACTGGTTGGCAGGGCTGCCCCAGGGGCTCGCGACGCCGGTGGGTCAGCGAGGAGAGTCCCTGTCCAACGGCGAACGTCAACTGGTCGCCCTGTTGCGGGCGCACTTGGCGGATCCGGACCTGCTCGTCCTTGATGAGGCCACGAGCGCGGTCGACCCGCAGCTCGAGATGCAGATCTCCCGCGCGCTCGAGCGGTTGATGGCGGACCGCACCTCGGTGACGATTGCTCACCGGCTGACCACTGCGGAGAACGCTGACGAGGTGATCGTGGTTGATCGCGGGCGTGTGGTCCAGCGGGGGCCTCATGCCGCGTTGGTCGTGGAGCAGGGCAGCGTGTACGCGGGTCTGCATGCTTCGTGGGTCGCTCAGCACGGAGCCTGAGGTCGCAATGAGAAGGACCCCGGCCGGTGTCGGTCGGGGTCCTGGTGGCGCAGGCGCCAGGTGAGGATCAGGCGTCGAGGAGCTGGGTGATCAGCAGGTCGACGTCAATGTGGTCGAACTCCTCGCCGAACGGCACGACGTCGGCCGAACGGTGCAGGAACTCGTGGACGTCCTCGGCTCGGGACTGCAGGACGAGGTGGCCGTCGGGGGAGCTGAGCTCGATGTGGACGACCGCGCGACCGTTGGATCCGATGGAGGGCGCGACGTGGACGTCGCCCTGACCGGTCGGGAGGTTCACGCCGTTGATGAGCAGGTCCCGTCCGAAGGTCCAGGTGAGGTCTCCGGTGCCGGTGAGGAACGTCATCGAGACGGCGTACGGGTCGTTGCGGCGATACCCGAGCACGACATCGAGCTGGTGGCGGCTTCCACGGTCGTCAACACACTCGACGGTCATGTCCACTGCTACGTCCGCTACGGTGCGGCCGCTGCCAAAAAGGCTCATTGACGTTCCTCTCAGATACCCGGGGGGTCGGGGGCCCCTCGTACCAATCAGACGGTGTTCCAAGAGATCCATGACGAGAAATCCGAAAAAGATCTTGGTGGTCCAGACCACAAGTGGTTTTGGGGCGTGATTCCAGTGTGCGCCTGCGAGGGGTGTGCGGCGTGATCGGCAGCGGTGTGCGTTGCCCCACTGGCTAGGGTCTGACCATGTCGAAGGTCGTGCGCGGGCTGCTGGTGGAGATCCTCGGGTGGATCCTGCTCGTGGCCGGGCTGGCGGCCTTGTTCCTTCCCGGGCCCGGCCTGCTGGGACTGTTCGGCGGGCTGGCGTTGCTCTCCACGCGCTATGAGTGGGCGGAGCGGCGGGTCGACCCGATTCGACTGCGTGCATTGAAGGGTGCAGCGGACTCCGTGGCGACGTGGCCGAGGATCATCGCGTCGACCGCTGGCGCGCTGGCCCTGGCGGCCTGCGGCGTGCTGTGGATCGTCAAACCGCCCGTGCCCCAGTGGTGGTGGTTCGATGATGTGTTCTGGTTGCCGGGAGGCCACTGGACTGGCATCACGCAGATCGCGAGCGCGGTCCTGGCGCTCGCTCTGGTCGTCTACAGCTATCGCCGCTTCCACGGGAAGCCGTTGGCGGTCGTGGAACTCGGTCGGGAGATCGCGGATGCGGATCATGAGCTTCACGAAGATCGTGACGAGCGCAGGGAGGAACGGGCCGAACGGCGAGAGCTCCGCGCCGACCGTCGGGAGGAACGCGCTGAGCAGAAGGCCGAGCGCAGGGAAGCCAAAGACGGAGCTGGCGAGTACCGCGACGGTTCGTGATCGTGGACGTAGGAGACCCCGATTGTGACGCTCGCCGCGGGGTGGGCTACTGTTCTCGACGCACGGGGCGATTGGCGCAGTGGTAGCGCGCTTCGTTCACACCGAAGAGGTCACTGGTTCGAACCCAGTATCGCCCACCGCACACAAAACCGCCTCTGACCTGCGGAAACACGGGTCGGAGGCGGTTTTCGTTTTCACTGGCGTAGTCCCTACGTAGTCCTCAGAAACCTCGGTGCCCCGTGGTCCGCGCTCACCAGGTGACGGCCGGGATGCGTTCGAGGGCCGCCTCGAGGTCGTCGAGTTTGATGCGGATGGGGCGGTTCCCGCAGTGGTAGGCGGGGATGGTGCCGTCGCTGATCCGGCGTCGGATCGTCTTGGTCGAGACCGACATGACGGTGGCGGCCTCCTCGATGCTCAGGTAGACCGGCAGAGGGCGGCCGGAGTGCGCTCGCTGGGCGGGGATGCGTGGTCTGGGTGTCTGGGTCGTCATCTGGGGCTCCTTGGGTATGGGCGTCCACAGAGAAGGTGGGCATGCCTGCCCACTGCGGCGTGTGAGGCCTCGGTTCAGCGATCGCCGGGGGTCGGTACGACGTGGCTGTCGTGGATGAGGTCGACCCACGCAGCCGGCGCGTCCGAGACTTCGCGTCGGTGGGCGAGGCGTGTGAGGAGTCGTTCGATGCGGCTGGGCGGTGTGCGCAGATGCTGGGTGGTGTTCATGGGGGTGCTCAGATTCCTGGTGGGGGCGGGCCGGGTTGCGTCCTCGTCTGAGTGGCCGTGACGGCTTCGAGGCGGTGGCTGACCTCGGAGGCGGTGGCGGCGCAGGCGGTCCATTCGCGGGGGTGGATGCCGTGTTGGACGATGGCGGTGACGAGGTGTGCGGCGTTGTACGGCTTGTCGTGGGGCACCTGGTCGAGGGCGCACCAGGCGAGTGCGCCGTTGCCTTTGAGCCAGCTGGCGAAGGCGAGCAGGGTGGCCGGTGCCGCGCGCAGCGAGTCTGGTGCTCTGCGGGTGAGGTCGCTCCACAGGGCGATGTGGGAGGTGGCGGTGTGGGGGTTGATGTCCTCCCAGATCTGGTCGCGGATGTCGATGGATTCGAGCGCGATGAGGAACCGGGTGGCGGTGGGGTCGGGGAGCCGTGTGCCGTGGGTGTGGAAGGCGCGGAGTTGCTGGATGGCGAATGCTGTCTCGACGCGGGGGCTGCTGCCTGCGGCGTGCGCACGAGCGTCGGTGAGGCGGTCGGTGATGGGCTGACGATCGCCGACGAGTGAGTGGGCCAGGCTGGTGCGGCTGCGCGCGGGTTGAGTCATGCCGTGGAGAACGGTCTGGGCGGCGAGCCGGTCGCGCGTGGCGGTGTCCAGCAGGCCAGCGGTGTGGGTGTCGAGGTCGATCCACGCGGTATCGGTGGCTCCCAGTCGGATGGGGGTGGCGACGCCGACACCGGCCAGGCGGAGGGCGAAGTCTTGGCTGAGCCGGTCGCCGTAATCGACGTCGCTGGTGAAGGTGAGGATCGCGACCCTCGAGGTGGGTTGGGCGTGGCGGGCGTATACGTGGCCGATGGAGTCCCAGGCCTGTTCCCGTTGGCGTGCGGTGGTGGGGAGGTCGACACGGGCGACGGGTAGGTCTGGGGTGAGGGGCACCAGGACGAGTGAGTCGGTGGGGTTGAAGCCGAGAAGGTGGGGCACGGAGGCCACGAGCTCTTCGGGGGAGCGGATGGAGAGTTTCATGTCCTGTAGGTGAGCGGCACCCGCCGGGGGCGCTTGGCTGGCTCACCCGCATCAGGAGCCGAGCGAGGGGCTGTCGTTGCGGGTGGGAGGCCGGTGGGTCAGGGCTGCGTGCAACTCGACTCGTGTGGGTCCCGGCGTGACGGCTGCGGTCGGGACCGTCTGGGGGCGGAGGAGTTGGTTCGCGGTGCGTACGACCGCCAGCTCGCTGGCCGGTGTGACGGGTTCGTAGCGCTGGTCGAGTGGGGTGACCATGTGACCGGTCCCGTTGTCGAGGTGGGGGAGTGTGACGCGCTGGCAGTAGGCGCCGCGTTGTACGCCGTCGCGGATGACGTCGGCGATGCGGTCATCGAGCCGGTTGAAGAGCAGTTGGAACCCGGAGAGGACGCGTGGCTCAACGACGGTGTCTGGCGTGAGTCCGCGTAGGCGGGTGACGGCGTTGGCTCCTTCGGCGGCAGCCAGGGCGCCGTTGCCGAGTACGCCGCCGATATCGCGGAGCTGCTGCTGGAGCAGCGTGTACGTCTGGGCGCGCTCGCTCCATCGGTCAGCGAGCCGGTCGTCGACTCGTGCGGCGAACGGAACCAGGTGGGCCGAGACGAGCCGCTGGGAGTCGACCACCAGACGCAGGTTCGTGGCGCTCGGGAACCCGCGCATTCGGATGACGAGGTTGTGTTGGGCCTGCAGCACGCCGAGGATGCCCGGGCGGACGGGGTCCGGGATGATCTTCGTCTTGGGGCGCCACCCGCGTTGGTCGACGCTGTAGTCGGGCTGGGCGAGGTTGGCGTCGAGGGCTGCGGCGAGTGCGACCCATCCCAGACGTGTGCTCTGGGTCAGTGGCTCCCAGCCCGGGGTGTGGCGGTAGCGCTGGTCTAAGACCACGAGGGCCTGGGTAATCGCCGCGAGGTCGGCGACGATCGCCTGGGCTTGGGGAACCGTCAACTCGGCCGCGGTTCGGGGCGTGGTGTCGTGTTCGGCGAGCGCGGCGGCCCGTGCCGTACGACGCCAGTGCTCGAGGGTCGGCGAGTGGTGGGGTGTGGTGAGTGAGTCGAGGGTGGGGAGCGGGGCCGTGGACTCAGCGACGGCGAGGTCGATGGCGCGCGTGAGTTCGGCGGCAGGACTGTGGCCGGTCCCGGACTGTCCGGCCGAGCGGAAGGGATTGGGCCGCCGGTGCGGCAGGTTGGAGAAGGCGAGCGGGTTGACGGCGTGCATGGTCTGGCCCATCCACACCAGAACCGCTTGGCGGTACGCCCGCACACTCGTGCCGGTGTCTGCGCGGTCCTCGGGCGTTGGCCCCAGCCTCTGTTGGACGCGGTGTTGTCGCAGGAGCGCCGCCAGCTCCTGCCGCATCTGGGCGCCGGTCTCGCCGTACATCAGGGGCCGTCGAGGGTGTGGGCGTCCTCGAGCATCGCGATGATGAGTTCGATGCTCAGCGCATCGACCCCATGCTGGCCGAGGTCCTCGAGCGCATTCGTGGCCATCGCGAACAGGAGCGCCCGGTCGCCGCAGACTCCGTCGTTCTCGATGGCGGGGCCGTGGTCGCCGTGGACCCGGTCAAGTTCGATCAACGCATGCTCGTAGGCCGACGACGCATCGATCGTGGTGGCGTGATCAGCGAGCGCCGCCAGATACGAGCGGGCGTGGGCCAGCGCGACGTAGTGGGGGAGCAGGATCATCGCCGGCTCCTTCCGTGAGTGGGCCATTGCGTGAGCGGGCTCTTGCGAGTGTGTGCCCGGCAGCGCGTCGGTGTCCTCCGAGGCGGGGCTGCGCTCTGGAGGAGACCGTCCGCAGCGTTGCTGAGGAACGAATCCGGTGCTCAGCCGACCAATGGGCTGTTGACCGTCGCTTCGATTTGTCGTCGGCGCTGCACGTCCTGGCGTACGAACTCCTCGAAGTGGGCGTCGCGGTCCTCGATGGTGATCTCGGCGGGTTGGACTACGGGTGTTTCGCCGGGCCAGGCGGTGACGCGGGTGGGACGGTCCCGGTCGAGACGGGTGCCGCAGATCGCGACCCAGTCGCGCAGCCGGTGCTGGGCGTCGGCGAAGTCGCGACGCCACGCGATCGGCGCCGAGGGTGATGCGGTCTGGTGGTAGCAGCTGAGCCAGTGGGTGTGGAGGGCTGAGAGTTCCCAGACGAGTTCGTCGTGGAGGTAGTAGAACGGCGGGACGATCGACGGGGAGAGGCCGTGGCTGGTCTTGAGCCACTTCACCCACCGGTCGAGGTCGTGCCACTCGTAGTCGGCTTCCTCGGCCAGTAGCAGGTTCCAGTTGATCGGCGCCGGGAGGTCATCACGCAAGAACGTGCCCGCGGACGACTCCACGTTGCCGTCGTGGCCGGGGTACGGGTCCATGGCGGGTTCCTCGTCAGAGCCCGACGGCCGGGCTTGCCGGCGCCGGCGCCGTTCGCGGCGCGGGAACGGTCGGTTCCAGGCGGCGGCGCTGCACCTCGTAGGCCGTCTTGTTGACGTTGTGGCCGATCTTGCGGGCAACGAACTCTTCCTTGATCACGCTGCCACCGCGCTGCTCGACCTCGTACTTGCGGACGTAGCCGCTGGCGACGAACGAGTCACCCTTGCGGAACCGGGCGTAGGCCTCGCGGGCCGTGCTCTCGAAGGCGACCATGTCGTGGAAGGTCGGGTCGAGCTTGGTGAAGTTGCCGTCGACCTCCCGACGCCACTGCTCGACGCCCACACGGACACGGAGGTACTCCGCGCCAGCGGTGGTGAAGTGAAGGTCCGGATCGCTGGCGATGAAACCGACCAGGCTCATCTGGGTGGGGATGGACATTGAGACTCCCTTGGGTCGTGCGCACCACGGACTGGGGTGTGCTCAAGGGACAGGTACGCGACACCGCCCACGCACACCGCGCAAGGCCTGGACTCGGTCAATCGCGGCGGAGTGACGCACTCTCATCACGGCAGGTGCGGGCAAACACCAACTAGCAATGACGAGCCTCGCTCAGGGTGTGTAGCGCACGCCGCTGGGCTGGCACGACTCTGTGCTGGCGGCTTCGCTTGAGACGCATCCGCCGTCGACGAGTTCCTGCTGGCCGAGGGTCTCGGGCAGTTCGACGTCGTAGGAGACTGCGTTGTTCCCCTGGCAGTCAGCCGAGCTGGGCTCGCCTGGGCTGACGGTGAAGGTGATGACGACCTGGGTGTCGGTCATCTCGATGTCGGGGTCGTTAACGGTGCCGGTCTCGCCGTTGTTGCAGCCAAGGCGGGTGACCTCGACGGCGAACGCGGTGGTGTCGGAGACGAGGGCCTGGTCTTTGGTGAGGTCCCAGATGGCTTCGGCTTGGTCGTGGGACGGGCTGCAGCCACTGGAGAGGGCCGCCGACAAGGCGATGATCGCAGAGGTTCGAATCGCCAAGTCTCGTCTGAGCGTCCGCATGACACTCGGACGGCGCGGGCGAACGCGAGGTTGCATGGGCGCATCCTTCCGAGTGGGGGCTCAAGCGCGGGCGCTTCGGAGGTTCATCGGCATGCTCTCATTCGGGAGACACACCCACCCATCCTTGGCAGATCCGTGCGCCCGACAAGCGGCGGACTGACGCACGCCAAGACGCCCCTGAGATCAATCGTCTATCGGCCGAACTATGCACTGTGTCGCAACGGCGGCCACGACAGATCGCTTCTAGACTGCTCAGTCGCCGTGACCCTCATAGTCTCGTTCACTGAACTCCTGGAGCGCCACGTCCTGCAAGCACTCCACAGCCACGAAGTCGATCGCCGCCTGTAAGCGCCTCTTTAGAAAAACCGGGCGGCGTGCCTCATCGGTCAGATCTACATCGTCTTCAGAAAAGTCTGCGGGAAGGAACTGTCCCGGGAGACGCTCCCCATCTTCTCCGACCAGAGCAAATCCAAGCGTCAGAAGGTGAGGCGAGATCTCGCCGCCTTCTCGGACGTCCCTGGCGATCAACGAGCGCGGGTTTGGATCCGCGATGTCTAAGTCGCTACCGGCGTTGGTCGACGCACCAAGAGCGCATAACCATGCCCGATGGAGAGCGCCAGCCGACTGTTTCGTGCTCTCTTGAAGAATTCCCCAGTCCACAGAGAAGGGCGTCGCATCTCGATATCGACCCGAATTCAGATTCTTAAAGTCTGCCACTGCGACTGTGTTGGAGCCGACGGCATACCTGGATGTTAAACACGCTTGCCAAAACCAGCGCTTCAAAGGAAGAAAATCATCAGTCGGAACGTGGTCGTTCCAGGTGTGGGCTGCGATCACGATCGCGAGACTCTTGTATGGGAGCCACTCTTGCGACAGTACCCCGAGTTGCTCTCTTGCGAAACGAACAGCCGCGGCCAGGCTCTTGGCGGCGTCTTCCCAGTAGTCATGAATTGACGATGGAGTAAGATCTAGAACCGCGGACGCGCGGACATCGTCCAGCGCTCTCAATGCGATAACCTGCAACGGAGCAAGGCCGTCGTCACCGTAGAACTTGTTCAGTTCAGGAAATCGTCTCCGAGCCAGATCCCACTTCACTCGGAGATTGAAAGTGGGCGTAAACGACTTCGCAACCATAAGGTCGAAGGCTCCGAGTTGCTGGCCGGTCTTATTGACACGCTCAAAAATTCGCGCGACGGCGGCTGGATGCGTTTGACGCGTGATACGCAATGCGGGCATTCGATAACGATAAAGGCCCGCCAAGCGCTCCCTGTAGATGGTGGTCAACTCCTCGTAGTCTGGACTTGATGGAGCGACCGCTTTGTCGCGCCAAGCGAAGAACGTAGAAGTTGATCGAAGGGCGCTAACCGGCAAAAGTCGGGCGCCCACCTGCGAGGCGGGGTCAGGGAAATGGGCGTCCCACGCGTGTCTTTTGTAAGTCCTCAGGGCATCGTCCACCGCATCGATGTCGTCCCAGTCCAAGTCCGGGGAAAACTGAACGGCATGCACAGAGTCACTTCGGTCGTACAGTGCGGAATAGAGCGACGTAAGCCTCTGTTGACCGTCAAGAACTATAGTCTCGGGAGTATCAACGATTTCGGGAGCGAACTCGAACGCACGCGGGTCGTAAAAGTCGCGTGTTTCGGCATCGCCTTCGATGAGCAGTAGACTACCCATAGGCCAACCGTTCAGCACCGTTGCAAGCAGCTTGCGGATATCGCCGTCGCTCCAGTCAAAGTCACGCTGAAAGTTTGGAAGGGCGACAATTCCGCTGTGAATCCCCTCCAGCAACTCGATGAGATCCGGATCGTCAATCGTCGTGGTTCGTTTCGCCATATTATGCTCCTCCGCCGGGCACATCGTCCACGTTGGCCAAGCGATCTAGGAAGCGGGATAAGGAATCCGTAATCGGTTCTCGATCGCCAGGTGAGAATACCAAGAGTACTGGGTCATCATTGCTGGGCTCGTCCTGGACGGTCGCGATAAGCCATGGGCCACAACGGATAAGCAACCCTTGATGGGAGAGGTTCGGGGCCGGCAGGATCTCGAGCTTCGACCCTTTTTCGTCACAGCGAGCCGATCTCCAAGCTTCTCCCAGCTCATGCATTGTGTCCTTCGTGAATTCGCTCGAGGGGCCGTGAAGGCGAACGAGTTTCTGGTCAGCCCTGGCCGCCTTTCGAAGCGATGCCCAGACGCCGCTGTTGAACAGCAATCCGGGGGTGCCAATTGCCATTTCTACGGGATGGTTTCCCGAAAGGTATTTGCTCCAATTGACGTCCTGCGCAGACCCGATGAATTCTAAGCCGGAGTGGTGGACGTCTGCACTGAGTCGTGCAACATTGAGGATGTCCCGAACGTAGAGAGGTTTAAGGATCCACTCTGTGATAAGCAGCGCGCCGGCAATTGAAATCGCCGCGGACGAGAGTGACATGCAGAGTGTCTCGAGCCACCTCTCGTCGGTCACCAGTGCAACGATGAGCAGCGCCACTCCGGCGACTGCGCTGATCCCACCCCAAGTGAGGATGGCACCGCGCAAAATTCGATCAGAGTTGGCATCTATACGTCGATCCATACGATCTTCGTCCGTCCTGCTCGAGACATCAAAATCAGTCGCCACTCTAGAAGGTGATCGCGTCATTTGTGGCCGCGTTCTCCGACTGTTGCTCTGCTGCACACCCTCCCGTTCATCTAGCGATTATGGTGACGAGCGGTGCGTCAGTAGATCGCAACTTAGCTGGTTCTGTCTCCAGACGTTCTGTAATCCGAGCCTCGATCTCAAAATTTGGACGGTCTCTCGGTGTTCCTTCTGGGCGCGTACACATGCTTCTAAGTGGGCGGAAGGCAGCGGTCCCGTCCTACCGGGAATGCCACGATCGCAGGCGAGCCACGATGGGTGGGGCGGTTCGCAGCAGCACGAGGCCGGTGCCGAAGGGGAGCATGCGGATCTGCTCGGGCGGCATGATGTGACGCCGCCGGGTGGACCGCTGAATCGAGCGCGCGCCGTTCTCGTTGATCGTGACAGTGTCGTTGGGGTCGTCGCGCTCACCGATGAGGACGGAGAGTTCCTGCAGGTCTTTCGACGCGGAGGCGCCGCCCAGGATGACCTTGACGATGGATGCGTCCCAGATGGTGCTGGCTGCGTGCTCGCCCCATTTCGCTCGTGCCTGGGAGAGCGATTGGAGGACGGGCATGGTCGTGATCCCGGTGCCGCCGCCCTCGGCCATGAGGACGGGGAGCGATGGGAGGGGGGCGAGGTTTCCGATTTCGTCGAGTGCGAGCAGGAGTGGTGGGTCGAGGCGGGTGCCTGGTGATGCTGCTGCGAGGTGGCGTGCGGTTTCGGTGAGGTCCTCGACGAAGGCTGCGACGAGGGGCCAGGCGGCTCCTGCGCCGGCTCCGGTGGCGAGCAAGTAGAGCGTGCCGTTGTTGGCCAGAAAGGTGGTCGGGTCGAACTCGTCGCCGGGCGAGGGGCTGACGGCGTCGAGCACCTTGGGGTCCGCGAGGGACGCCATGGCCTGGGAGACGGCCATCCAGATCGAGTCGCGGGTGCGGGGGTCGGAGTTGATCATCCCGTGGAGGGAGTCGGCCCAGCCGAGCGCGGCGCCGCCGTGGCTGGCGAGGATGCCGACGGCGTCCATTGCTGCTGTCGCGGAGAGTGACCACTCGAACAGCACGCGGGTGGGAAGTCGGTCGAGAGCTGCGGCGTGCAGGAGGGCTTGGATCGTGGCGCGGGCGCGGCCTTCCCAGAAGCCACCTGATTCGGTGCCGCCCGCCGAAAGGCCGGTCGATGAGGCGAGCCCGGTGGCGCGGATCATCGCGGTCAGTGGGTCTTCGCAGCCTCGGATCGGTGACCAGCGCACGCCGACGTCGCGTGAGTCGGTGAGGCCGGCGGTGAGGCGCTGGGGATCGAAGACTGCTACCGGCCCGACGTCGCGACGTTCTCGGATCGTGGCCGCGAGGTTGTCGGGGCGCGTCGAGGTGGTCACGACCGCACCTGGGGCGTCGAGGATCGCGTTGACCACCAGGTGCAGGCCCTTTCCGGACCGTGGCGGGCCGATGACGAGGATCGAGTCTTCGACCGAGGCCCAGATGCCCCGGCCGTGGCTGGTGCCGAGTAGGTAGCCGACGTCGCGCGCCGCGGGGTGGGTGAGCGATGGCCGCAGCGTGCGGCCTCGACGGAGGAGCGCCTTCTCTGATGCGGTGTCGTCGATGTCGCGTCTGGTGGCAGTGCCTGCGATTCGGCCGGGGCTGTGGGCACTGCGGTGTCGCCCCCGCGCGACGAGCACCCACCCCGTCCACATCAGCTTGAAGAGCAGCGCAACCAGAACGAATACGCTGCACCAGTACGCGAGTGTCGAGAGGCCTGGGGTGCCCAACGCGGCCCCCGGCGTACCCGGTTGAACCAGTACGCGTGACCCGGCCGCCACGCCTTCAGAGGGTTGCCTCGCACCGGTGGCGACGGCGGCGATTGACCCGGCCGCGCGCAGCAGCAGCGCGAGGGCGAAAACCCCGCAGATCGCGATCAGGGCGGCGTTCGTCAGGGTGTCGTCGAGCGACTGGCCGCGGGTGTTCATGCCAGCTGCTCGAACTCGGCCACGGCAGCGGACGTCATTCCGACTAGAAGCAGCTTGGCCCCGCGCCTGCCCAGGAGAGCGGGCGGAAGCGTCAGGGATGTCTGCCCGGCGCCGTCGGCTTTCTGGGTGCAGACGACGTACGCGACGACGACTTCCTCACCCGGGTGGAACCCGTGGCCGTGGAGGCCCAAGTGAGTCACCGGCGACGGAACGTCGACCTCCCGGCTGGTGCCTGTTGCAGACGGGGGTGTGGCGATGTCGGCGTAAGTGGTGCCGTCGGCTTCACGGATCTCAACGCGAACGGCGGTCCCGAGTTCGGTCGTGATTGCATCCAGCACCGGCTGGAGGTCGCCGCGCCCCAACGCCTGATCGCTCCGGTGGGGAGTGCCGTCGACATCGACGGTGAGGTGCCCGTCAGGGCTGATGTTGACGTGGACGGCGCTGAGTACGACTGGGATCTTCATAGTCCCAGCCCCGTCGCGTCGCTGCGTACGCCGGTGGCCACTGCCGGTCTCCGGTTTTGGTAGCTGAACGCCTCGCGGTCGAGGCCGGGTGGATTGCCGTCCCCGATCTTCTGCGTGTCGAGCTTCTCAAGGATCCCCAGCGCAGCGCTCCTGACGCGTTCGGCCGTCGACTGGACGACCTCGAGTGGTGTCTTGCCGGGGATGCTCGATGCCCACGTGGAGACGTACGGGATGGTGTAGGTCGACGTGTCGAGGCCGTGGGAGGCGCCGACCATCAGGGCGATGGACTCGGCTTCCACTTCCGCGATGCCGCGGTGCAGGGTTGCGTCCGCTGCGGGTTGCGTGGACATGGCGCCGTCGCGGGGAGCGTGGAGCAGGCAGTGCCCCAGTTCGTGGCTAAGCGTCTTGACCTGGGCTGCGTCGTCCATGTCTATGCGGATCGACACCTCGCGCGTGAGGAAGTCAGTCAGCCCGTTGGCTCCACCGATCGTGGCGGCTGAGGAGACCAGTCGCAGTTCGAACCCCAACCCGGTGACCTGATCAGCGAGGCCATCCCACAGCCCGGTCGGTGCCTCGCCTCGGAGCAGGGATGGCGTGGGGAGTTCAGGCAACGGGTCACCTGTGGTCTGAGAAACGTCCCACACGTGAGTCGGTTTGAGACCGATGAGTTTCGACCTCACGCTCTCGCCGAAGCCGGGCTTCTCGCCCCGCGCCAGGCGGTGCCACGACGCAGGGTCGGTGGGAGTCGCGGAGGCGAATCTGGCGGTGACGGGTGCGAGGATGCCGTACCCGTGCTGGCCCTTCTCGACGTGGCGGCCCAGGGAGAGCCACTGGTGGAACCCCGCGACGTACGTGGGAGTTGGGGCGGGTACGCGTCCTTCGGTGTACGCCGCGTGGTGCTGGGCGTAGATGAGCATCGTGTTGTTGAAACTGCGGGAGCGGAACTGGGCCGCGAACTCCAGCGCACGCTTCCAGTCCTCGCCAGTGACAAGTGCCGCGACGGACTCACTCAACTGTTGGTGGAGTGCCTCCAGTTTCGCCTCGCGCGCCGCATTTCCGGGAACTTGAGTGGTCATGACGCAGTGCCTATCTCTAGAGCCGCAACTTTCTGACCGAGGTTCATGCCTCGCAGGTGCGCTCCGCCCGCCGCCGCAACGGACTTACCGCTTGTCGAGAATTCTGACGAACCATCATGATTCCTGACACTTTTGCAGTATTCTTGATGCATGGTCATGATTCGTGAAGCTGCGGAGTGATGAAGCTCGCTGCGGTTCGGAGTGTCGGAACTGCCAGGGGCTGGCGGTCCGAGGAGGATGCTGCCGACTTCGAGCAGGAGATCATCGACCAGTACGCTCTCGCGATGGCTGCCGCCGGGCTCAGCGATGGCTACATCGCGCAGTCCAGAGCAGTCGTGTTCGAGTTCCGTCACCATCTCGACGTCCCGCTGTGGCAAGCAAGGCCCTCCGACGCGGACGCTTTTCTGGCCGGGCTACGTCGGGCTGGGTTGGCGGTCACGACGCGGGCGAGCAAGGCGGGCGCGATCGCGCAGTTCTACGACTTCGCCATCGCCCGCTACCAGGGCGACATCAATGCGCTGACCGATTGGGTGATCGAGCAGCCCGTCGACGAGTACAACCGGCAGTCGGGCTCGTCGCTGGGCAAGGTCCGTGTGCCTCCGTCCGATGCGGAGATCGGCCGGCTCTTCGGCGGGTGGGCCGCCTCGCTCCAAGATGAGCGACGTTATCTGCCCGCCGCGAGGAACTACTTCGCTGCGTCGCTCTGGCGCAGGGTCGGGGTGCGCATCACGGAGAGCACGAAACTCGACATCCGTGACTGGCGGCCCGATCTCGGGGCGCTGGGTAAGCTGCATGTCCGGTTCGGGAAAGGCTCGCGGGGACGAGGGTCGAAGCAGCGTCTGGTGCCTGCGATCAACGGGGCGGACAAGCTCATCGACTGGTGGCTCGGCGATGTGCGACACCGCTTCGGCCCCGACTGGGACAACCCGGATGCCCCGATGGATCCCGTCCGAGCGGTTCGACCACGAACTCGGTCGTTCCTGGCGGGCCAGCGACGACGTGCTCCGGCGAGGCCTGGCCCGAGCGACTGAGCGGTTCCTGCCCGCCTGGGCCGACGGACGGATGACGCCGCATGTGCTCCGCCATTACTGCGCGTCGTCGCTGTATCTGGCGGGCATGGACTTGAAAGCCCTTCAAGAGCTGCTGGGGCACCAGTGGCTGGCGACCACGACGCAGTACATCCACGTCCCGGGCGAGCACGTCGAGGACTCGTGGATGCAAGCCAACCAACGGCTGGAAGACCGATTCGAAGGGATGACCACGCGATGAAATGGAACCTGCGAGTCCAGGCCGCCGAGCGCGGCATCTGGAAGTCGGCGGAACTGCGGCGGATGCTCGCCGACGCCGGGCTAGAGATCAGCCAGGGCAAGATGTCCGGGCTGTGGACGGGCACGCCGACCACGATCCGGCTGGACGATCTCGACGTCATCTGCCATGTCCTCGGTTGCGAGCCGACTGATCTTCTCGTGCCCGAGCCCGAGAAAGTCCGAGCACGCAAGCCCGGCACCCGTCGGCGGGTAGAAGCGAATGGGAGCACGAATATGGTCGCGCCCCGGTTCGGTCCGAAGAACGATCGGCCGCCGCCGCCGCTATGAGTCCGGCACGCGGCCCAAACGGACCCTTGAGTCCGCCGTTGCCCTGCACCGCGTGCGGGGTGAGGCCGGCCGCGTGGCTCACACCCCGAATCGACTTCTGCTACGACTGCATCCCCGGCGGCCCGTTCACACCGCCGGCCTGTAGCAAGTGCGGATCAACCGAGTATTACAGCCAAGGACTCTGCGCCCACTGTCACCCCGGCAGCCCCGGCTTCATCGGCTCCTGCCGCGATTGCCTCGCCTGGGGCGTCTACCGGCAACGCAACTGGCGGTGCTGGAAGTGCCGCTGGTGGTTCACGCACTACCCGCAGGGCGAGTGCGTCTCCTGCCACCGCGAGGTCACCATCGGTGAGCAGGGCTACTGCCGCCGCTGCCTGGAAACCGCCCGCTACCACCAGACGCCTGGTGAACCGCTCGACCTCGACGCGGCCCGCACGTACGGCCAGCAGCTCTTCCTCGCCTCGATGAACGACTCCCGTCAGCCCGCAGAACTCCACCTGCCGATGGCGATGAGCATCCGCGAAGCGCTCAAGGTCATCAACACGCCGCCGCCGCCTCCCGCCAGCTACCAGCCGGTCCTATTTCATATCGACCCCGACCCCGAACGCCTCCGTCAGCGCTCCAACGAGATCCGGCTGCGCGACATCACCAGCCGCACCGACCACTTCCTCTACGCCCGAGCCCGCGAGTACGCCTGGAGCAAGCGACAGACCAACCAGGTCAGGCGCACCCTGAAAGTCCTGCAGCTCGTGTTCCCCGGCGCGAATCTGCGCTTTCGCGCCTCTGACATCCTCGCGATGCGCAGCTACGACGACGGCAGCAACATCCGCTCCACCATCGAAGTCCTCGAAGACGCCGGGCTCCTCATCGACGATCGGGTGCCCTCGTTCACCAAGCTCTTCGAACGCAAGACCCATGCCCTGCCCGAGCCGATGCGATCCCAGCTCGAGCTCTGGCGAGACATCATGGTCGACGGTTCCAAGACCCCGCCGCGCCGTCAGCCCCGCGACACGATGACCGTCAAAGGCCAGATGTATGGCATCCTCCCCGCGATCACTCGCTGGGTCGACGACGGGCGCACCAGCCTCGCAGGGATCAGCACCGAAGACATCCTCGCCGCCCTCCCGGACGACCCCTCCCGTCGCCATACGATGCTGCTCGGCTTCCGCAGTCTGTTCACGATCCTGCGCGGCCGCAAGCAGGTCTTCACCGACCCGACGAATGCGATCCCGCTGCGCGGCCCGCGGCGCAACACACCGCTGCCAATGGAGCCCACGGCGATCCGCGACGCACTGGTCAACCCCGACCCCGCAATCGCGTTGGCCGTCTCGCTCGTCGCCTTCCACGCCCTGACCACGCAGCAGGTCCAGCACATCCAACTCACCGACATCATCGACGGACGTCTGCGAATGCCCGACGGCCGCTTCATCCCGCTCGCGAAACCTGTCCGCGTCCGCCTGAGCGCGTGGCTCGACCACCGTGCCCAGCGCTGGCCGGAAACGAAGAACCCCTACCTGCTCGTCACCGTCCAGACCGCGCCCCGTCTCTCGCCGCCCGGCCGGAACTTCCCCTGGAAGAAGGCCGGCGTGACAGCCCAGGCCCTGCGCACCGACCGGATTCTCTACGAAGTCGAGCAGACCGGCGGCGATGTCAGGCGCATCTGCGACCTCTTCGGCATCGGTATCGAGACCGCGCTGCGCTACTCCCACACCGCCACGGGACCGCAGAACATCACGGCCGACAGTGCGTAGCCGCCTCAGAAGATGAACCTTCGGCAAACACCACCCAGATGCGCCTCGCCGACTTGCCGCGTGCTTCGATAAGCGTCAATATAGATACATGTCGAATCAAGAGGTCGAGTTGGTCATCGTCGGGTCCGGTCCCGCCGGGTACACCGCAGCGGTCTACGCTGCTCGTGCGGGGCTTGCCCCGGTCGTGATCGCCGGCTCGGTGACCGCGGGCGGGGCGTTGATGACGACGACCGAGGTGGAGAACTTCCCTGGCTTCGTCGATGGTGTGCAGGGTCCGGAGTTGATGGAGTCGATGCGGGCGCAGGCCGAACGGTTCGGCGCTCAGATCGTCTACGACGACGCGACCCGCCTCGACCTCGACGGCGACGTGAAGATCATCGAGACTGGTGCCGGGGCCACGTATCGGGCGCGGGCGGTGGCCCTGGCGATGGGCTCCGCGTACCGCAAGCTCGACCTCCCCGAGGAGGACCGCTTGTCCGGGCACGGAGTGTCCTGGTGCGCGACGTGCGACGGGTTCTTCTTCCGCGACCAGGAGATCGCCGTGGTCGGCGGCGGAGACTCCGCGATGGAGGAGGCGCTGTTTCTGACGCGGTTCGCGTCGAAAGTGACCGTCGTGCACCGCCGGGACGAGTTCCGGGCGTCGAAGATCATGGCGCAGCGCGTGCTGGACGACCCGAAGATCGAGGTCGCCTGGAACAGCGAGGTCGCCGCGATCCTCGGCGACGAGCAGGTCACCGGGCTCACGCTGCGCGATACCGTCACCGGGGCCGAGCGGAGACTCGACGCGACGGGGGTGTTCGTCGCGGTCGGGCACGACCCGCGTTCAGAGCTCGTGACCGGCCAGGTCGACACCGATGCGGACGGGTACGTGCGGGTCGCGCACCCGTCGACGCGGACGAACCTGGCCGGGGTGTTCGCGGCCGGGGATCTCGTCGATCACACGTACCGGCAGGCGATCACCGCCGCGGGTACCGGCTGCGCGGCCGCGCAGGACGCCCAGCATTACCTGTCGAACTTCGCTCCCGTCACCGTTTCCGAGCTTGTTCTGGAGGTTTCCGCATGAGCACCGTCACCTCCGTCACCGACGCCACTTTCCGGGCCGAGGTGCTCGACTCCGAGCTGCCCGTCGTGGTCGACATCTGGGCGACCTGGTGCGGCCCGTGCAAGGCGATCGCCCCGGTCCTGGACCAGCTCGCCGGGGAGTACGCGGGCCGGGTGAAGATCGTGAAGGTCGACGCCGATCAGAACCCCGAGACCGTGACCGCCGCCGGCGTGACCTCGATCCCGACCCTCGGGTTCTACCGGAACGGAGAACGGGTGGACGTGCTGATCGGCGCGCACCCGAAGCCCGTCTACGCGGCGAAGATCGAGGAGTTGCTCGCATGACCGACACCCTGACCCGCACCGCCCCGAAACGGCTCTCCACCCTCGACAAGTGGCTGCCGCTGTGGATCGGCCTCGCCATGATCGCGGGGCTCCTGCTCGGCCGCTTCGTTCCCGTGCTCTCCGACGCGCTATCCGCGATGGAGGTCGGCGGGATCTCGGTCCCGATCGGGCTGGGCCTGCTGGTGATGATGTACCCGGTGCTCGCGAAGGTCCGCTACGACAAGGTCGCCGCCGTCACCGGCGACAAGAAGCTCCTGGTCTCCTCGCTCGTACTGAACTGGCTCGTGGGACCTGCGGTGATGTTCGCCCTCGCCTGGATCTTCCTGCCGGACCTGCCCGAGTACCGCACCGGCCTGATCATCGTCGGCCTGGCCCGCTGCATTGCCATGGTGATCATCTGGAACGACCTCGCCTGCGGCGACCGCGAGGCCGCGGCCGTGCTCGTCGCGCTGAACTCGGTTTTCCAGGTCCTGGCGTTCGGTCTGCTGGGCTGGTTCTACCTCGACCTGCTGCCCGGCTGGCTCGGCCTCGGCGACGGAGAGCACCTGGACATCTCGATGTGGGAGATCGCCCTGAACGTGGTCATCTTCCTCGGCGTCCCGCTGCTGGCCGGCTTCCTGACCCGCCGGATCGGTGAGCGGAAGATGGGCCGTGGGGGCTACGAACAGCGCTTCCTGCCGAAGATCGGGCCGTGGGCGCTGTACGGGCTGCTGTTCACGATCGTCATCCTCTTCGCCCTGCAGGGCAAGACCATCACCTCCCAGCCCCTGGACGTCGCCCGGATCGCGCTGCCGCTGCTGGTGTACTTCGCGGTCATGTTCTTCGGCACCTTCGTCCTCGGCAAGGGCCTGGGCCTTGCCTACGACCGCACCACCACGCTGGCGTTCACGGCTGCGGGCAACAACTTCGAGCTGGCCATCGCGGTCGCCATCGCGACTTTCGGCGTCACCTCCGGTCAGGCCCTGTCCGGCGTCGTCGGCCCGCTCATCGAAGTCCCGGTGCTGATCGGCCTGGTCTACGTCGCACTGGCCTGGCGTAAGAAATTCGCCGCCCATGCGGTGACGACTGCACCGTGACGCAGCACACGGACGTGGTGGTGGTCGGCGGCGGCCAGGCTGGGCTCGCCGCCGGCTACCACCTGCGCCGCCACCCTGGGTCCGCTTCTACGAGCTGGCCGCCGCCG
>JAEWOG010000023.1 GCA_023460975.1 Actinomycetes bacterium
GAAACGGGAAACACCCGGTCCCATACCGAACCCGGAAGTTAAGCCTTTCAGCGCCGATGGTACTGCAACCGAGAGGTTGTGGGAGAGTAGGACGCCGCCGGACAAACATTCCAGGAGCGGAGCCACACAGTGGCTCCGCTCCTGCGCATTTCGGCCCGGGCTGGCACTGGCGCGCCCCGAGGTGGCGCGCCAGAGTGGAGCAATGACTCGGACTCCCGCAGAGGTCTACCGCTCCCTGAGCAGCGGCCCCGTCGTCGTCTCGCGCGAAGGTGCGCTGGCGACGATCACCCTCAACGACCCCGACCGGCGCAATGCCCTCACCGGAGTGATGAAGGAGGCGCTGCGCGAAGCCGTCGCCACCGTGGGGGGCGATGAGGACGTACGTGCGGTGGTCCTCGCCGCGAATGGTCCTGCGTTCTGCGTGGGCCAGGACCTGGCCGAGCACGCGGCTGCACTCGAGGCCGGTGCGGAGCAGGCGTTTGCGACCGTGGAGGCGCACTACGCGCCGATCGTGGTCGACCTCCTCACGATGCCGAAGCCAGTGGTGGCGGCCGTGCAGGGTGCCTGCGTGGGGGCCGGTCTCGGGCTGGCTCTCGCGTGCGATCTGCGGGTGTGGTCCTCCAGCGCGAAGGTTGGGACCGCCTTCAGCGGGATCGGCCTGACCTTCGACACCGGGTTGTCGCTGACATTGCCGGGAACGGTGGGTCAGGCGCGTACGAAGGAACTGATGTTCACCGGACGCGTGCTGCGAGCCGAGGAGGCGGTCGCGTGGGGCATGGGGGGAGAGGTGGTGCCGGTCGAGGATGTGGGACGGCACGCCAGCGCCCTCGGAGCCGCGCTCGCGTCCGGTCCCACCGTGGCGTTTGCGGAGACGAAGCGCCTGCTGGCCGACGATGGCGCGCTGTCGGCGGCGTTGCGCAGTGAGGCCCGCGCCCAAACGTGCGCGGGGGACAGTGCGGATCACCGCGCGGCCGTGGCGGCCTTCCTGGCCAAGAAGGCGCCTGCGTTCGTGGGACGGTGAGCGTGGAAGAGCAGTGAGGGGAGTTCCTCAGCCACCAGATGACTGAGGAACTCCCCTCAATGTGGGTGCGGCCCGCTCGGGAGGCCAGGGGCCGCGGCGCTGCGCGTCAGTGCTCGCGACGCAGCAGATGGTCGAGCGCGTGACGTACGTGCTCGACGAAGGTCGGCTGATCCTTCTGCTCCTGGGTGACGCCGCGGCGCCAGTAGCCGCTCACGTCCGCCTGCCACTTGCCGTGGCCGGTGGCCCGCGCCCACTTGCGTACGGGCTTGAGGCTGATCGCCTCGCCACCTGCCCACACGTACGTCGGCACGTCGTCAGGCAGCTCGATCTGCGTGGCGAAGTCGCCCAGCAGGGTGGTGGTGCCGCGTGGTGCCCCGTTGCGCTCGAGCCAGTGGAGTTCGACCCCGTCCGGGACGGGGAGATCCTGACGCTCCTCGGGTCCATCGATCTCGACGGCCACCACGCCGCGAGTACCGGCGGGCCACTCCTCCAGCCACCGCCCGACCGCGGGCAGGCCCGTCTCGTCGGCCAGCAGGACCAGGAAGCCGAACTCCTCGGGGACCACGAGGGAGGGCCGCGGCCCGGCCAGCCAGATCGAACTGCCGATCTCAGCCGTCTGCGCCCACTCGGAGGCCAGCCCGCCGGCGTGGACCACGAAGTCAATCGCGATCGTCCCGGCCGCGGCGTCGTACCGGCGGATCGTGTAGTCACGCACCGGCGGGAACGGCTCCGGCCAGTCCAGATGGTCGCCGTCCTGGGTGGGAGCCCGGGTGACGCCGGTGTCGGGGTCGGGGAAGACCAGCTTGCAGTGCTCGTCGGGGATGTGGCACTCGATGCCCTCGATCCCCGGCCCGCCCAGCGTCAGCCTGATCATCTTGGGCGTCACCTGCTCGCGCGCCAGGACCTGGAGCTCGCGGATCTTGATGTCCCACTCGGCGTAGTGCGCGGCAGGCGCGCCGGTCGTGGCGCTCACTGGGTGAACGCCTCAGCTGCGGCGCGGAGGTCGTCGATCTGCTCCTGAGCGGCGTCGAAGGTGTAGGTGGTTCCGGTCGCGAGCGGGTACACGTGCCCGGCCTTGACCGCGGGCAGGCGCTTGAACGACTCCATCTCGAGCACGGAGGCGACCTCGGGAGTCGGGTCCCCGTCGTTGTCGGCCTCGAAGAAGATGATGTCCTGCTCCGCGAGGTCGGCGAGGTTCTCGGTGGCGAGTTCGAGCACGTAGCGCTCAGGGTCCGTGACGTAGTCGCTGTTGTAGCCGAAGCCTGCCTTGTCCAGGCGCTCGTACGTCAGCGACTTCGAGGTGTCCACGTACAGCTGGTCGGCGTAGTTGAGCGAGGTGACCTCCAGGGTGCCCAGGGTCTCGCCGAACTCCTCGGCGATCTCCGCGAGCTGGGCGTCGACTGCGGCCGACTGGGAGTCGTAGTCGCTGGCACGACCCACGAGGTCGGCGACCTGGGGGTAGTTCTTCCAGACGTCCGTGGGCTCGGCGATCGGGAGGATGACCGTGGGCGCGATGTCACTGATCTCGGAGTAGTCGATGCTCAGGCCGCCGTGGTCCATCCCGAGGATCAGGTCGGGCTCGAGCTCGATGAGCTTCTCGACGTCGACGCCCTCGTACGATCCGACGACCGGGATGTCCTTGTAGTTGGCCCACGTCGCGGGGTCGATCTCCTCCTCGACGAACTCGGAGTCGAGCTGACCGACGGGCACCACGCAGAGGTCGGCCAGCTCGGAGCCCACGCGCCACAACGCCACGATGCGCTTGGGCTGGGCCGGCACGTCCTCGACGTCGCCGAGGTAGGTGTCGGTGACAGTGCGGGTGCCGGTGGCGTCGTTGGCCTCCGGTGCGTCCGCGCAGCCTTCGGCGACGCGCGGGGCAGGGGCAGAGGTGGGCTCGGGGCTCTCCTGGGACTCGGAACTGCAGCCAGTGAGAGTGAGCGCCAAGGTGCCAGCGAGGAGGCCGGCAAGACGAGCAGTGCGCATGAGCGGCGGTGACCTTTCGTACCTGTGATTGAGACGCCCGTGCGGACGCCAAGGTTAGGTGAGACTAACCTAAGTTCCATGCGCTCCATGATCCGTCCCACCGAGCGACGCAGGGTGGGTTTCGTCGGCCTCTGCCTGGCTCTGCTGTGCGCGGCAGTCCTCGTGAGCCTGGCGTACGGGAGTCGGTCGATCCCGTTCGGTGACGTCCTCGCAGCGCTGTTCTCAGGAGCTGACTCCGACGACGCGACCGTGATCACCAGCCAGCGCCTCCCACGGACCCTGCTCGGTCTCGCGTGCGGCCTCGCGCTCGGCATGGCGGGGGCGCTCATGCAGGGGCACACCCGCAATCCGCTGGCCGATCCGGGTCTGTTCGGGGTCAACGCAGGCGCGACGTTCGCGGTCGCGCTCGTGGTCTTCGCCGCCGACGTCACCTCGCCGCCCGCCATCGTTCTGGCGGCGCTGCTGGGTGCCGCTGCGGCCACCGTCCTCATCTTCCTGCTCGGCCTGCGCGGTTCCTCGTCCGGGGGATCGCTGGTCCTGCTGGCGGTCATCGGCACCACCGTCACCGCGCTGCTGACCGCCCTGACGTCTGCTCTGGTCCTGCTCGACCGCGCGACGCTCGACGTCATGCGCTTCTGGGAGGTGGGCGCGCTGTCCAACCGTGACTACTCCCTGATGGGCTGGATCCTCCCGCTGCTCGTCGCCGGGGTGGTGCTCGCCGTGCTCAACGCGACCTCGCTCAACCGTCTGGGGTTGGGCGAGGAGGTCGCCCACACGCAGGGAACGTCCGTACGACGCAGCCGACTCGTCGGCATCGGGGCCATCACGCTGCTGGTCGGCCCGGTGACGGCCATGTGCGGTCCGATTGCCTTCCTCGGCCTCGTCGCCCCGCACGCTGCTCGGGCCGTGACCGGTCCCGACCAGCGCTGGCTCGTGCCGTGCGCCGGCCTCATCGGCGCGGCCGTACTGCTCCTGGCTGACACCCTCGGCCGCGTGGTGCAGGAGCACGGCGAACTGCAGGTCGGCATCGTGATGGCGCTGGTCGGGGCACCCGTCCTGCTCGCCGTCACCAGGCGACGTCGGCTGGTGGCGCTGTGAACCTTCCCGACACCGCCCCCGTGCCCGACACTGGTCAGAGGGCGCCCGCTGGTCCCACTTCGGCCGGCCCCACTTCGGCCGGCCCCACTTCGGCTGGGTCCCTCCCTGCCGGGGCCCCTCGCGCCGCTGACGTGGGTGCCCGCCGCCGCCCAGGCGTACGGCTCGGACCCATCGGGTTCCCGGTCCGGATGCGCGCCCTCGCGGCCTCCGGCGTTGTGGCAGCCGTGCTCGCGCTGGCCGCGTGGATCAGTGTGTTCACCGGCTCCCTCGACGTGGCGCCCGAGCGGGTCTGGGCAGCGCTCGCAGGCAACGGCACCGCGATCGAGAACCTCGTGATTGTGGACCGGCGGCTCTCCCGCGCGCTCGCTGCGCTCCTGGTGGGCTTCGCGCTGGGGGTCTCCGGCGCCCTGACCCAGTCGATCACCCGCAACCCGATCGCCAGCCCGGACATCCTCGGAGTCGTCTCGGGGGCAGGGCTGTGTGCCGCCCTGGTCGCCACCCAGCCAGCCGTGCGCGGCGTCTTTGCCGGCCTGGACACGCGCACGCTCATCCAGGCAGCCGCGCTCGTCGGGGGTCTGGTGACGACGGGCGCCATCCTCGCCCTGTCATGGCGGGCGGGGTTCAACGGGATGCGGCTGATCCTGGTGGGTCTCAGCGTCAACGCGCTGGCGCTGGCCGGCACCAGCTTTCTGCTCACTCGGGCAGACGTCTACGACGCGGCCGTCGCCGTGCGCTGGCTCACCGGCTCCCTGGCGCCAGCGCGCATGGACGACGTCTCGTCGCTGCTGCCCATCGTGGTGCTGGCCGCACTCAGCTGCGCGGCCCTGGCCGCACCGCTCGCCTCGCTGAGGCTGGGGCGCGAGTTCTCCAGCCTGCTGGGCACCTCCCCGGCGCGCACCGAGGCCGTCTCGATCCTCCTGGCCGTCGTGCTGGCAGCGAGCGCCGCCGCGGTCGCGGGGCCCATCGGCTTCGTCGCGTTCGTGGCCCCCCAGGCCGCGCTGCGGTTGTTCGGCACCGCCGGTCCGCCGCCCGTCGCCTCGGGGGCCTGCGGAGCCGCCCTCGTTCTGGCCGCTGACCTGATCGCCCAACGGGTCCCCGTCGAACTGCCGGTGGGCGTCGTCGTCGCCGTCATCGGGGCCCCGTGCCTGCTCTACCTGCTCATCCACACCGTTCGGAGGGACCGTGCCTGACCTGCTGACCGCGCCGCTGGAGGTGTCGGGCGTACGCGCCGGCTACGGCGCCCGCACCATCCTCGATGGCGTCGACCTGTCCGTGCCCCGCGGACGCGTCACGACGATCATCGGCCCCAACGGGTGCGGCAAGTCCACGATGCTCCGGGTGCTGAGCCGACTGCTGGCGCCCGCGGAAGGGACCGTACTGCTCGAGGGCGAGCCGCTGGCGTCGCTGAAGGTGCGCTCGATCGCCCGCCGCCTGGCCCTGCTGCCGCAGAACCCCGTCGCACCGGAGGGAATGACGGTGGCGGACCTCGCATCGCGCGGACGCCAGCCCCACCAGCCGTGGTGGCGTACGTGGTCTCGCGAGGACGAGGAGATCGCCGCGGCCGCCATGGAACGCACCGGCGTCGCCGACCTGGCCACCGAGATGCTCGAGGAGCTGTCCGGTGGCCAGCGACAGCGTGCATGGATCGCCATGGCGCTCGCGCAGGACACCGACATCCTCATGCTCGACGAGCCCACCGCCCACCTGGACCTGGCCCACGCCGTCGAGGTGCTCGAGCTGGTGGTGCGGCTGCGGCGCGACACCGGGCGAACGATCGTGCTGGTCCTGCACGACCTCACCTTGGCGGCGCGCTACAGCGACCACCTCGTGGTCATGAAGGACGGGCGGGTCGTCACGGAGGGGTCGCCCGCCACTGTGCTGACCCCTGACGTCCTGTGGGAGGTGTTCGGACTGCGTGCGCACGTCTTCGCCGACCCGTACGACGGACTCCCGACCGTGGTGCCGGTCCAGCATGGCTGATCCGAGCAGCCCCGGTGCGTTGCTGCGGCGCACCGTGCGTCGCCACCTGCCCCGGCTGGTGCCGTTCGTGGTGCTGCTGACGCTGTGGCAGGTCTGTGAGACTGCCGTGCCGGTCATCGTGGGTCAGGTCATCGACCGTGCCGTCGTCACCGGCGACGTCTCGGCGCTCGTCGCGTGGCTGGGGGTGCTCGTGGCGGTGTTCGCGGTGCTCTCGGCGAGCTACCGCTTCGGGGCGCGCTTCGGCTTTGGCGCCGCGCAGGAGGAGATGCACCTGATCCGCATGGAGGTGCTGGCCCGAGCTCTGGAGCCCAGCTCGTCCAGCCGCCACCGCGCAGGGGAGGTCCTGGCCCTCTCCAGCGGTGACGCGGCCAACATCGGTTTTGCGCTGCGCGCCCTGGGCTACTCGGCCGCCGCCACGGGCTCGCTCGCCTTCAGCGCCGTCGTCCTGATCCGCATCGACCTCGCGCTCGGTCTGCTCGTGATCGTCGGCACCGCCGTGGTCCTGCTCGCGGTGCGGGCGCTCACCCCGGTCCTGGCCCGGCGTACCCGCGAGCAGGAGGACAGGGCTTCGGCGGCGATCGGGGCGGCCAGCGACCTGCTCTCGGGCCTGCGAGTGCTGCACGGTTTGGGCGCGGGCCGCGAGGCGGCCCGGCGCTATCGCCGTACGAGCAGAGGCGCCGCTGACGCCGCGGTGGCCGCGGCAGGGTCGTACGGATCGGTGCTGGCCACCACCGCAGCGGCCAGCGGGCTGCTCGGCGTGGTGATCGCGGTCGTCGCGGCGCGGATGGCCGTGGCGGGACAGATCACCATCGGGGAACTGGTGAGCGTGGTGGGGTTGAGCCAGTTCCTCGTCGAGCCACTCGGGATGCTGGGCTCCATCTCCGCGCAGTTCGCGCAGGCCCGCGGCTCTGCCACACGGGTCGTGGACTTCCTCGCCGACACACGTCCTGAGCCGCGTGCCCACGTTGTCCCCGACGCGGGGGCGGCGCTGAGCGTGGCGATGGGGGAGAGCACCCTCGTGGCCCGTCGCGGTGAGTTGCTCGGCGTCTGCGTGCCCGACCACGCCCAAGCGGTGGGGCTGGTGCGCCAGCTCGCCGATGCCGAACCCGGGGTGCGGTGGGGCGACCACGACCTGAGCGAGGTGGACCCCGCCGTACGTCCCGCTCACCTCGTCGTGGCACCGCACCGGGTGGACCTCTTCGAGGGCACCGTGGGCCAGACTTTGGCGGTGGGGGCCGGGGGCCCCTCACTCGAGGTGGCCCTGGCCGCGGCAGCGGCGAGTGACTTGCTGGAGGCCGAGGGCCTGGACACCACGGTGAGCGCGGACGGGACCACGCTCTCGGGCGGGCAGCGGCAGAGGTTGTCCTTGGCCCGCGCGCTGGCGTGCGGAACCTCAACGCTGGTGCTCCACGACCCGACCACCGCGCTCGACCCGGTCACCGAGAGTCGGGTCGCGGACGGCATCGTCTCGGCGCGGCACGCCGAGGGTTCACCGGCCTCGACCTGGCTGGTGACCTCCTCGCCCACGCTCCTGGAACGCGCCGACCGCGTGGTCCTGCTGCGCGACGGGCGGGTGCTGGCGGAGGGAACCCACAGCGCCCTGCTGCAGCACAGCGACTACGCGCAGGCGGTGCTGCGATGACGGCCCGAACGATCCTGCCCGTGGCCGGCCGAAGCGAGACACTGCGTGCCACCGGTCGGCTGCTCTGGTCGCGCCGCGGACCGCTGGTCGTGGCCACGATCGCCTTCGTCGTGGTGGCCCTGTGCGGCGTCGTGCCGCCGTGGATGCTCGGACGCATCGTGGACGTCGTGGCCTCAGGCAGCGGCGACCTCGCGTGGCCGGTGACCGCCATGGTCCTCGCCACCGTGGTGGGGGCGTGCGCGACCTGGGTGTCGGTCGCCTCCCTGGCGCGCGCGGGCGAGCCCGCCGTGGCGGCGTTGCGCGAGCAGGTCGTCGAGGTCGCGCTCTCCCTGGATCCACACCAACTCGAACACGCTGGCGCAGGGGACCTGCTCTCCCGCGTCGGGGATGACTCCCGCAAGGTCACCGAATCGGTCTCGGAGATCGTGCCGATCGCGATCAACTCGGGGCTCCTGATCGTCTTCACCGCCGGAGGGCTGCTCGCGCTCGACTGGCGTCTGGCGCTGGCAGGCCTGGTGGCGGCTCCCTTCTACGTCCTCGGCCTGCGCTGGTACCTCCCGCGCTCGGCACCCGAGTACGCCGCCGAGCGAGTGGCGCAGGGGGACCGGGCGCAGGCCGTGGTGAGCCGGGTGCGCGGCGCGGAGACCGTGCGGGCGTACGGGCTCGGGCCGCAGGCACTCGACGAGATCGCGGGAGCCTCGCGTCGCGCGCTGGGCATCTCGGTGGGCGTCTTCCGGCTGCTGACCCGGTTCTTCGGCCGCTCCAACCAGGCCGAGCTGGCGGGCATGCTGTGCATCCTGGTCACGGGGTTCTGGCTGGTGCGGGGTGACCTGGCCTCCGTGGGAGCCGTCACTGCAGCGGCCCTCTACTTCCACCGGCTCTTCAACCCGATCGGGTCACTGATGCTGGTGCTCGACCAACTCCAGTCCGCCGGGGCATCGCTCGCCCGCCTCATCGGAGTGGCTGAGCTGCCCGGGCGAGGCGCAGCGGCGCTTGTGACGCCACCCGAGACCGAGGACGAGTCGCTGAGGCTGCGGGGCGTCGCCCACTCGTACGTGCCCGGCCGAACTGCCCTGCAGCCGACCGACCTCGCCCTCCTCCCGGGCCGACGAGTGGCGCTCGTGGGCCAGAGCGGGGCCGGCAAGACGACATTGGGGGCCATCGCCGCGGGAATCCTGGAGCCCACGACCGGACAGGTGGAGCTGGACGGGCGTCCGGTCGACGAGTGGCCCCCGGCCGCGGTGCGCAGCCGCGTCGTCCTGGTGAGTCAGGACATCCACGTGTTCGCGCAGAGCGTCGCCCAGCAGCTCACCCTGGCGGCCCCGGAGGCCTCGACCGCGGACATCCGGGAAGCACTGCGCGTCGTCGACGCGCTGGGCTGGGTCGACGGGCTGCCTGACGGGCTGGACACGGTGGTGGGGGACGGCGGTCACGCGCTGACCCCCGCCCAGGCCCAGCAACTGGCCCTGGCCCGCGTGGCGCTGGCCGATCCCGCGTTCGTGATCCTCGACGAGGCGACCGCCGAGGCCGGCTCGGACAGCGCGCGTGACCTCGACCGCGCTGCGCTCGCCGTCGCGGCTGGCCGGGGAGCGCTGGTGGTCGCGCACCGGCTCACTCAGGCCGAGGGCGCTGACGAGGTGCTCGTCATGCACGACGGCGACGTCGTCGAACGGGGCAGCCACGCCGAGCTCGTCGCCGCCCGCGGGCGCTACGGCCAGCTCTGGGCGGCGTGGTCCGGGACGGGCGAGGAGGGCGAGACCCGAGAACCCATGCGTCAGCGCACGCCGTGACGAGCGCGGCGAATCGTGGCGGCCAGCACGGTCCGGGTCTCGGCGGGGTCGATCACGTCGTCGATCTCGAGCATGCGGGCGGCGTTGAGGGCCTTCGCGTGCTCCCGCATGGCGTCCGTCTGCTCAGCCACCAACGCCTCGGCGGCCTCGGGTTCCATCGTCGCGAGCTGCTTGGCGAGTGCCAGCCGTACGGCCCCCTCCAGGCCCATCGGGCCCAGGTGCGCCTGCGGCCAGGCCAGAGTGATGAGGGGGCAATGCGTGGAGCCGCCCAGCATCGCCTGCGCCCCGAGGCCGTACCCCCGGCGCAGCACGACGCCAACCAGGGGCGTGCTCACACGCGCCCCCGCCGAGACCAGCCGCGAGGCGTGTCGGACGAGCCCGGTGCGTTCGGCGTCCGGCCCGACCATGAAGCCGGGAGTGTCCACCAGGCTCACCACCGGCAGGCCCCACCGCTGGCAGAACTCCAGGAAGTCGGCGCCCTTCGCGCTGGCCGACGCGGTGAGAGCCCCAGCCACGTGCGCCGAGGAGTTGGCCATGAAGCCGACCGCCATTCCGTCCAGACGGCCGAGGGCCGTGACCAGTTCGGGCGCGTACGACTCGCGCAACCACACCAGGGACTCGAGGTCCGCGAGGAGGTCGATGAGGGGCCGTACGTCGAACGCCTCGCGATCGTTGCTCGGAAGACTCTCCCGCAGGAGCACCTGGTCCGCATGCGGCGCGGAGGGCGCATCCTGCCCGCTCAGCAGGTCCAGCAGCGCACGGACGACGACGACTGCCTCGGCCTCGTCCTCGACCACCACGTCGACGACTCCCGCCTCGGCCTGCTCGGCGATGGGGCCGATGTCGTCCGCGGCCACCTGGCCGAGCCCGCCGCCCGCGATCATCGCGGGCCCGGCCATCCCCAGATTGGCCTCGGGAGTCGCGACGCGGAGGTCGGCCGTGCCGGCGATGACGGCGTTGCCGGCGAAACAACGCCCTGACACCACGGCGATGCGTGGGGCGTGCTCGCCCAGACGCGCCCACAGACCGAAGGAGCCGACATCGAGCGCCGACACCAGGGGGTAGTCGGTGTCGCTGGGCCGCCCGCCACCGCCTTCGGTGAAGAACACAGCAGGCGTGCGCGTACGGATCGCGAGGTCGATCAGCCGGTCCGACTTGTGGTGCCCGCGCATGCCCTGGGTTCCGGCGGCGACCATCCAGTCGTACGACATGACGGTGACCGGGCGGCCGGCGACCGTGGCGGTGCCGCCCACGATGCCGTCGGCGGGGGTCTCGACGACCAGGTCGGCCAGCGGGCGCACCTGTTCCTGGGCGGCGGTCGCGAAGCGGCCGTACTCCACGAACGAGTCCGGGTCGACCAGATCGGCGATGTTCTCGCGAGCCGTACGTCGCCCTGCCGCGTGCCGCGCGGCGACCTTCTCGGCGCGCGCGTCGTCGGTGGTGAGGAAGCGTCGGGCGAGGAGCTCGGTCAGACCAGTGGCGGGTGCATCCATGCGCGCATGGTGCCCCACCTGCCCGGGTGCAGGGAACAACCGGAGCGGCGCGGTTGCTCCACCGGTGTGAAGAGCATCGGATTCCTCAACTTCGGTCACTTCAGCGACGCCCCGGGCTCGCAGGTGCGTACGGCGGCCGACACCCTGTTGGCCTCGATCGACCTCGCGGTGGCGGCGGAGGAGGTGGGCATCGACGGCGCGTACTTCCGAGTCCACCACTTCGCGCAGCAACTGGCCTCACCGTTCCCGTTGCTGGCGGCCATCGGCGCCAAGACCACGCGCATCGAGATCGGCACGGGCGTGATCGACATGCGCTACGAGAACCCGATGTACATGGCCGAGGACGCGGGCGCCGCGGACCTCATCGCCGGCGGGAGGCTCCAGCTCGGGATCAGCCGAGGGTCACCGGAGCAGGTCATCGATGGCTGGCGCTACTTCGGGTACGCCCCGGCCGAGGGAGAGGACTCAGCCGACATGGCGCGTCGGCACACCGAGGTGCTGCTCGAGGTGCTGCGCGGCGAGGGTTTCGCTCGGCCGAACCCGCGGCCGATGTTCCCCAACCCTCCCGGTCTGCTACGGGTCGAACCGCACGCCCCCGGCCTGCGCCAGCGCATCTGGTGGGGTGCCGGATCCGACTCCACTGCCCGGTGGGCGGCGCAGCAGGGGATGAACCTCATGAGCTCCACGCTCAAGGCCGACGAGACGGGCGAGCCCTTCCACGTGCAGCAGCGCAAGCAGATCGAGGCGTTCCGTGACGAGTGGGCGGCGCACGAGCACGGCTTCACCCCGCGGGTCTCAGTGAGTCGTTCGATCATGCCCATCACCACCGACGAAGACCGCATGTACTTCGGTGGCGACGGAGGGTCCGACCAGATCGGCACGATCGACAACTTCCGCGCCGTGTTCGGGCGTACGTACGCAGCCGAACCCGACGTGCTCGTGGAGCAGCTCGCCGAGGACGAGGCCATCGCCGCCGCGGACACGGTGCTGCTCACGGTCCCCAACCAGCTCGGGGTCGCGTACAACGCCCGGCTCCTGGAGACCGTCGTCAAGGACGTCGCTCCCGGTCTGGGCTGGCGCTGAGGCTCGGGCCGGAGGACACTGCCCGCATGGCCGAGGCGACCCGCAAGACCCAGGCAACCGACGCAGACGTGGACGCCTTCCTGGCCGCGGTGGACCACGACGTCCGGCGCGCCGACGCGACCGCTGCGCTCGAGCTCATGCAGGCGGTGACGGGGGCCGAGCCCGTGATGTGGGGTGCGTCGATCATCGGCTTCGGCCGCCAGACGTACACCACAGCCGACGGCAAGGAGCACGAGTGGTTCGTGGTCGGCCTGGCACCCCGCAAGGCCGCCCTGACGCTGTACGGCCTGACGTTCTACGGGTCCAACGACGACCTCCTCGCACGCCTGGGCCCCCACACGACGGGCAAGGGATGCGTGTACGTCAAGCGTCTCGACGCCGTCGACCAGTCCGTGCTCGCCGAACTGGTGCAACGCTCCTGGCGCGAGGGATCCTGACCGGGCTGTTGGTCGAGCTTGTCGAGACCCCGGCGGTCGTTGGTCGAGCCGGGGCTGTTGGTCGAGCTTGTCGAGACCCGGGCGCGGTCGTTGGTCGAGCTTGTCGAGACCCGGGCGCGGTCGTTGGTCGAGCTTGTCGAGACCCGGGGGTGTGGTTTCGACAAGCTCAACCAGCGCGGTTGATGGTCGAGCCTGTCGAGACCCGGTGCGGTGGTTTCGACGAGTTCAACCAGCGAAGTCCGCTCAACCGGCGCGGTCGTTGGTCGAGCCGGGGCTGTTGGTCGAGCCTGTCGAGACCCGGTGCGGTGGTTTCGACGAGCTCAACCAGCGAAGTCGGCTCAACCAGCGGGGGACGTGGTTTCGACAAGCTCAACCGGCGCGGTCGTTGGTCGAGCTTGTCGAGACCCGGTGGGGTGGTTTCGACAAGCTCAACCAGCGAAGTCGGCTCAACCGGCGCGGTCGTTTGTCGAGCCTGTCGAGACCCCGGCGGGGATGCGGTTTCGACAAGCTCAACCAGCGGGGGTGTGGTTTCGACAAGCTCAACCAGCGAAAGTCGGCTCAACCAGCGAAAGTCGGCTCAACCAGCGAAGCCGCGGGGGAGATGCGCGCGCAGGGTCTCGCCGAGGATGCGGGCTCCGTCGCTGAAGCGTTCGGGTGCCTCGCCGGCGAAGTTGAGGCGTACGAAAGCCCCGGTCGGCTCGGCGGGGAACCACTCGCTGCCCGGAGCGATGAGGACGCCACCGGCCTCGCATGCCCTGACGTAGCCGTCGACGTCAACGCCCTCGGGCAGCCTCGCCCAGAGGTTCAGCCCGCCCGCCGGGACGTGCTCGACATGCATCTGGGGGACCTCCGCGCGCAGCGCCTCCAACAACCGGTCGCGTCGCAGGCGCAGCTCGGGGCGCAGGCGACGTAGGTGCGTGTCCCAGCCGGGCTGGGTGACGACGTCGAGGACCGCGGCCTGAAGCACACCGCTCACGTACATTGCCTCGGCTGCGCGGTCAGCCAGCAGCCGGTCGCGCGCCGGCCCGCGGGCGATCACCGCCGCCACTCGCAGAGCCGGAGACACCGACTTGGTGAGCGATCGGATGTGGACGACGTGCCCGTCGCCGTCGCGCGAGACGAGCGGCTGCGGGTCGGCATCGATGCCGAAGTCGTGGGCCCAGTCGTCCTCGATGAGGAAGGCGCCGTGGCGACGGACCACGTCGAGCACGGACTCGGCGGTCTCGGCCGACCACTGACCACCCGTCGGGTTGGCGAACGTGGGCTGCGCGTAGAAGGCACGGGCCCCGCTGCGGTCGAAGGCGCGTGCCAGATCGTCGGGGTCCGGGCCGTGGGGCGTGGTGGGGACCGGGACGAGTTCCACACCGGTTTGCTCCGCGGCGAGGATGGCACCCCAGTACGTCGGCGACTCGACGAGCAGGGGCGCACCAGGCCCGACGAGCGCGCGGAAGATGGAGCTCAGGGCGCTCTGGCTGCCCGGGGTCACGATCACGTCGCGCGGGGCCGGAGGGGTGATCCCCGCCGGGGAGTCGGCCGCGACCTGGGCGGCGAACCACGCCTGGAGATCTGCGAGTCCGGCGGCGGGGGCGGGCGTCAGCGCCTGCTCGGTGCGTGCGGCGCGAGTCAGGGCAGCCCGGACGAGTCTGCTCGGCAGGAGGTCTGTGGTGGGGTACCCCGAGTGCAGGCGCACGGTGTCCGGCGTCGAGGCGCGCTGGGTCGCGGACAGTCGGCCCGACCTGGCCGACGGGGAGCCCAGCGCGGCCGTCTGCCAGCCGTAGTCTGCCCGGCGCGCCGTGCGGGGCGGGACCGCGAAGGTCCCCACCCCCGGGCGAGTGTCGATCAGCCCCTGGGCGGCGAGGGTGCGCAACGCCTTCTGAACGGTCACGGGACTCGCGCCGAACTCGGCGACGAGTTCGCGTGTCGACGGCAAGCGGGCCCCCGGGGGAGCGGTGCGGATCTTGTCGCGCACTGCAGCGACGATGCGACTTGCGCTATCGTTGTTCATGTCAGGAAACAGTAGCGTTATCCACTACGCGGCACCTGCGCTTTCCGCCCGCCACGGCGTCGGATGGGGGTTCGTCGGGATCGTGGCCTTCTCGCTCACCCTGCCCATGACGCGGCTCACTGCAGGGGCGGGATTCGACCCCGTCTTCGTGGGGTGCGGCCGCGCGGTCGTGGCCGCAGTCCTGGCCGGCCTCGCGCTGATCGCCACTCGTACGCACCTGCCCACGCGAGGCCAGTGCGCGCGACTGCTCGTCGTGGCAGGGGGAGTGGTGCTTGGCTTCCCGCTGCTCACGGCGTACGCGCTGACGAGCGTCCCTGCCAGCCACGGGGCCGTGGTGATCGGCCTCCTGCCAGCGGCAACGGCGGCGATGGCGGTGCTGCGGGGTCGCGAGAAAGTCTCGGCCTCGTTCTGGGCATTCGCAGGGCTGGGCGCGGTCGCCGTGGTCGCCTTCGCGAGCGTCCACAACTCGGGCGTGGGCGCCCTGCGCTGGGAGGACCTGTTGCTCATCGGGGCCGTGCTGGCGGCCGCCATCGGGTACGCCGAGGGCGGGCTGCTGGCGCGCGAACTGGGCTCGTGGCAGACCGTGTCCTGGGCGCTGGTCCTGGCGGCCCCCTTCATGAGCGCGATGACCGCAGCCTCGCTCGCCCAGGGCGCTCCGTCCGGGTCGGTGGGGCAGTGGCTGGCGTTCGGCTACTTGTCGGTGGTGTCGATGTACCTCGGCTTCTTCGCCTGGTACCGCGGCCTCGCGATCGGGCCGATGGCACACGTGAGCCAGATCCAACTCATCCAGCCGGTCCTCACCATCGGCTGGGCGGCGCTGCTGCTGGGTGAGCACGTGGGACTCGCGACCGGGGCGGGCGCGGTCGTGGTGATCGCATGCGCGGGCCGCGCCGTGCGGGTACGGACATCGCCGGTCGGACAGGCCGCTGCTGGCCCCGGACCTCGTTAGCGGTCGGCACCCCAGTTGGCCACCACCGCGGCGATTGGCGGGAGGACGGCGGCCACCGCCGACATGAGGACCGCCGCGGTGGTCGACCAGAGCCGTACGAGGCACCACGCCAGCACGAGGAGGGTCAGGCAGGTGCCCATCAGCAGGGCGTACCAGCGCTGACGTCGCCGCAGCCGCTCGCTGCGCGAGGCGGGGACGTCGCTCACGCTGAACGGGCGGGGCTCTCGTGCCACCCCTCCAGCCTGCCACCTCGTCCAGCGTGCCGCCCGTCCAACGCCGGGAAACCAGAGTTGCCCGGCCCCTGCTCCTTGCCCTGCGACCGCGCGAGGGTCCACTCTGAAGAAGCGGTCCGTCCGCCGTGGTCGGGCCCGACAGGGAGGACTCGGGATGTCCCACGCCGCGACCACACAACCGTCCCCGCCACAGTCTCCGCGACGCCGGATGACGCCCGTCCAGATGATCGTTTGGATCGCCATCGCCCTCGTGGGCGCCGTCTGCTGGGCCGTGCTGGCCCTCTCGCGCGGCGAGGAGGTCTCGGCGCTGTGGATCCTGTTCGCCGCACTGTCCTCGTACGCGATCGCCTATCGGTTCTACGCGCGATTCATCGCCCACAAGGTCCTGGAGGTCGACCGCACCCGCGCCACTCCGGCCGAACGCCTGGAGAACGGCCGCGACTTCGACGTCACGGACCGCCGGGTCCTGTTCGGGCACCACTTCGCGGCGATCGCAGGTGCCGGGCCGCTGGTGGGGCCGGTGCTCGCGGCGCAGATGGGCTACCTGCCCGGGACGATCTGGATCATCGTCGGCGTCATCTTCGCCGGCGCCGTGCAGGACATGGTGGTCCTGTTCTTCTCGATGCGGCGCGACGGCAAGAGCCTGGGGCAGATGGTGCGCGAGGAGATCGGCATCGTCGGCGGCATCGCGGCCCTGGTCGCCGTCTTCGCGATCATGATCATCATCCTCGCCGTCCTGGCGCTGGTCGTGGTGAACGCGCTCGCCGAGTCGCCGTGGGGCGTCTTCTCCATTGGCCTGACCATCCCGATCGCCCTCTTCATGGGGGTATATCTGCGTGTCCTGAGGCCCGGCAAGGTCATGGAGGTCACGGTGATCGGGGCCGTCCTGCTGATGCTGGCGATCATCGGCGGCGGGTACGTGGAGCAGTGGGGCCTCGCGGAGGCACTCACCCTGTCCAAGGAGCAGCTGACCCTCGGGCTGGTCGTGTATGGCTTCGTCGCCTCGATCCTGCCGGTGTGGCTGCTGCTCACTCCCCGCGACTACCTGTCGACCTTCATGAAGGTCGGCGTCATCGTCCTGCTGGCCGTCGGGCTGGTGGTGGCGGCCCCGACCTTGCAGAACGACGCCGTCAGCTCGTTCGCGCTGGACGGGGACGGCCCGGTGTTTGCCGGCAAGGTGTTCCCGTTCGTCTTCATCACCATCGCGTGCGGCGCCCTGTCCGGTTTCCACGCTCTCATCTCCTCGGGCACCACCCCGAAGATGGTGGCCAAGGAGCCGCAGGTGCAGATGATCGGCTACGGCGGAATGCTCATGGAGTCGTTCGTCGCGATCTCGGCACTCATCGCCGCCAGCGTGATCGACCCCGGTCTCTACTTCGCGATCAACTCGCCCGCCGGGGCGACAGGGCTTGATCCCACGACGGCGGCGGAGTTCGTCGCCAACCTCGGGTTCACGATCAGTCCCGCGGATCTCCAGGCAGCGGCCGACGCGGTGGAGGAGTCGAGCCTGGTCTCGCGTACGGGTGGCGCGCCGACGCTGGCGTTCGGCATGTCGCTGGTCTTCTCCGAAGCGTTCGGCGGCGGGCTGGCCGCGTTCTGGTACCACTTCGCGATCATGTTCGAGGCGCTCTTCATCCTCACCGCGGTCGACGCCGGCACCCGTGTGGGTCGCTTCATGCTGCAGGACTCGATCGGCAACTTCTGGCCCAAGTACGCCGACCTCTCGTGGCGCCCGGCGTCCTGGTCTGCCAGTGCGGTTGTCGTCGGCCTGTGGGGTTACATGCTCTACGTCGGCGTCACGGACCCGCTCGGCGGCATCAACCAGCTCTTCCCGCTGTTCGGTATCGCCAACCAACTGCTGGCTGCCATCGCGCTGACGCTCTGCGTCACCCTGCTGATCAAGCACGGCAAGGTGAAGTGGGCCTGGGTGCCCGGCGTGGGCCTGGTGTGGGACCTGATCATCACCATGACCGCCAGCTATCAGAAGGTGTTCTCCGACAACCCCGCGATCGGCTACTTCAGCCAACGCTCGCGCTACGCCGATGCCCAAGCCGCTGGTGAGTTGCTCGCGCCCGCCGCCGATCAGGGCCAGATGGATCAGATCATCTTCAACTCCACTCTCAACGGCACGCTTCAGGCCACCTTCGCCGTCCTCGTGCTCGTCGTCGTGGCCAACGCGCTGCTGATCTGGGGCAAGGCGGTCCGTGCAGGTGGGCTGCCCACCACCGAGGTGCCCAAGGTGGAGTCGGCGATCGTGGCTCCCGACGACTTCTTCGCGACGGCGCAGGAGAAGGAGGAGTTGGCCCGCTGGCGCGAGGAGAATCCCGAGCTGGCGGCCAGCGTCGGACGGGGGCACTCATGAGTGGCCTGCGACGGGCGTGGGACGGGGTGCGCTGGTATCTGCGCGAGGTCACCGGCGAGGCCAAGTGGGACGAGTACCTCGCGGCCTGCGCCGCTGCCGGCACCGCCCCGATGAGCCGCCGGGAGTTCGAGCGGCACCGCGACCACGTACGGGAGGTGACCGCGCGGGGGCGATGCTGCTGAGCGGTCGCAGCCCGGTGCAGGAGCGGCCGTGCGTGGTACGAATCGAAGCCCGACGTCCCAGCCCCGGAGGTCCGATGCCCCGCAACGCCGAGGAACTGGTCGAGGTCCTCGCACTCAAGGAGTGCGGCCCCGACCGCTTCGAGGGTGCCCTGCCTCGTCGTACGCAGCTTCACCGTCTCTACGGCGGGCTCATGTTCGCCCAGAGCTACCTGGCCGCGGCCCGGACGACGGACCCCTCGTACGAGGTCCACTCGCTGCACACCACGGTGATCTCGCCGGGTGCGATCGACGTGCCGATGACGTACGAGATCCGCAACGTCCGCGACGGCCGCAACTTCGCGACGCGCCTCGTCGAGGGGCGCCAGGACGACCGGCTGGTGTTGACGGGGACGTTCGAGTTCCACCGGCCCGAAGTTGGCCGCGGCCACCAGGACGCGATGCCGCTCGATCTGCCGGGGCCGTACGAGACCCCGAAGCGTCAGCCCGCCGACCCCGCCAACGATGAGTGGGGATGCATGGACTTCCGGCGCGCCGACGGGGGTGCGGGCGAGCCCGAGCACGGCGAGCGGCCGGGGTGGCAGCGCTACTGGTTCCGCCTCAACGGCGACCTGGGTGAGGACCCGGTGCTGCAGACGGCTGCGCTGATCTACGCCTCCGACATGTCGCTCATGGGGGCGGCGCTCGCGCCCCACGGGCTGCGGGCGGGAGACGCACGGACCATGATCGCCACGCTCAACCACTCGATGTGGTTCCACCACTCCCACCCGGTGCACGAGTGGTGGCTCTATGACCAGCACTCTCCGGCGAGCGCGCACGGGCGCGGGCTGTCGTTCGCGTCGATCTTCGCTGCGGACGGCACCCTCACCACGTCGGTGGCGCAGGAGGCGGTGCTGCGGCCGAACGCAGTCTGACCTGCGGACGTCATACGTTCAGCGGCAGCGGGTGCGCCGACCGGATGACGTCCGGTGGGGTCAGGCGGCGCCGTCGGCCTTCCGGCGTCCCCACAGCAGGTAGGCCACTGGGCCCACCGGCTGGACGAAGCTCATCAGGCCCCACAGCGGCTTCGGGCCGCGTACGGACTCCGCGGGCCGCTTCGCCAGATCGCGCAGCGCGATCGTGGTGACGACGGTCTCGAGGACTCCGCCGACGACGACGAGCTTCTGTTGCGTGGGGGTCAGGTCGGACCACTTCTTCTTCGCCATGCTGTGAGCCTAGGGGCACAGGGCACAGGGCACAGGGCACAGGGCGTCCGGGGTCCCCGGGGTTCAGCGGCTGCGGTCGACGTCGAGCGCGTCGAGGATCTCGCTCCCGCCCGCGAACACCCCTCCGACGGTGCCCTCCTGGTGGGGCGCCCCCGCGGGGGTCGTGTGGGGGTCGTCGGTGAGCCGGACGTCCCGGCACCCGAAGTCGTTGATGAGGACGCCGGTGAGGTCGCCGTCGTGGCTGGAGACGACCAACCATTGCGGGCCGAGTTCCTCGGTGCAGGCGCGGTCGGGTGCGGCCGGCTCGAGATCCTGCAGTGCCTCGTGGAGGCGGGAGAGTGTGGCCTCGTCGACGGGTTGGGGCTGCCCGGCAAGCGCCCACCCCGACTCACCGAGCTCGTACTTGCACACCCACGCCTCGTGCGGTTCGAGGAAGTACGGCTCCTCATCGGGCGCCTCCTCGCGCCCTGCACCCTCGACGGTCGCCTCGAGGGGGCACGGCTCCCCGCCGGCATCGGCGAGTTCATTCGTACGCAGTTGCGGCGCCTGCGGGGGCGCTGTAGTCGAACCGCACCCGGTCAGGGTCAGGCCCGCGATCGCCAGGGCGGCGACTGCGCGTACGAGCGTCTGAGCCCAGCGTCGGGCGGCGGGGAGGAGGTCCGTTGTGCTCGGCGACATGGCGGTACGACGCCCTCGCTGGCGTCGAGGTTCCTTGGGACGGGTGCGGGTCTGGCCGCCTCCCCGAACGTCATACGACCAGCGGCAGCGGGTGCGCCGTACGTATGACGTCCGGGGGTCGCGTCACTTCTCGCGGAGCAAGTAGCGCTGCACCTTGCCCGAGGGGGTCTTCGGCAGCGCGTCGACGAAGTGCACGAGCCGGGGATAGGCGTGCTTGGAGTAGTCCTCCCGGACGAGCACCTTGAGCTCCTCGCCCAGTTCGTCGGTGGGTTCGACTCCCTCGGCCAACACCACGAACGCCTCGACCTGCTCGCCCCGTACGCCCTCGGGGTCGGGGCGGCCCACCACGGCCACGTCCACGACAGCGGGGTGCTTGATGAGCGCCGACTCGACGTCGAACGGGCCGATCCGGTAGCCGGCCGCCAGGATGACGTCGTCGTCGCGGGCAGTGAAGTAGAGGAACCCGTCCTCGTCGATCCGGCCGGTGTCGGCGGTCAGGTACCACCGTCCGTCCTCGCTGAATCGCTCCGCCGACTTCTCGGGAGCGCCCAGGTAGCCGGTGAACCACAGCAGCGGGGAGGCCGTACGGTCCAGTGCGATCTGACCGTCGACAACACCGGCGGCGTAGCCAGCCATGGCCGGACCCATCGAGCCCTCGCGCAGCGGCTGGAACCGGTCGGGGTGCCAGTCGTTGCAGATCGTCATGCCGGTCTCGGTCTGGCCGTAGTGGTCGCGCACCTGGGTGCCGAGCGTCGCGGCCGCCCACTCGATGACGTCCGGCGTCAGCGGCTCGCCAGCCGAGGACGCGCGACGCAGGCGCACACCCTGCACCGCGTCGCCCTTGCTCAGCGCCCTGTACATCGTCGGCGCCCCGGCGAAGTTGGTGACGCCGAAGTCCCGCACGATCCGTACGGTCGACTCCGGGGTGAAGCCGCCGACGTACATCAGGTTGCGGCGGCCCGCGGCCAGCGGCCCGACGACGCCGTAGTAGAGGCCGTACGCCCAGCCGGGGTCGGCGGCGTTCCAGAACACGTCGTCGGCCGTGACGTCCAGCGAGAAGTGCATGTAGGCGTGGAACGCGGCCAGCGCCCGCGCCGGCACCGGGACCCCCTTGGGCTTGCCGGTCGTGCCGCTGGTGAACAGCAGCAGCGCGGTGCCCTCGCCGCCCACCGCGACGCTGTCGGTCATCGGCGCTGCGGCGTCGATCGCGGCATCGAATGCGGGGCCGACCTGCAGCACCTCGATGTCGGTGAGCGGGTCCAGCTTGGAGCGCTGCGACTCCTCGGTGATGACCAGTCGGGCGCCCGAACCCTCGACACGCACCTGGATCGCGCCGGTGGCGAAGGCGGTGAAGAGGGGCACGTACGCCGCCCCCAGGCGCCACAGCGCGAGGAGGGTGAGGACCAGTTCCGGGCGCTTGCTCAGCAGCACCGGGACGGCGTCGCCGCGCTTCACGCCGTGCTCGGCGAGGACCGTCGCCAACCTGCGGGAGCGATCAGCGAGCTCGCCGTAGGTCCACTCGCGTGCTGCGAAGTCGGCGTCGATGAAGGTGAAGGCGACCTGGTCACGATCGTGGCGGTCGCACGCGAGATGCGCGAGATCGGCCGTGGGGGAGTCGTACGTCTCAAGCCAACTGGCGACGACCTGTTCGGGAGTGGAGGTGCTCATGACTCGCTCCGATCGGTTCTCAACGGGGTGCCATGCGCAGCGCGCCGTCCATGCGGACGACCTCGCCGTTCATGTAGTCGTGCTCGGCCAGGAAGATCGCCAGCTGCGCGAACTCCTCGGGGCGCGCCAGTCGCTGCGGGAACGGGACGCCGGCAGCCAGACCTGCCCGGAACTCCTCGCTCACGGTGGCCAGCATCGGCGTCTCGACGATGCCGGGCGCGATGGTGTTGACGCGGATGCCGTACTGCGCCAGGTCGCGCGCGGCCGGGAGCGTGAGACCGACGACGCCTCCCTTGGAGGAGGCGTAGGCAGCCTGCCCGACCTGACCGTCGTACGCGGCGATCGAGGCGGTGTTGACGATGGCGCCGCGCTGGCCGTTCTCGTCCGCGTCGGTCGCGGCGATGGCCTCGGCGGCGACAGCGAGGACGGTGAAGGTGCCGACCAGGTTGACCTGCACGACCTTGGCGTAGAAGCCAAGGTCATGGACCCCCTTGCGTCCCAGGATGCGCATCGACGGGCCGATGCCGGCGCAGTTGACGGCCAGTCGCAGCGGTGCTGCCGCGGCCGCGGTGGTGACGGCCGCGCGGACCTGGGCCTCGTCGGTCACGTCGGTCGCGATGTAGGTGACGCCGTCGACGGCGGGTGCCGCGGAGGTGTCGAGGTCCAGGCCGAAGACCTGCACGCCCTTGGCGGCCAGGGCCAGGGCGGTTGCGTGGCCGAGGCCGGAGGCGGCGCCGGTGACGACGGCGGAGGTGTGGGCGAGCTGCATGGTGGGTGTGTCCTTCGCGATCAGCGACCCAGCGCGCGGCCGATGACCAGGCGCTGGATCTGGTTGGTGCCTTCGAAGATCTGCATGACCTTGGTCTCGCGCATGTAGCGCTCGACGGGCCAGTCCTTGGTATATCCGGCGCCCCCGAGGACCTGCACCGCGTCGGTGGTGACCTTCATGGCGTTGTCGGTGGCGACGAGCTTGGCGACCGAGGCCTCGGTGCCGTACGGGCGGCCAGCGTCCTTGAGCCGAGCGGCGTGCAGGTAGGTCGCCCGCGCGGAGACGACCGCAGCCTGCATGTCGGCGAGCAGGAACGAGAGTCCTTGGTGCTCGATGACCGGCTTGCCGAACGCCTCGCGCTCCTTGGCGTACGCCACGGCGGTGTCGAGGGCGCCCTGGGCGACGCCGACGGCGACGGCGGCGATCCCGAGGCGGCCCGCATCGAGGCCGGCCAGGGCGATGTTGAGTCCCTTGCCCTCCTCGCCGAGTCGTTGCTCGAGGGGGATGCGGACGTTGTCGAAGAGCATCGTCGTGGTCGGCGAGCTCATCAGGCCCATCTTGTCCTCGGGCACGTCGGCGCTGAGGCCGGGAGTGTCCGCGGGGACCAGGAAGCAGGAGATGCCCCGTGCGCCGTCGTCGGAAGTGCGCGCCATCACCTTGTAGTAGTCGGCGACACCGCCAGAGGTGACCCACGCCTTCGCGCCGTTGAGGACGTACTCGTCGCCCTCGCGGACCGCGCGGGTGCGCATCGCCGCGGGGTCGGAACCGGCGTGTGCCTCCGAGAGGCAGTACGCGCCGAGCAGGTCGCCGCTGAGCATCTCGGGAAGCCACCGCTGCTTCTGCTCATCGGTGCCGGCGGTGAAGAGACCGAAGCAGCTCAGCGCGTGCACGCTGGTGGCGACACCGACGGCCGCCCACGCGGAGGCGATCTCCTCGAGGACCTGGAGGTAGACCTCGTACGGCTGGCCGCCGCCGCCGAACTCCTCCGGGTACGGCAGGCTCAGCAGTCCCGCTTGCCCGAGCGTCGCGAAGACCTCGGCGGGGAAGCGGTGCTCCCGCTCGGCCTCGTCGACACGCGGACGGAGCTCCTTGTCGACGATCGCGCGGGTCAACTCGATCAGGTCGGCCGACTCGTCGGTGGGCATCAGGCGGTTCGCGGGCATGGGTCCTCCTGGGGATGCGATACGGATAACTGTACCCGAGTTGAGTTTCTAGTACACTTATCGGGTGAGCCGAGCCACACGACCCCGCCGCAGCGCCCGCCGCGAGCAGCTTCTGGACGGACTGATCGCGATGTTCCTGGCGGAGGGATTCCTGCACCTGTCCGTGGAGGACCTCGCCGTGCGCCTCAAGTGCTCCAAGTCGACGCTCTACGCCGTCGCGCCGAGCAAGGAGCAGCTCGTCGTCGCGGTCGTACGCGGCTTCTTCCGCAGGGCGGCCGAGCGCCTCGACGCTCAGCTGGAGCCCATCGTCGACCCGGAGCAGCGCCTGCGCGTCTACCTGCACGGCATCGCCGTCGAGCTGGCGCCGGCCTCACGTCAGTTCCACGCTGACCTTGAGGCGTTCGCGCCGACCCGCGAGCTCTACGCCCGCAACAGTGAGTGGGCCGCCGCCAACGTGCGCGCCATGGTCCGCGCCGCAGCGCGCCCGGACCGTCCCGTCGACGCGGTGTTCCTCGGCGGGGTCGCGGCGCTGGTCATCGACGGCATCCAGCGCGGCCGGCTGAGGGCGCTGACCGACCTCGACGACGCAGAGGCGTACGACGGCCTCGCCGACCTGCTCCTGTCCGGTCTGGCGGGGGCGCCGCGCTCCGGCGAGTGAGGCTGTCCCGTACGACGGGAACCCGCGCCGCGAGTGAGCCGCGCCACACCTAGTGTCGAGTGGTGGGCGACGCGATGGCTCGTCGCCGCGGACGAAGGAGAGCACGCGCATGCGTCGCACGCTGGGAGACCTCACCGACGAGGAGTACGCCGCTCAGCGTGACCTCACCACCGCGCTGCGCGATCTGGCGCGCGCGGCCGGGACCACGGGCGCGGACGCTGCGACCATCGCGGACGCCGTCGAGGTGGTCAATGACCTGACCGACCGGCTCGCCGTGGGCGGTCACCAGCGGGTCACGCGGGCGACCTTCGACGAGCCCGCGCTGTGGGCCCGCAAGGGCGAGTCGGTGCCGATGAACCACCTCAACCCGGCGCACCCGCGCTTCGACATGCACTTCGAGGGGGACTTCGCCCGCGCCGCCGAGACAGGCGACATCGTGGGCCTGGTCGCCACGGCCGACCTCGTCGTCGGCGCCCTGTACGAAGGCCCGCCCCACGCGGTCCACGGCGGAACCGCAGCGTTCCTGTTGGACTGCATCACCGGTGTGCTCGTCCAGTCCAGCGGCGTCGCCGCCGTGACGGGGGAGCTGACCACGCGGTACGTGCGCCGCACGCCGCTGGACGAGCCCATCTCGATGCGCGCCGAAGTGACGGGCCGTCGCGGGCGGCTGATCACCGTCGAAGGCACGATCTCCCATCACGGCGAGGTGTGCGTGCAGGGCAAGGCGCTGTTCGTCGCCATCGAGCGCCCCATGGCGCCCCCTCCCGACGCCTGACAGGCCGCCGAAAGTCGTTGGTCGAGCTTTGGTCGTTGGTCGAGCCTGGGCGTGTGGTCGAGCCTGGTCGTTGGTCGAGCCTGTCGAGACCCGGGGTCGTTGGTCGAGCCTGTCGAGACCCATGCGTTGGTCGAGCCTGTCGAGACCCCTTGGTTTCGACAAGCTCAACCAGCGGGGGTGCGTTGGTCGAGCCTGGTCGTTGGTCGAGCCTGTCGAGACCCAAACGCTGGTCGAGCCTGTCGAGACCCCTTTGGTTTCGACGAGCTCAACCAGCGGGGGCGTGGTTTCGACGAGCTCAACCAGCGGGGCGCGGTTTCGACGAGCTCAACCAGCGGGGCGTGGTTTCGACTAGCTCAACCAGCGGCGGGAGTCCGGGAGGCCGGTACGCCGGTGAGCACCCGGACGGCCAGGTCGGTGGTTGCCTGCATGTTGAGGTGGCCGACGACGTGGTTGACCCGGTCGATGTCGAGGGGGAGGAGGCCGGGGCTGCCGGGGACCTCGGGGGTGATGGGCAGTGCGAGGTCGTCGCGGCCGGACATGATGCGTACGTTGAAGTCGTAGCGCTCCCGCGCGCCCGGAGCCATCAGCCGCTTGACGAGGGAGGCGCCGAGGCGGCGTTCGGAGTTCTCCGCTGCCCAGTCGTCCAGGGCGGCCACGACGTTGACTCCCTCGCAATGCTCGATGTCGGCCCACACCGCATCCATCGAGCCCACGACGTCGAGCAGGATCGGTGCGGTCTTCTCGCCGATCCCGGGCACGCCGGGGAGGTTGTCGCTGGTGTCCCCACGCAGCGCCGCGAACTCCAGGTAGTTCTCCGCCCGCACGCCGTACATCGCGTACAGCATGGAAGGAGACAGCAGCGGCGAGTTGTGAATGCCACCGTTGATGAGACGGAGCACCTTGGTGTGGTCGCTGATGTGGGCGAAGGAATCGCGGTCCGAGGTGATGATGACGCAGTTCCAGTCGTGCTCGGTGGCCCACGTCGCTGCGGACGCGTTGACGTCGTCGGCCTCCAACCCCTCGGGCGTCAACGTGGCGAGCCCGAGTGCGTCGAGGAGCGCGCCGGCCCGCTCCAACTGCTCGACGAGTTCGGGGTCCTTGGGAGCCCGCCCCGCCTTGTAGTCGGGATAGAACTGCTCCCGCACGGAGGCCGTACGGTCGTCCAGGCCGAAGATGACCGCGTCGGGGGCGAACGAGTCGATGGACTCGATGATCTGGCGCAGCATCCCGTGCAGTGCCCACGCTGGACGGTGCGACCGGTCCAGGTGCCGGGTGTGCGCACGCGCGTGGTGATTGCGGTGCAGCAGCGAGGGCGCGTCCACGGCCAGCAGGAGCTTGCGCTCGTGAGGAGGTGACGTCGTCCGGTTCATGCTCCCGGTCACTCTAGTTCTCCCGAGGCACTAGCATGCCGCCGACCGCACGGGCGGTCGCGGATCGGGGGACAAGTTCATGAATCGTGTCGTGTGTGCGCTGCTGTCGCTGCTGTTCGTGGCGGTGGCGTGGGGGAGCGGCCCGGTCGCCAGCGCGATGCCCCATGACCCCGTCGATGCGGGGGAGGCGGGCCCGCGTCAGGACCGCCCCAGCCGTTCGTCCTTGGTCGTCAAGGTGCGCACACCGATCAAGGGCATCAAGGGCAAGGTCACGGTCCGTGGGCCGCGTGGTTTCACGCGTGTCCTGCGCAAGAGTGTCGTCCTGCGCGGGGTGCGCCCGGGCAAGTACCGGCTCGTGGCGGCGCCCGCCCGCAACGCCAAGGTGACTGCGTATGCCTCCGTACGCAAGGTCGTCGTCAAGGTGCCCGCAGGGCGCAAGGCCAAGGCCATCGTCGTCTACAACTCGGTCGTCTCGAACCGGACCACGGTGCTGTCCGCCGGCGCAATCTCCGACGTCGCACGTGATGTGGCCGACGACGGTTCGGCGGAGGTGCGCCGCGTCGTGTTGTCGGGACGCACCACCTACAAGCGGGGCGACCTGCTGGTCGCTGGCATCACCGAACAGACGCCCGAGGGCCTGATGGTCCAGGTGCGCAAGGCCAACCGGAATGTGCCCCGTCGGGGACTCACCACCTATCAGGTGCGGCGCGCCGCGATCACCAGCGTCGTACCGGTCGGGCAACTCGATTCGACGTTCACCTTGAACGAGTCGTCGGCGTCGGTGGATGTGGCCCGCCGCGCGGTGACGCCCGTCGTTCGATGCAACCACGCGGACGGGACCTCTGAGGTCACGAACATCAGCTACACCCCGACGATCGCCATGACAATGCTGGCGGACTGGAACAAACTCAAGCCGGGTAGTTCCTACATCGAACTGTCGGTGGAGAAGACCGGCACCCTGGCCGCGGACTACTTGTCCACCACGGCTCAGCAGTGCTCGGGCTCGGTCGAACTCTTGTCCGAGAAGTTGCCAGCGGTGCGCTTCATGATCGGGCCCGTGCCGATCGTGGTCGTGCCGAAGCTGACGATTGACTTGGGATTGTGGGCCAAGGTGTCCCACGGAATCGAGATGACCGGGAGCCTCACTGCCGGCACCAAGGTCGGTATGCGTGCCTACGGCGACGGACGGGCGGTGCCGGTCTGGGACCCCACGCTGAGTTCGACCACTAAGCCCTCCAGCCCCTCGGGGGGAGAACTCTCGGGTGACTTGACCGGCACCATGGACCTGAGCCTGACCATCGAGGCCCGCGTGTACCTTTACGACCTGCTTGGTGCGTTCGGCCGGCTCACTCCCTCCTACGGTGCGGATCTGGAGCCGGACGAGGAGGCCTGGCTCACGGTGGGTGGCAAGATCGCGGCCGAAGTCGGGGTGGGGGCGGAGAAGTGCATCGAGTTGTGGGGGCCCGACCTGTGCTTCGGCGTCGAGAAGTCCCTTTCGTTCTCCACCGATCGACAGATCGGCGACGTCTTCTACCGCCCACAGATCACCACGCACGAGCTGCCCGGCGGCGCCGTGGGGATGCCTTACTCCGAGCAACTGACGACCAAGCGGGAGCACTCCAGCAGCGTCTGGCGTGTGGCCGCGGGCCAACTGCCTCCCGGCCTGGAACTGGGGGCGGACGGGCGGCTGAGCGGCACCCCGCGTACGGAAGGCGACTTTGAGTTCGCCGTCGAGGTCAAGACCGCCTTGGGACCCCGGGACCAGCGCTCCCTTGAGCTGAGCGTCGGCCCCCGCGGCAAGCCGGTGATCGTGGTGCCCAATCCGGTCAAGGGCAGGGTCGCGGAGCCCTTCGACGTGACCCTGCGCACGAGTGACGATCGCCCGGGAACGTGGGCCTTCGACGCGCTTCCGGCCGGACTCGTCGCCGATGGAGGCCGGATCACGGGCACGCCGGAATCTCCGTCTCTCACCACGGTCGGAGTCACGTTCACCGACGTGGCCGGTCGCCGGGTGAGCGCGGTGTTCTCCCTCGAGATCGCTGACCGCAAGCCCCCGGAGATCGTGACCACGACGCTGGAAGACGCCGAGACGTCCTGGTCCTATGAGCAGCCGCTCGTGGTGAAGGGTGACGTGGCGGGTCGGTGGAGCACGGTCTCTGGCCGCCTGCCCGATGGCCTCACCGTCGTCGATCCCAACGGCGGTCCGGGAGCGATCACCGGGGTACCGGTGGAGTCCGGCGAGTTCGAGGTCACCCTCCGCTTCACCGATGCGTACGAGAAGTACGCGGAGCGTACGTTTGAACTGACCGTGATCGAGGACCGCTCCACGGTGACCGTCCTGCCGTCGCCCGCCACAGCGGCCCACGAGGCGGGGGAGCCGGACGTGAGTCCGGACGGGCGATTCGTCGTGTACTCCGCCCTCGACCCCGAGGACCCCGGCGTACGCAGCGTGTTCCTGTGGAACCGCGTCACCAACGCCACCGGGCGCATCGCAACGAATGCCGTCGGGCCCGTGGTGAGCGAGGGCGGGCTGTATGTCGCCTACACGGCCCTCAGCGAGGACGGGGTGGCGCTGCACCGCTGGAGCGCGGAGACCGGTGGCGTGGACGTGGTGAGCCCGGCGGTCGCAGGGGAGTGGGCCAGCGAGGCGTCTCCCCGGGTGCGGATCAGCGATGACGGACGCTTCGTGGCCTTCAACGAACGGGCCGACCACGGCGGAGGTGAACTGCGCGCAGCAGGGGTACGACGCTGGGACGCCGAGACCGGCGACACGGCGCACGTGACGGCGGGGGAGGCTCTGCCCTACGAATGGATGATCGAACAACTCGATGACATGTCGGGTGACGGGCACCGGATTCTCTTCACGGGCATCGGGCCCGACGCGCCGGACTCCGCCTACGTGTATGACTTCGCCCGCGGCGGCCTGGCGCCCCGCGAGCGGCGCAGCTATGAGGACCTCCACCACTACGCCACGACGGGACGCGGCATCAGCGGCGACGGCCAGTTGGCAGTGGTCGACGAGTACTTCTGGCAGGAGAACCTCGGCACCCCCGAGCGGTTGCTGTGGGCGCCCGACGACGGTGGCGTCACCGCCGTGAGCACGTGGGAGATCGGGGCCGAATGGTTGGATTCGATCGACATGGACGCCACCGGCTCCATGTGGGCCCTTCGCTTCTCGTACGGCGATCAGGCGCGACTGTGGGATCACAGCTCCGGTCGGGGCCGCGACATGGGCCCCGACACGAGTGCCAGCGGCATCAGCGCAGCAGGTGACCTCGTGGGGCTGGTACGCGGGCCGCTGATGATGGACTCGTCTGAGCGACGCGGGGCGATCGAGCTGTGGAGTCGCTTCGGCTGAGATCGTCCCGTGGGAGGACGCGTGCGGTGGTGAGGGCGCCTACGATCGGCGCCGTGGAGCCCTCCCTGCCGTGGACGCTCGGCGAGCGCGGTCGCCGATGGTTCGACCGACTCCTCGTGCTGGGGCTGGTGGGGCTCTCCCTGTTCTACGTCCTGGCGGGTGAGCCAGGCGCCGCGTTCCTCAGCGTCGCCCAGGTCGCGCCGCTGTGGTGGCGCCGCTCGCACGCGGCGGCGGTCTTCGCGGCCGTGGCCCTGGCCAGTGCCCTCCAGGTGGTGGTGCTCGACACGCCGATCATCGGCCAACTCGCCTTCCCCGTCGCCGCCTATTCCGGCGCTCGGTGGGGCGGTCGGGCGACCCGCTTCATCGTCCTGCTGGTGACACTGTGCGCCTCGCTGGTGGCCGCGTGGGACTGGACGCGCGGGTGGGCGCAACCGGATGACGTCGCGCGAAGCATGATCGCTCCGGCGCTCAGCGCGGCAGGGATCGCGGTGAGCGCGTGGGCGCTCGGGGTGGCCGGCAGCCAGCGGGACCGGTACGTCCGCGGGCTCGTCGACGCTGCCGAGCAGGCCCGCCGGATGGCCGAGCGCGACGTGGCGCTGGCCGCGCAGGACGAGCGCGCACGCATCGCCCGGGAGATGCATGACGTGGTGGCGCATGGCCTCTCCGTGATCGTCGTGCAGGCCGACGGCGCCCGGTATGCGGCCGCCAAGGACCCGCAGGTCGCCGTCGACACGCTCGCCACGGTCGCCGACACCGGCCGGGCATCCCTCGCGGAGATGCGGCGCCTGCTCGGGCTGCTGCGCACGGGCGAGAGCGGCGTACGCCCCCAACCGACGCTGTCCGACGTGCCGCACCTGGTTCGTGAGGCTGCGGCGAGCGGGACGGAGGTCGAGTTCGAGGCGCCAGACCCCTTGCCAGCCGTGGCTGACGGCGTCGGGCTGGCTGCGTACCGTGTCGTGCAGGAGGCGCTCACCAACGTCCGCAAGCATGCCGGTGACGGCGTTCGCGTGAGCGTGCGGATCACGGTGAGCGATGCCCTGCACGTCAGTGTGCGTGACGACGGTCGGGGCGGGGCGCGCGACCCGAGTGACGCCGGTCTCGGCCTGGTGGGGATGCGCGAGCGGGTCGGGGTGCGCGATGGGACGTTGCACGCCGGGCCCGCCGAGGGCGGTGGCTGGCGGGTCGATGCGAGGATTCCGCTGTGAGTGATCGTGCCGCGGAGGCGATCCGCGTGTTCCTCGTCGACGACCAGCAGATGGTGCGCGCCGGGTTCCGCATGCTCGTGGAGAGCCAGGACGACATGGTCGTGGTCGGAGAGGCTGGCGACGGCGGCGAGGCGCTGGAGAAGCTGTCCGTCACTCGCGCCGACGTCGTGCTGATGGACGTCCGCATGCCGAGGATGGACGGCGTCGAGGCCACGCGCCGTCTGCTCGCCTCCGCGCCGGGCGACGACTCCGGCGTCCGCGTGATCGTGCTGACGACCTTCGATCTCGACGAGTACGCGTTCGCTGCGATCCGCGCCGGAGCCTCCGCGTTCCTGCTGAAGGACGCCACGCCGCCGGAACTGCTGGGCGCGATCCGGTCCGTACGCGCCGGCGACGCCGTGGTGGCCCCGAGCACCACGAAGCGGCTGCTCGACCACTTTGCGGCGATGCCGGAGCCGGGGAACGCCCCGACTCCGGACGACCGACTGGCCCACCTGACCGACCGCGAGATCGACGTCCTGCGACTCGTCGCGGCGGGCCGCACGAACCCCGAGATCGCCCGCGACCTCGTGGTCGCAGAGACGACGGTCAAGACCCACGTGGGTCGACTGCTCGCCAAGACCGCTTCGCGCGACCGCGTCCAGTTGGTCGTCCTCGCGTACGAATCGGGGCTCGTCACGCCCTGAGCGGGTCCTCCCCAGGTAGGAGGCGCGGGCTCGCCTCCGACTACGGGAGGAGGACCCGGTTCGGTCTGCGGGCTGACGCGGCGAGGCCGCCTGTACGGGAAGGCTGGAGGCATGACCACAGCACCCGCTCTTCCCGTTCCACCCACCGGCGCCGGCGCGGCGCCAGCGGCCCAGGCCGTCGGCCTCACCAAGACGTACGGTTCCGGCGACAGCGTCGTGCACGCGCTGCGCGGCATCGACCTCGAGATCCGTCCCGGCCGCTTCACCGCGATCATGGGTCCCTCGGGGTCTGGCAAGTCCACCCTCATGCACTGCCTCGCAGGCCTCGACGCGGCGAGCAGTGGGGAGATCTTCGTCGCGGGAACCCGGCTCAGCGGCATGGACGACACGGCCCTGACCCTGTTCCGACGTGAGCACGTCGGCTTCGTGTTCCAGGCATTCAACCTGCTCCCGATGCTCACCGCCGGGCAGAACATCCTCCTGCCGCTGGAGCTGGCTGGGCGTCCCGTCGACCAGCAGCACTACGAGCGGGTGGTGGCGATCCTTGGGCTGGGCGACCGCCTGGGCCACCTGCCCGGCGAGCTCTCCGGTGGTCAGCAGCAGCGCGTGGCCATCGCTCGGGCGCTGGTCGCGCAGCCCGACATCGTGTTCGCGGACGAGCCCACGGGCAACCTCGACTCCGAGGCTTCCGCGGAGGTCTTGGGTCACCTGCGCCGCTCCGTGCGCGAGCAGGGGCTGACGGTGGTCATGGTGACCCACGAGCTCGAGGCGGCCGCGTACGCCGACGAGGTCGTCGTGATCCGCGACGGCTCGCTGGCCGCGCACCTGGTCGATCCGACCCAGGACGAGCTGGTTGCCGCGCTGCGCCGTCGGGCTGCTTCTTCGGTGCAGGAGGACTGATGCGCACGGTGCTGCTCGCCTCGCTGAGGCACAACACCCGCCGCTACGTGGCCTCGGCGCTGGCGGTGATCATCGGCGTCGCGTTCATCGTCGCCACCGATGGCCTCTCGGGAGCGCTGCGCTCGGGGATGACCGCCGACGTCGCACAGCCGTACGAGCGTGCGAGCCACGTCGTCGCCACCACGTCCACCGACGAGGCCGAGTCGCTTCTGAGCGCAGCCGATGCCGAGGGGATCGCCGCCTCCCCGAACGCCCTGACGTGGGCGTCGATGACGACGGGGAACCTCACCAGCAACGACGTGACCCTGGGCGTGGCCCCCTCACCGGCTGACCTGCGCTGGCAGACCCTGGTGGCGGGGAGTTTCCCGCAGACGCCGGGAGAGGTGCTCATCACCGAGTCCGTCGCTGCTCGTCATCACCTCGCCGTGGGGGACACCTTCACGTACGAGGCGATGGCCGACGAGGCCGTCGAGGCCCGGGTTGCCGGCGTGGTGGAGACCACCCACGCCGGTGGATCCGACGTCTACCTTCCGTGGGAGGACCTGGCGCAGATCGACGGCGTGTACGTCGAGTCGGTCCTGTGGGACGGTCCCGTCGACGCCGCCGTGGCCATCGTCGACGAGGCGAACGTGATGACCACTGCCGCCCACGTCGCCGCACTGCAGCAGGAGATCACCCGGGGCGTGGATGTCATTGCGCTGCTGGTCTCCGTGTTCGCCGCCATCGCCTTGGGTGTGGCGATCCTCGTCATCACCAACACCTTCGCGATCCTGTTCGCCCAGCGGGCGCGGGACTTCGCTCTGCTGCGTTGTGTCGGGGTGACCCGCCGTCAGTTGCGGCGGTCCGTGCGCGTCGAAGCGTTGGTGCTCGGCGTGGTCGCGTCGCTCGTCGGCGTGGCGAGCGGGGTCCTCGTGGCGTACGCGTCGTCGTACTTCATCGGGCGCTCCTTCGATGAGTTCGGCAGCGCCAGCTACCGCTGGTGGTGGATGGCATCGGCGGCGTTGATCGGTGTCGGCGTCACCGTCGTCGCGGCATGGCTGCCGACCCGAGCCGTCACCAGGATCTCGCCGCTGGCGGCGCTGCGTCCGGCGGAGGGTTTCGACGCCCGTACGCGCGCGGGAAGGGTGCGCCTGGCCTTCGCGACGCTGTTCGCCGCGCTGGGGACGGCCGGTCTGGTCGTCGCGGTGCGTGGGGACGAGCTGTCGGTGGCGCTGCCCCTGATGTTCGCCAGTGGGGGCGCGGCCTTCGTCGGCCTGCTGCTGGCGGGCCCCCTGCTGGTCCCGGCCCTGCTGCGGGTGTTCGGGCGGCTCCTCACCCGTCCGGGTGCGGCGGGTTCGGTGCCCCGCCTCGCGTCGTCGAACGCGCGCCGCAACCCTCGTCGTACGGCCACGACGACGGCCTCGCTGATGGTCGGCGTCACGCTCACCACGGCGGTGCTCACCGGCCTGGGCACCATCGTGGCGGCGATGGACGACGAGATGGCCAGGGACTACCCCGTGGACGTCGCCGTGATGCCCACCGAGATGGGCGCGCTGCCCGAGGGGCTCGCGGAGCGAGTCGAGGCGGCGGAGGGCGTACGGGCGGTCGGCACCTTGCCCGGCGCCACGGTGTCAGCGGGCGGCGGACAGTGGCCGATCCTGGGGCTCGGCGCGGACCGCTCGTTCCTGCACGGTGGCCAGGATCCGTTCGCGGACGGTCAGATCCAGATTCCGTACGAGATCTACAACGAGTTGTCCGATCGCGCGCGTCGCGAGATCGACGAGAAGGGTCGCCTGAGTCTGCGCTCGGGGGAGAACGTCCTCACCCTCACCGCCGACGTCTCGGGCGCGTACGGCCCCACGCTGGTGGTGCCGGTTGCCGACCTCGAGCGACTTGCCCCCGGCGCCGGCGCTTCGGCCCTGTGGGTCCGTGCGCAGGACGGTGTCGACGCCGACGAGCTCGACACGGCGATCAACGGTGCTCTCGCGGGAGCGGATGTCGAGGTGACGGGCCGCTACGCCCAACGTGCCTGGGTTGAGGTGCAGATGCGTGTCGTCACTGGCGCGGTCGTCGGGCTGCTCGCCGTCGCGGTCGTGATCGCCCTGATCGGGATTGCCAACACGTTGGGGCTCTCGGTCTTGGAGCGCACGCGGGAGAGCGCCCTGCTGCGAGCGATGGGGCTGACGCGTGCCCAGCTGCGCCGCACCCTGGCCGTCGAGGGGTTCCTGTTCGCGGCCGTGGCCACGGTGCTCGGTGTCGCGGTCGGGCTGGTCTTCGCCTGGGTGGGTGTCCAGGTCATGTTCGACGACCTCGTGGACACGACGTTCACCGTGCCGTGGTGGCAGGTGGCGATCCTCGTGGCGGCGGCGTTGGTCAGTGGGGTCCTGGCGAGCGTGATGCCGAGCCGTCGGGCGGCGAGGGTGAGCCCGGCTGCCGGCCTTGCCCTCGAGTGAGGGGCACACGCGCCACGGCGAGTTGTCAGCGAACAGGGTGTGGCGCAGCGCACGTACCGGGAGTATGCTCGCCCTCTGTCCATCATGAAGGAGCCCCGATGAAGACGCGTCTGAACTGCCCCTGCGGCGAGTACATCACCGCTGAGGACGAGGACTCACTGGTGGACAAGGTGCAGGCGCACCTGGCTGCGGAGCACCCCGGTCGTGACTACGACAGGGACGCGATCCTGTTCATGGCCAGCTGAGCGCGGCGCACACGAAGGACCCGGGACCAGGGAGGGCCCGGGTCCTTCGTCGCGCGTGGGGCAGTGCGTCAGTGGGCGAGCTTGAGGCCGACCACGCAGCCGACGATGCCCAGGATGAGGGCCACCTTCAGCAGCGAGAAGGACTCCTCGCCGGTCGCCATCGAGTACGCGACGGCGAGGCTGGCACCGATGCCGACCCAGACGGCGTACGCGGTCCCCACCGGGAGGGAACGCATCGCGTACGCGAGGCCACCCATCGAGATGACCAGGGCGACGGCAAAGACCACCGACGGGGTGAGCCTCGAGAAACCTTCGGACTTGCCGAGGGCGACGGCCCAGACGGCCTCGAACATCCCCGACACGACGAGCACGATCCACGGCATGACAACTCCTGTCTGCACCGTCTTGTCGCTCTCCGGGTACGGACCCCTCGTCCGGGAGCCGCCTCTGCGGGGCGGCTCATCGCCATGATGGCACGCGCGAGCCCGGGTGGCACATCGCAGCGCGCCGGGAACAACGGTGGGCCGGGGGCGGTTGGAACCAGTACTTCAACTTTCACAGGAGTCCCGCATGACCGCCGTTCCCGTCGCCCCGACACGCAGCCACGAAACGCGCTGGCTCGACGACGAGGAGATGGCGGCCTGGCTGCCGCTGATCCGCATGATGCAGGAACTCCCGCACGCCCTCGACAAGGCCCTGCGCGAGGAGGTGGGCATCTCGCACGCCTACTACTCGATGCTGGCGATGCTGTCCGAGGCGCCCGGGCGCACCCTCGGCATGGGAGAACTGGCCCGACTCAGCGGCGCGACGCCGTCCCGTCTCAGCCACGCCGTCGACGTCCTCGAGCGCCGCGGGTGGGTGCAGCGCTGCCGTGACGGAGCCGATCGGCGGACGCAACGAGCCAGGCTCACCGATGACGGCATGGCGTTGCTCGAATCCATCGCTCCGGCACACGTACGACAGGTCCGTGACCTCGTCTTCGACCGCCTCGACCGGGACCAGATCCGTACGGTCCGCGAGGTGTCCACGTCCGTCCTCGAGGCGCTCGGCCTCTGATTGGGGGCTGGCGGGGGTGTGTGCAGGTTCCCCCGCATAGGCGGGGGATTGTGAACTTCCAGTGGTGTGCACACCCCTATAAGTTCATGCTCCCCCGCAGAAGCGGGGGAACCTGGGGCCACTGAGGTCACGGGAACCCCGGGAGTCCGGGGGCGGCGAGGGGGTCAGGCAGAGGCAAGTGCTGCGCCGCGGGAGCGGTCGGGGATCAGCATCGAGACGATCGCGCCGACCATGGTGGCTGCGATCCCGGTGGCGAAGCAGAGCTGGAAGGCGGCTTGGCTGGGCACGTCGTACGGCCCCAGCGGGACGGTGTGGCTCAGCAGCAGCGCGGCCATCACGGCTCCCGCGGAGGTGGTGCCCACCGCGCGCATCAGCCCGTTGAGGCCCACGGCTGAACCGGACTCGGAGAAGGGGACGTTCGCCAGGATGAGGGTCGGCATCGACGCGAAGGCCAGGGCAACGCCGGCGCACCCCACGCACATGGCGAGCATCAGGGAGACGGGGGAGTCCATGGCCAGCAGCGAGATCAGGTAGCCGAGCCCCAGGACGAGGTTGCCCAGGGCCAGCGTGGGTCGGGGTCCCAGCCGGGAGATGAGGCGTCCTGAGACGGGTGCGATGAGCATCATGACGACGCCGCCGGGCGTGAGCCACAGGCCTGCCTGGAGCACCGTTTGGCCCAGTCCGTGGCCGGTGGCCGTCGGCATGGTGAGGAGTTGGGGGACCACGATCGAGCTGGCCATCATCCCGAACCCGGTCAGCATGGCGGCGATGTTGGTCAGCAGGACGGGGGCTCGGGCGCTGACGCGCAGGTCGACCAAGGGGTTCCTCGCGCGCAGTTGGTGCGTGCCCCACGCCAGGAGGACCAGCGCCCCGGCGACGATGCAACCGGAGGTGGCCAGCGAACCCCAGCCCCAGTCGTTGCCCTTCGAGACCCCGATCAGTACGGCGCCCAGCCCGACGGCGAGTCCCGCAGCGCCGACGGGGTCAAAGGTGCTCGGGTGCTCGGGCGGCAGGTGCGGGATGAAGCAGAGCGTCAGGGCGAGGACCACGAGGGCGACGCCGCCGGAGACCACGAACAGCGTGTGCCAGTCGTGCTCCTGGGCGATCCAGGCAGCCATCGGCATGCCGATGGAGCCGCCGACGCCCATCGTCGCGCTCAGCATCGCGATGGAGGTGGGGACGCGGGCCGGGGGTACGACGGAGCGCACCAGGTTGATCGCGACGGGAACGTAGCCCATGGCGAGTCCCTGGAGCGTGCGCCCGGCGAGCATGGGCAGCAGCGAGTCGGCCACGGCGCACAGGGCCGAGCCGAGTGCGAGCAGTACGGCGCTCGCGGCCAGAATCCGCTGGCGGCCGAGGATGTCGCTGAGGCGCCCGGCCACGGGCATGACGACGGCGCCCGCGAGAAGGGTCACGGTGACGACCCAGGACGCGTTGCTGTGCGAGGTGTTCAGCAGCCGTGGCAGGTCGCCCTGGATCGGGATGACGAGCGTCTGCATGAGGGAGGCCCCCAGGCTGCCGAGGCAGAGCACGGCCAGGATCAGGCCCGGCCGGCGCATTGCTGGCGCGGTGGTGGGGTCGTGCACTCGTCCTGCCCTTCGCGTCGGTGTTGTGCAAGGTACATGCACATGGACGGTCGCGTGGGCGTTGTGCGACCAACTGGGATCCGCTGGCCTAGGGTGGGCGCGGGTCCGGGAGCGGTCTGGGCCCACGACGAAGGGCAAGCAGGTGATCGTCTCCCACAGCCAGCGGCTGTTGTTCGTCCACGTGCAGAAGACGGGCGGCACCTCGATCGACTGGTTGCTGCGCGATCTCGACATCGGCGCCGAACCGCTCAAGGGGCTTCCCGGCACCAAGCACGCCAAGCTCCGCGCTGCACTCCGGGAGCACCCGCCGCTGCGCGACTACTTCATCTTCGGTTTTGTCCGCAATCCCTGGGCGCGCCTGTTCTCGTGGCACGCGATGGTGCTGCGCCGTCAGGAGTTGAGCGAGACCAGCGACTACATGGCCGACCGGATGGCGCGCAACCCGTTCTGGCTCAAGGTCGCCGACGACTACGAGTCGTTCGAGGACTTCGTGCTGCGGGGCACTGAGGACATCCCGCGCCTGCGCGTGCCGCAGCTCGATTACCTCGTGGCGCCTCGGCGCCGGGCGGACTTCATCGGTCGGACCGAGAACCTCGACGACGACGTACGCGAGGCGATGCGTCGCGCTGGGTTGGGGGAGCGGGCCGAGGAAGTCCTCCCGCCCCGCCGCAACGCCGGGCCCAGTGGCCGCTTCCGCGAGCACTACACCCCGGCGATGGTCGATCGCGTGGCCGAGGTGTTCGCCACGGACATTGCGGAGTTCGGCTACACCTTCGACGGCGACTGAGCCAGGGCCGCACCGTGACCGGCGCAGGTCACGGTTCGGCACCAGAAGTCGGGCCGGGTTCGGCGTGACGCGCAGGACCGGGATAGACTTGAGGGGCATCCCACGGACGCCGCAGCAGGCTCCGGGAGCCACCGGGTGGCTCGGGATTCGACACCGTCGCGTTGTACGCACGGGCCTGCACCGCCGTGACCGGCACACAGCCGGCGTCAGGCGCGCTGGCCACCGGACGCGCGCACCTCACGGGAGGAACCCCACCTTGGCCCAGCGCCAGCGCCAACGCGGCTCACGCCGCACCCCCGCGCACGCCCGCCACAAGGACAACGAGGGCATCGTGCCCGTGCTCGCCCGCGCGGTGCGCGAGCTCGAGTCCGCAGTCCAGCGCGGTCCGCTTTCGCCGACCCAGCGCACGCGCTTCCAGGTCGTGGCCATCGTGGCCCGCGAGCACCGCTCGGAGGTGAAGGCCGCCGAGTCCCTCACGGACGCGCAGAAGGCGGACGAGCTCAAGCGTCTCGACGGCATCGCCACGATCCTCGCCAAGACGGCCACGCGCGACCCCTCCCTGTTCACGTTGCTCGCCGACGACGCCGTGATCTCGGAGGCGGCCAAGGACCTGCGTGCCGAGATGATGCGCCGCGCCGGTCTGGAAGTGCCCGTCGAGGAGGTGCAGCAGGCCGAGGAGGTCGACCCCACCGCGGAGCGCCGGGTGGTGCCGCGGGACGTCGTACGCCGTCAGCTGGCCAATCCGTTCCTCGAGCCGGACTTCTCGATCTATCGCCCCCGCAGGTCCGCGACCCACCGGCTGGACACCTGGGAGCTCCTCGGCCCGCTGTTCCGCTCGTTCGAGCTCGGCGGTTCGTCCTCGCGCATGGAGCTGCCGGAGGCGGCCTCGCTGAGCGCGCCCGGTTCGCTCGAGCTGATGCCGCACCAGGCTCGTCTGATCACCGCGGCGGCCGAGGGGCACCGTACGTTCCTGCTCGCCGACGAGCCCGGCCTCGGCAAGACGGCGCAGGCGTTGCTCGCGGCGCAGGCCGCCGACGCCTACCCGCTGCTGGTCGTGTGCCCCAACGTCGTCAAGACCAACTGGGCGCGTGAGACCGAGCGGTGGACGCCGCGTCGCCGCGCGACGGTGATCCACGGCGACGGCGACAACATCGATGCCTTCGCCGACGTCGTGATCGTCAACTACGAGATCCTCGACCGGCACGTGGGTTGGTTGGGGGACTTTGGTTTCCGCGGCATGGTGGTCGACGAGGCGCACTTCATCAAGAACAAGTCCTCCCAGCGGTCCAAGCACGTCCTCGAGCTCTCCGAGCGGCTGCGCACTCGTACGGCCCGCCCGTTGCTGATGGCGCTGACCGGCACGCCCCTGATCAACACGATCGAGGACTTCCGCGCGATCTGGCAGTTCCTGGGCTGGATCGACGACGTCAAGCCGCTGCCCGAGCTCATGGACTCCCTGGAGGAGACCGAGCTGTCGCCCGCCGAACCCGCGTTCTACCCGGCCGCGCGCAAGGCGGTCATCGACATGGGAATCGTGCGCCGCCGCAAGGCGGAGGTTGCCGAGGACATCCCGGCACGCCGCATCGCCGACATCCCGGTGGAGCTCGACGACGAGGACTCGCGCTCGATCAAGGCGGCCGAGGCGGAGTTGGCTCGTCGCCTCGTGCAGCGCTACCACGCCGCGCTGGAGACGCGCCGCGCCGGGAGCGTCGTCGACGGCATCGACCACGAGCTCGTCCGCCGCGTTGCCACCTGGGAGCGCGAGGAGATGGAGACCTCCACCAACGGGGAGAACGTCTTCTCGATGCTGCGTCGCATCGGTCAGGCCAAAGCGGGTCTGGCCGCCGACTACGCCGCACAGTTGGCCCGCAACGTGGGCAAGGTCGTGTTCTTCGCCCGCCACGTCGACGTCATGGACGTGGCCGAGGAGACGTTCACGCGACGCGGGCTGGAACACCGCTCCATCCGTGGCGACCAGAGCCCCAAGGCGCGCGAGAAGGCGATCGACGACTTCGTCAACGATCCCGAAGTGGCCGTCATCGTGTGCTCGTTGAGCGCGGCCGGTGTGGGGGTCAACCTGCAGGTGGCGTCCAACGTCGTCCTGGCGGAGTTGTCGTGGACCGACGCCGAGCAGACCCAGGCGATCGACCGGGTGCACCGCATCGGCCAGGAGGAGCCCGTGACCGCGTGGCGCATCATCGCCTCGCAGACGATCGACACGCGGATCGCGGAGTTGATCGACTCCAAGGCTGGCCTGGCGGCCCGGGCGCTGGATGGCTCGGACGAGGAGGTCACCTCGTCGGCTGACATCCAGACCGAGGCGCTGGTGGCACTCCTGACTGAGGCGCTGACGCAGGAGTCCCGCAGGGTCGTCGTCGGCTGACCTGGGGCCGGGGCGCCGCCCAGCAGTGCCGCTGGACCCCCGGTTCGGGGCCAACGGCCCTTGTCCCATGCCCGTGCTCGGGAGAAGGTGGGGGTGAGGAGATCCCTCTCTCGGCGACCCCCAGGAGGCGCGCCATGACCGACCGCGAGCTCTACGGCGACATCGGAGTCGACGACGAGGACCAGCTGCAGCCGGGGGACACCCTCGACGACACCGAGCTCGTCGACGTCCTCGACCGTGGCTACTCGCCTCCCGACCGCCCGCCGTACGGCTATGACGACTCCGACGAGCGCGGCGGCGAGGGGCTGAGCCGGCACCTCGCTGCGGAGATCCCGGACCCGGACCCGTACGAGGTCGACGAGTGGACCGACGAGAACGCACTCGACGAGGACCTGGGCAACGACGAGGCCGCACCCCGTACGGGACGGCTCGTCCAGCCGGACGAGGGCGCGGGTGCGGACGTGGACGGCCAGGAGGTGGCCCGCGATGTCGGCATCGACGGCGCCGGGGCCAGCGCCGAGGAGGCTGCGATGCACGTGTGCGACGCGCCGGAGCCGGGCTTCGACCGCGACTACTGATCGGCGGCCGCGACCGCTGGCCCGACGCATCTGACGTCCTTCCTCTGACTCCGTCGCCCCACACCCCCTAGGGTGTTCGCGGCCCGAGCGTTTCGGGCCGCGACGGCGAAGGAGACACGATGACCGGGTTGCAGCGCGGGTGGCACATCCTCACCGCGGTGGTCGTGACCGTCGCGGTGACGGGCCAGTTGGTCTCGAGCGTGTTGCAGGGACTCTCGGCGCTGAACTTCTTCAGCTACTTCACCATCCAGTCCAACCTGCTGGTGCTGGCCACCGCGCTCGCCCTGCTGTGCGGCTGCGACTCCCAGGCGCGCTGGTTCCGAGTTCTGCGGCTGGCCGCGCTCACGGGCATCACGCTGACCTTCGTCGTGTACGCCGTGATGATCGGACCCCACATCACGCTCAGCGGCGCCGACTGGTGGTTCGACAAGGGCCTGCACTACGCGGCGCCGGCGTTGGCGCTGGGGGGTCTGGTCGTGGGGCCCCGCACGAGGTGGGGTTGGCCCGACCTCGCCTTCATCGCCTGGCCGGCCCTGTGGCTGATGTACACCTTGGGCCGGGCAGCGGCGTTCAACCCGGCGTACACGATGCCGGACCTGACCACCGCGCGGGTTCCCTACGACTTCCTCGATGTGGAGCGGGTCGGCGCCGCGACCTTGGTGGTGACCGTGGTGGCCATCACGGCGGTGCTGTTGGGCATCGCCTCGGCGTACGTGGCCGTGTCCCGCCGCGCAGCAACCCAGAGCGCCGCTGCCTGAGGCGCCTCACATCAGCTTGCGGGCCACCGGGAGCGGCAGGTGCTTGAGCGCGAACCCGGCGGGCACCCACGGCCAGGCGGGCACGCGGGCCGAGGCGACCTTCTTCTCCATGGCGGCCACCATCGACCGCACGCCGGTGACGGTGTCGACCATGAGCGGCGTGTTCGCGGCGGTCCCGGACATCTCGGACTCGATGTAGCCGGGGTAGAGCACGGTCACGGCGATGCCGGGGATCCGCATGACGTCGGCACGGAAGCCCTCGGCGAGGTGCGCGACGAACGCCTTGGTGGCGGCATAGGTGGTGATGTTCTTCGGCATGCCCCGCATCGCGGACACCGACGAGATCATGACGAGGTGACCGGCCTCTTGGGCGCGGAAGATCGCCGCGGCGGCCTCGGTCTGCGCCAGCGCCCCGATGGTGTTGGTGAGGGCGGTGTCGCGGTTGGCGTCGAAGCGACCCGAGCCGAGTGGCTGGCCCTTGCCGAGGCCGGCGTTGACCACGACCCGATCCAGGTGGCCGAACTCGGCTGCGAAGTCATTGAAGACCTCGAAGACAGCATCGTGGTCGTTGACGTCGAGGGCTCGCACGGAGACGGTCCGCTCCGGGTGCGCGGTGACGATCTCGGCGCGCAGTTCCTCCAGCCGATCCGTACGGCGGGCGCACAGCGCGAGGTCGTGGCCGAGCGCGGCGAGCTGGCGGGCCATCTCGGCTCCGAGCCCCGACGAGGCGCCAGTGATCAGGGTGGTGGGCATGGTGGTTCCTTTCGTACGGGCGCTCTCGACGCCGCGCTGGTTCAGCGGTAGGAGATGCGACCCACGTCGAGATGGCCGTGCTCGTTGAGCGAGACCAACGTGGTGCCGCGCGAGCCCACGACGACGGTGGCGTGGCTGGAGTTGACGGTCGTGGGGTTCAGGCGCTGCCACAGGTCGGCGCCGCCCCCGAGCAGGTGCGCGGCGATCCACGCCACGGGACCCCCGCTGGTCGAGACGAGCGCGGTCGCGTCGGCGGGCAGACTCCCGAGCAGGTGGGTGAATGCGCCTTCGACGCGGCGGGTGAACTCGGCGAAGGTCTCGTGCCCCGCCGCGTCAGCATCGCCGCGGATCCACGCTGCGGTGGCGTCCTCGAACCAGCGCTGGAAGGTGGTCCTGTCCGCCACGGATCCTTCGTCGCTGGGGGCGCCGTGGGAGAGCAGGACCTGACGGTGGTCGAACTCGTTCCAGCCCTCGTCGCTGTGGATCTCGACGTCCCATCCGCCACCGGAAAGGATCTGTTCGGCCGACTGGAGGTGGCGCCTCATCGCACCGCTCACCAGGTGTGTGATGACCACGCCGCGGCGGGCGAGGTGTGCGCCCAGGAGCCGGGTCTGTTCCTGGCCCAGCGGCGAGAGGTTGTCGTAGTCCTCGGCGCCGAAGGAGGCCTGGCCGTGCCGTACGAGCAGGACCCGGCTCACCCCTCCTCCTGCCCGATCAGCTCGGTCAAGCGGCGCGCCACGATCTGCACGGCCGGGCCGAAGATCGCGTACGCCTCGTTGGTCGTCTGTCCGTGGAAGTAGCGGTAGTAGATCTGCTGCGCGATGCCGGCGAGACGGAACAGGCCGTAGACCTCGTAGAAGCGCCACTGCTCCGGCGTCACCGATCGGCCCGTGAGGCGGGCGTACTCGGCGACGACCTCGGCGCGCGTCAGCATGCCGGGCAGGTGGGTGGGCACGCGCCGCACCATCTGGAAGTCCTCGGGATCGTCGGCCTGCACCCAGTACGCCATCGAGCAGGCCAGATCCATCAGCGGGTCGCCCAGCGTCGCCAACTCCCAGTCCAGCACGCCGAGGACCGCAGTCACGTCGGCGCGGTCGAGCACGAGATTGTCGAGCTTGAAGTCGTTGTGGATGACGCACGTGGCGACGTCGTCGGGCTGGCGGGCGGCGAGCCACGCCATGACGTCCTCGCAGTCGGGAACGTCGGGGGTGCGGGCGTTGCGATAGCGCATCGTCCAGCCCTCCACCTGCCGTTGGACGTACCCGTGGCCCTTGCCGAGGGACGTGAGTCCGGCGGCGTCGGGGTCGACGGCGTGGAGTTCCGCCAGGACGGAGACCGAGCGCAGGCACAGCGCTCGTGCCTTCTCGGGGCTCAGCGGTACGTCTGCGGGCCAGTCGCTGCGGGGGACCACGCCGTCCAGGCGGTCCATCGCGTAGAACTCGGCGCCCATGACGGCGTCGTCGGTGCAGTGGGCGACCATGCGCGGGACGTAGTCGAAGTGTCCGGCCAAGGCGCTCTGCAGCCGGAACTCGCGTCCCATGTCGTGCGCCCCGGCGGCCTTGGTCCCTCGGGGTGCTCGACGGACCACGACGTCGCGTTCGGGCCAGCGCAGCAGGAAGGTCAGGTTGCTGGCGCCGCCGGAGAACTGGCGGACCTCGGGGACTCCCTGCATGCCGGAGGGGTCCGTGGCGTGCGCGGCCAGCCACTCGCTCACCCGCGCCACGTCGAAGGCGTCCTCCTCGCGGACGGCGCGGGCGTCGGTGATCTCGGTCATCTGTTCTCCTCCGGAAGGGGCTGGGCGGCGGCGTGCAGCTTGGTGGCCTGATCGCGCATGACGGCGTCGTACGCATCCCGGTCGCGTTGCTTGAGGGCCCACGCCTGACGTCCGGCGGGATCGGGAAGGACCACGTCGGCGCCGGCATCGAGGGCCTCCAGCGTGGCCGCGGCAATGTCGTGGGCGGTGAAGGGCGAGGTCTCCACGAGTGTTCCCACGACGGCGCCCACGGCCTCGTCGGCGCCCGTGATCGATGCCGTCAGGTTGGAGCGGAAGTAGGACGGGCACACCACGCTGGCGCGGATCCCGTACGCCGCCCATTCGTGTCCGAGGGTCTCGGTGAGTGCGACCACCGCGGCCTTCACCGCGTTGTAGCCGGCCATCCCGGCGGGGTGCACCAGTCCCGCCAGCGAGGCGATGTTGACCACGTGGCCGCTGCCCTGGGACTTGAACACCTCGGCGAAAGCGCGCGTCCCGCGCACGATGCTCATCAGGTTGACGTCGACGAGGCGCTGCCACTCATCGATGCCGGACACGTCGATGCGGCCGCCACCGGCGATGCCGGCATTGTTGATGAGGAGGTCGAGGCCGCCCCACCGCTCGCGTACGATCCCGACGGCTGCAGCCCAGTCGTCGTCGCTGGTCACATCCAGGGCCAGGTCGATTCGCGGACCCGCGACGCGGTCGGTGGCCAGCACCTCGTCACCGCGCTCCCGCAAGGCGCTCGTGAGGGCCGCGCCGAGCCCGGAGCCGGCCCCGGTCACCAGGACACGGGCGTTCACCGGTGCTTGCCCAGCTCGATCTTGGCGACCACGTTGCGGTGCACCTCGTCGGGGCCATCGGCCAACCGGAGCGTGCGCGCGCCCACCCACGCGGCGGCGAGGGGGAAGTCGTCGGTCATGCCGGCGCCGCCGTGCAGTTGGATCGCCATGTCGATCACGTCGAGCGCCATCAGGGGCACCTCGACCTTGATCTCGCTCACGGCCGAGAGGGCCTCGCGCGACATCCCCTGATCGAGCAGCCATGCGGCGTGCAGGACGAGCAGGCGAGAGCGGTTGATGGCGATGCGGGCATCGGCGATCCGCTCGCGGTTGCCGCCGAGCGAGGCGATCGGCTTGCCGAACGCGACTCGGTCCGTGGCGCGCTGGCAGGCGAGTTCGAGGGCTCGTTCGGCGAGGCCGATGGCGCGCATGCAGTGGTGCACGCGGCCGGGGCCCAGGCGCCCCTGGGCGATCTCGAAGGCACGCCCGGCTCCCAACAGGATGTTGGCCGCCGGGACCCGTACGTCGGTGAAGGACACCTCGCCGTGGCCCAGCGGCTCGTCGTAGTAGCCCATCGTCGGGAGCATCCGCTCGATCCGGACGCCGGGGGTGTCGCGGGGGACCAGGACCATCGTGTGCCGTGAGTGCCGATCGGCGTCGGGGTCGGTGAGCCCCATGAAGATGAAGATCTCGCAGTCAGGGTGCCCGACTCCGGTCGAGAACCACTTCGTGCCGTTGATGACGACCTCGTCGCCCTCGAGGACTGCCGTGGCGGCCATGTTGGTCGCATCGGAGGAGGCCACGGCCGGCTCCGTCATGCAGAAGGCACTGCGGATCTCGCCGCGCAGCAACGGCTCGAGCCACCGCTGCTGCTGCTCGGTCGTGCCGTAGCGCAGCAGGACCTCCATGTTGCCGGTGTCGGGGGCATTGGAGTTGAAGACGATCGGGGCCAGCATGGAGCGCCCCATCTCCTCGGCCAGCGGCGCGTAGTCCACGTTGGACAGGCCCACGCCGCCGTCGGTGCCGAAGTCGGCCGCGTACGACCCCGCGTGCTCGGCGGGCAGGAACAGGTTCCACAGGCCCTGGGCGCGGGCCTTGGCCTTGAGTTCCTCGATGACCGGCGGGGGTGTCCAGTGGTCCCCGCCCGACTCCCGGGCCGCCTTGAAGTGCGCATGGACGTCGCTCTCGACTGGCTCGATCTCGTCGCGCACGAACGCGCGGACGCGGTCACGGAGGTCGGCGGCACGGGGGGAGAGTGAGAAGTCCATGGCTTGACCATAGACGCTTGTTGAGCGATGCTCAATAGCGTGAGTGAATCCCCGACCGCGCCTCGTCGACGCCTCAGCGCCGAGGAACGACGCCGACAACTCATCGGCATCGGGCTCGCCAAGATCGTGGACACCCCCATCCAGGACCTGGCGATGGACGAGATCGCCGCCGAGGCAGGGATCTCGCGAGGGCTGCTCTTCCACTACTTCGCGACCAAGACGGACTTCTACCTGGCCTGCATCCAGGCAGCTGGGCGGCGCATCCTGCGCAACACCTCAGCGCCCGACGACGTCGTCGAGCCCGCGGCCCGGGTCGCGGCCGTCGTCCGCGCCCTCGTGGAGCAGATCGAGCGCCGTCGCGAGTTCTATCTGGCCCTGGTGCACGGACACGGCATCGGGGACGCGCGCGTCGGGGAGGTCATGGGGTCGGTGCGCCGCGAGCTCACCACCCGCGTCCTCGACGACCTGGGCCTGGACCCCGAGCGTGGCGCGGTCGTGCACGCCTGGTGGGCCTACGTCGAGGACCGGGCCCTGACATGGTCGGACCCGGCGGCCGATGGCCGCCGGGTCCGGGTGGATCAGTTGGTGCAGGAGTGCACTCGCGCGCTGGATGCGCTGCTGGTCAGCGCTTCCCCTTCTTCTTGCTGATGGTCGCCTTCACGAGGAAGCGCATCTTGTCGTCCTTGGGCAGGCCCGCGCACGCCAGATAGGTCCGCTTGTTGCAGCGCATGCGCGTCGAGGTGTTGACCAGCACCGCGGTCACTGCGGCGATCTTGCGGCTGTCGAACTGCACCGACTTGGAGCCGGCGCCGCGCTTGCCCAGGCGGACGACCTTGGTGCCGATCTTGCCGTTGGTCTTGTGCAGGACCAGCAGGACGCGCGCCTGCTTCTTGGACCGGACGTTGACGCGCAGCTTCCACTTCTTCGTCAGCGACGCGTCAGGGGTGAACCGGACCGAGGTCGAGGACATGTGGTGCACCGTCGCGCGCTTGGTCACGCGCTTCTTGCCCTTCGACAGGCGGACCGAGGCGCCCACGCCGGGGGCCGGGTACTCGGCACCCTCGGGGTAGATGACGTGCGGGGTCATGTTGGCCGCCGCGAACTGCGAGTAGACCTTGGCGAACCCGCCGCGCTTGCGCAGCACCTTGTCGAGCGCGGTGAAGCTGTACTTGCCGCCGTCGGACTTCCACGACCCGGCCTGCTTCCAGACGTCCTTGACGATCTTGGTGCCGTACAGCGTGCTCAGGTACTCCCAGAAGATCCAGTTGCCGTACTGGTAGCTGGCGTTCTGCGAGAACAGGTCGAGCGGCACGCGCGGGGAGTAGAGCTGGCTGTGGGCCAGGTACTGGCGGTTGTCGTTGACGTCGTCGGCCAGCCGCTCCTCCATCCACGTCGCCGTGGACTCCATGAGCCACTTGTCCTCGGCGTAGTCGTAGGCGAACTGGATGGCGTGGAAGAACTCGTGCGCTGCCGTGACCGCGAGGTTCTGCTCCGGGGTGCCGGTGATGAACTCCGCCGAGCTGTAGTCGTTGTCCAGGACGCAGTAGCCGCTCGCAGAGCGCTTCTTGACGCGGCGCTCGGCGGCGCAGAAGCCGTACAGGCCGTCGGGGAGGTCCTTGAGGTAGACGTCGAGGCGTCCGTCGCCGCCGCGCGATCCGTCGGCGTGGGGGGCGCGGTATCCCAGCGTGTCGACCTCGGCGGTCCAGGTGGCCTCGAAGACGTTGAGGTTGTGCGTCACCCACTCGGCGGACGGCGGTGCGTCGACACCCGTGCTGTAGTGGATGCACACGTTGGTGCCGCACAGACGCTCAGAGGGGCCGGTGTAGCCGAAGCCCTGGGGGTCCTGGACGCCGTCAGTCGGGCGGGCCAGGAGCGCCTCTGCCTCGTAGAGAGCGTCACCCTCGAGTCGCGGCTTGGCCATCCACAGGTCGCGCAGGGCCAGCGTCATCGAGGGGTCCCCGGCGAGCGCCTCGCCGTCGCGTACGCGCTGGGCGACCGCGAGGGTCTGCTCCGGTGACGTCTCGACCGAGGCGGTCGTCGGCTCGACGCTCGCTCCGCCGCTGATCTCAGTGTCACCGTCGGAGGCCTGCGCCGCCGAGACACTGCTGAGGGTCAGCGCGAGGCTGACGATGCCCGCCGCAAGGGCGGCCCAAGTACGACGCATCAAGCTCTCCTGCTCACAAGTGGGTGTTCCGACAACCTATCCGTGCTCGCCCCAGATCCCGCATCGGGTGGGGGATCCGGGTCACATCTCCGCGATGTGCTCGATGATCGCGGTGGTCGAGATCGCGGGCGTACGGGGGAGGTAGATGACCTCGCACACGTCGTTGAACTCGTCGAACTTCCCCGCCCAGTCGTCGCCCATCACGAGGACGTCGGCGCCGTGGGCGACGATGTAGTCGCGCTTGGCCTCCAGGCTCTCCTCCACGAAGACGTCGTCGACCACGCGCAGCGCGGACACGATCGCGAGGCGTTCCTTCTCGCTGAAGACGGGGACGCGGCCCTTCTTGCGCTCGTTGAGCGCGTCGGCCGAGACCCCGACGACGAGGCGGTCGCCCAGGGTGGCGGCGCGCTCGAGGACGCGCAGGTGGCCGACGTGGAAGACGTCGAAGGTGCCGAAGGTGATCACGGTGCGCGCCATGCGCGGCATTCTGGCACGAGGGGGGAGGATGCCCTCATGGCGAGGACTCCCACCACACCTGCGCCGGCGCGAGAGCCGGTGCAACTCGTGACCCCCGGACCGGGCGCGGACGCCCAGCGGCTGCGGGCGCTGCGCCGCATGCAGGCCGTGGCGCTGGGACTGCTGCTCTTCGCTGCGCTGGTGTACGTGGTGACCCGCGACATGACGGGCGTGTGGGGTTATGTCAACGCTGGCGCGGAGGCCAGCATGGTCGGCGCGATCGCCGACTGGTTCGCGGTCACCGCGCTGTTTCGGCACCCGCTGGGCCTGCCGATCCCGCACACCGCGCTGATTCCACGGCGCAAGGACGACCTGGGCCGCGGCCTGCAGGAGTTCGTCGGGGACAACTTCCTCCAGGAGGCGGTGATCCGAGAGCGGATCGCCGACGCCCGCATCTCCGGCCGGGTGGGGGACTGGCTCGCCGACCCCCGGCATGCACGGCGCGTCGTGGACGAGGTGTCCGAGGTCAGCGCTGCCGCGCTCGACAGGGTGCGCGACGACCACGTGGAGGCGGTGGTGGTGCAGGCGCTGGTTCCCCGCTTCATGGCGGAGCCGATTGCCCCGCTGCTCGGCACCACCCTGACCGAACTGCTGCGCGACGACCTGCACCGCGGCGTCGTCGACCTCGGGCTCGAGGAGCTGTACCGCTGGCTGCTGCACAACGAGGAGACCTTCACCGAGGTTCTCGGCGAGCGCGCCCCGTGGTGGTCGCCGCCGCGCGTCAATCAGGCCGTCACCGGGCGCATCCATGTGGAGGCGGTGCGGTGGGTGGCCGACATCCAGCGCGACCCGCACCACCACGCCCGGGCCGCGCTCGACTCGATGCTGGCCCAACTCGCCGATGACCTGCTGCACGATCCGGCCACGGCCGAGCGTGCCGAGCGGTTCAAGGAGCGTCTGCTGACCCACCCCCAGGTGAGCGCGACCGCGATCTCTTTGTGGCAGGCGTTGCGTGCGGCACTCGTCTCGTCGGTGCGCGACCCCGAGGGGGCCGTACGGGAGTGGTTGCTCGCCGAGCTCAACGCCTTCAGCGCCCAGTTGCGCGAGGACCCCGAACTGCGCGCCCGCCTCGATGGCGCCGTGGCGGATGCCACCGTGTTCCTGCTGGAGCGCTACGGCAGCGAGGTGACGTCGGTGATCACGCACACGATCGAGCGCTGGGACGGCAAGGAGGCCGCGCGCCGAATCGAACTGCACGTGGGTCGTGACCTGCAGTTCATCCGCATCAACGGCACGATCGTGGGCGGGCTGGTGGGCGTGTTGATCCACGCGGTGTCCAGCCTCCTGTGAGGGCCCGTACGCTGGTGGGGTGGACGTTCCCATCCGTGATGAGTCGATCCGGCTCGGCCAGTTCCTCAAGCTCGCCAACCTCATCGAGTCCGGTGCTGAGGCCAAGCCTGTGATCGCCGGCGGCGCCGTCCGCGTCAACGGCGAGGTGGAGACGCGCCGCGGCCGCCAGTTGGTGCCGGGCGACGAGGTGAGCCTGGGTGGGGTGAGCGTCCGGGTGGCCAGCGGTGAGGCCGAGATCGACGTTCCCTGGTGACCAGGACACTCCAACTTGGGCACTTGCCCAACTAGTGGACGCGGGATCGCCCTCCCAAGGCGATGGGTGACCTAGGCTGCGCCGTGTGAGCCAGCCCACTCCCGCGCCACTCGCTTCGGTCGCTGACGCCCAGCCCGAGCCCACGACGCCCGTCTCCCGCGTGTGGCTGCTGCTGTACGCCTGCGCCTGGTTGGGCTTCTGGCTCCTGGTGATGCTTCCCGGCCAGGTGATGCTGGCGATGCTGGCCAAGGAGGTCGACGCCGACGCCAAGGAACGCCTGCTCAGCATCTTCCAGGCGGTCATGATGCTCTCGATCGTCGTGGCCGTACCCCTCGTCGGCTACCTGTGCGACCGCACGCGGTGGGAGTGGGGCCGCCGACGGGCCTGGGCGCTGGGTGGGCTCGCGGTGGCGAGCGTTGCCTTCGCCCTGGTCGGGACGACGTCCTCGCCCACGCTCATCTGCCTGCTGCTCGTGGTGGTCTCGCTCGGTGAGGCAGCAGTGCTGGTCGCGCTCAGCGCGATGATTGCCGACCAGGTGCCCGTGGCTCAGCGGGGCCGTGCTTCGGCTGCGTTCGGCGTGCCCCAGGTGATCGCGTTGGCCGGTGGCATGATCCTCGTGACCGAGGTGATCACGGACGTCGCCACCGGGTGGTTCGTCATCGGCGCTCTGGGGTTCCTGGTCGGACTGCCCTTCCTGCTGGGCCAACCGGAGCCGGCCCCGCTGCCCGGCACCGGTGTCCAGGGAACGCTGCGCCACAACATCACCCCGCCGCGCCCGGGGGCCGCCCCGGACTACTACTGGGCGATGGCGACCCGGGTGCTCATCAATGCCGGCAACCTCGTCGGGACTGCGTACCTGCTCTTCTACCTCGACGACGAGCTCCGCCGCCCCAACCCCGAGGGCGCGCTGCTGACTCTCACGCTGGTCTACCTCGTGTTCTGCGTCGTGGCGACCTGGGCCGCGGGCGTGGTCTCGGACCGCACGCTGCGCCGCAAGCCCCTGGTGCTGGTCGGAGGAGGCCTCCAGGTTGCGGCGGCCGTGACGCTCGCGGTCGCACCGACGTGGGGCGCCGCACTGGTGGCTGCGGCCCTCCTCGGGGTGGGCTACGGAGCCTTCCTGTCGGTCGATCAGGCCCTGACGACCGACGTGCTGCCGGACCCCCGGACGCGTGCCCGCGACCTCGGACTGGTCAACGCGGCCCAGCACCTGCCGATCGCGCCGCTGGTCGGGTTCGTGGTTCTCGCCGCGACGAGCGAGTCCTACCGGGCCCTGTATCTGGCCGCTGGCGTCGTGATGGCGCTCGGCATGGCCTCGGTCACCCGGATCCGGGGAGTGCGCTGAGGTGCGCGCCATCGTCGTCATGTACGACACCCTCAACCGCCGCTACCTGCCGCCGTACGGAGCCGAGGGGATCCGTGCGCCGCACTTCGAGGACCTGGCCACGCGCACGGCGACGTTCGACAATGCGTACGGCGGCTCGATGCCCTGCATGCCGGCCCGCCGGGAGATGCACACCGGCCGGGCCAACTTCCTGCACCGCGGGTGGGGGCCGTTGGAGCCCTTCGACGACTCGGTGCCCGAGATGCTCACCAGGGCCGGGGTCTACACGCACCTGGTGACCGATCACCAGCACTACTGGGCCGACGGCGGGGCCACCTACCACCCACGGTTTCGCACCTTCGAGTTCTCCCGGGGTCAGGAGGGCGATGAGTGGAAGGGGCACGTGGCTGATCCGCCGACGCCTGCCAACCTCGCGCCCACGGTCACCAACGCGGACCTGCGCCGGCAGGACCGCGTGAACCGGCTCTACATGACGACGGAGGCGGAGCACCCGCAGACACTCACGTTCGACGCGGGCCTCCACTTCATCCACACCAACGCGGGCGAGGACAACTGGTTCCTCCAGATCGAGACCTTCGATCCGCACGAGCCGTTCTTCAGCCACGAGGACTACCGCAAGCTGTACGACACCGGGTACGACGGTCCCGAGCTCGACTGGCCCGACTACGTGCGCGTCAGCGCGTCGCCCGAGACCGTCGACCATGTTCGATCGCTCTACTCCGCACTGCTCACCATGTGCGACCACAGCCTCGGACGTGTGCTGGCCGCGATGGATGCCCACGACATGTGGGACGACACGATGCTCATCGTGTGCACCGATCACGGCTTCCTGCTCGGTGAGCACGACTGGTGGGGCAAGAACGCGCCTCCCTACTACGACGAGACGATCCACCTGCCACTGTTCGTGTGGGACCCGCGCTCGCGGGTGGCCGGCGAGCGCCGTACGGCCCTGGTGCAGACGATCGACCTCGGGCCGACGCTGCTGGACCTGTTCGGCATCACCCCGACGCCCGACATGCAGGGTGTGCCGCTGCGCGAGGTCGTCGCCTCTGACGTGCCGGTCCGTGAGGCGGGGATGTTCGGGATCTTCGGCGGGCACGTCAACGTCACGGACGGCCGCCACGTCTACATGCGCGCGCCGGTCGAGGCGGGCAACGCGCCCCTCGCCGAGTACACGCTGATGCCGACCCTGATGCGCGGTCGCATGCCGGTCGAGGTGCTCCGCCAGGCCGAGCTCGTGCGGCCGTTCTCGTTCACCAAGCAGACCCCCGTGCTGCGGGTTCCGGCGACCGGCTACACCGACCCGTACGCCTTCGGCACGATGTTGTTCGACCTCATGACGGACCCCCTCCAGGAGCGTCCGCTCGTCGACGACGAGCTCGAGCTGCGGATGGCGACCCTGATGCGCGACCTCATGGTGGCCAACGACGCGCCCGACGAGCAGTTCGTGCGGATGGGTCTGCCCCGCGAGGGGACGCTGGGCGCGGAGCACCTGCTGTGCGCGGCCCAGGCGGCTCAGGTGGAGACCTCGCGACTGCGGCCGCTGCGCGCCAGCGACTTCCCGAGCGCCCGGCTCGACGTGACCACGTCGATCCGTGCCTTGCTCGCCGACGAGGAAGCGCTGACGGTGCTGCGCACCCACCTGGGGCCGCTCGTGGACGGACCGCTGCCGGACGAGGTCATGGACATGGGGCTCATCGACGTCGCGGGCGTCGCCGTCGGGATCATCCCCACCGCCACGCTGCGGGCCCTCGCCGCCGAACTGGCGGCGTTGTGACCGGTCCCTGCTGCTCGCCCGGACGGGGGAGCGGGTTCGTTCCGGCCAACGCGGCGGCCACCCGTCGCGTGACGGCCCCGCCGGCGAGCGCCGTGCGGCTGCCCGGCGGCACCTTCTCGATGGGCTCCGAGGAGGGGCTCGCTCCGCCCGAGGACGAGGAGGGCCCGGTGCGCGAGGTGACCGTGGGCGCCTTCTGGGTCGACACGGTGAGCCTCAGCAACGACCGCTTCGCCGCGTTCGTCGCGGCCACGGGGCACCGCACCGACGCGGAGTCGTACGGCTGGTCGCACGTCTTCGCCGGTCACCTGACGCCGGGCCTGGCCGCGGCCTCGCCCGCCCCGGTGTCCCTGCCGTGGTGGCGGGCCGTGTCCGGCGCGTCGTGGCTGGCCCCGTACGGTCCCGGGTCGGACCTGACTGGCCTCGGCGATCATCCGGTGGTGCACGTCAGCTGGCGCGACGCGGCGGCGTACGCGGCGTGGGTCGGCGGGCGCCTGCCCAGCGAGGCGGAGTGGGAGTACGCGGCGCGTGGAGGCCTCGCGGGGTCCCGCTACCCGTGGGGCGACGACCTGCACCCCGCCGGCGAGCACCGCTGCAACATCTTCACCGGCGACTTCCCCGACCGCGACACCGGCGACGACGGGTGGGCAGGCACCTGCCCGGTCGACGCGTACCCGCCCAACGGCTTCGGCCTTCACAACGCCGTCGGCAACGTGTGGGAGTGGTGCGCCGACGCCTGGCGCGGCGGGCGCGCGCTGCGCGGCGGCTCCTACCTGTGCCACGACTCCTACTGCAACCGCTACCGGGTCGCGGCCCGGACCGCCAACGAGCCGGACGCCTCCTCGTCCCACACCGGCTTCCGCGTCGTCTGGGACGACTGAGCGACCACCCCCCGACAAGGAGACCCCCAGATGAGCACCGATCCCCGGACCCTGGCGGCCAGGCTCCCCGACGACTTCGTCCTGGGCACGGCCACCGCCGCGCTGCAGATCGAGGGCGGCGCGCACGAGCGCGGCCGGTGCGGCTGGGACGAGTTCGCCGAGCGCCCGGGTGCGATCGAGGACGGTACGACGCCCGCGGTCACCGCCGACCACCTGCACCGCAGCGGTGAGGACGTGGCGCTGATGGCCGGGGCCGGGCTGGACGCGTACCGCTTCTCGATCTCGTGGCCGCGCGTGCAGCCCGAGGGCCGCGGCGCGCTGGACGAGAAGGGCATCGGCTTCTATGACCGGCTCGTCGACCAACTCCTCGAGCGCGGGATCCGCCCGATGGCGACGCTCTACCACTGGGACACCCCGATGCCGCTCGAGCGGGCGGGCGGCTGGACCAACCGGGCCACCGCCGAGCGTCTCGGCGAGTACGCCCGCCTGGTGGGCGAGCGGCTCGGCGACCGGGTCGCCGACTGGGTGACGATCAACGAGGCCGCGACCGTAGTGATGAACGGGTACGGTCTGGGCGTCCACGCGCCCGGCGAGGAGCAGCTCTTCAAGGCGGGCTCAGTGGCGCGGACGATGGTGATCGGGCACGGCCACGCGCTCGCCGGGCTCCGCGAGGCCGGGGTGATCGGTCGGATCGGCGTCACCAACACCCACACGCCCTGCTCGCCGGCGACGGACTCGAAGTCCGACCGTGCGATGGCTGGTCTGCTCGACTTCATCCACAACCGGCTCTTCGCCGACCCCGTGCTGCTCGGGCGCAGCCCCGAAGTTCCGGGCGGCCTGCCGCTGACGCTGCGCCTGCTGCTGCGGAGCGTGAGCCGCATGAAGCGCGCCGACCTCGAGCTGGTCAACCAGCCTCTCGACTTCTACGGGCTGAACTACTACTTCCCGAGCCTCGTCGCCGCAGGCGCGGACCCCGACGGCAACTCGCCGGACGGGCAGACCGAGGCCGCCAAGGACCTGCCGTTTCGCCTCCTGGACTGGCCCGACGTCCCGACCACGGGGTTCGGTTGGCCGGTCGCCCCCGAGGGCCTGCGGCGCATCGCCGAGCAGATGGCCGACCGGTACGGCTCCGCACTCCCGCCCGTCGTGATCACCGAGGGTGGAGCGAGTTTCCCCGACGTGGTGGGTCCCGACGGTCAGGTGGACGACCGGGAACGGGTCTCGTACCTCGCGGGCCACCTGGGCGTGGCCGCTGATCTGGCGAACGGGGCGGTGCCGGGGTTCGACCTGCAGGGCTACTACGTGTGGTCGACGATGGACAACTGGGAGTGGGCGGCCGGCTTCTCCCAGCGTTTCGGGCTGGTCCACGTCGACTTCGACACGCTCCTACGGACCCCGAAGGCGTCGTACGCCTGGGTCCAGGCTCTCCAGGCAGCGCGGGGCCGCGGCGTCGGCACCTGACATGTAAAGCGGGGTTATCGCTTCTCCTGCGCCATCGCAAGCATGCACAAGATGCGATAACCCCGCTTTACATGGGGAGGGTCACTTCACGTCGAGCAGGTCCACCACGAAGATCAGCGTCTCACCGGGGCCGATGACGCCGCCGGCGCCGCGGTTGCCGTAGCCCAGGTGGGGCGGGATCACGAGGCGACGACGGCCGCCGACCTTCATGCCCTGCACCCCGGTGTCCCAACCCGAGATGACCTGGCCGATGCCGAGGCGGAACTGCAACGGCGTGCCGCGGTTGTACGACGCGTCGAACTCCTCCCCGCTGGAGTGGGCCACGCCGACATAGTGGACGGACACCGTCGAGCCAGCGGTCGCCTCGGCGCCGTCACCCTCGCGCAGGTCCGTGATCTCGAGGTCGGTGGGGGCGTCGCCCATGTGGGGATCGACGTCGGGCTTCTCGCTCACGGGTTCTCCAATCGTTGTCGTTTCCGTGCAGGGGACAGCCTCTCAGGTGCGCTGGTGTCGCGGCTGTCCTGGCTGCTTGGAGCGGGTCCTCAGCGCGCGGGCTGGTGCGGCGCGCGGTCGGTCTGACGTACGTAGGTGTCGAGCTGGTCCCGCTCGAACTCGAGCTCGTCGATGCGGCGCTTGACCACGTCGCCGATGCTCACGATGCCGGTGAGGCGCCCGTCCTCGACCACGGGTACGTGACGGAACCGCTTGCGCGTCATGACACCGGCAAGTTCCTCGACCGGATCGTCGGCAGCGCAGGTGTGAACCTCTCCCGTCATGATCGCACTCACGCGCAGCGCCAAGACGTCGCCGCCCACGGCGTGCAGACGCCGTACGACATCGCGCTCGCTGACGATGCCCTCCACCCTCGCCCCGTCATTGCTCACCACCACGGCGCCGATCCCGTGATCGTCGAGCAGGGCCACCAGGTCGGCCACCGTCGCGTCGGGGGAGACCGTGACGACCTCCTGGCTCGCTTTGTGCTTGGTCACGTCACTGATCTTCATGGCACACCTCCCGGACCGGCCGGGCGGTCCCCGACCCCTCCCTTGCCACCGTAGCCAGCCGGGACGCCGGGCAACAGGGCCTTTGGCCCTTCGTGGACGCCTGGCCGGGGGGTCTGTCAGGAACTTTGTGTAAGTGGCTCGGCGTGATGCCGCGGTTGTGGTCCGTGGCGGAAGGAGCATCACGTCATGAGCGAGTACGAGTCCGAGGACGCTGGCGCGCCGGCGGTGCCGGTGCAGCGGCCGCCTGACATCGCGCGTCTGGCGCAGGACCTGGTGGCCTCGGCCACCGATCACGGTGTCGCGTTGACCGGCGAGGGCGGGTTGTTGACGGCCTTGACCCAGCAGGTCCTGCAGTCAGCGCTCGAGGTCGAGGTGGCCCACCACCTCGGCTACGACAAGCACGACCCCGCGGGGCGCGGTAGCGGCAACAGCCGCAACGGCACGACACCGAAGACGGTCTCGACCGAGATCGGCCGGGTCACCGTAGACGTGCCGCGTGATCGGGTTGGGACGTTCGAGCCGCAGATCCTGCCCAAGCACAAGCGCCGGCTGTCGGGCTTCGACGAGGCGGTGATCTCGCTATACGGCAAGGGCCTGACCACCGGCGCGATCGTTGAGCACCTCGAGGAGGTCTACGACACCACCATCTCCCGTGACCTGGTCTCTGCGGTCACGGAGAAGGTCACCAAGGACATGCGGGACTGGCAAGCCCGTCCGTTGGACGCGGTGTATCCCGTGATCATCGTGGGCGCGATCTACTTGAAGGTCCGCGAGGGAACGGTCGCGAACCGTCCGGTGTACGTGGTGATGGGCGTCAATCTCGACGGCTACCGCGATGTCCTGGGTCTGTGGCTGGGGCCCTCGGGTGGGGAGGGCGCGAAGCACTGGCTCAACGTCCTGACTGAGCTGAAGAACCGTGGCATCCTCGACGCATGCATCGTGTGCTGCGACGGGTTGAAGGGATTGCCCGAGGCGATCAACACGATCTGGCCCGAAGCGATCGTGCAGACCTGTGTGGTGCATCTGGTTCGCAACAGCCTGCGGCTGTCCTGGGCCTTGACCCCAGATCCTGGACACGCTGAATCCAGCAGCACGCTGGGGAAGCGAGATGATCCACCTCATGGCCAGGAAGAACTACTCCGACGAGTTCCGTCGGCAGGCCGTTGATCTGTACGAGTCGTCACCGGGCGCCACGTTGAGGGGCATTGCCGAGGACCTCGGGGTGGCCCGAGGGGCCTTGGCGCAGTGGGTTCGGACGTTCGGTACGGGCTCGACGACGGCACCGCTCGCCACTCCAACATTCCCGGTCGGGCGGGCCGAGACGGCTACGGAGAAGGTCGCCCGGCTCGAGGCCGAGAACGCCCAACTACGGGCGGGCTTGGCCAAGGTCGAGGCCGAGAAGTCGATCCTGCGTCAGGCAGCGAAGTATTTCGCTGGGGAGACGAACTGGTGAGCCGCTTCCAGTTCGTCGCCGACCACCGAGACACCTTCGAGGTGAAGCGGCTGTGTGAGGCTGTTGAGGTCACCCGGTCCTCGTTCTATGCCTGGGCCGACGCCGCCCCGTTACGGGCCGAGCGAGCCGCCGCGGACGAGCAGCTCGCCAGCAGGATCCGGGTCGCCCAAGACCCCGCGCAGGGCGGCGACAGGGCCTACGGGGCGCCGCGGGTCACCGCTGAGCTCAACGACGGAGTCGCCGACTCTGAGCGGGTCAACCACAAGCGTGTCGCGCGGGTGATGGCCGAACGTGGCCTGGCCGGGATCCGGCTGCGGCGAAGGGTCCGAACCACGGTTCCCAAACCCTCAGACCAGAAGGTGCCGGACCTGGTGAAGCGGGACTTCACCGCCGGGCAGGTCAACACCAAGTACGTCGGCGACATCACGTACCTGCCGTTGGCCGACGGGTCGAACCTCTACTTGGCGACCGTGATCGACTGCTGCTCACGCAAGCTCGCGGGCTGGGCGGTCGCTGACCACATGCGCACCAGCCTCGTCGAGGACGCGCTCAAGGCCGCACTCGTCGAGCGTGGCTCGCTGCGCGGAGCGGTCTTCCACGCCGACCACGGAAGCGTCTACACCTCCAAGGACTACGCCAAGCTCTGCGGCCAGCTCGGCGTCATCCGCTCGCACGGCGCCGTCGGATCGAGCGCTGACAATGCCCTCGCGGAGTCGTTCAACGCAGCCCTCAAACGAGAGACCTTCGCCGGCGCTGCTACCTACGCCGACGAGGCCTCTTGCCGCCGCGAGGTGTTCCGCTGGGCCGCGCGCTACAACACCCGACGGCGCCACTCCTACCTCGGACAAGTGTCCCCGAACACCTACGAGACCAACCTCGTGGCTACCATCCCGGAAGCCGCGTAATCCATCACCCCGCGTGTCCAGAGATCGGGGTCAAGGCCCAACCTCTTGGCCCTCATGCTCACGCCGACGTGCCCGCGCCACCAGGATGGCCAGCTCGGCCTCGGTCCTGGCCGTCCCGACGTGTTCAACCACGACATCACGGCCATCGCGGCGCTCAGCGAGCTGGACCTTGATGCTCCCCGAGCGGCCCGGCACCCTCCGCACGAACACCACCAGCCGACCCTACCGAAGAGCGGGGTGTGTCAATCAGGGAACCCACAAGGCTCTCACCTGCACGAACACCGGCGATGTCACCTGATCTCGATCAAGTGGCTCGACTCAGGTTGGACACGATGGGTCTCCACACGGGCCGATGAGCTGATCGGCGAGAGCGTGTACGTCCTCGGTCATGCAGTCCAGCCTCGCTCGCCCTGGTGGCCCGGTGATGGCGGCTTCCTGACAATGTGTCCCCGAACGTCAACGCGTGGGGGCTGTCAACACGTACGAGTCCTTCCCCGCAGCTTTCATGCACCGACGCAACTCCGTCTTTCCGGACTCCCCGAGGGATACCTGCTCCGCAACGCCCGATTCGGGGATTACGCCGCCTCCGAGACTGACCTCATCCCCAAGCCGTCCCGTCCACCCCAGTCCGGAAACTTGCTCAGCATCTGCGTCCCAATTCATGTCGGCCGGCCACACTGCGGGCAGCCCTCCAACGTAAAGGCATCCGTCACTGGTGGTCAGCTTTCCCACGATCTCAGCGGCGAGCCAGAACCCGCCCTGATAATCGGCGAGAGTTTCGTCGAGAGTGATGATCCCCCGAGTCGAGGCTGCGTTTGACGAAGAAGGTTCTATCGCATCCCGATCAGCTTCCTGGCAGCCAGCCAGCAGTAGGAGGAGAATCGCACCGATGGCGGAACGGGCGAACCCGGTGCTCATGAGGCTGCCACCGTGAATCCCAAGTCTCTAGAGTACTGCTGTGGCATGAACAAGCCCTCTCCGGAGGGATTGGCCGCCGTGATCCAGCCTAGGGCTTGGTTGCCTGTGAAGACGGGACCACCGCTGTCGCCTTGTGCGGCAATCGGGTACACCGACCCATATCGCACGAACGTGCTCGACCCGTCATAGTGGTAGCCCACTTCGCGTATGAAGCCGCACTGGTAGCCGCTAGTTCTTCCCATGATGCACAGGGACTGTCCAACCATCATCTCGCCCACAGTTCGGCGCCCAGTGATGGGAATGGCCCCGGTGCCACAACAGGCCACGGCGTTGTTGAGCGTGACGCTGGTGTTCGGAGAGTAAAAGCGCACGTCGTAAGCACCAGAGTTAAGACCTGCGCCGCCCGTGTACGTGCCACCCCCGCCATAGAGAATCCCCTGCACTGCGCAATGGGCCGCAGTTGACATTCCGCGTGCTCCCGACGAAATCATCTTCACGATGAACCCGCCCGTGCATGTGCCCCAGGGCTTTCCGCCTGCGACCGCGTCCTCGAAGACCTCCCCTTGGGTCCAGTTGATCTGTACCGCCCCCATGTTCTCGGGAAGGCCCTCTGGCCGCATTGGCTCTGCTTGCGTCACTGTGACGGTCCCAGACTTGAGGTCCGCGGAAACGTCTGCATTTGGGCCAGCGAGCTCAGAAGCCTTCAGCTTGGCTTGCTCGATTTGCTCCTTGTCTGCGTGAACCGTCTGGACCCTGATCTGGTCGTGACTTACGCCAGTGCCCAGAAGGGTCGTGACGGCGGATTCAGGGATTGACTCCGCAGTTGTCAAGTAGTCGACGACGAGTTCCTTGCCGGGGGGTGCTTCGAGTGCGACGAAGTTCGGGTCTGTGGACGCGAGCGAAGCTTGCGATTCCCCTAGTTTGACCAGGGTCTGCACCCACTGCTCTGCCACGCTTGGCGGAATCCCGAAAGAGTCGCGCAGCAATTCAGCCTCAGCGCTGACGCCACGGGACTCCTCGGTTTGGTCTGAGGTGAATGCTGCGGAGTGAGTGAGGGTGGCCTCATTCTGGGCTTGAGCCATTGGAATCGTTCCGGCGCCGACTGACATGGCCAATAGGCCGATGGTCCCTACCGTGATGAAGATTCTGGTGCGACGAAGTCTACGGATCATCGATTCTCCCCCGAGAGAGTTGATGAGATCGTGTCTCCAAGGCACAGCGCGTGTCAAGAGCTGTCATCTTGCTGTCTACTTCGCTTCCACGGGCGCGATCATCCCGCCGTAAGAGTCCCTGGGAGTGGTGGGGTTTGAGGGACCAGCGGCGGGGCGTCAGCACGTAGGCGGCCATCGGCGGGATCTTCGGTGTGAACGGCGAAATCCACGCACTGAAAGAGGCTCTTCGTACCTGCGGTGGGGCTGTGAGGGACACCGCGTGAGTGCCTGACCCCGGAACGGGGTCGAGACCTTCCAAGATCGGGAGCGACAAGCTACCCAGCCGGAAGGCCCCGACGATGTCCGAGCCTACGGCGTGCGACCGCGCACGCTCATGTCCAGACCCGATGTACTGCGAACGGTGCGACGTCCTCGTCGGGCTCGAGGGGTTCCACGTCCTCGAGGTCGACCGGCAGCCGCGTCACCTCCAGGTCGTCATCGAGTCCGAACCGCCGACGGCGGGATGCCGGTCCTGCGGGGTGATCGCGCACAGCCGCGGCCGTCGCGACGTGACTCTGATCGACGTGCCCTGCTTCGGGCGCTCGGTCCGGTTGGTGTGGCGCAAGCGGACCTGGCGCTGCGGGGAGCCCAGATGCACGACCGGGTCGTGGACCGAACAACACGAGGACCTCGCCCGCCCACGGGCCCTGCTCACCACCCGTGCGTGCTGGTGGGCGATCAGCCAGATCCGCCGCGAACACGCATCTGTGGCCGGCGTCGCCCGTCAACTCGGCACGACCTGGAAGACGGTGTGGACCTCGATCCAGCCGCTGCTGAAGGCGATGGCCGACGACGAGACCCGGTTCGCTGGCGTCACCAGTTTGGGGGTCGACGAGCACATCTGGCACCACGTCTCGACCAAGCCCATCGAGGCCGGCGGGCGTGGGCCCAAGGAACTGACCGGGATGGTCGATCTGACCCGTGACCAGCAAGGACGCGTCCGAGCACGCCTGCTCGACCTCGTCCCGGGACGTTCGGGGAAGGTGTACGCCGACTGGCTCACCGCCCGGGGCACGCGGTTCCGTGGCGGTGTTCAAATCGCCGCACTGGACCCGTTCCAGGGCTACAAGTCCGCGATCGATGACCACCTCGAAGACGCCGTCGCAGTGCTTGATGCGTTCCACGTCGTGAAGCTCGGCACCGCCGCGGTCGATGAGTGCCGCCGCCGGGTCCAGCAAGAGACCGTGGGGCGCCGTGGCCGAAAGGGCGACCCGCTCTACGGCATCCAGAACATCCTCCGCGCCGGGCAGGAGAAACTCAGCGACAGGCAACGAGCCAGGATCGCCACCGCGATCGCCGCCAATGAGGCCCACCTGCAGGCCTGGCTCGCCTGGTCGTGCGCCCAGCAGCTCCGGTCGGCCTACCGCCACCCCAATCCCGTCGAGGGACGCAAGATCGCCGTCAAGGTCGTCGACACGTTCGTGACCTGCCCGGTCCCCGAAGTCGCGCGGCTGGGAAGGACTCTCAAGAAGTGGCGCACCGCGTTCCTGGCCTACTTCGACACCAGCCGATCCAGCAACGGCGGCACCGAAGCCGTGAACGGGCTGATCGAGCTCCACCGCCGCGTCGCCCGCGGCTTCCGCAACTACGACAACTACCGCCTACGCATGCTCCTCATCGCACGCGGACTCACCCACCCCCACCTCAAGTAAGAAGAGCCCCTTCATCAACTGGCGTGCCTTGGCGCGGTCGGGTTCGCGGTAGGCGCCGATCATCCGTTGGTAGATCCCCCAGGTCGCCTCGACCTCAACGTGGGCATCGGTCGCGAACAGCGCGGTGAGCCTGGTCCTCTGCTTGTCGGTGAGCAGGTCCGAAGCGGTGTGCAGGGTCCGCCGGGCGCGGTACGGCGGGTCGCCCCTACGGCCACGATGACCGTGCAGATCCTGTTGGACACGGCGTCGGCAGCGGTCCAGGGCGTCACCGGCCAACCGGACCACGTGGAAGGGATCCATCACGGCCACAGCGTCGGGCAGTTCCTCGGTGGTGGCGGTCTTGAAGCCGGTGAACCCGTCCATCGCGAGCACCTCCACGCCGTCACGCCACTCTGGGGGACGGTTCGCGAGCCAGGTCTTGAACGCTTGCTTCGAGCGGCCCTCGACCATGTCCAACAGACGTGCCGGCCCGGTGCCGTCGCGGATCGGGGTCAGGTCGATGATCACCGTGACGTACTTGTCGCCGCGCCTGGTGTGGCGCCACACGTGCTCGTCGACGCCGAGGACCACCTCCCACTCCAGACTGCTGAAGAACGCCTCTGCTGCGGCGTTGTCGAAGCACGACCCGACCCGACCCATGGACTGACGGATCCCGAGCTGGCGACACAGTTGGTGTGGGCATTCGCGGTGTAGGTCGAGCCGCGGTCGGTGTGAAAGATGACCCGCTGGGACTCGTCCTCCCGCCAGCCGGGGCCGTTGACCGCGTCGACGCCACCGCGTGCCGCGACGGCCATCTTGATCGCCGCGCACGGCAGGTCGGCGTCGGGGTGCAGGCCGGTCGCGGCTCTCGTATCGGCCGTGAAGGAGGGAAGTCAGTCCAGCGCCGTGGGCGGCACCGGCCGAGGCCGAAGGGTGCTGACCGAGCCGAGGCCGCGGCGCGGGGCGTCCGGATCGAGGTCGTCGTCCACCCCGCCCAGGAAGGACAGCGCCGCCTCGTGGAGGTGGGAGTTGGTGGCGACCGCGTTGCCGCCCCACGGGCCGTCTTCGCCTGCCAGCGAGGTGAACCGACCTCCCGCCTCCCGCACGATGATGTCGAGGGCGGCCATGTCGTACAGCTCGAGCTCCGGTTCCGCGGCGATGTCGACCGCGCCCTCGGCGAGCAGCATGTAGGACCAGAAGTCCCCGTACGCCCGCGTGCGCCACACGCGCCGCGACAGCGCGAGGAAGTCGTCGAGCCGGTCGCGTTCCTCCCAGCCCGACAGCGAGGAGTACGAGAACGACGCGTCCTCGAGGCGGCGTACGTCGGAGACCTCACACCGCGTGGCCTTGAGCAGTGACTTGCCAGTCCACGCGCCGCCGCCCTTGACCGCCCACCAGCGCCGCTGCAACTGGGGCGCGGAGACGACGCCGAGGACGACCTCGCCGTCCACAGCCAACGCGATGAGGGTGGCCCACACGGGGACGCCGCGGACGAAATTCTTGGTGCCGTCGATCGGGTCGACGATCCATTGGCGCTGACCGTGCCCGATCAGCCCCTCCTCCTCGCCCAGCACAGCGTCGCGCGAACGGGTGCGCGACAGGGTGCGCCGGATGCCCTCCTCGACGGCCTTGTCGGCGTCGGTGACGGGCGTGAGGTCCGGCTTGGCCATCACGTGCAGGTCGAGAGCCTTGAAGCGGGCCTGGCTGAGCGAGTCCGCGTCGTCGGCCAGCAGGTGCGCCAGGCGCAGGTCGTCGGTGTGGTCGACGGAGTCGGGACCGGTGATGGGCATGGCCCAAGGCTAGTGGGCGCGCACGCTCACCAGTCGCTGGCGCCCTCGCGCGCCGCGAGCACGCGTCGGAACGACTCCACGCGCGCAGGGTCCACCTCGCCGGCGGCGACTGCCGGGTCGAGGCCGCACTCGGGCTCGCCCTCGCCGTGCGTGCAGCCGCGCGGACAGTCCTCCGTCATCTCGTCGAGGTCGGGGAACGCCTCGATGAGCCGCTCGGGCTGCACGTGCGCCAGCCCGAACGAACGGATGCCCGGAGTGTCCACGATCCAGCCGCCGGAGCCCGAGTGGTGATCGTCCGGCAACGCCAGCATGTACGCCGACGTGGACGTGTGCCGGCCGCGCCCCGTCACCGCGTTGACGTGCCCGACCTCGCGGTGGGCGTCGGGGACGAGCGCGTTGACCAGCGTGGACTTGCCGACACCGCTGTGGCCGACCAGCACGCTTGTACGACCCGCCAACGCTGCCCGCAGCTCGGTCAGGTCGCCCGCGCCCGGCCCCTTGAGGTGCGTGACGACCCACGGCACACCCAGTGAGCGGTACGTGGACAGCAGCGTCTCCGGGTCCGCCAGATCGGCCTTGGTGAGGCACAGCAGCGGACTCATGCCCGCGTCGTACGCCGCCACCAGGGCCCGGTCGATCAGACGGGGGCGCGGCTCTGGGTCGGCGAGCGCGGTGACGACGACGAGTTGATCCGCGTTGGCCACGATGACGCGCTCGATGGGGTCGTCGTCGTCGGCCGTACGTCGCAGGACCGTGGTGCGCGGCACCACCACGACGATGCGCGCGAGTGAGCCGTCGCGGCCAGAAGTGTCCCCGACGACCCGCACCCGGTCACCCACCACGACACCCTTGCGACCCAACGGCCGCGACTTCATCGCCATCACCTGACGACCGTCGACCAGCAGCGTGAACCGGCCCCGGTCGACCGTCACGACGCGGCCGTCCTCGGCGTCGTCGTACGTCGGGCGGTCCTTGGTCCGTGGGCGGGTGCGACGGCGCGGGCGCTCGTAGTGCTCCGCGTCGTGCTCGGTGTACCGCCCGCTCACACGCCCCCCAGGGGCGTGCCGCTGGCCAGGAACGCCAGCCAGGCGTCGGCGAAGTCGGGGAACGTCTTGGACGTCGTCGCGATGTCCTCGACCTCGATGCCCCGAACGGCGCTGCCGAGGATGACGCCCGCGTGGGCCATGCGGTGGTCGGCGTAGGTGTGGAAGGCGCCGGCGCGCAGGGCCGCCGGTCGGATGCGCAGGCCGTCGGCGTCCTCGACGACGTCCGCGCCCAACGCGGTGAGCTCGCGGGTCAGCGCCGCCAGCCGGTCCGTCTCGTGCCCGCGGATGTGGCCGATCCCGTACAGGTGGGAGGGCGTCTCGGCCAGGGCGCACAGCGCCGCGAGCGCGGGGGTGAGCTCGCCGACGTCGTGCATGTCGAGCACGATCCCGTGCAGCGGGCCGGTGCGGCTGACGGTGAGGTCGCCGTCCTCCAGCGCCACGTCGCAGCCCATGGTGGCGAGGATCGAGCGCAACTCGTCGCCCGGCTGGGTCGTACGGCTCGGCCAGTCGGCCACGGTGACGCTGCCGCCGACCGCGGCGGCGAGCATCAGGAACGGTGCGGCGTTGGACAGGTCCGGCTCGATCGTACGGTCCACCGGCGCCACGGGGCCGGGGGAGACGACCCACCGGTTGGGCTCGGAGTCGTCGACCGCGACCCCGTGCTCGCGCAGCATCTCCACCGTCATGTCGATGTGCGGCAGCGACGGCACGGGCTTGCCGTCGTGGCGCACGTCCACGCCCGCGTCGTAGCGGGCTCCGGCGAGCAGCAGGGCGGAGACGAACTGCGACGACGCGCTCGCATCGATCGTCACCGTGCCGCCCGGCACGCCGCCGCGCCCGGTGACGGTGAAGGGCAGAGCGCCCCGATCGCCGTCGTCCACGGTGACGCCCAGGGTGCGCAGGGCGGTCAGGATCTCGCCGATGGGGCGGTTGCGCATGTGCGGGTCACCGTCGAAGGCGACCTCGCCGTCGGCCAGTCCGGCCACCGGGGGGACGAAGCGCATCACGGTGCCCGCGAGGCCGCAATCGACCGCCACCTCGCCCACTCCCGATCCGAGGCCGGGAGTGACGCGCCAGCCGTCGGCGACGTCCTCGACCGCGGTGCCGAGCGCTCGCAGCGCGTCGGCCATGAGGAGCGTGTCGCGCGACCGCAGCGGATGCCGTACGACACTGGGGCCCTCAGCCAGCGCGGCCAGGATCAGAGCCCGGTTGGTGAGCGACTTGCTGCCAGGCAGCCGTACGGTCCGCGCCTGCGGCACCCCGGGGTCGGGCACCGGCCACAGGTCGGCGACGGACGGGGAGGGCGCGGAGGCGTTCACGGGGCGAAGCCTAGCGAGCCCCGTGCGCGGGTCGGGCGGCCGATCAGGTGAGCCTCGCCTGCGCGAGCTTGGCTTCGCGCTTGGCCTCGCGGGTCAACTGCTTGGCCTCGCGCCGTACGTCAGCCGCTGCCCGCCGTGCCCGCCACGCCAGCCCGGGCTGTCCGTCGGTGTCCACACTGGCGAGCATCAACCCGCCGAGCAGGGAGAGGTCGCGTACGAACTCACCGCGTTGCGCGGTGCGCTCGGCCGGGTCGGTCTCGTTCCAGAAGGCTCGCTGGGTGGCGGTCACCGGGATCGTCACCAGGGCCAGCACGGCAGCACTGGTGCGCGGTGCGCGGCCGGTGGCCAACGCGAGCGCAGCGGCGACCTGGACGGCCGCGTGGACTCGTACGAGAGTCGTCGGGTCTGAGGGGATCGGTGCGCCCTTCTGCTGAGCAGCGGGGACGAACCGGGCGATCATCGGCGAGGCCTTGGCCGCGTGCTCGTCGGTGTGCCGCAGAGCGTCGATGGCGCTGGCCACGAAGGCGGAGGAGAGGAGCGGGCGGGCCACCAGGCGGAAGAGCGTCATGCCTTCTTGTCTACACGACTGCGCTGGGTCCGCAAAGGGTCACAGGTACCAGCCGCCGAACGAGTTGTTCTGGTCGTGGCCGGGAGTCTCGGCATCCGAGGAGACCGAACCGGTCACCCGCTCCAGGAAGCGGTCGATCGTGAAGACGATCGCGGGCTCGCCCGCCGCCACCGTGCAGGTGTACGACCCGCCGGAGCCCTCGCAGCGCGCGTCGTCGACCACCGGGTTCTGCACCAGGGTGCGGAACCGCACGGTGGCGCGGGATCCGTCGGGCAACCCGTCCACACCCACGGCGAAGTGGCGGGTGTAGCCGTCCACCCAGGTCCGGAAAGCGGGGGAGATGTCCACGACAGCCGGCGTCGGCGTGTCAGTGGGCGTCGGGTCCGTGGGGGTCGGCGTCGGGTCCGTGGGGGTCGGCGTCGGGTCCGTGGGGGTCGGCG
>JAEWOG010000024.1 GCA_023460975.1 Actinomycetes bacterium
CCCCCGGTGGATCCGGCCCCGTGGCCCGCGCCAGCGGCACCGGGCCCCGCACCGGCACCGGGCCCCGTCGGCAACGTGCGTCCCCCCGGCTGGCCCGGGGCAGCCATGCCACCGCCTGCCCCGGCACCTGCCCCGGCACCTGCGCCGACGCCTCCCGGCGAGGCGACGGGCCTGGGCCTCGGGCTGGTCCCGAAGATCCTGCTCGGACTGGGTGGGCTGTGTCTGCTCGTGGGGGCGATCACCTTCCTGGCGATGGCCTGGGACACCCTCGGCGTCGGTGGTCGCACCCTCACCCTGGTCGCCTTCACGCTTGCGGCTGGCGCCGGGGCGGCGGAGCTGGGACGACGCCGCCTGCGCATCGGGGCGGAGTCGTTGACGGTGGTGGCGCTCGGCCTGCTGAGCCTGGACATCGTCGGCGCGGGCGTCGCCGGATGGTTCGGCGACCTCAGCGACGCCACCATCACGGCTCTTGCTGGCGGCGTCACGGCCGCCGCCTCCTCGGTGGTGCTCGCCGCCACCAGCGTCGGACAGCGTCGTCCGCTGATCGCAGGTCAGGTGGTGGCCTTCGTGAGCCTGCACGTGGCAGGGGTCGGACTGCAGTTCGCCGTCGAGTCCGGTTGGGCCTGGACCTTGGGTGCAGCAACTGCCTCGTTCATCCTGCTCGGGATGCTGGGTCGGCTCCGGGCGATCCCGGGCGCGGTCTGGGCTGGCGTGCTCGGCGCCTGCACCTGGTGGCTGGCGCTGTTCGTCTACGCCATCGGACGCGTCCTGGTCAGCGACTCGCTCGACCTGGCCACCCTCGTCGGCGAGGGCCACGCCGGACCGCTGCTGCTCGCGGCCGCGATGCTTCCCCTCCTCGCTCTGCCCGCCAAGCCGACCGCCTCGGTGATGGGCGCCGCCACGGGCGCCTCGGCGCTCCTGGTCACGTGGACGCTCCTCCTTCCCGCCGGCGACGAGCGGGATCTGATCCGAGTGGTGGCCGTGAGCGGGGCGGTGCTGGCGTGGACCTCGGCAGTCGCGATGGCCCGCGGCCAGTTCGCCACGTGGGCGACTCGCGTCGCCGCACTCGGGCTCTGGCCGCTCGCAGCGGTCCTGACGGCTGTCGCGATCGGGCGGGCCTGGATTGGCCTGTGGTCGGATCCGGACCTCTTCTCCAGCTCGGCCATGGCGCTCACGCAGCCTCCGGCCGGGTTCGACAGCCCCCTGCTCACCCTCCTCCTCACGGTGGCGGTCGGCGCCCTGCCCGCACTCGTGGCTCGCTCGGCGTTCGGCTGGACCGTACGGGACACGCTGCTGCGCACGGGGCCACTGCTGTCGCTCGGCATCGTCGTCACCGTCGCCCAGTACGAGGTGCCGCTCCTCGTCGTCCTGCTGGTGGGACTGCTCCTGCAGGCTGCATGGACTGGCGTGGGCCTGCTCCGCGGTCACGCCTGGATGGCCGCGCTCACCGCGCCCGTCGCGTTCGCGAGCCTCGTCGCCGCGGTGCCCAGCGACGTGTCGGCCACCGTGCTGTTCACGACCTGGGCCGTCCTTGCCGGGCTGACGGCACGCTTCGGGCGCGGAGGGGCGGCGACGTGGGCGTTCCTCGCCCTCCCCGTTCACGCCGCGCTCGCCGTGTGGTCCTTGGCCGCCGTGGTCGACGCACCCACCGGCGCCGTGCCGCTCGTGGTGCTGCTCGTCGTGGCCCCGCTGCCGCTCGTCAAGCCCGAGCTCGACCGTGAGGTCGTGGCAATGGGCGTGTTCGGGGTCAGTGCCTTGGGCTCGTTGACCGTCGTCGACAACCCGATGTCGTGGCTGGCAGCCCACCTGGTCGGCCTTGCCATCGTCTGCGCCGCCAGCGCCCTGCTGCACGAGACGCGGCGTTCGCTGGCATGGGTCGGCGGCGTGTGCCTCGCTCTGGCGGCCTGGTTGCGCATGGCCGACCTGGGCGTGGACACCGTGGAGGCGTACACGCTGCCGGCCGCGCTCGTCCTGCTCGTGCTCGGCGGCGAGCTGATGCGCCGCAACCCGGGCATCTCCAGCGTCGCTGGGCTTCTGGTGGGTCTGCTGCTGGCCACCCTCCCCTCGCTGGTGATCGTGCTCGGCACCTCCGGTTCGATGGGCTGGCGCGGCGGGCTGCTCGCCACCGCCTGCTTGGCGATGGTGGTCTCCGGCGTCTGGCTGCGCCTGAGCACCCCGCTCGTCGTCGGGGCCACCATCGGGGTGATCCTCGCGATGTGGGTGCTGGGACCGGTGGCCAGCGACCTGCCCACCTTCATCTGGCTGGGCACTGCGGGGGTCCTGCTCACGGTCATGGGCATCACGTGGGAGGCCCGACTGGCCAACCTGCGGGCCACGGGCGCGTACCTGGCCCGCCTGCGCTGAGGTCCGCGAGGGCGGTGCGGAAGGATGGAGGAATGAGCCCCTCCGGTCCTGCCGCGCCGCCCTCGGCTCCGTACGGAGGACTTCCCGGCCCCTTCACGCACGCAACCCGGCACCGGCCCGTCACCCCCCTCTCGGCGACGACTCGTACGGCCCTTCGGGTCGGCGAGTGGCAGCGGGCCGGGCGTCGGGCGCCGTACGGCACGATCATGGCCACGATGACCTCCGCCAGCGGCGAGGCACGAGTGGCGTGGCGTTCGCAGGGGACCGAGTTCGCCCTCATCCACACGGACGGCGCCGTTGCGTTGTCGGTCACTCGGGACGGTCACCGCACGCACCACCGCAGCCGCCGATTCGCCCGGACCACGTCCCCCGACGCACTGGCGGTGAGCCTCACCGGGACACACCTCACCGGGTTCACACGCGAAGCCGGGGCGTGGGTGGCACGCGCCCGCGTCGATCTCAGCGACCTGGCCCCGGAGTTGGGCACTCGCGACGAGGGCTTCCTGAGCGCGCTCGAGGCGCACGCGAGCGGCGAGGTGCGAGACGCGCAGGTCGGTGGCTTCGGCCAACTGGGGCTGCGCGACGTACGGATCGTCACGACCGCGGACGGCAGTCCTGTGCGGTCGGGGTCGACGGTGTGGTTCAGCGCCACCTCGGCCGGGCCGGGCTTCTTCGACACCGCCCACACCAGCGTGTGGAGCCTGGACGTGTCCTCGTACGAGATCGCGCACACGGGCGACCTCTTCTTCCGTCGCCCCGACGTCGCGGGGGTGTACGGCGACCACGCCACCCACCTGGTGCGCGACGGCGCGGACTGGCTGGTCGCCACCAGCACCTGGGGCGACTTCACCGAACCCACCACCCGTGCGCAGCGACGCTCACCGTCGAGCCTGCGGGTGACGCTCGCGCGCACCCAGACGGACCCGCGGGTGGGCGAGCAGGTGCTGGACACCGTCGAACTGCCGTTGCCGCTCGATGCTGCCGGATCGGTCGGCGTGTGGGACCCGCACCTGGTCCGAGGCGAGGACGGCTGGTGGGTCGGGTACGTGAGCGCGGAGCGCTTCTTCCGCTTCCACCCCGTGCTGGCCCACGGGCCATCACTCGAGGACCTCACCTTGCGGGGAGCGGCCCTGGAGCTGCGGGCAGCGGAGGGCACGACGGTGCTGCCCACGCCTGAGGGACCCGTGGTGATCGCGAGCGAGGGCCGCGACGGCCCTGCACGGCACCGGCGCACCTACCCAGTCCTCGACACCACGATGACGATCCGCGGTCGGCTCGACGCGCCGTACCCGACCAACATCCCGTGGCCGAGCCTCGTGCCCCCCGCGGAGGGCGACGAGTGGTTGCTCGTCACCTTCAACGGCCGTCCCCGCGGCAGCAGGCTGCTGGGGTACGGCACCCACGGCGACCTGCTGATGCTGCGGGCAGGGGGCGGCCCGGCGACGTGATCGCGCCGCAGGGCTCGCCCCATCACCTCCGAAGGGCACGCCACGTCCGGGTGCGGATCACAGGCGCGCCTGACACCGCAGCGACGGGTACGTCGCCTGCAGTGTGGGTGGCAGAGACATGGACTCCCGCGCCGAGGTCCGTCACACGACGGACGGGCGACGCGGGATCACGTCATCGGCCGGGATCGGAGGAGTATTCCGACCAGTCGTCGTAGTCGTCCGACTCGACCTGGTCCGTGGATGAATTCTCGCCATGCAGCTCTCGCGCCAGCGCCCCGAAGTCCGTCTCGTGAGTGCGGTACTTCAGGTCGCGTGCGACCTTCGTCTGCTTAGCCTTCGCTCGGCCGCGCCCCATAGGGTCCGACCCCCTTGCACACTTGGCCGGGGCTCACGTCGCCCCTGGTCCTCAAGAGGCTCGTTGCTCCCGGTCTGATCGGTCACATACTCGTAAGGCCAACCGTACCTGAGTGCTGGTTGTTCCTGCACACCCATGTGACCAAATCGAGAGGTGTGTGTCGATTTACGCACTCTGGGCGTTCGAAAAGAGCCCAGAAAGCGGCGCGGGAGCTCACCAACCGGGGTGCTGGCCCTCCAGCGTCACCGTTCCGCCCGCCTCGCTGTCCTCGCGCACCTCGCCGGCGACCCACGCGCGAATGCCGTGGCCAGCCAGCACCTCGATCGCAGCATCCACGTCGTCGGGCGCGGTGAGCGAGACCATGCCGACGCCGCAGTTGAGCGTCGCCTCGAGGTCGAGCTGCGGAACGTTCCCGACCTTGCGGACGACGTCGAAGATCGGCTGCGGAATCCACGTGGCGCGGTCCAGGCGCGCCGAGAGGTGGGAGGGCATGACCCGCTCGAGGTTGGCTGCCAGCCCGCCACCGGTGACGTGGGACATCGCGTGGGTGGCCGTACGCGCCGCCAGGTCGAGGCAGGCCTTCGCGTAGATCCTGGTGGGCTCCAACAACTCCTCGCCGAGCGTGCGCCCGAGCTCCGCGACATCCCGGTCGAGCTCCCACCCTGCCGTGTTCAGCAGGACGTGGCGCACCAGCGAGTAGCCGTTGGAGTGCAGGCCAGAGGCCTCCATCGCGATCACGACGTCACCGGGCCGTACGCGCTCGGCGCCCAGCAGTGCATCCGCCTCCACGACGCCGGTCGTCGCACCGGCCACGTCGTACTCGTCGGGGTGCAGCAGGCCCGGGTGCTCGGCGGTCTCGCCCCCCACCAGCGCCGTGCCCGCCACGACGCAGGCATCAGCGATGCCCTGGACGATCGCGGCGATGCGCTCGGGAACGACCTTCCCGCAGGCGATGTAGTCGGTCATGAAGAGCGGCTCGGCACCGCACACCACCAGGTCGTCGACGACCATGCCGACGAGGTCAAATCCAATCGTGTGGTGGACGTCCATCTTCTGAGCAATGGCGACCTTGGTGCCCACGCCGTCGGTGGAGGTGGCCAGCAGCGGGCGCTTGAACCGGGTCAGCGCCGAGGCGTCGAAGAGGCCGGCGAACCCACCCAGACCGCCCATCATCTCGGGGCGGCGGGCCTTCTCGACGGAGGCCTTCATCAGCTCGATGGCGCGGTCGGCCGCCTCGATGTCGACACCCGCCGCCGCGTACGCGTTGGGGGTGGGGCTCTGCTCGGTCACGGCTCTCCTCGGAGGGTGGTCGGGGGTCGTGGAACGGTTCGGTTCAGGGGCGCTCGAGCGCGTCACCGGCGCCACCGCCGGCGAGGGAGGCGGCCAGGCCGTCGACGTCGGTGACGCTGGGCACCGTCTCCAGCAGCGACTTGCCCAGACGTTCGGGATCGGGCAACTCGACCGGGTAGACACCGTCGAAGCACGCCCGGCACAGGTCGGGCTTGGCCACGTTGGTCGCCTCGACGAGGTCGTCGAGATCGATGTAGCCGAGAGAGTCCGCGTCGATCGAGCGGCAGATCTCCTCGGTCGACAGGCCGTTGGCGATCAGCTCGGCGCGGGTCGCGAAGTCGATGCCGTAGAAGCAGGGCCACTTCACCGGCGGCGAGGAGATGCGTACATGCACCTCCCGGGCTCCTGCCTCGCGCAGCATGCGTACGAGCGCGCGCTGGGTGTTGCCCCGCACGATCGAGTCGTCGACCACCACCAGGCGCTTGCCCTCGATGACGTCGCGCAGCGGGTTCAGCTTGAGCCGGATCCCGAGCTGGCGGATGGTCTGGGACGGCTGGATGAAGGTCCGCCCGACGTAGGAGTTCTTGACCAACCCGGTGCCGTACGGGATGCCGGAGGCCTCCGCATAACCGATCGCGCTGGGAGTGCCCGACTCGGGCACCGGGATCACCAGGTCGGCGTCCGCGGGGAACGCCTTGGCCAGCCGGCGACCGATCTCCACGCGCACGCTGTGGACCCGCTGACCGGAGATCAGGGTGTCGGGACGCGCGAGGTAGACGAACTCGAACAGGCAGCCCTTCGGGGCGGCCTCGGCGAAGTGCGAGGTGCGCAGCCCGTCGGCGTCGATCGAGACCATCTCACCCGGCTCGATCTCACGGATGAACGAGGCGCCCACGATGTCCAGGGCCGCCGTCTCCGACGCCACGACCCAGCCTCGCTCCAGACGACCGAGCACCAGGGGGCGGATGCCCTGCGGGTCGCGGGCCGCGTACAGCGTGTGCTCGTCCATCCAGATGAACGAGAACGCTCCCTTGATCTGCGGCAGCAGGTCGCGCGCCCGCTCCTCGACCGTCTGGTCGGGGTGGTGGGCCAGCAGCTGGGTCACCACGGACGTGTCGTTGCTCGCCGAGGGCATGCGGACGCCGAGGTCGAGCTGGCCGGCCTCGCGGTCGACGAGCATCTCGGCGAGGTCGGCGGTGTTCGTCAGGTTGCCGTTGTGGGCCAGCGCGATCGAGCCACTCTCGGTGGGGTGGAACGTCGGCTGGGCGTTGTGCCACGTGGAGGCGCCCGTGGTCGAGTAGCGGCAATGCCCCACGGCCAGGTGGCCCTTGAGGGATGCCAGCGTCGACTCGTCGAAGACCTGCGAGACCAGACCCATGTCCTTGTAGACGAGGATCTGGCGGCCGTTGGACACGGCGATGCCCGCAGACTCCTGACCACGGTGCTGCAACGCGTACAGCCCGTAGTAGGTCAGTTTGGCGACGTCCTCGCCGGGCGCCCAGACACCAAAGACACCGCAGGCATCCTGCGGGCCCTGATCCTGGGGGTCGAGTGCTGCGGTGAGACGACCATCGCCGCCCTTACGCCTGTTCACTTCCTCCGGCACGCCAACAAGTCTACGTGCCGAAGCACGGTGGCAGTGCCGCGCTCCGGCAGGCGGGCGGTGACCCACGACACGTCGCGGCGTCGGTGGGCCTGCGTCATACGAACCGGCGGCCTCGGTGGGCCTGCGTCATACAAACCCGCTGGGTCACCGGTCCGCGTCATACATACCCGCCACGTCACCGGCCCGCGTCATACGAACCGCCGCCCAACCCGCCCGCGTCATACATACCCGCACCTATAGGTACGGGTATGTATGACGCGAGACCGGACCGGGCCACTTCGTATGACGCGGGGCCACGCCAAGCCACTTTGTATGACGCTGGACGAGGGCGTACGCCCCGAGCTGACGATCGACGAGCGCTACGCCCTCAGGACGTGAGGTCGCCGAGGTTCTTCAGCAGCAGCGCCTCGGCGAGCACGACCTTCTCGAACTCGGCCAGGTGCAGCCCCTCGTTGGCGCCGTGCGCGCGGGTGTCGGGGTCCTCGACGCCCGTCACGAGCACGCTGGCCTGCGGGAACGCGTCCAGGAACTCCGCGATGAACGGGATCGAGCCGCCCACGCCCATGTCGACCGGCGCGGTGCCGTCCCACGCCTCGGTGAAGGCGGCGCGGGCAGCGTCGTACGCGGGGCCGGTGGCGTCGATCTGGGTGGCCTCGCCCGTGTCGACGACCTTCGTGGTCAGCGTCGCGCCCCACGCGATGTTCTTCTCGAGGTGCGCCTGGAGCGCGGCGAGGGCGTTGGCGGAGGTGTCGGCGGGAGCCGTACGGAGGCTGAAGCGCGCGCGGGCGGTCGGCACGAGCGTGTTGGAGGCGCCCTCGACCTTGGGGGCGTCGAAGCCGGTGATCGACAGCGCCGGCTGGGTCCACAGGCGCTCGACGACCGGGCCCTGCCCGATCCACTCGATGCTGGGGGCCGCACCGGACTCGGCGCGCAGGCGGTCCTCCGGGTACTCGACGTCGGCCGCGGCGCTGCCCTTGAGGCCCTCGATGGCCAGCGAGCCGTTGTCGTCGAAGCACGACGAGATCAGGCGGCTCAGCGTCATGATCGCGTCGGGCACCAGCCCGCCCCACATGCCGGAGTGGACGGCGTGCGTGAGCGTACGGACCTCGACGTCGAGGCGGACCAGGCCGCGCAGGCTCGTGGTGAGCGCGGGCACGCCGATGTCCCAGTTGCCGGAGTCCGCGATGACGATGACGTCGGCGGCGAGGCGGTCCTTGTACGTCGCGAGCAGGTCGGGCAGCGACTCCGAGCCCATCTCCTCCTCGCCCTCGATGAACATCGTGACGCTCACCGGCAGGTCGTCGCCCAAGATGCGCAGCGCGCCCAGGTGGGCGGCAATGCCGGCCTTGTCGTCGGCGGCGCCGCGACCGAACAGTCGGACGCCGCCTCGCCCATCCTCACGCTCCGTGGGCTCGAAGGGCGCGGAGTCCCACTCGGCGTGGTCGTTCTCGGGCTGGACGTCGTGGTGGGCGTACAGCAGGACCGTCGGGGACCCCTCCGGGCCAGCCTTGTGCGCGATCACTGCCGGAGCGCCGCCGTCCTCGCGAGCGCTGACGATCTCGACGTCGGTCATGCCCTCCGCACGGAAGAGCTCAGCGACGGCCTCGGCGCTGCGCTGCACCTCGGCCGCGCGCGCGGGGTCGGCCGAGACCGACTCGATGCGGACCAGGTCCTCCAGGTCGCTGCGGACGCCGGGGAGTACTTCGGCAAGACGGGCACGGATGTCGAGAGTCATGCCGACCACACTAGAACTCGTCACCGACAGGGGCGAAGTCAGTCGTTCGCCCAGCCCTCGGAGCGCTTCTCCAGCGCGATGGTGCGCTCGGCGTCGACGAACCCGAGGCGCTGGTAGATCCCCGTCGCAGGGCCGTCCTCGTCGGCCACGATCACCAGGGTCGTGACGTCTAGGTTCGCCAGGGCGTACGCACCCGCCGCGTGGACGACGTTGGCCGCCAAACCCTGCCGACGGAACTCCGGGTGCGTCTCGACGCTCTGGAAGCGAGCCACGCCCGGCTCCGTACGGAACACCGCGGCCGTCGCGATCTGGATGCCCTCGAGGAAGGCACCGAACCGCTGGCCGGAGCCGGCGTCGACGAGACGACGCTCCTGGACGTTCTTGCCGCGGGCGAAGGCCAGGAAGCTCTCCTCGGGAGTCTCCGGGTACAGCGTCTGGCTGAGGTACGCGCGGCCCTCCCAGTCGAGGTCCGACTCCAGGGCACGGATCTCGACCGGCAGCACCGGGGCGAGCGGCTTGACCAGCGCCGTGGCGGTGAGGACGAGGCTCGTGTCGACGACCAGGCCGCCCGCCTCGAAGCGCGCCCTGGCGTCGGCGTCGAGCTCTCCGGTGTCGATCGCGATGCTGATGTGTTCGGCGTCGGGGAACTCGGTGTGAAAGGCACCGATGACCTCCCGCTCACCGCCAGGCACTGGCGGCGAGGGGAGCAGGATGAAGTTGCCCCAGAAGTACGTCGGGTTGTCGGGCGTACGGACCACGAGGTGCGTGCCGCGGTCCTCGACGGTGCTGCCCGCCGCGGTGAGCAGGGCCAGGTCGGTGCGGTGGCCGAGGGACGTCACGTGCATGGGGCGAGGTTAGTCGGACCCCGCGCCCCGGGCCTCGCCCGCGCCCTCCGCAGGACACGGAGGTGGAGGCGGGCGGGTCTCCACAGCCCTTCCGGAGCCCCTTCCGAGGGACCCCAAGATCGTCTAGACTCGAACACATGTTCGATCTGCTAGCGACTCCCGCACCCGAGGACCACGCGTCCACCGGGGAGCTGCTCCGCGCAGCCCGCGAAGCACAGCAGATCGCACAGCGCGAGGAGGCCAGGATCCTGGCGCTGGCCTACGAATGGGCGATCGCGCACCCGGCCCTCGACGACGACGCGGCTGCGTCCTTCAGCGCACCCGGTGTCGACGACGTCGCGATCGCGGGCGAAGGGTGCCCGCAGATCCGCGAGTACGCGGTGGCCGAGTTCGGTGCCGTGCTGTCGATGTCCACCGCCTCAGCCAAGCGACTGATCGGGCACGCCATCGAGTTGCACCACCGTCTCCCCCGCCTGTGGACCCAGGTGCAGTCCGGACGGTGTCCCGCATGGCGTGCCCGGACGGTCGCCGAAGCCACCATCCACGCCCACCCCCGTCTCACCCCCGACGCCGCCGGATGGATCGACACCCAGGTCGCTGCGGTTGCGGGGAAGGTCGGCCCCGCCCAGCTCGAGCGCCTCGTGGCGGACGCCATCCAGCGTCACCACCTCGCCCCGCCGCCCGAGAGAGACCCCGAGCTCCTCGATGAACTGGCCGACCACACCGAACACCGCCACCTCACCATCGACACCCACACGATCGGGTTCGCCGGCACCATGCATCTCGAGGGCGACCTCGACATCGCCGACGCACTCGACCTCGACCACGCCCTCCGCCTCGGTGCAGCCCACCTCGCAACCCTCGGCAACACCGGATCACTCGACGCCCGCCGCGCCCTCGCCCTCGGCGACCTCGTCCGACGCCAACTCTCCCTCGACCTCACCCACCACAACTCGGACCACCAGCACGCCACCCACCCAGCAGG
>JAEWOG010000025.1 GCA_023460975.1 Actinomycetes bacterium
CCTCGAAATTGACGCGGATCTCCTGCTTGCCCTCGATCACGAGGTTGCCATTGGGCAGGTTCTGGGTGACGACCGCCGCAACGTTCGTCGCCAGGGTCTCGGAGCGGTTGACCGAGCCCGCCCCCTCGCTGGAGCCGTCCGATTCGAGCTTGAGCAGCGAGGAAGCCTTGGCGCCGTTCGGCAGGAAGGCATCGAGCTTGTTCTCGAAGCCGAAAGCGTTCTCGGCGCCGAGATCCTCGCCGTTCTTGCGGCTGCGCTTGGTCGTGTTGTTGAGCTGCGCCCGGTCGGTGACCTTGACCTTTACGGTGACGAGATCGCCGACATTACGGGCGCGCTGGTCCTTGAAGAAGGCGCGCGAGCCGGTGCGCCAGAGCGAGTTCGGCGCGTAGGAAGCATGCGACACCTCCGGCATCGGCATCTGCACCGGCTTGTAGCCCTTGGCAGCGGTCGGATCTTCGATCGGCGAGAGCGTCGGCGCCTGGCCGACATTGGCGAGGCGGTCGCCGATACCGCAGGCGCCGAGCGAGGCGGTCAGCAGCAGGAGGCCGGAAAGCTTGGCGAGGCGGTTGGCGTACATGGCTCTTTCCACGGAACTTTACTGGGCGCTGGCGATACGGCCGGCGGCGGAAGGCTGGACGGAGACCCGCCCCGGCCCGCTGACCTTGCCCTGCAGCACGCGCTTCGACTGGGGATTGGTGACGGAGACGACATCGCCCATCGCGCCGGCTTCGTTGGCCCGGCCGCGCAGCGTGATCAGCAGGCCCGGCGCCTCGTAGACGATGGTGACGAGGTCCCCCTTCGCGACGATCTCCTCGCGCTGGACGTCGCTGCTGCGCAGCGGCACCCCGGCGAGCAACGCCCGGCGCGCCACCTTGTCGATCGCGGCCCGGACATCGCCGATGATCTCGTTGCCCTGGCCGTCGCGCGGGCGGCGCTCGACGGTGACGTCGTCTTTCCCCAGCGTCTCGCCGCGGGCGATCAGGCGCTTGGGCACCACCACCTCCATGGTCTCGACGAGCTGGCCGGAGATGCGCAGGGGCTTCAGCCGCATCGCCGCGCTGCCGGGCACCGCGAGCCGGGCCTGCAGACGCCGCGAGCGGGCATCGAAGGAGAGGTCGACCACGGCGACGTCGCCGGTCAATTCCGGCTCGATCGCGACGCTGGGCGCCCCGCCGTCGATCGCCAGGGCGAAGATGCGGGCATCGACGCCGAAGCGCTCCTGCAACCCGGTCTTCACGGCGGCTTCGAGATCGATGGCGGTGATGCGGCGTGCGGCGCGCGTCACCACCACCTGCGCGAAGCCCTGGCTGTGCAGCTCATTGGCATCGTGGATGATGCCGGCGGCGCGGGCGGCCTCGACGACGCGGGCGACCTGTATGGTGCCGGTCTCGCCCAGCGCCGGCGCCCGAAAGGCGGCGGTCGCTGCGGCCTCTCCGGCAAGGCCCGGAATGAGATCGCCGAAGGTGACGAGATCGCGAGACAGGTTGATTTCGGGGCGCAGTCGGAGTTTGGCCGGCAGCGCTGCGGCAGCGGGGGCCGCAACCGCCGCGGCCACCGCGACCGGCTCGCTCTGGCTCTGCTGCGGCGCGGCCAACGCGGCCGAGCCGGAGAGCAGCAGGACGATCAGGGAAAGGCGGATCATGCTGGTGCCCCCTTACCCGCGGAACATCTGGGTCGTCGCCGACATCATCTGGTCGGCGGCGGTGATGACCTTGGAGTTCATCTCGTAGGCGCGCTGCGCGGCGATGAGGGAGGAGAGTTCCGTCACGGCCTGAACGTTGCCTTCTTCGAGATAGTTCTGCTGCAGCGTGCCGAAGCCCTCGCCGCCGCCGAAGCCGTCGATCGGCTGGCCCGAGGCGGCCGTCTCGACATAAAGGTTGTCGCCGATCGACTCGAGGCCGACCTTGTTGACGAAGCGCACGAGCTGGATCTGGCCGAGCTGCTGCGGCGCGGTCTGTCCGGGCACCATCGCCTCGACGATGCCCTGCGCGTTGATGCTGACGCTGGATGCGTTGTTCGGCACGGTGATGCCGGGCTCGACCTGATAGCCGTCGCGGGTGACGATCTGGCCCTGCGCGTCGAGATCGAACGAGCCGTCGCGGCTGTAGGTGGTGCGCCCGTCCGGCATGCGGATGCGGAAGAAGCCTTCGCCGCGGATCGCGACGTCATAGGGCTTCTCGGTCGGGGTGATGTTGCCCTGGGTCATGACGCGGCCGGTCGAGACCGTCTTGACGCCCGAGCCGATGAAGGTGCCCGCCGGCGCCTGGGTGTTCTGGTCCGATGTGGCCGAACCGGCACGCCGGAAATGCTCGTAGAGCAGGTCCTGGAAATGGATCTGCTGGCGCTTGTAGCCGGTGGTCCGGACGTTCGCGATGTTGTTGGAGATGACCTGGACGTTCATCTCCTGGGCCATCATGCCGGTCGCGGCTGTCTGCATGGCGCGCATGGTGCGTGCTCCCTTCCGCTATCAGGCTTGCTGGTCGGCCAGGCGCGAGATCGCCCGGCTGCGCAGTTCGTCGGATTTGCTCATCATGTTGGCGACGCTCTGGTAGTTGCGCTGCACCTCCATCAGGCGGGTCAGTTCGACCACGGCCTTGACGTTGGAGCGCTCGATCGCGCCGGGCTCCAGCCGCGCCTCGATGCCGGCGGCCTGCGGCGGCGTGGTCGAGGAGAACAGGTTGGTGCCTTCGCTGACCAGCGCGGCCGGGTCGGCGAAGCGGACCTGGCGCAGCTTGCCGCGCGTGCCCTGGTCGCTGCTGACGGTACCGTCGGCGGCGATGCGCATGGAATGTTCGCTGGAGCCGAAGGCAATCGGCCCGCCATCGCCCATCACCGGCAAACCGGTCTGGGTCACGAGCCGGCCCTGCCGGTCGATGGTCAGGGAGCCGGCGCGGGTATAGCGCTCGCCGTTCGGCGTCTGCACGACGAGGTAGTTGTCGCCCTTCAGCGCGACGTCGAGCGGATTGCCGGTCATCTCGATCGTGCCCTGCGACAGGTCGAGCGGCGTGCCCTTGTCGATGACATAGGAAAGCGGCCGGTCGGCCGGCTTGAAAGCGTCGGCCTTGGCCACAGGCATGAGGAATTCGTTGAAGCGCGCGCTGCGCGCCTTGAATCCATTGGTGCCGACATTCGCCATGTTGTTGGCGATGACGTCCAGCTCGCGCGCCAGAGCCACCTGACGCGACAGGCCGATGAGAAGCGCGTTCTCCACGGCTTATCTCCCGATCATGTCCCGCGGCGACCTCGACGCTCCCCAGCGCAGTCGCCACGGCCCGATACCGGCAAACGGCATGCCAGGATGGTTAATTCCAGCAAGCCTTTGATATCGTTTATTGATGAATCGAACCCGCCAGCCACCGGCACTCGGCACAGGCTGCTGGAGCGGCAAGAACGGCCCGGCAAATTATGCCGCCTTAACGACGCGTTAACCGTAACTGGCGAAGGTGCTCACATGGGTGGCAGAAGGCGGCCCGACGACCCGGGGCGCGTGACGAGATGGCGAAGAAACCCAAGGTGAAAGAGGAAGGCGCTGCCGGCGAAGAGGCGCCGAAGAGCAAGAAGAAGCTCTTCATCATCATCGGCGGTGTCGTGCTGCTAGCGGCTGCCGGCGGTGGCGGCTGGTTCTTCCTGAAGAAGCCCTCGCCCGAGCAGGTCGCGGCTGCCGAAGCCGCGGCCAAGGCCAAGAATCCCATCGCCTTCCTCGACATGAAGGACATGATGATCAGCATGTCCAACAGCGGTCAGCAGGACCGCCAGCCGATCATGAAGATCAAGGTCGTGCTGGAAATCGCCGACGCCAAGGCTGCCGACCATGTCAGGCCGCTGCTGCCGCGCATCGAGGATGCCTTCCAGGTCTTCATGCGGGAGCTGCGCCCCTCCGATCTCGAAGGCTCGGCCGGCATGTACCGTCTGAAGGAAGAGCTGCTGCGCCGCGTCAACCTGACCGTCTATCCGGCCAAGG
>JAEWOG010000026.1 GCA_023460975.1 Actinomycetes bacterium
GCGCAGGCGCAGCCGGCGGCGCGGCATCCAACCGCGGCGGCGGCCGCAGCGGTGGCCGCTCCGGTGGCCGCGGCGCAGCCGGTGCAGCTGGTGGCGCCGGCGGCCGAGGCGGACGCAAGGACAAGAAGGGCAGCGCGGCCAACACGGCCTCGATGTTCATCGAAGAAGAGTGGTTGGGCGACGAGGACGTCGCCCCCGGCGTGATCGACTGACGCCGACCCAACGCAACGACGGCCCTCCCGATCGGGAGGGCCGTCGTTTGCGTCTGTTCAGACCAGCACGTCTGTGACCGGCAGGGACGAGTCTGCTGGGAGGTCCAGCGCTGACGGCGTACGACCGCGCGCGACGAGTTCCGACCCCAGGGCCGCCACCATGGCGCCGTTGTCCGTGCACAGACCCGGGCGCGGCACCCGTACGCGGATGCCGTTCGCCGCGGCCCGCTCACTGGCCATGGCCCGCAGTCGGCTGTTGGCGGCCACTCCGCCGCCGATCATGATGTCCTCGATGCCCCGGCTGCTCGCGGCGTCGATCGCCTTGCGCGTCAGCACGTCGCAGACCGCCTCCTGGAAGGAGGCCGCCACGTCGGCGACCGGGATCGTCCTGCCCTCGCGCTGCTCGTGCTCGACCCACCGCGCCACCGCCGTCTTGAGCCCCGAGAAGGAGAAGTCGAAGCGGTGCCGCTCCAGGTCGCGGCGGCTGGTGAGCCCCCGCGGGAAGTCGATCGCGACGCTGTTGCCGCTGGCGGCCGTACGGTCGATGTGCGGGCCGCCAGGGAACGGCAGCCCGAGCAGGCGCGCGACCTTGTCGAAGGCCTCACCAGCGGCGTCGTCCAGGGTCGCCCCCATCGGGGTGACGCCCAGCGTGATGTCGGTGACCTCGAGCAGGCTGGAGTGCCCACCCGAGACGAGCATGGCGAGCATGGGCTCCGGCAGCGGTCCGTGCTCCAGCTGGTCGACGGCGACGTGGGAGGCGAGGTGATTGACGCCGTAGATCGGCTTGTCCAGGCCCACCGCCAGCGCCTTCGCGGCCGCGACCCCGACCAGGAGAGCCCCCGCCAGGCCCGGCCCACTCGTCACCGCAATGGCGTCGACGTCTCGCAGCGCGATCCCGGCGGTCTCGCACGCGCGCTCGATGGTCGGGACCATGGCTTCCAGGTGCGCGCGGCTCGCGACCTCGGGGACCACGCCCCCGAACCGGGCGTGCTCGGCCACGCTGCTGGCGACGGCGTCGGCCAGCAGCGTGTGCCCTCGTACGATCCCGATGCCGGTTTCATCGCACGACGTCTCAATGCCCAAGACCAGAGGCTCGTCGGCCACGGGTGCTCGCCTCCTCGCGTGCTTCGGGGACCACCAGCGGCCTCATCATGACGACGGCATCCGAGCCGTCTCGGTAGTAGTGCCGCCGGACGTCGATGGGAAAGAAGCCGTGGCGGGCATAGAACTTCGTCGCCGGCACGTTCTCGACGCTCACCTCGAGCATCATCCGCTCGGCGTCACCGACGTGCTCAAGGGCCTCGGCGAGCAGGTGGGTCGCGTACCCCTCCCTCTGCAGCCGGGGCTCGATCCCGATGCGAGTCAGGTCGACGACGTCACCCGACGCCAACGTGACGACGTACCCGACGACCTCTCCCTCGAGCACGCGCACCAGGAAGGTGCGACGATCCCCGTCGATCTCGGCGCGTACGGACTCGGCGCTCCACGCATCCGCCCCGAAGAGCAGCGCCTCTAACTCGGCCAAGCGAGGAAGGTCGTCCGGGGTCGCGGTCCGGATCACGACACACTCTTCCGCGCCGCGCCAGCGACCGCGTCGGGACGGCGCAGGTAGAGCGGCTCGGGGTCGAGGATCTCCACCGCTTCCGCCACCACCGCGCGCGCCAGCCAGCCGGCCGCCGGCCGGTCAGGGCCGACAGCGTTCGTGAAGTGCTCGGGGTACAGGCCTGGTCCGCGGCCCACGACCGGCGCGGCCGTGGCGACCTCCGCCGGCTTGACCACGACCGGGCCCGACAGGCGGGTCCCCTCGGCGTCGTACGAGGCGAGGTAGACCTCCTTGCGCCGCGCATCGGTGGCCACGAGGAACTCGCCCTCGACCTGGCCCGTGTGCACGGCCTCCAACGCGAGGGCGTCGAGGGTGCACACGCCGTAGACGGGGATGTCGAGCACCATCGCCAGGACCCGGGCCGTCACCACGCCGACGCGAAGGCCCGTGAACGGTCCGGGGCCGACCCCGACGACGATGGCGGTCAACTCGGTGCGGTCGATGCCGGCACTGGCCAGCGTCTGGGCGATCAGCGGCGCGAGGTGCTCGCCGTGCTTCATCGGCACCTGCGAGGACGCCTCGCTGATCACGTCCGTGCCGTCGTGGACGGCGACGGAGACCAGTTCCGTGGCGGTGTCGAACGCGAGCAGCACGACTCGAGGCTACTCGGGCAGGACGCGAGCGAAACGGACGACCCGGGGATCGAGCGAGTCCTCGTCCACCGGGGCGTCGGCGCCGAGCGCGCGTTCGATGACGATCTCGAGGCGCGCGGGGGCCAGGGTCTCCGCGAGCCCCGCGCCCCACTCCACCACCGTCACGGCCTCCTCGAGGCTCGCATCGAGGTCCAGGTCGTCGAGTTCGTCGATGCCGCCGATGCGGTAGGCGTCCACGTGCACGAGTGACGGGCCGCCGACCAGGGACGGGTGGACCCGGGCGATGACGAAGGTCGGCGAAGTCACCTGGCCGCGCACGCCGAGGCCGACGCCAAGCCCCTGGGTGAAGGTGGTCTTGCCCGCCCCGAGTTCGCCGGTGAGCACGACGACGTCACCGGCCCGCAGCCCGGACCCGACCCGCTCCCCCAGAGCCCGCATCTGGTCGGCGTCGGGCACCTGGACCGTACGGGCCAGCGGTCGCCGCAGTTCCACGTACGGGGCCTCGCGCGAGAACTCGACGAACCCGTGCTCCTCCCAGAACGCGACCGTACGAGGCAACTCGGCCCGCGCCAGGACGATGAGCGCGGTGTGGCCGAGCCCGATGCGTACGGCCGCATCCACCATCGCGGTGGCGATGCCCTGGTGCCGTTCGGCGGGGACCACTCCGAAGCGGCGCAGCACGAGCCCCTGCGGCGAGGGGTCCAGCAGCAGCGCGCCGACGGGCGCACCGTCGCGTGTCGCGAGCAGTCCGCCGTGGCTGCGCAGGGCAGCGGCGAAGGCGTCGCGGGTGTCGGAAGCCGCATCGGCCGGCGGGTCCAGCGGTGGCCGGGAGTCGAACGCGGCGCGAACCACGTGCCACACGTCGTCGAGACGCTCGAGGCCGACGAGGTCGACGGACAGGGTCATCGGGACTCCACCTTCATGGCGCCCAGTTCGATGAGGTCCTCGATCTCGTCGTTGACGTCCTCGTGGCGCTCGAGGATGACCATGTGGCCGGCCCCCTGGCACTCCATCAGGCTCGACCCGGCGATGCGGGCGTGCAGCTTGCGGCTGTGCCCGATCGAGGTGATGCGATCCGCCGTTCCGCAGATGATCGCGGTGGGGCACTGCGACAGCGCCTCCAGGTGGTCGAACTTGTCGAGTGAGGCGAACGAACCGAAGAAGTCGGCGATCACCGAGAACGGCGTCGCGTTGAGCATGTCGAAGACGAAGTCGACGTAGTGCTGCGGGACGTCGTCGCCGAAGGCGAACCGGTCCGTGACCAGATCGGCCACCGAACGGCCCGCGTTGCGTGCGGCATCGACGAGCTTGTGGGAGCGGTCCAGCATGCCGACGACACGGCGTACGACCGAGCTGCTCAGACCCAGCGGCACCATCGGGAACAGGATGCGGCCGGGGTCCAGGCCGCCCGCGGTGGTCGAGATCAGGCCCACCGCCACGACCTTGCTCCCGAACAGCTCCGGGTGCTCCTGGGCCAGCGAGATGATGCTCATCCCGCCCATGGAGTGCCCGATGAGCACGACCGGCCCGGGCGCCGTGTGCTCGATGACGTGGAGCAGGTCCGTGCCCAACTGGTCGATGGTGGCGTTGGCGGCCGACGAGCGGTCGGAGCGTCCGTGCGAGCGCTGGTCGTAGAAGACGGTGCGCACCTCGCCCCGGAAGGCGGCGCGCTGGAAGTGCCAGCAGTCGAGGTTGAGTGAGTAGCCGTGCACGAAGACGACCGTCATGTCGCCCTCCTCGGCCTGGCGCCCGCCGAACGCGGCGGGCTCGTCGACCTCGACGTGGAGGTCGACGCCGTCGTCGGCGACGACCTTCAGGGCTGGGCTGTGCAGCGAGCCCAGCGGCGCCTCGTCGCCCATCCCCCGCTTCGCCCGCACCTCACGCTGGTGCTGGGCGGCTCGGACCGCGGCGGCACCCGCGGCGATCCCGGCGGCGCCGGCCGCGGCGCCTGCGACCGCGCCGATCCACTTGCCCGACGTACTCACTGGCCCTCCTCGCCCACTGGTCCGCCCGGGAGAGCGGAGTCGACGTAGCGACGAACGAATCGCCCGCCGATGCGGGTGACGATCTCGTAGTTGATGGTCCCGGCGGCCTCGGCCCAGTCCTGTGCGGTGGGTTCGCCGTGCGCGCCACTGCCGAACAGGATCGCTTCGGCGCCCGGGTCGACGTCGTCGTCGGACAGGTCGACGACGAACTGGTCCATGCACACACGCCCGCGCATCGGGCGCCGCCGACCGGCGACGAACACCTCAGCGACGTTGCTCGCCGAACGCGGGATCCCGTCGGCGTACCCCGCCGGGACGAGTCCGAGCGTCGTGTCTGCTGGCGCAGTCCACAGGTGGCTGTAGGAGACGCCATCGCCTTGGTGGGCCCGCTTGACCATCGCCAGCCGGGTTCGAGCCGTCATGGCGGGCCGCAGGCCGGGGTCACCGATGACCCCGGGCGCCGGGGCGAGGCCGTAGACGGCGATGCCACAGCGCACCAGGTCGTAGCGCATCGACGGGCGCGCCAGCGTGGCCGCGGAGTTGGCGAGGTGGCGCCAGCGCGGCGCGAGGCCGTACGAACGGGCCAACGCCACGGCCTCCTCGAACACGGCTTCCTGGCGGTCGTTGACGGGGTTGTCGGGTTCGTCGGCGGCGACCAGGTGCGACCAGATGCCCACGACCTCGATCTCCCCGGCGGCCTCGAGGGCGGCGGCGCGGGCGAAGAACGTGTCCCAACTGTCCCGGGCGGCGCCACCGCGCGACAGGCCGGTGTCGACCTTGAGGTGCACCCGCGCCCGTCCAGCGCCTGCGGCGGCGTCCAGGTGGTCCACGGAGTACGCCGACAGGTCGAGCCCCGCGGCCACCCACGGCGTCCAGTCCTCATCGGGGGCCGTGAGCCAGCACAGCACGCGACCGGTGTCGCCGGCCTCGCGCAACCGCAGCGCCTCCTCGGGGGTCGCCACGCCCAGCCAGCCGGCGCCGGCCGCGCGGGCGGCACGGGCGACCTCGAGCAACCCGTGCCCGTACGCATCGGCCTTGACCACCGCCATGATCTCGGCACCGGACGAGGCAGCCACATCCGACAGGAGCGCCACGTTGTGCCGGATGGCGGCCAGATCGACCACGAGCTCGGCGCGCTGGGAACTGGCCGTCATGGGGTCGATTGTCCAGCACCGCACACGAGCTCGCGCAGCAACCCCGTGATCGAGTGGCCCAGATCACTCGCAACGATCGGTCCACCCCCACCGGCCCTCCTGGCGGCCGCGCCGTGCACCCACGAGCCGACGCTGGCGGCGTCGTACGGCTCCAGACCCGCGGCCATCAAGGCGCCGATCAGCCCGGCGAGCACGTCGCCCGCCCCCGCCGTCGCCAGCCACCCGGTGCCGGTCGTGGTGACGCGCACGCGCCCGTCGGGTGCGGCGATCAGCGTGTGGTGGCCCTTGAGCAGGACCGTGCAGCCGAAGTGTGCCGCGGCCTCGCGGGCATGGCGCAAGGGGCTCGCCTCGACCAGCGACCGGTCGGTGTCCATCAGCTGCGCAAGCTCGCCCGCGTGCGGCGTCAAGACGGCGTCGGGGCCCGGTCGCGTGGCGGGACCCATCGCGCCCAGCGCATCCGCATCAATGACCACGGGCACGGCGCTGGCCAGCGCCTGGTCGAGCATCCATGCGGCGTCCTCGCCGCCGCCCGGGCCCACGACCCACGCCTGCACCCGACCGTCCCCCACGACCTCGGGGTGCCTCGTATGGACCGCGTGGCTCAGAGCCTCACCGCCCGACGGCCCGGCCACGTGGCGGACCATCCCCACCAGTCCCGTGTTGGCGCCGGCGACACACAGCAGCGCCGCCCCGGGGTAGGTGGCCGATCCGGCGCGGATCCCGACGACGCCGCGGGTGTACTTGTGCGAGGACGGTTCGGGGCGCGGCAGCAGCGCAGCGGCGTCGGTGAGCGTCAACGCCTCCACGGGGGCGGGCGGGAGGTCGAGGCCGATGTCGACGAGGACGAGCGCGCCGCACGCGAGGCTCGCCGGGTCGACGAGGTGAGCGGCCTTGTGGGTGCCGAAGGTGACGGTGAGGTCCGCGTTCACGTGGCTGTCGGGCAGCTCGCCGGTGTCGACGCCCACTCCGGAGGGCACGTCGACGGCGACGATCGGCACCCCCTCGTACGCCGTCAGCGCCGCCACCGCGCCCGGCCGCAGCCCGGGCGTGGAGCCGATCCCGGCGATGCCGTCGACGAGCACGTCGTACGTCTCCCGGAGGTCCGTACTCTCGCGGGTGGCCCGCCCGCCGGCGGCGCGGAGGGCGGCCAACCCGGCCTCGTGCGCGGAGTCTGACAGGAGAAGGGCCTCGACCCGGGCTCCCCGGCGAGCCAGCCACGCACCCGCGTACAGGGCGTCTCCGCCGTTGTTCCCCGAGCCGACGAGCAGCAGGACCCGTCGCCCGTAGGCGCCTCCGAGGTAGTCGCTGATCGACACCGCAAGCCCCGTCGCGGCACGGGCCATCAGCGCCCCTGAGGGAAGCCGCGCGAGGAGGACATCCTCCGCGGCCCGCACCTGTTCGACGGTGTGCGCAGACCTCATGGGGAGAACCTACGCGGTAGCGTGCCGGCGTGGAGCCGTACGCCGAGGTCAGGGAGTCCTACCGCCGGTTCGCGCAGGAGGCCCGCGACTCGGCGACCTTCGCCGCGTGGTCCTTGGCGGTGGCCGACGACCCTGAGGTGTGCAGCTGGATCGGCGCCCTCCCGGCCCTCAAGCAGCAGCCCAACTTGGTCTTCGCGGCGGCGCGTTGGCACGGCGTGCCGGCACCGGGGCCGTACGAAAACCTCAGGGCCGCGCTGCTGGAGGACGACGGCAGCATCGAGGCCACGATCCTGAGCCGTGCCACCCAGACCAACGAGGTCGGCAGACTGGCCACGCTGCTGCCTGCGTTCGCCGCGTTGGCCGAGCGCGTCGGGGGACCGCTGGCGCTCCTCGAGGTGGGCGCCTCGGCCGGACTGTGCCTCTACCCGGACGCGTGGGGGTACGAGTGGGCCACCGACGACGGCCCCGTACGGCTCGGCGAGGCACCCTTCCTGTCCTGCCGCGTCAAGGGCGCTGCGCCGCTGCCGCAGCGCTACCCGCAGGTGGCGTGGCGAGGCGGGATCGACCTCAACCCACTCGATGCCAGCGACCCGGACGCCATGGCGTGGCTGACGAACCTGGTCTGGCCCGAGCAGGACGAACGCAGGCAACGACTTCGCTGCGGCATCGACGTGGCCCGTACGGACCCGCCGCGCCTGGTCCGCGGAAACCTCTTCACGGAACTTCCGGGCCTGGTCGAGGAGGCCGCGCAGCACGGAACTGTCGTGGTCTTCCACTCCGCAGTCATCGCCTACCTCGAGCCCGAGGACCGGCTTCGGTTCGACGTCGCGATGCGCGACATGGTCGGCGACGGCGCGTGCCACTGGGTCAGCAACGAGGGCGCGCGGGTCCTCGGCTCGATCACCGCCACCGGCCCCGAGATCCCGGCGGACCTCCCCACCTTCGTCCTGGGGGTGGATGGGCAGATGGTGGCCCGTACGCACCCCCACGGCCGCACTCTGGCCTGGACTGCTGGCTGACCTCCAGCGTCGGTCTGCGTCATACAAACCCGCTCCCGGCCTCGGGTGCGTCATACAAACCCGCTCCCGCCCGGCACGCGTCATACAAACCCGCACCCGCCCGGCACGCGTCATACAAACCCGCACCAATAGGTCCCACTTCGGATGACGCACGGCCCAGCCCGGCCCACTTCGTATGACGCACGCCCGGCGTCATACAAACCCGCCCGGATCCCCGCCGCGTCATACAAACCCACACCAGTAGGTCCCACTTCGTATGACGCACGGCCGAAACCAACCCGTACGGATGACGCACGGCCAGCCCAGCCCACTTCGCATGACGCACGGCCGACACAGACCCGTACGTATGACGCAGGCTAGGACTCGATGACAACCATCGCGCTGGCGATCCCGGCATCGTGGCTCAGCGAGAGGTGCACGTGACTCACGCCCAGTTCCGCGAGGGCCGCGGCGACGGAGCCGCGGGTCTCGAAGCGCGGCCGACCGCTCTCCTCACGGCGCACCTCGGCGTCGTGCCACGCCAGCCCGGTCGGAGCGCCCAGCGCCTTGGCCAGAGCTTCCTTGGCGGCGAACCGGGCGGCCAGGGAACGGATGGGGAGCACGGCTTCGTCGGCGCAGAACAGCCGGTCGCGGAGCGCCGGCGTACGGTCGAGCGTGGCGGCGAACCGGTCCACGTCGACGACGTCGATCCCCACACCCAGCACGGCCATCGCGGACCTACTCGACCGTGACGGACTTGGCGAGGTTGCGCGGCTGGTCGACGTCGTGGCCCAGCTGTGTGGACAGCTCGCACGAGAAGAGCTGCAGCGGCACCACCGACAGCAGCGGCTGCAGCAGCACCGGCACCCGGGGCAGGGTGATCAGCGCGTCCGCGTACGGCTCGATGGAGGTGTCACCCTCCTCGGCGAGGCAGTACGTCCGCGCACCGCGGGCGCGTACCTCCTGGATCCCGCTGACCATCTTGTCGTGCAACTGGTCGCGCCCGCGCGGGGGCACGATGCAGAAGATCGGGAGCCCGTCCTCGACCAGCGCGATCGGGCCGTGTTTGAGCTCGCCGGCAGCGAACCCCTCCGCGTGCAGGTACGCCAACTCCTTGAGCTTGAGCGCCCCTTCGAGGGCCACCGGGTAGCCCGCGTGGCGGCCGAGGAAGAGCACCGAGCGGCTGTCCACGTGCTGGCGGGCCAGCTCGTACACCTGCTCGGCCTTGCCCAGCACCGTGGTGATGTGGTCGGGCATCTCCTCGAGCTGGTCCATCACCTGGGCGATCTCGTCGCCGAAGCGCGTGCCCTTGACCTGCGCCAGGTAGAGGGCCAGCAGGTAGCAGGCGACCAGCTGGGTCAGGAACCCCTTGGTCGAGGCAACGCCGATCTCGGGGCCGGCGTGGGTGTAGATGACGCCGTCTGACTCGCGCGGGATCGTGGAACCGTTGGTGTTGCAGATCGCCAACACCTTGGAGCGCTGCACCCGCGCGTGGCGGATCGCCTGCAGGGTGTCCGCGGTCTCTCCGGACTGGCTGATGGCCACGACCAGGGTGGAGGCGGTGAGGATCGGGTCGCGGTAGCGGAACTCGCTGGCCAACTCGACCTCGACCGGGACCCGGCACCAGTGCTCGATGGCGTACTTGGCGACCATGCCGGCGTAGAACGACGTCCCCGCCGCAATGATGATGATCTTGTCGATCTCGCGCAGCTCGGCGTCGTCGAGCCGCATCTCGTCGAGCTGCAGCAGGCCATCGGTGCCGCGGCGGCCCAGCAGCGAGTCCGCGACCGCGCGCGGCTGCTCGAAGATCTCCTTGCGCATGAACCAGTCGTGGCCGTCCTTCTCGGCGGCCGAAAGGTCCCAGTCGACGTGGTACTGGGTGCCCTCGGTCGGTACGCCGGCGAAGTCAGTCACCTCGACACCCTCGCGGGTGATGGTCACGACCGTGTCCTGCCCCAGTTCGAGCGCCTCGCGGGTGTGCTCGATGAAGGCCGCGACGTCGGAGCCGAGGAAGTTCTCGCCCTCCCCCAGGCCGACCACCAGCGGCGAGTTGCGGCGCGAGGCCACGACGCGGGCGGGGTCGTGCGCGTCGACGGCGACGAGCGTGAAGGCCCCCTCCAGCCGGCTCGCCACCCGCTGCATCGCGGAAGTGAGGTCGGCACCAGCAGCGACCTCGAGCTCGAGGAGGTGGGCCGCGACCTCGGTGTCGGTCTCGGAGACCATCTCGATCCCGGCCGCCTCAAGCTCCGCGCGCAACTGCACGAAGTTCTCGATGATCCCGTTGTGCACCACCGCCACCCGGCGACGCGCGCTCAGGTGCGGGTGGGCGTTGCGATCGGTGGGCGCGCCGTGCGTGGCCCACCGGGTGTGCCCGATGCCGGTGTGGGACGCCGGGAGCGGCGCCTCGGCGATGGCGGCCTCGAGGTTGGCGAGCTTGCCCGAACGCTTGTCCTGGGCGAGTTCCCCGTCGGCGATCAGGGCGATCCCAGCGGAGTCATATCCGCGGTACTCAAGCCTGCGAAGGCCCTCGATGATCACGCCCTCGGCCTGCTTCGGGCCGACGTACCCCACGATTCCGCACATGGGCGCAGAGTCTATCTCCGGGACCGCCGCGCGGACGCCATCGCGGGCGGTGTCACAATCTGACCCATGTCCGACGCGCAGGAGCACGGTCGCTCCGAGGCTCAGCAGGGCCACGAGTCGTCCCCGTACGTCGAACTCGACCGTGCCGCATGGGCCGCCCTCGGCTCCTCGGCGGGCGCGCCCCTGACGCCAGCGGAGATCGAGGAACTCAAGGGTCTGGGCGACGCGCTGGACCTCCACGAGGTCGAACAGGTCTACGTGCCCCTCTCACGACTGCTGAGCCTGCACGTCGCCTCCAACTCGCGCCTGCACCACGAGCAGGAGGAGTTCCTGCACCGGCGCACCCCGCCGCGTACGCCGTTCGTGATCGGCGTCGCCGGGTCGGTGGCCGTGGGCAAGTCGACCACGGCCCGCGTACTGCGTCAGATGCTCGCCCGGTGGCCCGAGCACCCCAACGTCGCACTCGTCACCACGGACGGGTTCCTGCTGCCCAACGCCGAGCTCGAACGGCGTGGCCTGCTGGGCCGCAAGGGGTTCCCGGAGTCGTACGACCGCAAGGCGCTGCTGCGCTTCGTCATCGACATCAAGTCGGGCAAGGACGAGGTGGAGGCGCCGATCTACTCCCACCTGATCTATGACGTGGTGCCGGACCAGAAGGTCGTGGTCAAGCACCCCGACATCGTCATCGTGGAGGGCCTCAACGTCCTCCAGCCCGCCCGCGCACGCGACGACGGGCGTACGGGGCTGGCCGTCAGCGACTTCTTCGACTTCTCCATCTACGTCGACGCCGGCCTCAGCGACATCCGGCGCTGGTACGTCGATCGGTTCCTGCGGCTGAGGGAAACGGCGTTCCGCGACCCGGCGTCGTACTTCCGCAAGTACGCCCAGCTCTCCCACGACGCGGCCGTCGACGAGGCGCGGCGCATCTTCGACACCATCAACGGCCCCAACCTGGTCGAGAACGTCGCCCCGACCCGGGGGCGGGCCAACCTGGTGCTGCGCAAGGACTCCGACCACTCGGTGCGCTACGTACGCCTGCGCAAGCTCTGAGGGTTCGGGCTGACGGCCCGCGGGCTCCCCCGTACCCGGTCCCGGTCCCCGTCCCGGTCCCCGCAACGTCATGGATCCCGGTCGCCCCGGCAACCACCCGCCATGACGTCCGCAGCAAGGGCGGGGCAGATCAGGCGGCCCGCGACCATCCCCGCGCCGCCAGCGCGCGCTCGACCTGTTCAAGGAACTCGTCCTTCGCAATCCGGAAGCCCAAGAGGGGCACCCGCAGCACCACCGCCCGGGTCAGCGTGACCTCGTTGTGTCGCAGCGCGTCGCCGACGACCGCCTCGGCCCACTCGTGATGGATCCCGTCGACCTCGACGGCGACGCCGTACTCCTCCCACCAGACGTCGAGGTGGTATCGCCCGTCCTTGCCTCGTACGAGCGCCTGGCGCGTCGGCATGGGCAGGCCGCGCCGGCGGCACTCGGCAGCGAAGTCGATCTCGCCGAGCGACTCCGCGCCACCCAGCAGATCAAGGACGACCTGGTGGAGCAGCTCGCGGCGGCGGTCCCGGCGCACGTCGAGCAAGGCACGCCCCACGCGCTCGGCCGTGGTCAGCCGCTGCTGCACGGCCATCGTCACAAGGAGTGCCGCCTGGCGGTCGCTGTGCGCCCACAGAGCAGCGCGTACGGCGGCGACCTCGACACGCGTGCGCGGCACTCCCGCCGGAGCCCGGTCCTCGCTCCGCCACCGTCGCGTACGCCTCACGTCCAGGCCGGCGCCTCGCAGCGGCTTCACCCCGCGGGGGACGGAGACGCGCACGGCGCGGGGTTCGACGTTCGTCAGGCCCGAAGCCACCAACGCCGACACTCCGTCCAGCATGGCCCGGTCCCCGCCCTCGAACACCGCGGCCCACGCGAGACCATCCGCTGGAACGGGACCGGTGTAGACGCACAGGGACCGACTCCACACGCGCTGCCACCTACGGGCCGCGACCTGCGCACGCGCCTGCCCCCGCGTCAGGCCCAGGGCGTACGCCTGAGCTCGAGAGACCACGCCGCCCTGCGTACGCGCCAGCTCCTCGACGCTCTCGGTGACCGAGAGGGGGCGGGTGTCGGTCAGTGCATGGATGCGAGTCATGGACCAGTTCTGCCGCAGCGGCACCCGTATGCGCTGCGGCCGGTCCCCGCGCTGTGGAGCACGGCGCCCACCGGTCGCATGTGGACGAAAACTGGCTCATCGCAACGTCATGGAACCCGGTCGCCCCAGCAACCACCCGCCATGACGTCCGCGGCGGGGCGGGGGCGGGGCGGGCGCGGCCCCGTACACACAACGTCATGGAACCCGGTCGCCCCAGCAACCACGCGCCATGACGTCCGGGCCAAGGGCGGGGCGGGCGCGGCCCCGTACGCACAACGTCATGGAACCCGGTCGCCCCAGCAACCACCCGCCATGACGTCCGCGGCGGGGCGGGGGGCGGGGCGCGGCGGGCGCGGCAGGGCGGAAAGGCAGAGAGCGAACTCAGAGAGCCAGCTGAGCCCGTACGACCTTGGCAAGCCGATCGGCGACTTCCTGGGCCTGCTCTGCGGTGGGCGCCTCGACCATGACCCGTACGAGGGGCTCGGTGCCCGAGGGGCGCAGCAGTACGCGACCGGTCTCGCCGAGCGCCGCCTCCTCCTCGGCCACAGCGGCTGCGAGGACCGCGTCGTCGTCCGCGCGGGCCTTGTCGACGTCCGGGACGTTGACGAGCACCTGCGGCAGCCGTTCCATCACCGCGGCCAACTCGGCCAGGCTCAGTCCGGTGCTGGCCATGCGCTCCAGCACCTTGAGCGCGGTCAGCACCCCGTCACCCGTCGTCGCGTGGTCCGACAGGATGACGTGCCCCGACTGCTCCCCGCCCAGCGAGTAGCCCGAGATGCGCATGGCCTCGAGCACGTAGCGGTCACCGACCTTGGTCTGGCGCACGCCGATGCCGTGCTCCTTCATCGCGTTGACGAACCCGAGGTTGCTCATCAGGGTCGCCACCACGGTGTCCTTGGCCAGCGCGCCAGCATCGCGCAGGGCGAGGGCGAGGATCGCGAGGATCTGGTCGCCGTCGACCACGGTTCCGGTGGCGTCGACGGCCAGGCACCGGTCGGCGTCGCCGTCCACCGCGAACCCGGCGTCCGCGCCGTGCTCGCGGACGGCGGCGATGAGGTTGGCCAGGTGCGTGGAACCGCAGTCGCGGTTGATGTTCAGCCCGTCCGGGGAGTTGTGGATCGCGATCACGTCGGCACCGGCATCGCGCAGCGCCTTCGGGCCGACGACCGCCGCCGCGCCCTCGGCGCAGTCGAGCACGACCTTGAGCCCGGCCAGCGGCGTCGTCGTCGCAGCGACGAGGTGGGCGGCGTAGTCGTGGACGGCTGCGTCATAGGTACGCACCCGTCCGATCGAGGCTCCGGTGGGCCGGGCCCACTCCTCCCGCAGGCGCTTCTCGATCGCGATCTCGATGGAGTCCTCGAGCTTGCGGCCGCCGCGGGCGAGGAACTTGATGCCGTTGTCGGGCATCGGGTTGTGGCTCGCCGAGAGCATCACGCCGAGGTCGACGCCCAGCTTGTCGGTCAGGTATGCCACCCCCGGCGTCGGCAGCTCGCCGACCAGCAGCACGTCCACTCCCGCGGAGGCCAGCCCGGCGACGACGGCCGCCTCGAGGAACTGGCCGGAGATCCGGGTGTCGCGCCCGACGACGGCGCGAGGGCGGTGTCCCTCGAACTCGCCACGGTCGGCGAGTACGTGCGCCGCAGCGACCGAGAGGTCAAGAGCGAGTTCGGCAGTGAGGTCCACGTTGGCGAGACCGCGCACGCCGTCAGTTCCGAAGAGTCGAGCCACGAGGGACCACGCTAACGGATCGGCGGCACCTGCCATGCACCCGCGACGCCCGCAGAGACGCCCCGGGCAGCCTCACCGGGCGAGGAGAACGAAGCCCAGGGGCACCAGTGTGACCACGGCGGTCGCGTACGCGGCGAGGGCGAGCGCGCGCGCCGGGACGGGCCACAGCTCACGTGCGGCCAGCCCGAGACCCAGGCCGTACATCCCCGCACCCAGCACGAGGGTCGAGGCCCACTGCCCCGCGACGAGGCCCACCTCGGGGACGAGGCCGGTGGACCGTACGGCCACTGCCGCGAGGAAGCCCCACAGGAACCAGGGCACCCCAGCCCTGCGGGAGTCGGTGTGGACCGAACCCCGCATGACGGCGTGGTGCACCGGAACCAGCATGAGGACGCGGCCGAGCTTGACGCTCATGGCGACCGCGAGACTGCCCGAGCCGACGAGCGCGGTCGCGGCCACCACCTGCGCGACCTCGTGGATGCTGGCGCCCACCCACAGCGAGGTCTGCTCGCCGCTCAAGCCGAGGAGGTCTCCCGCCACCGGGAGCACCACCATCATCAGAGTGCCGAACAGGGTGACCAGCGCGACGGCCAGTGCGGCGTTGCTGCGCCGCGCACCCACCGAGTCCTGCACCGCCGCGACGGCCGCTGCCCCGCAGATGGAGAATCCGGCGGCGACCAGGTCGACGAGGTCGTGCTCCAGCCCCATGCGCCGACCGACGTACTGGGTCGTGCGGAAGGTGAACGCGACGGTCACGACGACCACGCCGACCCCGAGCAGACCGACCTCGGCGACCTCGGCCACCGAGAGCCGCAGGCCGAGGCCCACGATCCCCAGGCGCAGCAGGAACTTGGCAGCCTCAGCGCTCGCTGCCATCGGGACCCGGCGCCGCGCCGGCGAGTTCGCCACGACGGCCCCCACGACCAGGCAGACCAGCAACGGGCTGAGCAACGGGGCCACCACACTCACAGCCGTCGCGATCGTCGCCACCCCGAGCGGTCCGAGCCACGCGCCCCAGCCCGGACGCGCGGTGGGCGGATCCGTACGGGGCGGGACGTGGGTGGGGGTGGTCTGGCTGGTCACGGTTCCAGCCTCTCCGCGGGCTTCGCCGTTCGGTAGGCGCCAGACGGCCAGCGCCCCATAATGAATGGTGATGACTGAGCGCGCGCTGGACCTCGAGACGCTGCGGCTGCTGCTGTCCCTCGACGAGCAGGGCAGCATCGGGGCCGCCGCACGCGCTCGCGGCCTCACCCAACCGGCGGCGAGCAAGCGCATCCGTGAGTTCGAGGCCCGCTGGCGGCTCGCGGTCGTCCAGCGCTCCGCGCGCGGGTCGCGCCTGACCCCCGACGGCGAGGCCGTCGTCGCGTGGGCGCGCACGGTGGTCCACGAGGCCGACGTCATGGCGGCCGGGCTCGAGGCCCTGGCCGAGGGCCGCGGGGAAGAGCTCTCCGTGGCGGCCAGCCTCACGGTCGCGGAGTTCATGCTCCCGCGGTGGATCGGCGAGCTGCGATCGCGCCACCCGGACCTGCACCCGCAACTGCGGGTGGTCAACAGCGCCCAGGTGGCCGACCTGGTCCGCTCGGGAGCCGTCGACGTCGGCTTCATCGAGACCGCGACCCTGCCGCGCGACCTCGCGGTCACCCCGGTCGGCACCGACGGCCTCGCCGTCGTCGTCCCGCCGCAGCACCCCTGGGCGCGCCGGACCACGCCGGTGACACTCGAGGCGCTGCGTGCCGAGGAGTACGTGCTGCGCGAGGAGGGCAGCGGCACCCGCAGCACCTTCGAGGCGGCGCTGCGCGAGCGGCCGCGCGTGGCCCTGGAGGCGGGCTCCACGGCAGCCATCCTCGGCGCGGTGCTCGCGGGCGTGGGCCCCGGCGTCGTGTCCCGGCGCGCCAGCGCCACGTACGTCGACCTGGGCCACCTGGTCGAGATCGCTCACCCGCTCGACCTGCGGCGCCCGGTCTCGGCCGTACGCCTGCCGGGGCGCCGCGAGACCCACCGCGGCGACGACCTCGTACGCATCGCCCGGCTGGCCTCCCACCGGCCCCGGTGAAGCCCCCAAATGGCGAACACCCCGCCCCGGCGAACCGGGACGGGGTGTTGCGAGGAGCTGAGATCAGCGCTTGCTGAACTGCGGCGCCTTGCGGGCCTTCTTGAGACCAGCCTTCTTGCGCTCGATGACGCGGGCGTCACGGGTGAGCAGACCGGCCTTCTTGAGCGTCGGGCGGTTGGCGTCGATGTCGATCTCGTTGAGCGAGCGAGCCACGCCCAGGCGCAGCGCGCCGGCCTGGCCGGTGATGCCGCCGCCGTGGATGCGAGCGATGACGTCGAAGCGGCCCTCGAGGCCGAGAGCCGCGAACGGCTCGTTGACGACCTGCTGGTGCAGCTTGTTGGGGAAGTAGTCCTCGATGGTGCGACCGTTGATGGTCCAGGTGCCGGTGCCGGGCACCAGGCGGACGCGGGCAACGGCCTCCTTGCGACGGCCAGTGCCGGCGCCGGGGGCGATGGTCGCGGGACGAAGCTCGGTGTCGGCCGATGCGGCGGACTCCGAGGTGTAGGCGACGCCGTCGGCGTCGGTCTCGAAGGTCTCCTCGACCTCGGTGATGTTCTCAGTCATGAGTCAGTTCCTCGATCGAATTACTGGGAGACCTGGGCGATCTCGAACGGCTTGGCCTGCTGGGCTGCGTGCGGGTGGTCCGCACCCGCGTACACCTTCAGCTTCTTGAGCTGCTGGCGGCCCAGGCGGTTCTTGGGGAGCATGCCCCACACGGCCTTCTCGATCGCCTTGCGGGCGTCCTTCTCCAGCAGCTCGCCGAACGGCGTCGCGGAGAGACCACCCGGGTAGCCGGAGTGGCGGTAGGCCATCTTGGTCGTCTTCTTGGTGCCCGACAGAGCAACCTTCGACGCGTTGATGATGATGACGAAGTCGCCAGTGTCCATGTGCGGAGCGAACTGCGGCTTGTGCTTGCCACGCAGGAGGTTCGCGGTCTGGACGGCGAGGCGGCCGAGCACGATGTCGGTGGCGTCAATGACGTGCCACTCGCGCGTGATCTCGGCGGGCTTGGGGCTGTACGTGCGCACGGCTGTGTCCCGTTCTCGTTCGTAGTGACCCGGCGCGGAAGTCCCGCTCCGGGAGGTGGTGCTGCGGCTTCTGACGAACACTGCCCGGTTCGCTCCCGGCGGCCGTTGGCCCTCGGGATCACGTCCGGATCTGCACCCCCGCGCCCAGTCAGGGCGGCGGAACGAGTGCGGCAGGAGTCGCGACCAGCAAGGGTACGGGCCCGCTGAGGCGGGGGTCAAAACGCCGCGTGCACGCAGGTGGGGCCGACGGCCACCCAGGGCCTCGTCTCCGGCACTCGGAGAGCGGCCACAGTCGTCTCGACAGTATCGCAACTCGGAACCCGGGTCGCCGGACTCATCGCCTCGCGGATAGGTTGGTGAGGACAAACACACATGCGCACAGCGAGCAAGGAGCCGACGTGACAGACGTAGCGGCCAAGCCGACCGACTCCCTCACGGTCCGTGACAACCGGACCGGCCAGGAGTACGAGATCGCGATCACCGACAACACGATCGCCGCCAAGGACCTGGGCCAGATCCGGTCCAACGAGGACGAGCCGGGCCTCGCAACGTACGACCCGGGCTTCGTCAACACCGCCTCGTGCCGCTCGGCCGTCACGTTCATCGACGGCGACAAGGGCATCCTCGAGTACCGCGGCTACCCGATCGAGCAGTTGGCGGAGAAGTCGACCTTCCTGGAGGTGGCCTACCTCCTCATCAACGGTGAGCTGCCCACCAAGGAGCAGTACGAGAACTGGGTCCACGAGATCACGTACCACACGTTCGTCCACGAGAACGTGAAGGAGTTCATGCAGGGCTTCCGGTACGACGCCCACCCCATGGGCATGCTGATGGCCTCCGTGGGTGCGCTGTCGACGTTCTACCCGGACGCCGTCAACGTCTCCGACGCCGACAACCGTCACATGCAGATGGTCCGCATGATCGCCAAGATGCCGACGCTGGGCGCGTGGTCCTTCCGCCACGCCCAGGGCAAGCCGTTCATCTACCCCGACAACGAGCTCAGCTACACCGAGAACTTCCTCTCGATGCTGTTCCGCATGAGCGAGTCGCAGTACGCCGCCGACCCGCGCATCGCGAAGGCGCTCGACGTCCTGCTGATCCTGCACGCCGACCACGAGCAGAACTGCTCCACCAACGCCGTGCGCTCGGTGGGCTCCTCGCAGGTCGACCCGTACTCGGCCGTTGCTGCCGGTGTCGCGGCCCTCTACGGCCCGCTGCACGGTGGCGCCAACGAGGCGGTGCTGCGGATGCTGCGCCGCATCGGCACCAAGGACAACATCCCGGCCTTCATAGAGGGTGTGAAGAACGGCGACGAGCGCCTCATGGGCTTCGGTCACCGGGTCTACAAGAACTACGACCCGCGCGCCAAGCTCATCAAGAAGGCCTGCGACGACGTCTTCGAGGTCACCGGGGTCAACCCGCTGCTGGAGATCGCCCAGGAGCTGGAGAAGATCGCGCTCTCCGACGAGTACTTCGTCAAGCGCAAGCTCTACCCCAACGTGGACTTCTACTCGGGCCTCATCTACGAGGCACTGCAGTTCCCGCCGGAGATGTTCACGGTGCTGTTCGCCATCGGCCGCACGCCGGGCTGGCTGGCCCAGTGGAACGAGCTGGTGACCGACTCGGAACAGAAGATCGCTCGCCCGAAGCAGATCTACACCGGAGACCGCGAGCTCACGTTCGTGCCGGCCTCCGAGCGCTGGGCCTGAGCCCCGCACAGCCACGCACCACCACGACGCCCCCGCCGGTTCTCCGGCGGGGGCGTCGTCGTCGGTGGACCACACCAAGTCTTGCCGCAGCCAAAGGTGACTCTCAGAAACCGCACAGCAACATCCCGCACTGTGGAGGCATGAGCACCTCCGACGATCACCCGACCAGCTCGTACGAACACCAGACTGCGCACGAGCACACGGCTCCGCTCGGGCCCCTGCCGACGTACGGCACCCCCCAGCCCTCGCCCCACCGCACCCGCCGCGGCACCGGTCTGGCGGTCGCGGTCCTGACCTCCCTGCTAGTCGGCGGCGCGGCCGGGTTCGGGGGCTCTGCCCTGTGGGACGCCCGCTCCGACGACGCGGCCAGCGCGTCCGGGGACACCCCCTTGGCCGCCCAGGTCGTCGACCAGGGCGACACCCCTGCGACCGAGGGCAGCACGGAGGCCGTCGCCGAGGCGGTCCTGCCGAGCGTGGTGAAGATCGACGTCACCGGCCAGGAAGGCTCCGGCTCGGGGTCGGGCATCATCCTCACCGCCGACGGCAAGATCCTGACCAACAACCACGTGGTCGAGGTCGCCGGGGACGGTGGGACCGTTCGGGTCTCCTTCCACGACGGGACCAGCGCTCAGGCCACGATCCTGGGCACCGACCCGCTCACCGACACCGCGGTCATCCAGGCCGAGGGGGTCAGCGACCTCACGCCGGCCACCATCGGCAAGTCGTCCAACCTGGACGTCGGCCAGGCGGTCGTCGCGATCGGCTCCCCGTACGGCCTGGACGCGACCGTGACCAGCGGCATCGTCAGCGCCCTGAACCGGCCGGTCAACGTGGGCTCGGACGCGGAGGGCAACTCCACGACGTACCCCGCCATCCAGACCGACGCGGCCATCAACCCGGGCAACTCGGGAGGCCCCCTGGTCGACATGACCGGCGCCGTCGTCGGCATCAACTCCTCGATCCGTACGGCGTCGTCTGCCACGGGCGAGAGCGAGTCCGGCTCGATCGGCCTGGGCTTCGCGATCCCGATCGACGAGGTCATGCCGATCGTGGAGCAGATGTCCGCGGGCGAGACCCCGACCCACGCGCGCCTGGGCCTATCCGTGTCCGACACCGACGCGGAGTCGGGGGCCACGGGGGCGCTGGTGCGAGAGGTCGGCGACGACTCTACCGCCGCAGCGGCCGGCCTCAAGTCCGGCGACATCATCACCACGGTCGACGACCACGCCATCAGCGGCGCGGACTCCCTCGTCGCCACCATCCGCTCCTACCGCCCCGGCGACACGGTCGAAGTGACCTGGGTCCGTGACGGCAAGGAGACCACGGCCACCGTGACGCTCGACTCCGACGAAGGCACGACTGCCACGCAGGCGCCGGCCGAGTCCGAGGAGACGCCCACGTGGCCGCAGCCCTCCACCCCGAGTTCCCCGTTCGGGGGGTGAGGCGCCTCGCCCGGCTGGGCTGACGGCGAAGGGGCGCGGACCAGATTCTGGTCCGCGCCCCTTGCCGTGCGCCCCGAGGCGCGTGTTGCTGTGGAACTCGAGCTGACCAGGTCAGCTCAGTGGAGCATCAGCTCACTTGGCGACCCACGCCTCGTCGAAGAGCTGCAGCGCCTGCGTGCTCGGCTGGATGCCGTGGGTGTCCTCGCCCATGACGATGAACACGGCAGCCGGGCTCACGATGACCGCGGGGACGTCCTCGTGGTAGAGCGTCTCGATCTTGGCCATGACCTCGGCGCCCGCCTCCGGGTCGTCGCCGACGGCCTGGAGCTCGCCGAGCAGCCCGTCCATCTCCTCGCTGACGTAGCCGCCACCGTTGGTGGGCGACTGGCTGAACATCCACTCGTACATCGCGCCGTACGGGTCCTCGTCGCCGACGTTGGACGCGCCCTGGGTGAGGTCGAAGTCGTGGTCGACGTACACCTTGGTGGTCACGTCGGTGATCGACTCGGCCAGGTCGAGGGTCACGTCGAAGCCGACGGCCTCGAGCTGGGCCTCAACCTGCACGCCCGCGGCCTGCGAGGCCGGGTCGGAGGCGGAGAGGAAGGAGATCTTGCCGTCGTACCCGTCGGCCTTGGCCTCCTCGAGCAGCTCGGTGGCCTTCTCGCGGTCGAGCTCGGGGGTCTCGACGCCGGTCGCCCACGGGGACGACTCGGGGAACATCGCCTTGCTCGGCACGCCGGCGCCCGCCTTGGCGCGCTCCAGGTAGCTCTCGTTGTCGAACGCGTACGCGATCGCCTGACGCACCCGCGGGTCAGCACCGGGGCGGCCCTCGCGCATGTTGATGTTGATCATCGCGCCGGCACCGTTGGTGTAGAGGAAGCCGTTGACGCCGTCCTTGCGGGCCGCCTCGACGTTCTCGTCCGTACGGATGTAGGCGGCGTCGATGTCACCGGCGTCCAGCGACTCCAGCTTGGCGGAGTCCGGGCTGAGGTAGACGAAGCGCAGGCCGTCCAGGTTGGGCTTGCCGCCGTAGTAGTCCTCGCGGGCGGTCATGGTCATCTCGACGCCCGGCTCGTACTTGTCCAGCTCGAAGGCACCGGCACCGATGGGCTGGAACTTGTCGGGGTTCTTGTACGCGGCGGGAGCCATGATCATGCCCGGGCCGCCCGACAGCATCGCCGGGAAGGTCGCCCAGGGGCGAGCCACGGTGAACTCGACGGTGGAGTCGTCGACCTTCTTCATCTGCATGCCGTTGGTGATCAGCGTGAGGCCCTGGTAGCCGTAGTTGGCGGTGTAGTAGCCCACCGAGCCCATGACCGCGTCAGCGTTGAGCGGCGTGCCGTCGGAGAACTTCACGCCCTTGCGCAGCGTGAGCGTCCACACGGTCTTGTCGTCGTTGGAGCTCAGCGACTCGGCGAGCTGCGGCTCCCACGTCTTGGAGTCCACGTCGTAACGCATGAGGGTGTCGTAGATCGCGGCGAGCGCGTTGCCGCCGACGGCGCCGTTGGCGTACGTCTTGGTGGTGTCGAGGCTGCGGGCCTCCGCGTACTCAGCGAAGGTCAGCACGCCACCGGCGGTGGGCTCGGCGTCGGAGTTGGGCTCTCCGACCCAACCCTTGGTGAAGATCTCGGCCTTGGTCAGTTCGCTGCCGTCGGCCTTCTCGCCGTCGTCGCCGCTGCCGCCCCCACAGGCGGCGAGGACGAGCGCGCCGGCGACGGCCAGGGCGGTGATGCCGGCGGCGCGACGGCGCCGTCCGGGTCGGGCGTTGGGGAGGGTGGTCACAGCTGTCTCCTAGCGGTTCGGGCGAGCGACGTGACCCCTGTCACGCCACGCACACCGAAACTGTGACCAATGTGGTCCCGACCACACCCGCTCCGTCCCGGTGGCCGGGACAGCGTTCCGGCGTCATCTCGCGCGCCGGACCCGCCCCTCGTCCCAGACCGGCTCGGGCGTCTCGTACACCTCGCCGTCGGCCCCGTAGACGAGGAAACGGTCGAATCCGCGCGCGAACCAGCGGTCATGGGTCACCGCCAGGACGGTCCCCTCGAAGGCCTCCAGACCCGCCTCGAGCGCCTCGGCGGACTGGACGTCGAGATTGTCGGTGGGCTCGTCCAGCAGCAGGAGCGTCGCGCCCGACAACTCGAGCAGCAGGATCTGGAAACGTGCCTGCTGACCGCCCGAGAGCTGCTCGAAGCGCTGCTCGGCGGCATGGGCCAGCTCGTAGCGGTCCAGCACCCGCGAGGCCTGCTCGCGACCCATGCCAGCGCGATGGTCGTCGCCGCGGTGCAGGATCTCCACGAGAGTCCTCCCGCGCAGCTCGGGGTGCTCGTGGGTCTGCACGAACCAGCCCGGCCGCACCCGTGCGCCCAGCCGTGCGGACCCGGTGTGGGCGACGGGGGCCGGCGGCACCTCCCCCACGGGCTGGTGCTCGACGTCGGGGCGGGTGCCGCCTCCGGCGAGCAGGCGCAGGAAGTGCGACTTGCCGGACCCGTTGGAGCCGAGTACGGCGACGCGTTCGCCGTACCAGACCTCCAGGTCGAACGGCTTCATCAGTCCCCGCAGCTCGAGGTCGGTGCACACCACGGCGCGCTTGCCCGTACGCCCACCCTTGAGCCGCATGGTCACCTGCTGCTCGCGCGGCTGCTCCACGGGCGGCCCCGCCTCCTCGAACTTGCGCAGGCGGGTCTGGGCGGCGCGGTACTGCGACGACATGCCGTCGTTGTACTCGGCCTTGATCTTGAGGCGCAGCACGAGCGCCTTGATCTTGGCGTGCTCCTCGTCCCAGCGCCGCCGCAGCTCCTCGAAGCGGGCGAACCGGTCGGTGCGCGCCTCGTGGTACGACGCGAAGCCACCCGGATGGGTCCAGACCTGATTGCCCGCGCTGCCCAGCTCGACGGTGACGACGCGGGTCGCGGTGTTGGCCAGCAACTCGCGGTCGTGGCTGATGAACAGGATCGTCTTGGGCGAGGCGGCGATGCGCTGCTCGAGCCAGATCTTGCCGGGCACGTCGAGGTAGTTGTCCGGCTCGTCCAGGAGCAGGACCTCGTCGGGTCCGCGCAGCAGGTATTCGAGCACCAGCCGCTTCTGCTCCCCACCCGAGAGGGTGCGCAGCAGGCGGTTGCGGGCGCGGTCGAGGCCGACCCCCATCGCCGCCGTCGTGCAGACGTCCCACAGCACCTCGAGGTCATAGCCCCCGGCGTCACCGAACTCGGCCAGCGCCGAGGCGTACGCCATCTGGGTGTCGGTGTCGTCGGACTCCATGAGGGCCAGTTCGCTGGCCTCGACGGCTGCGGCGGCCGTACGGATCCGCGGCGGGGCGACGCTGAGCAGGAGGTCCTGAACGCTCCCGTCCCCCTGCTCGCGCCCGGCGATGCCGTGGCCGACGAACTGGTGCATCACGCCCCGCCCACCCGAGGAGGTGACGACGCCCGCGTGGGGAGCCAGCTCCCCGGTCACGATGCGCAGGAGCGTCGTCTTGCCGGCGCCGTTGGCGCCGACCAGCGCCACCTTGGCGCCGTCGCCGACCCGGAACGAGACGTCGTCCAGCAGGACCCGGCCGTCCGGAAGCTCGTAGCGCACACCGGCCACATCCACATGTCCCACCCGGCGATTGTCCCCCGGTCCCACCTCAGGTCGCATCCGACTTTCGAGAAGACCGTCGAGAGTGATGACGAGTCGCACCGTCTCGTCTAGCGTGGGGGCATGGAGCTCACGCACAAGGTCTTCCTCGTCACTGGCGGCGGCAACGGCATCGGCCGCGAGGTCGTGCTCGCCCTGCTCGCGAAGGGCGCCCGCGTCGCAGCCTGCGACCTGAGCGCCGACGGGCTCGCCGAGACCGCGCGCCTGGCCGCGGTGGGCGATCGCCTCAGCACCCACCCCCTCGACGTCAGCGACAACGACGCGGTCGGCGCCGCGATCGCCGAGGTGAGCGCCACCCACGGCCAGCTCGACGGCGTCGTCAACGTGGCCGGCATCATCCAGCCCTTCGTGCCGGTCAAGGACCTCGAGCGCTCCGTGATCGAGAAGGTCATGGCGGTGAACTTCTGGGGCGTGGTCAACGTGACCACCGCCGCCCTGCCCGTGCTCCTCGAGCGCCCGTCGGCCTCCATCACCAACGTGTCCAGCATGGGCTCCTTCATCGCCGTTCCCGGGCAGACGGTGTACGGCGCGAGCAAGGCGGCGGTGGCGCAGTTCACGTACGGCCTGTGGGCCGAGCTGCGCGAGACCAACGTCGCGGTGACCGTCGTCCTGCCCGGCGGCGTGGGCACCGACATCGCCGCCAACTCCGGCGCCGACACCGCGGTCATGGACGCCTCGGACGCCCCCATGGAGCTCACGACGCCGGCCTCGGCTGCCCGCCAGATCGTCGAGGGCATCGAGTCGGGCGCGTACCGCGTGCTGGTCGGCAAGGACGCCAAGGGCCTCGACTTCCTCACCCGCCTGATGCCCAAGCGCGCCAACGCCTTGATCGCCAAGAAGCTCGCCAGCCTCGTCGAGTAGCGCCCTCACTCCTGGGTGCCGCCGGCCACCTGGTGCGGCCGGGTTCAGGGCTGTGCGGTCACACTCAGGGGCTGTGGTGGCGAACTCAGGGTGGTCCCTGATGCCGCTGGCGGCTCACACGATGTTGGATGGAGCCATGTCGTTCAATTCCGTCCTGGCCCGCGGACGCCGCGCTCTTATGCGCGTGGCTGTCTCGCTGGGCTCCCGCGGGGGTTCGGGAGGCGGTGGCGGGGTCGACCTGTCTGCAATCAAGAAGTTCCCCGCGCACACTCATTTCGTCCTGCAACGCGATGCCGTCGATCCGGTTGCCCAGATCGCCGAGACCCGGGCAGGCGAGCCCGTACATCGCCTGACGCGGTTCCTCGGCATGGATGTCTGGCTGGTCACCGGAGACGCCGAGGCCCGCGAGATGTTGGTCAACTCCGCCGACCTCAGCAACGACCTGCGCCACCTGCTGGGCAATCGGAAGCGGTCGGCCGCCGAGCAGGTCGGGGGCCTGGGGATGACCGATCCCCCCGACCACACCCGGCTGCGCAAGGTGCTCACGCCGGAGTTCACCAAGCGCCGGCTCCAGCGACTCGAACCCGCCATCGACCGGGTCGTGCAGGAGTGCCTGGACGACATGGAGACGCGCGGCGGCGTCATCGACCTGGTCGACCGCTTCGGCTTCCAGGTCCCCTTCCAGGTGATCTGCGACCTGCTCGGGATGCCCGAGGTGGACCGCGAGGGCTTCCGTTCGCTTGGCGCGGCGCGTTTTGACCTCTCCGCGGGCGGCGCGGGCAGTTTCGACGCCGCGAAGAGCACCCGCGAGTTCCTCATCGACCTGGTGGAGCGTCAGCGCACCGAGCGCACCGTGCATCCGGACGGGTTGCTCGCGGCGATCATCGACGACCACGGTGAGGAGTTCGACTCCGTCGAGATCGGCGGCCTCGCCGACGGGGTGTTCCTCGGCGGGTACGAGACCTCGGCGAGCATGCTGTCACTGGGGACCTACGTCCTCCTCTCGCACCCCGACTCGTACGAGCGGCTGCGCACCGGCACCTCCGAGGAGGTCGACGAGATCGTCGAGGAGTTGCTGCGGTACGTGTGTCCGGTGCAGGTGGCCTTCCCGCGGTTCGCGCGGCGCGACTTCACGTTGGCCGGGGTGCAGGTGCGCGAGGGCGACATCGTGCTGACCAGCCTCGCGGGCGCCAACCGTGATCCCCTGGCGCACTCGGCGGCCGATGCCTTCGACCCGACGAAGCCGAGCGCCGGCCAGTTGGCCTTCGGCCACGGCCTGCACCGGTGCGTGGGCGCCGAGCTGGCCCGGATGGAGTTGCGTACGGCACTGCGCGCACTCGCCACCCGATTCCCCGACATGGCGCTGGCGGTGGAGCCGGGCGAGTTGGAGTTCACCGAACTGTCCGCCGTGTACTCGGTGGAGGCGCTCCCCGTACGGCTCCACGCGTCAGCGCCCACGCCCGCGGGCTGAAGCCTCGGACGTCATCCGCTCAGCGCACCCGCTGCCGCTGACCGTATGACGTCCGGCGGGCGTGCCTCTGCTTCCTCAGGTTCCCCCGCAGATGCGGGGGAACCTGAACCTCCAGTGGTGTGCACACCCCCAGAAGTTCACGACACGCCCACGAAGTCCCTGCGGACCATCCGACATCCGTCCGCGTACGCCATCCGGCCCCGGCGCTCGTACGCCACCCGCAGCCGGACGCTCGTACGCCGCCAGCCGCTCGTGACGCCCCATGCCTCGGTGCGGGGCCGGTCTACTGGGTGGAGGCGGAGATCCTCGTCTGGGTCACGATCTCGTCATAGGTGAGATCGCTGGTGTCGAACGTGACAGTGTGCACGGTCCCGGTGAACGTCGCCGGTGACGCGTAGAGATCCGACACAGGCGTGACGGTGTCGCAGCCCACGTCGAAGCCCTCCTGGACGGTGAAGCGCGAGCCGACCTGCTGCTCGAACCTGCCCTGGGCCACGACGACGTCATCGACCCTGAGGATCGCGGTCCCCCCGCCACCGAAGGCGCCCTCCTCGTCCACACGAACCTCGACCGCGAGGAGGTGTCGACCCGCGGCAACCGGCGCGGTCGCCGCGACGCGATAGCGCTCCTCACCGAACCAGTTGTGCTCCCAGTGCAGCCTGCCATCGTGCACGAAGAGGCTGTAGCCCGCCGAGGAGCCTCCGCCGCGGACCGGTCTCGTAGTCGGGGGTGTTGTGCCACTTGCCGAAGGCCGCGGTGTTGAAGTGGTTGCCACGCAGGATCTCGGCGACGGACGCGGTGTCCTGGCCCCATTGGCTGTCGTACCCGGGGAACCCTGTGGCGAGTTCGGTGATCGTGCCCGTGTGGACCGAATGGTGGTTGCGCCCGGTCAGGAGGGCTGCGCGGGTCGGCGAGCAGAGCGCGGTCGTGTGGAAGCGGTTGTAGCGCACGCCCTCTTGGGCCAACTTCTCCAGAGCAGGCGTGTTGACGGGCCCACCGAAGGTCGAGGCGTGCCCGAAGCCGACGTCATCGAGCATGATCACCACGACATTCGGCGCGCTTGCGGGCGCGGACCGCATGCCGGGCGCATCTGCGGTCGAGTCGGTGTACGTCTGACCGATCCGTCCCCGGAAGGGTTCGGGCCGCTGAGGAATACGTTCGCCGCTCATGGCACGCCTTTCAATCTCCACTGAACATTGCGAGGGTCGCAGTGCTGACAGCAAAAGCGCACCGCGCCGACGCACTCGTGAACAACGTCCGTCCACGGTGCACTGGAGCGACCAGGCGTCGAGGGAGGATCCATGAGCAGTCATCCGGCGGACCATGGGCCGGGGTCCACTGACCGGCCTGGCACTCAGCCGATGCGCGCGCCCGCCGGGGCGAGGTCCTCGGGGGGCGTCGTGCCGTTCTCTGTGGACTGCGACGCTGCGTACAGCTATCTCGTGAACCCCGCGAACCGGCCCGAGTGGCAGTCATCCTTGCGCGCGGTGGAGGCGCTGGACGACGGACCGGTGCGGCGCGGCATGCGGTGGCATGACGTCACGTGGCCAGGGTTGCGCCCCCTGATGGTGCTCTCGGACCATGCGCCGGCCGTACGGTGGACCGAGCAGGGGTGGTGGCGCTCGGTGCGCGCGGAACTGACGCTGGACTTCGAGCCGTACGGAGACGGGTGCCTGGTGCGGTTCTCGTTCGTCGTGTGGGCGAGTGGGGCGTGGGCGCCGCTGGGGCCCGTGCTGACCCGACTGGCACTGCGGCCGGTGGCGCGGGACCTTCGCCGGGCAGCCGAGATCCTGGAGGGGCGTCCACTCCCTGGCGCCAAGCAGAGACAGGACGACGAGGCGTGGTGCAAGATCCGCCGTACGTTGTGCCGCCGCCCCGCGGACCATGCCCTCACAGGAGACCCGATGACCGACGCCAGCCAGTCCGCACCCGTCCGCCCGTTCACCCGGCAGTCCACCGTCCTTGAGTTGTCCTCGACGCTGCCCGGGCGCGCGTTCAAGGCGATGGTCGTACGCGGCCTCCCTCCGGTCGCCACCGAGAAGGAGCGTCAGGAGCTGGAGGACATGACCGTCGGCTTCCCGCTGGAGACCCTGGTCGAACTGTCCGAGGGCAAGCTGACCTGGGGCATCGCCGACTCCGTCGTCGACCTGGCCAACCGCAAGCCACACCGCGTGCTGGGTCGCGCCTTTAGCGCGGGCGCGGGAGCCCTGAAGAAGGTCACCGGCGCGATCCGCCGCTGACACCACGCGTACGCCGCCGCGGCCGACGAAGTTCGGCCGCGGCGCGTCCAGCACACCGATGCCATGCTGGGCCTGGTGGAGGAGTCCCTGCGCGAGGCACTCGCACCCGTACTGCGCGACCTGGCGAGGACGGGCTTGGGTGCGCCGCGGTTCGAGGACCCGACCAGCGATTCAGAGCACGCCGAAGCGATGATGCGGGCGGCCGACGGCAGCGGCCGCGGCGTGTCAGTACGGCGCTCCGCTGCGCTCGCCGTGCGCGTCGCTGACGCTGCCGACCAGGTCCAGGAGTGGGCGATCGAATTCCAGCTCTGGGGTTCAGCGCCGACCAACTGGCCTCAATGCCCCAGCCACCCAGACAGCCACCCCATGCGAGCCGTCGTCCTTGGGGAGACTGCGGTGTGGGCGTGCCCCGACTCCGACTCCGTCACCGTACGCATCGGGGGCTGACACCTGACGAGCCAGGCCGCGCCGGGCCGGGCGCCGAGCCCACGGGGTCGACTCACAGGGGACGGCTGAGGGTGAGGATGTCGATGGCGACCGACACGGCGTTGTGGGCCAGTGGTGCTGGGAGAAGTTCGTCGGCCCGCGCCAGCCGCTGATCCCGCTGTGGCACAACCGGTTCTACCCCTCGGGTGCGGGGCGGGAGGTCGGACCCGTCATCTCTGCTCTGGACGACTGGGACATCCTCTACTGGGCTCCGAACCTGTCCGGATGGCTCGACCTGGACTTCGACGGCGACCCGTGGACCCTGTTCCGGCTACCGTCGGGGCTGGAGGTGCCGTACTGGTCGAGCATCGTCGAACGCAACGACGATTCCCTGGGCGACGACCTGTGGGCACCGCCCGCAACTCACGTTGTCGCGGCTCTGGACGAGGGGTGAGCCGACCACCGCACCGATCAGCTGGCGAGCTCTGCGCTGGCCCGCTCGATCGCCTCGGGTGAGAGGACATGCCTGATCGCCAGGACCGCCGCGCCGAGGACACCGGAGCGTTCGCCGGTGACCGAGGCGACGATGCGCAGGTGCTCGGTGGCCAGGGGCAGTGATCGCCGATAGACCTCCTCGCGGATCCCGGCGATGAGGTGCTCCCCCGCCGCCGACAGCGCCCCGCCGATCACCACCACCGACGGGTTGATGAGGTTGACGACCATGGCGGCGACGTCGCCGATGTCACGGCCGGCGTCGCGTACGGCCCGGATCGCGTCGACGTCGCCCGCCCGGACACGCTCGACGATGCCGACGGCGTCGTGGACGTCGACCCCCGCCTCTCGCAAGGCAGCAGCGAGCGCGGGGCCAGCCGCGACCGCCTCGAGACACCCCACGTTGCCGCACCGGCACACGATTTGGCTCGGCCGTCCGACGCGGATGTGACCGACATCCCCGGCCGTGCCTTGGGCGCCGCGCTGCAGTTCGCCGCTGGCGACGATGCCCGCCCCGATCCCCGTGGCGACCTTGATCAGGACCAGGTCGTCGACGTCAGGGAACTGCGCATGCCGCTCCCCCAACGCCATGATGTTGACGTCGTTGTCGATGAGGACAGGCACGCCGTAAGAGCGCTGCATGTGCCCCGGAACGTCGAATCGGTCCCACCCCGGCATGATCGGCGGGTTGATCGCGCGGCCGCTGGAATGCTCGACGGGACCAGGCAGGCCGATCCCGATGGCAGCCAGCTCGCCGGGAGGACGGCGTGCCTGCTCGAGGAGACGTCCGATCGCACCCGCCACCCATGCCAGGACCTCCTCGGGCCCGCGGGCGATGTCCAGGTCAGCGCGCTCCTCGGCGAGGAGTTCACCGGAGAGTGGTGGTCAACAACGCCGGCCGGCATGACTTCCGGATCAGCACCGAGGTGACCGACGATCAGTGGGCGCACGACATCGCACTCAACCTCAGCGGCGCCTTCTTCGTGTCCCAGGCTGCGATCCCCCACCTTCTTGAAGCCGAGAGCAACATCGTGAACGTTGCCTCCGTCGCGGGACTGATGGGCGAGGCGTACTCGGCGGCGTACACCGCGGCGAAGCACGGCGTTGTCGGGCTGACCAAGGCCCTGGCGGTCGAGTACCTCAAGACGCCACTCCGGGTGAACTGCGTCTGCCCCGACGGGATGAACACGGCGCAGGTCACCACGATCGAGGTGCCCGAGGGAGCCGACTGGGACCTGATCATGCGGGTGTCCGCCGCGCGCGGGCTGATGGAGGCCGACCAGGTCTCAGCCGTCATCGCATTCCTCGCATCCGATGACGCGGCGGCTGTTCACGGCAGCATCCAGTCCGTCGACGTCGGCCACATCGCCGGCTGACGTGATGAACTCCCCTGTCCGGGTCTCCACGGTCAGGGCATTCGCTGGGCATCGGCGCGCAGTCTCCTCCGTCTGGTGTCGGAGCGGGCATGGGTTGAACTTGTTAGCCTCGCTGCAACGTCGCGTGCCGGTGGCAGACCGTGTCAGGCATGGAGGCGTCGGACACGGAGGAGCACGACATGACGTCGTCCCCTTCGCCCTCTCGTGGCTGAGGGCGAATCCGCCAGGCTGATCGCCTGGAGCAACGAGATGGTCGCGGTGCACGCGCGGATGCGCAGCGCCCTGAAGGTATCCATGGAGGCCGTCGCGAACGGACGGGACCTGCCCGACCCGGGGCGCGACCTGCTGTTGTTCTGCCACGGCTTCTGCACGGCACTCGACGGCCACCACCGCGGCGAGGACGCGCTGCTGTTTCCGGCGATCGAGGCGCAGCACCCCGACCTCTCCGCCACACTGCGGATGCTTGAGCAGGACCACGCGATGATCGGCACGCTCCTGGCGGGCCTGAAGTCCGCCGTCGAGCGGCGGGCTTCACCGGGAATCCTGGGGCGGCACCTCGATGGACTGGCCGCGATCATGGAATCGCACTTCCGGTTCGAGGAACGGACGCTGCTCGGCATCCTCGACGACTTGGACCTCACCGCCTCGACGAAGGACGTCTACGGTCCCCTGTGAAGCGGCCGAGACGTGGCAGCGGCGCACGCTGTGCGGTGGCAGGACGCACACCGCGCGAGGGCGACGTGCCTCGAAGTGTGGTCGCGGACTGAATTCGGCGCGATCGCTGTCGGTGCCCTTCCCTAGGGTTTCGGCCACATCATCCGCTGAGAAGACCGAGGTTCGGCATGGAGCATCCGTTGTGGCCGAAGGTCGCCGCCGCCATCGTCGCGAGCCAGTCGGGCGGGCCAACGGCCGGCCAGCACCTGGCCGACGTGTGGGACCAGTTGGGTGAGGACGAACACGTGATGAGGTGCATCGTGGCGCACTACTACGCAGACCTGCAGGACGATGTGCTGGCTGAGCTGGAGTGGGACCAGAGGGCGTTGGCGGCACACGAGCACCTGCGTGACGAGGACCTGCTGCCGTTGGGGTTGTCGTCAGCGGCAGCCTTCCTCCCGTCCCTGCACCTCAACGTGGGCGACGCCTGGTTGCGGGCCGGTGATCCCGACAAGGCTCGCCAGCACCTCGAGCATGCGCGGGCCGCAGAGGACCAGCTTGGACAGGATCCGTACGGCGACATGGTGCGGCGCGGCCTGACCGGTCTCGCTGCTCGCATCGAGGGCGGCACATGAGGGGCGTCGAGCATGGTCAGGCCAAGGATGCGGTCATTCGGATCGAGACGAGCATGCCGGGCACCTCGGCGCCGAGTTTGGCCGCGTAGCGAGTCGGCGGCTCCGACGGGAACCAGCGGGCGTACTCCTCGTTCATGCCGGCGAAGTCGGCCGGGTCGGCAAGCAGCACACCCACTTCCACGACGTCGTCGAGCGTCGCGCCTGCCGCCCGGAGGACGGCTTCGCAGTTCGCGAGCGCTTCAGGCCGTACGTCGGCTCCAGCGCCTCAAGCCACACGTCAACTGCGGGCGTGCTCGGTCTGGGTACGGTCGGCGCAGCCGCAGTGATCAACAACGGTGCGTTGTGGTTCACCAGCACGTCCTCGGGTGACGCGTGCGAGATGCAGTTCGTGGTCCAGCCTGTGGGTCCCGAGGACGCTGCGAGCGGTGAGATCGCGACGATCATGGAAGGACGAACGGCCTGGCCCAGTGCCTCCGAGCAGGAGGAAGTCGCTGGGGAAGCGCGCCAGTACCTGGCGGCCTACGACTTTGACGCCATCGACCGGGATGCCGCGATCAAGGAAGCAGACGAGGTGCAGCGTCGCATCATCGCTGAAGCTGACCCGGAGGAGGCTCAGCCCCTTCTGGAAGGCGACGACCTCGAGATGCACGCGGTCTCCAGCAAGGTTGTCCGCGACCTCACGGCCCACCTGGAGGGCCTCGGCCTGGATCCGTACGTGATCCATTCCAGCATCGGCAGCTCGGGTGGGTGCGCCGAATGAGCGCCGATGCCCTGAGCGCGGCGCTGAACGCCACGTCGGCTGACCTTCTGGCGTACTTCGAGCGGCGCGTGCTCGTGCGCGAGGACGCGGCCGACCTCCTGGCTGCGGTGATGCTGCAGGCATGGCGACGAGTCGACTCGCTCCCGCACGCGCCTGAGCGGCGCCGCATGTGGCTGTTCACCATCGCCGCTCACGTGCTGGCGAACCAGCGTCGTTCGTCTCGACGACGGGCAGCCTTGGCGGATCGGATTCGACACCACATGGCCGAAGCGAACGAGCCGGACCACGCTGAGGCCCTGACGGTCCAAGCCGCAGTACGCGACTTAGCGGCGGCGCACCGCGAGCTCATCATGCTGGTGCACTGGGACGGCCTCAGCGTGGCGGAGGCTGCCGAACTCCTTGGCCTCAACCCCTCCACTGCGCGCAGCCGATACTCCGCTGCCCGCGCAGCGCTCCGCGCCGCTCTGATCGAGACCGCGGACGTTGCCCGCACGGGTTGAGCGCCCAAGTGACGTGGTTCGGGTTGTGAAGCCTAGGCATGTTCGGCCAGGGACATCACACCCACGCCGTGTCCGCTACGCGGCGCTATGTCGCGACCTGGACGGAACGCGGCGGATCCCGACGTGGACGCCGAGCACGTGTCAGTGGGAGCGCGGGAAGACCCGAACTTCGGCACGATGGGTGTCGCTCAGGAGTTTGGCATCGCAGGTGTACAGCGGGGCATCGAGGGCCTCGGCCAGGGCGAGGTAGCAGGCGTCGTAGCTGGTGAACTGGTGGCGCAGCGACCAGGCCCGATCGGTGAGCGGGTGGGCCTCGTGGCGATGGATAGTGAAGGCGAAGTGATCCCGCCTCGCCTCGTCGGCAACGGCGTCGGTGAGCTTGCCGCCAAGCGTCAGTCCGCGCAGCACCGAGACCACCTCCACGTCGATGAGGTGAGGGGCTGCGATCTCGCCCGTGAGGCTGTCAAGCAACTCCGCGTCGACGTCTCGCCCGATCAACGCCTCGACCATCGCCGAGGCATCGATCACGATCAACGCCGCTCGGCTTCGACCGTAGCGAGAATCTCGGCCGAAGTCGGACCTTCCGATCGATCACGGGCCCTGAGCCTCGACACCACCTCGGCGTTGGTGGGCCGCCCGGCGATCCTGGCCAGCTCCGCGCCGACGTAGGCCGAGAGCGACTTGCCCTCGGCCGCAGCGCGCTCCTTGAGCGTCTCCGCGACCTCCTCCGACACGTCACGAATGTAGAGCGTGGTCATTTCTCGATGCTAGCACAGTGCAAGCAGGGAGGGCGGGGCTCTCATCGAGCTCAGCCCAGGGCGCGGCTCGCCCAGGCGAAGCGCGCCCGATCGCGGTGGCGTGACGCGCCTATCGCGGCATGACCGGGCTGCGTCGCCCGGAGCGGCCCAGATGGGGGCGACGCCATCTTGCAGTAGCGGTTTCGAATCAGGGTGTGTAGCGCACGCCGCTGGGTTGGCACGGCGCGGTGCTAGTGGCTTCGGTTAAATCGCATGCGCCGTCGACGAGAAAGCGCTCGCCGAGTGCCTCGGGCAGTTCGACGTCGTAAGAGACTGGGTTGTTGCCCTGGCAGTTGGCCGCGCTGGGTTCGCCTGGGCTGACGGTGAAGGTGATGACGACCTGGGTGTCGGTCATCTCGATGTCGGGGTCGTTGACGGTGCCGGTCTCGCCGCTGTTGCAGCCGAGGCGGGTGACGTCGACGGTGACCGCGGTGGTGGCGGAGTCCGGAGACTGGTCATTGGCGAGGTCCCACGTGGCTACGGCGTCGTCGTTGAACAGACTGCAGCCACTACCCAGGACCGCCGAGAAAGCGAGCATCGCGCAGCCTCGAATCGCCAAGTCCCGCCTTGACGTCTGCCTGGGCCTACGAGGGCGCCCGCAAGGTTCCATGGGCGCATTCTCCCAGGCGCGAGGCTCCATCGCGAGCGCTTCGGAGGTTCATCGACATCCTCGCACCCGGAGACACACCCACCAGATCATCGACATGAGCGGACATTCGCGGGCGCACGCTACGCGGCGGAATGCAGCAGTTCAGGTTGTGCCAAGTTGTCCAGCAGACCCACCGAGCCGGACGTCGGCTCAGGTCGCCTCCTTCAAGGACTCGCGCACGCCGCTGCCGATCATCGAGAGCGACTTGCCGAACAGGTGAGCGCTCGGGCCGAGCGAGCCGGCGCATTCATCCAGCAGCGCGGCCGTCAGCAGCCATCGGCCCGAGACTTCGAGCATGTGCAACTGGTGCGGATCGGGCTCTGCGTCGGGTCGGTGCTTCAGGCACGTGTAGGCGTGCCAAAAATCCTTGACCCACTTGTCTGGCTCACCGACCCACTCGTCCCAGGCACGGTCTACCTTTCGCACTAGGGCGTACGGAAGGTCCTCGTCCTTGACCTTTTGTGCCCATGCCGCGGTGCGTCGGTTCGCTGCTACCCAAGACTCCATGGCGGTTGCCGTCGACAGCAGTCGCGATTCAGGTGTCTGGTTCGTAAATAGCGCGTGCCTCACGAGCGGCACTACAGCCCGACGGTGGCGAAGGACGAGCCGAACCCAGTTGGCGACCCCGTCTAGGCCGCCGACCGCTTCGAGCCCGAGGTAAGGGAACTCGTGCGTGCCCTGATCCGCGGCCTCGGTGGTCATCATGTTGGCCTCCCAGAACCCGCACCACTGCTTCGGGTCGAGGAGCTGAACCGAGCCTCCGAACGACTTCACCTGGCCGCGATGGGCGATGTTGAGGAGTGCGTGGACGGCGTCCAAGCGGACAATGTGATCGCCGATCGGGCGGCGCGTCGCGGACTCCACGGTCACGGTCAGCGGCGTCGCGAACGTTCGACGATCGTGGGGTCCGTCGATCTGCCACCCGGCGCCGAACCGGAGCGTGAACCCTCCGTCGAGGTCAACGGTGGTGTCCTTGCCGTATCGAAGCTCAGCGGTCCAGCCGACGTACTTCTCACCTTCGACGAGCTGGTCTTCGTGGTAGATCGGGTTGTCCACCCAGTCGATCAGTCCGTGGTAGGCCATCTGAACCGCTGTCACCGTGTCGTCGTCGACCTCGTCCAGGTCTACATTCACGAGCAGGCGCTTCGAGCGGTACGTCGCCACGTCGATATGGCCCCTATTGCTTCCGCGCGAGCTGATCGCGACCAGTAGAACGTCGCCAGCTTCGGTGCGACCCGCCAGAGCGGGGCATTCCACCGGAAAGCCTTTGTCATCGTAGGCGTCCCGATCTGCGATCAGAGTCGCCGCGGCTTGTTCGTCATCGAGCTTGATGGATCCGCTGAGCCACCGCGTCGGCGGCGGGTCCACGACGGGGACGAACTCTCCGACCACGCCGTCTCGGATGCGACTCAGTTGGTCAGGGTGACGCATCAGTTTCAGCCTTCCGATCGGCGATTGCTGTTCCCGTTCAACGATGGGTGACCAACTTTGCAGCACCCCACCGACGCGGACCTAGTGGCCAACGTGCATCGGTCCGCGTGCCATCCGGAGGTGAGACGTCTAGGGCACATGGATCGCGACCGACCAGGACGAGAAGCCACCCTTGACTTCGCGCGACGAGGTGCATCGCGTCAGTCGCATGGGACACCCGCGTCTATCTGGGCTACTAGAGACTTCCCCGTAGGGCCGGTGTCTGGCCAGACTCGGTCCAGGAGCCCGGTGGGCTTGCTCTCTTTTGGGCTGCCCACCGGCCTTGCTGGTGTGGCACTCTTTCGGTCTGCGGCCCGCCGGGCTCCGTGACGAGGCGTGGCTCAAGAGGGGACTGCCCTGCTCGTAGTAGCAATGCCCACCTCGCCGTCCACATCGGCACGAGCACCGGCGGGAGAAGCGCATGGAGCAGGTCATCATCGGGGTTGATCCCCACAAACTGTCCGCGACGATCGAGGTCGTCGACAAGACCGAGAAGGTCCTCGGCTCGGGCCGGTTCACCACCGACAAGGCGGGCTACGCCGCAATGCGCAAGTACGCCAAGACCTGGCCGCACCGGGTCTGGGCCGTCGAAGGCGCCAACGGCGTGGGCCGCCCCCTCGCGCAGCGCCTCTTGGAAGCAGGCGAGCAGGTCGTCGACGTGCCCGCCAAGCTGGCCGCCCGGGTGCGGATCTTCAACACTGGCCACAACCGCAAGACCGACGCCCTCGACGCCCACTCGATCGCAGTGGTGGCCGTGCGCACCCCGGGCCTGCGCGTGCTGCAGATTGATGGCGAACTCGAGGCGTTGCGGATGCTCACCGATCGACGCGAGGCCCTGACCCGCCGGCGCGTGCAGACGGTCTGCCGCCTCCAGGCCCTCCTGGCTGAAATCCTGCCGGGCCAGGTCAAGCGCGACATCACGCCGATGCAGGCCAAGCGGATGCTGGCCACCGTGAGACCGCGTGACGTCGCCGGCAAGACCCGTCGACGAATCGCTGCGGAGGAACTCGCGGAGCTGACCGCGGTCGACGCGAAGATCAAACGCGCGACGGCGGAACTGAAGGCCATGGTCCTGGCCCGTGAGTCGCGGTTGATGGACATTCCCGGTGTCGGCGCTGTGGTCGCTGCACGGATCCTCGCCGATGTGGGTGACGTGACCCGGTTCGCTGACCGCAACCGCTTCGCGTCGTGGACTGGCACCGCGCCGCTGGACGCGTCCTCAGGCGAGCAGAACCGCCACCGGCTCTCGCGCGCCGGAAATCGGCGGGTGAATCACATGATCCACATTGCCGCGGTCACCCAGCTACGCCACGACGCCACGGGCCGTGAGTACTACCAACGCAAGCGCGCCCACGGGAAGAAGTCGAAGGAAGCGCTGAGGTGTCTTAAACGACGGATCTCCGACGTCATCTACCGCCAGCTCGTCGCCGATGCCCAGCGTGCTGGCGCGAGCCCGGGAGGGCAAGGCGGGGCGTCTCAAGCATCCAGCGCGGCCGACCTTCCCCCGCACATCGGCACTTCGGATCAGCCACTCCCGGACCCGCGATCTCGACGCTACGCCGCAGGCCCACCGCCACGGAAGAGCCACCCTTCAGGCCAGCTCCAGAACGCTGGTTAACAGAGGGGAGCCGAAAGGCCGCACCCACCCCCGGTCCAGACCATCCCCGGGGACTGTCACACCCCACGGATTGACTGGTCTCAGGTCAACCACTCGGGGAGGGATCATGAGCACACAGCCAGCTGTGCATCCCGTGACGCGCCTGGTGGCCGAGGTGACCGCGGCGCTGGAAGCCGCCCGCGACGCTGACCCCACCCAACTCTCCGCCCAAGCCCACCGCGAGGCATTGATCGAGCTCACCCGACTCACCGGACGACTCGAAGCCGTCCGCCTGGGCGTGATCGACGCAGCCGCCGGCCCACACGGGATCGCGCAGACCGACGGCGCCCGCTCCCCCGCCGCCTGGCTCGCACCACGCACCCGCACCGGATACGCCCCAGCCCGACGAGCCGAAGCCCTCGCGGACGCCCTCAACACCCGCTGGCACACGGTGGCCGCCGCACTCGCCGCCGGCGACGTACGCCTCGAGCAGGCCCACACCATCGTCAAGGCCCTCGACGCGCTCCCCGCCGATGAGGTCCCCGCCCACATCCTCGCCAAGGCCGAGCAGCACCTCATCGACCTCGCTGCCATCCACGACCCCCGCGCGCTCGAGACCCTCGGCGCCAAGATCCTCGAGATCGTCGCCCCCGACACCTACGACGACCTCGAGCGCACAGCCCTCGAAGACGCCCAGCAGCGCGCCAACCGCGCCACCCGCCTCACCTTCCACCGCCGCGGCGACGGAGCCACCGACATCAAGGCCCGCATCCCCGACGGCGTCGCATCCCGCCTCAAGACTCTCCTCGACGCCTGGACCTCACCCCGACACATCGCCGCTCGCGGCAGCGACAGCGAGCGCGACACCAGCCAGGGCATCGATCCCGCGACCGGCCTGCGCCTGCCCCACGAGCGACTCCTCGGCCACGCCTTCTGCTCACTCCTGGAGTCCGTCGACCCCACCCGCCTGCCCAGCCACGGCGGCGCGGCCACCAAGATCGTCATCACCGTCAGCCTCGACACCCTGCGCACCGGCCTCGGCCTCGCGACACTGGCCACCAGCGGGGCAGACGACCTCAAACTCCCCGCCTCCGAAGTGCGCAGGCTCGCCTGTCAATCAGACCTCATCCCCGCCGTGCTCGGCAGCAAGAGCGAAGTCCTCGACCTCGGCCGCACCAGCCGCCTGTTCACCGCCGCCCAACGCCACGCCAAGATGACCACCGCCACCACCTGCGCAGGCGAGGGCTGCACCATCCCCGCGACCTGGTGCGAAGCCCACCACGCCCGCACCCCATGGGCGGCCGGCGGCACCACCGACCTCGACGACCTCGAGTTCCTCTGCTCGTGGCACCACCAACGCATCCACGACCCGACCTACGCCACCAGCCGCATGCCCAACGGCGACATCAGATTCGCGAGGCGACGGTGAGCCGCGCACACCGCTCCCCTGCCCAGCTCGTGGCCCTCAGGTCAGAGCCGCTCAGCCACGCGCCGAGCGGCGATCTGGAGGATCTCCCAGGCAGTGGCGAACGGCGGAGCGTACGACAGATCCATCCACGCCAGGTCGTCCACGCTGCCGCCGAAGTGGAGCACGGCGGCGGCCGCGTCCACCCGCTTGGCCGCGCCCTGCCCACCGACCACCTGCACCCCCAGCAGACGCCGGGAGCCCCGCTCAGCGACCACCTTGATCGCGATCGGCGCCGCCTCCGGCATGTAGCCCGACGCGGTCGTACCGCGGGTGAGGAGTCCGACCGCGTCCAGGCCAAGGCGCTCAACCTCGCCCTCGCCGAGGCCCGTGTGCCCCACCTCGCACCCCTCGAACCGAGTGATCGCAGTGCCCAACGCCCCGGGGAACGACCACCGGGCGCGCTCACCGCCCACGACGACCGCCTCACCCAGCGCCCGCCCCTGCTTGTTGGCGTGCGTACCCAACGGGAGATAGGCCCAGTCCCGCGTCACCAGGTCGCGGACCTCCGCACAGTCGCCCGCAGCCCACAGCCGCCCGTGCACGTGCCCGTGCCCATCAGCACGCAACCCACCAGAGCGGCCCACGCACTCGGCAGGCAGCTGGTCGCGCAGCATCCCCGTGTTGGGCCTCAGCCCGGTGGCCACCACGACCGCCTGCGCCGGCACCTTCTCCCCCGCAAGCACCACCGCAGCGACCCGCCCATCGACGACCTCGAGGCGATCGACGTCGGTGCCCGTGCGCACCACGACGCCCGCCGAACGGATCGCCTCCGTCAGGTCCTTCCCCAGCTCCGGGTCCAGCCCGCGCAGCACCCGCGAGCGGGCCACCAGCGTGACCCGATGCCCCCGCCGTTGCGCCGCCTCGGCCATCTCCACGCCGATGTAGCCCGCGCCCACGACCACCACGTCTGCAGGCTCGGAAACCGCCAGCAGGTCCAGCCACGCCTCCCCCTCGGCGAGGTCGTTGAGCGGCAGCACACCACCGGGCACCACGCCCCCGACCCGCGTCCATTCCGGCATCACCGGAGTGGCCCCGGTGGCCCACACCAACTCGTCGAACTCGTACGTCTCCACGCCCTCAGGCGTACGCGCCTCCAGCCGCCCACCCGCGAGGTCCACCGCGACGGCCTCCGTCGACGTACGCAGGTCGATGCCTGCCTCGCGATGCTGCTCGGCAGTGCGAGCGATCAACTCCGACTTCGACGCCACGTCACCGGCAATCCAGTACGGCATCCCGCACGCGGAGTACGACGTGTGCTCCGTACGTTCAAGCACCGTCACGGCAACGTCCTCGCCGCGCTCGGCCGCCGTCCGCAGCGCCTGGTTGGCTGCGCTCATCCCAGCGGCATCGCCGCCGACGACCAGGATGCGGCGGCTCATGCGGACTCGGCCCGCCGCACCTCGAGCACCCGGAACCCCTTCGCGCTCCCGACGCGCGTCGTCGGCCATCCCTGCTCGGTCAACCAACGCTGCAGCGAGTCCCCGCCGAGGTTCTTGCCCACGACCAGCACCGCGCGCCCACCGGGGTTCAGCCGCGGCAGCCACGTCAGGAGCAGTTCGTGAAGGGCTTCCTTGCCGATCCGGATCGGTGGATTCGACCAGATCTCGTCAAAGGTCAGGTTCGTCGGGACCGCGTCGGGCAGACACGCCACAAAGCGGCTGTCGACGCCGAGCGAGCGCGCGTTCTCGTTCGCGAGCAGGATCGCGCGCTCATTGACCTCGACCCCGATGACCGACGCCAACGGGACGGCGCGCGCGATGGCCAGGCCGATCACCCCGTACCCCGTCCCGAGATCAAGGAAGTTGCCCTGCACCGGAGGCGACGTCTCCTTGAACAGCACCGCCGTCCCGATGTCGAGGTGCCCCTTGCTGTACACGCCGGACCCCGACACCAGCGGCAGCTCGTGCCCCCAGACCTCGGCGGTGAAGGACTCGCGCTTGAACGCGACCGTGGGGTCGGCGGAGAAGTAGTGCTCATCCATGCAGGGGCTCCCTGGTTGCTCGGGCTCGTACGGCCTGTGCGGCGAGCTCGGCTCCCTCGGGGTAGCCGACCTCCTCCAGCGTCAGGCCGTGGGCGTGGACGACGGTGACCCCTGCGCTGCGGGTCCGTCGGGTCAGGACATCAGCGGCCCACTCGGGTGGCTGTCGGTGCTCGCCGATCGCGATCAGGCAGCCGACCAGCGCGCGCACCATGTTGTGGCAGAAGGCGTCCGCGACGACCGTGCCCACCGCGAGCCCGCGCACGTCGCGCTCCCAGCGCAAGGCCGTGAGGGTCCGTACGGTCGTGGCGCCCTCGCGCTTCTTGCAGAACGAGGCGAAGTCCTGCAGGCCCAGCAGCGGCTCGCTCGCCGCGTTCATGGCGTCGAGGTCCAGCGGGCGGGGCCAGTGCAGGACGTGGTGGCGAGTGAGGGGGTCGTACAACCCGGGCGCATCCGCAACCCGGTACGCGTAGCGCCGCCAGGTCGCCGAGAACCGCGCATCGAACCCAGCGGGCGCCTGGGTGACGGCGTGGATGCGCAGGTCAGGCGGCAGAATCCCGTTGAGGCGCCGGCACAGCGCCTCCAACGGCGGGTCCGTGGACCGTCCAGCACTCGCGGTGAGGACCTCGGGATCCACGTCGAGGTGCGCGACCTGCCCCCGGGCGTGAACCCCGGTGTCCGTACGCCCAGCCACGACCACGCGCACCGATTCGATCCGCAACGCCGTCGCCAGCGCGGCCTCGAGGGTGCCCTGCACGGTGCGCAACGCGGGCTGGGTGGCCCAGCCCTTGAAGTCGGTGCCGTCGTAGGCGAGGTCGATCCGGATACGCACCGGCACAGTCTCTCAGGCCGACCCGCTCTCACTCCCCGTCAGGCTCGCGGCGTCCCACCGCACCCACTCACGCATGCTCCTCCACGAGCCGTCCCTTGATCAGCTTCCCGGTGGCGGAGCGGGGCAACTCGTCGGTGAACTCGAGCGTGCGAGGGATCTTGAAGTGCGCGATCCTGCCCTCGAGCGAGGCCAGGATGTCGACGGCCAACTCCGCGGAGGGTTCGACGTCGTCGACGGGTTGCACCACAGCCTTGACGGCCTGGCCCATCTCCTCGTCGGGGACCCCGATCACGGCGACGTCGAGGATCGCGGGGTGCATCGTGAGGGCGTTCTCGATCTCCTGGGGATAGATGTTCACCCCTCCGGAGATGATCATGAACGACTCGCGGTCGGTCAGGTAGAGGTAGCCGTCCTCATCCACCCGCCCCACGTCACCCGTCGTGGTCCAGGTCGGGTGCTCGGGGTGCGTCGCGGCGCTCGTCTTGCCGGGATCGTTGTGGTACTCGAACGGCCTCTCGTCGCGCTCGAAATAGACCCGGCCGACCTCACCGACCTCGACCTCGCGACCGTCCTTGCCGGAGATGTGGACGACACCCAACATCGCCCGCCCGACCGTGCCCGGGTGAGCCAGCCACTCCTCGGAGCCGACCAGCGTGACGCCGTTGGCCTCGGTGGAGGCGTAGTACTCGAACAGCACCGGGCCCCACCACTCGATCATCTGCTGCTTCACCTCCACCGGGCACGGCGCCGCGGCGTGGATGGCGACCTTCATCGAGGAGGTGTCGTACGACTCGCGCACCTGCTGTGGCAGTTTGAGCATGCGAACGAACATCGTGGGCACCCACTGGCTGTGCGTGGCCCCGTACGTGGCGATGTCGGCCAGTGCCTGCTCGGCTTCGAAGCGCGGCGCGATCAGCAGGGTTCCCCCGTTGGCGTGCACCATCGCGGAGTAGCGCAGGGGCGCCGCGTGGTACTGCGGCGCCGGCGAGTAGTAGACCGTCTCGGGGGTGAAGGAGAAGACCATCCCGAAGACCTCGGTCATCAGGTCGGAGCCCGGCTCACCCAGCTGCATGCCGTTGAGCGGGGCCTTGATGCCCTTGGGGCGTCCCGTGGTGCCCGAGGAGTAGAGCATGTCCCCGCCGCGGGGCTGATCGCCCAACGGAGCATCCGAGGTCTCCTCCAGGATGTCGCTCCACGCCCGTACGCCCGCGGCGCCGGCGGGCGCCTCGCCGTCGATCAGGACGATCTCGCTGATGCTGTTCACCCGGTCACGCACTGCCAGCGCGGCCCCGAGGTGGGCGCTGGAGACGAACAGCACCGAGGCCTCGCAGTCGGCGAGGATGTAGGCGATCTCGTCCTCGGTGAGGTGGTGGTTCACTCCCGTGGCGTAGAAACCTGGTGCGAGGAGGCTACCGAACCCTTTCTTCAACCAAAAGGTTGACAACGAGGCTGACCGGGGGCACGCTCGTTGTATTCAACCAATCAGTTGAGGACGAGATGACCGATCAACTCTCCAAGGCCTTCGCGGCCCTCGCCGACCCGACCCGGCGCGACATCGTCGCCCGCCTCACCGTCGGCGACGCCACCCTCACCGCGCTCGCGGAGCCGTACGACGTCAGCGTCCAAGCGGTCTCCAAGCACGTGAAGGTCCTCGAGGAGGCAGGGCTGGTCAGCCGCAGCAAGGACGCACAGCGTCGCCCCGTCCACCTGGAAGCGGAGGTGTTCGACCTCATGACGAAGTGGATCGAGCGCTACCGACGCGCCGCCGAGGAGCGGTACGCCCGCCTCGACGCCGTGCTGGCCCAGATGGACGCCCCGGCAGGCACCACCGACACCGAGCAGCACCCCACGACAGGAGCAGCATCATGACCACCACTCCCCCGACAGTCCGAAACGACAGGGCCGTCCGCAACGACAGGGCCGCCCGCTACGACAAGGCCGCCATCCAGGCCGACGAGACCGTGCCCGCGATCCACATCTGGCGCGACTTCTCGGCCACGCCCGATCAGTTGTTCCGCGCCCACACCGACCCCGAGCTCTTCGCCCGCTGGGTCGGCCCCGACTCGCTCACCAACACGATCCTCGAATGGGACGCCCGCGACGGCGGCTCGTGGCGCTACAAGGCTGGGCGCGAGGAGTTCGAGACCACCTTCCGCGGCTGCTTCCACACCGTCACCCGCGACCGGATCGTGCAGACATTCACCTGGGAGGGCATGCCCGACGAGGTGTCTCTGGAGACGCTGACGTTCACGGACCTCGGCGATGGGCGTACGCGCCTGCACGCGATGAGCCTGTGCGACAGCTTCGAGGGCCGCGACGCGTGGCTGGCCAGCGGCATGGAGGAGGGCATCGACGACGGCTACGACGCCATCGACGCGCTCGCAGCCGAAGGAGTCCTGGGATGAGCGCAGCTGAACGCCATCGCACCCATGCCGGCCACTTCACCGCACTGGTGGCCGGCGTGGCCGACTGGTCGGCTCCGGCCCCCGTCGCTGGTTGGACCGCCCTCGACGTCGTACGCCACCTCGTCGAGCGGTTCCCCGGCTTCATGGCCGCCGGCGGGCACCCGCTCCCGCCCGGCCCGGACGTGGCGGCCGACCCGGTGGCGGCGTGGGCACACCAGTACGACGCGGTCCAGGCACTCCTGGACGACCCCGACGCAGGCGCACAGGCGATCACCAACCCGCACATCGGAGAGGTACCGCTGCCGGAGGCTGTCGACCGGTTCTACACCGCCGACGTCTTCATGCACTCGTGGGACCTCGCCGTGGCCAGCGGGCAGGACGAGACCCTGGACCCGGTGTTCTGTCAGGAGCTGCTCGACGGCATGACGCCCATCGAGGACATGCTGCGCAGCTCGGGTCAGTACGGCCCCCGCGTCGACGTCTCTCCCACCGCGCCGGTCCACGAGCGCCTGATGGGGTTCATCGGCCGCGACCCTGCCTGGTCCCCCACCGACTGACGTCGCTCGGTACCGCGTTCCCTCGTCGAGCCTGCCCGGCTGGTCGAGCTTGTCGAGACCTTCGCCGGTCGAGCCTGTCGAGACCCACCTACCCAGCCGGTCGAGCCTGTCGCTGGTCGAGCCTGTCGAGACCCACCTGCCCAACTGGTCAAACCCATCGCCGGTTGAGCCTGTCGAGACCACCTACCCAGCCCCGCCACCTCAGAGCTCGTGGAGCCAGGGCGGGTTCGCGCCCGAGCGTGAGACCGTGATCCCGGCCGCGCGGGTGGCGAGGCTCAGGACGTCGGTGAGCGCGCTCTCGTCGAGCGCGGCGAGGTGCTCGCCCGTACGGCACCCAGCCGCGATCAGGCCGTGGAGCACCGCGGAACTCAGGCTGTCCCCGGCCCCGACCGTGTCCACCACGTCGACGCTCGGCGCCGTCACGTCCAGCCTTGACGAGGCACCGATCCACGTGAGCCCGGCGCCGCCGCGGCTCAGCAACACCGCCCGCACGCCTCCGGCCAACCAGTCCCCGATCAGGGCCTCGTGCGACTCGCCGGGCCACAGCAGGTCAAGGTCCTCGTCGCTGACCTTGACGAGGTCGGCGTTGGCGAGCAGTTCGCGCGTACGACGACGCACCTGTTCGCCCGTGCCCGTCACCATGGTGCGCACATTGACGTCGTAGAACGTCAGTGCCTGCCCGCGCCACCGCGCCAGGCACTCCAGCACGGGCCCCTCGTCGAGGACGGCCGCGTACGACCCAGTGCCGACCACGACAGGTGCCGAGGCGGGCAGCTCCAGCGGAGCGAGTCGCCACGCCACATCCAACTCGTACGACGGGTGCCCGTCATGGTTGAGCCGCACCAACGCCGACGCCGTACGGTCCAGCGTCACCGGATCGCAGGCGAGTTCGACGCCCGAGGCGGCCACGTGGGCGGCGAGCAGCCGTCCGGCCTCGTCGTCGCCCCAGCAGGTGCCCAGCAGCACCCGGTGGCCCAGTCGCGCGAGGCCGACCGCCTGATTGGCGGCGCTGCCTCCTGGCTGTGCGGTCCTGACGCCGGACGGCGTGAGCGTGACGTCGTGCACGGCCTCGCCGATCAGCAGGCTCCAGGACTCCATCCCCGATTCCTACCCGAAATGGCGAACGCCCCGCCACCCGGGTGGGTGGCGGGGCGTTCAGTGAACCTGTGAGGTCACTTCTCCTCGGCCGCAGCCTCGGTGTCAGCAGCCTCGGTCTCCTCGACCTCGACGACCTCGTCGGCGGCAGCCTCGTCAGCGGCGACCTCGGTCTCCTCGACGGGAGCCTCTTCGACGGCGGGAGCCGGGGCAGCAGCCTCGGTCTTCTTGGTCGAGGGGGCCTTCGGGCTGTACGCCTCGGTCACCAGCTCGATCACGGCCATGGGCGCGTTGTCGCCCTTGCGGGGACCGATCTTGGTGATGCGCGTGTAGCCACCGGGACGCTCCGAGAACGCCGGGGCGATCTCGGTGAAGAGGACGTGCACGACACCCTTGTCGCGGATGCTCTTGAGCACCTCGCGGCGGTTGTGCAGGTCGCCCTTCTTGGCCTTGGTGATCAGCTTCTCCGCGTACGGGCGAAGCAGGCGCGCCTTGGCCTCGGTCGTGGTGATGCGACCGTGCTCGAACAGCTGGGTGGCCAGGTTCGACAGGATCAGGCGCTGGTGGGCGGGGCTACCGCCGAGGCGGGCACCCTTCTTGGGCTTGGGCATGTCTGCCTCTCTCTCGGGCCGTGTCAGGTACCCGGGTAGACGACCGGGCGATTCCCGGTCGGTTTGGTGTCCTCGTTGGTCGAGCTTGTCGAGACCAGAGCCTCACCAAGCTCGACCATCGAAGGTGATCAGTACTGCTCGTCCTCGACGTAGCTGTCGTCGGCGTCGTCGTCGCCGTACGCAGCCAGGGCCGCGTGCGGGTCGAAGCCGGGCGCGCTGTCCTTGAGGGACAAGCCCATCTCGACCAGCTTGGCCTTGACCTCGTCGATCGACTTCGCACCGAAGTTGCGGATGTCGAGCAGGTCCTGCTCCGAACGCGAGATGAGCTCACCCACGGTGTGGATGCCCTCGCGCTTGAGGCAGTTGTACGAGCGGACCGTGAGCTGCAGGTCCTCGACCGGCAGGGCCAGGTCCTGAGCGAGCTGCTCGTCGACGGGCGACGGGCCGATGTCAATGCCCTCGGCCTCGACGTTGAGCTCACGAGCCAGGCCGAAGAGCTCCACCAGCGTCTTGCCGGCCGAGGCGATCGCGTCGCGGGGACGGATCGACGGCTTGGTGTCGACGTCGATGACGAGCTTGTCGAAGTCGGTGCGCTGCTCGACACGGGTGGCCTCGACCTTGTAGGTCACCTTCAGCACGGGGCTGTAGATCGAGTCGACCGGGATGCGGCCGATCTCGTTGTCGCCACCCTTGTTCTGGACGGCCGAGACGTAGCCGCGGCCACGCTCGACGACGAGCTCCATGTCGAGCTTGCCCTTGTCGGACAGGGTCGCGATCTTGAGCTCGGGGTTGTGCACCTCGACACCGGCCGGCGGCGTGATGTCGGCGGCGGTGACGTCACCGGCACCCGACTTGCGCAGGTACATGGTGACGGGCTCGTCGTGCTCGGAGGAGACGACCAGGCCCTTGAGGTTGAGGATGATCTCGGTGACGTCCTCGGTGACGCCCTCGATGGTCGAGAACTCGTGGAGGACGGAGTCGATCTTGATGCTCGTGACCGAGGCACCGGGGATCGAGGACAGCAGCGTACGGCGAAGCGAGTTGCCGAGCGTGTAGCCGAAACCGGGCTCCAGGGGCTCGATGACGAACCGCGAACGGAACTCGTCGACAGTCTCTTCCGTGAGAGTCGGGCGCTGAGCGATAAGCACGGATTCTTTCCTTCCCGGAGCCAACCACCATTTGATGGCTCCGAACTGGCGGGATTGTGGAAGAGGGCCTCGGGGGCCGCCCACCCGTCACCGGGTGGGCGGCCTCCGAGAAAGAGTCACTTCTTCGAGTAGAACTCGACGATGAGCTGCTCGGTGACCGGCACGTCGATCTGCGCGCGGGTCGGGCGCTGGTGGACGAGGATCCGCATGCGCGACGGCAGGGCCTCGAGCCACGCCGGGACGACGCGCTCGCCGTGGGTCTCGCGAGCCACGATGAACGGGGTCATCTCGAGCGACTTCTCGCGCACGTCGATGATGTCGTGCTCGGCCACCTGGTACGACGGGATGTCGACCTTCTTGCCGTTCACCAGGAAGTGGCCGTGAACGACCAGCTGGCGGGCGTGGCGACGCGTGCGGGCGAACCCGGCACGGTAGACCACGTTGTCCAAACGGCACTCGAGGAGCTGCAGCAGGTTGTCACCGGTCTTGCCCTGGCGACGGCTGGCTTCCTTGTAGTAGCGGATGAACTGCTTCTCCATCACGCCGTAGGTGAAGCGAGCCTTCTGCTTCTCCTGCAGCTGCGAGCGGTACTCGCTCTCCTTGATGCGGGCGCGACCGTGCTGGCCGGGCGCGTACGGGCGGCGCTCGAAAGCGGAGTCACCGCCGACCAAGTCGACGCCGAGACGGCGCGACTTGCGAGTCATGGGACCGGTGTAACGGGCCATTGTTCAAAGTCTCCTTGGAAGTCTCGTGAAGGTCTGGGCCAGAAGGCTCAGACGCGACGGCGCTTGGGCGGACGGCAGCCGTTGTGGGGCGTCGGGGTGACGTCCTGGATGGTGCCGACCTCGAGGCCGATGGCACCCAGCGAACGGATCGCGGTCTCGCGGCCCGAACCCGGACCCTTGACGAAGACGTCGATCTTCTTCATGCCGTGCTCCATCGCGCGACGTCCAGCAGCCTCGGCAGCCATCTGAGCGGCGAACGGGGTGGACTTCCGGGAACCCTTGAAGCCGACAGTGCCGGCAGAGGCCCAGGAGATCACCGCACCCGTGGGGTCGGTGATCGTGACGATCGTGTTGTTGAACGTGCTCTTGATGTGGGCTTCGCCCTGGGCGACGTTCTTCTTCTCCTTGCGGCGGACCTTCGTCGCGCGGCTCTTGGGAGGCATTCAGTAACTCCTGTTGAGGTTCTGGTCTGGAAGCTTCGGGAAGGAAGTGGTCCTCACTGCGCTGTGGGCGCAGTGATCACTTGGCCTTCTTCTTGCCGGCGACGGTGCGCTTCGGGCCCTTGCGGGTACGAGCGTTGGTCTTGGTGCGCTGACCGCGGACCGGGAGGCCCATGCGGTGGCGGCGACCCTGGTAGCTGCCGATCTCGATCTTGCGGCGGATGTCAGCCTGGACCTCGCGACGGAGGTCACCCTCGATCTTGAAGTTGGCGTCGATCTCGTCACGAAGCTTGACCAGCTCCTCGTCACCGAGGGTGTGGACCCGAGCGTTGGGGTCGACCCCGGTGGCCTCGAGCAGCTGCTTGGCGCGGGTACGGCCGATGCCGTAGATGTAGGTGAGAGCGACCTCAATGCGCTTGTCGCGCGGGAGGTCAACACCAACGAGGCGTGCCATGTGGTGATTCCTTACGTGTTGCACAACGGTGTCGGTCGTGTCGCGTCCCGCCCATGGGGGTCGGGCTCCGGCCGTTGCTCCGGAGGTGGTGTGGCCCTCGCGTACGAGCGCCCAGCGATCACGTTGTCAGTTGTGTTCAGTTGTGTGGTGCTGCGAGGTGAGTCCGGGGACTCGACCGTGGGCGTCTCAGCCCTGGCGCTGCTTGTGGCGCGGGTTCTCGCAGATGACCATGACGCGGCCGTGGCGACGAATGACCTTGCACTTGTCGCAGATCGGCTTGACGCTCGGGTTGACCTTCATGTCAACAATCCTTGCTTCTCGGCTGGCGGACAGCAGCGCACGGCACCCCAGGGGCCCCGTGCGACCTGCTCACTTGTAGCGGTAGACGATCCGGCCCCGGGTGAGGTCGTACGGAGAGAGCTCCACCACCACGCGGTCCTCGGGGAGGATCCTGATGTAGTGCTGGCGCATCTTCCCGCTGATGTGGGCGAGCACCTTGTGTCCGTTCGACAATTCGACGCGGAACATGGCGTTGGGAAGGGCCTCCACGACGGTGCCCTCGATCTCGATCACGCCTTCTTTCTTCGGCATGTCCTCCACAATCTGTTGATCCAGTGTCTACCGTTGGCCCGGGAACCGCCCGCGCACGGATTTCTCCGCTCGCGGTGGACCTCGTGAGGCGGCCGGGTGAAGCCCGCTCCCCCGTCCGGATCACCGGAGGTGGGGCAGCCGAGAGGCAGCACACGACCAGCCCACGTTGGGCCGACGCGCCAGTCTAGTCGGAGCGGCGCGCCGAAGACCAATCAGCGAGCACGCCGGCCGCCAGTGCCGCGCCGAGCGAACCCCAGACGGCCGGAATTCTCGCTCGAGTTCTGGCCCGAGCCCTTCTGGCCCGAGCGCTTGCGGCCCGACTCGGCTCCCGTGCCGGCAACGTCGGCGAGCTCCTTGGTGCGCTGGCGCCCCAGGGTCGGCCGCAGCGTGGTCAGGTTGAGCGCGGCCCGCAGTCGGCGGTGCCACGGCACCGCTGCACTCATCTGGCGCCGCTCCGCCTCCACCGACTCCCAGAACTCCCGCGCCGAGGCGCCATCGGGCGACGTGGGCCCGAACACCGAGCTGTCCGCGCGTCGTGCGAGGACCGCCGCGCCGCCGGAGGCGATCCCCGAGGCCTGGTCGCGGCGCGTCGCCCCGACTGCCAACGGCACCGCGTGGCCGAGGTCGCGCGCATGGTCGACCAGCTCCCACCAACCGCCCACGAACCTGGCCGAGGCCGAGGTGGCATTGCGACGCCGCGAGCGGCGCAGCATCTTGAGGCCGAGGATCGCGCCGACGATGAGCCCGATCAGGAGCAGGGGCAGCCCGACGTAGGTGAGCACCACGCTCACCCAAGCGGGCAACGAGAACCCGTCATCGGCGGCGTCGGCGTCGCTGCCCTCCACGTCGCGCTTCTTGAGGTCGGCGGCGCTGAGGTCGCCGGCATCCGAGGGCGGCGGGATGGGGTTCGGCGGCGGGACCACCGTGCCGGTCATCGGCTCGTTGGTCTCGGGCTGGTTCTCGGTGGGCGGCTCCGTGGGCACGAATTCCTCGGTGCCGATGGTGCGCCACGACCCGTCCGCGGCCCGGACCTCGACCCACGCCTCGACGTCACTGCCCTTGACGATCCCGCTCTCAGGCAGCACGGCGCCCACAACGACGCGGGCCTGGAGCCCCATCTTCTGCGCCATCAGGGCGAGCACCGCGGCGTACTGCTCGTCGTTGCCGACCATGACGCGCTGGGCGATGAACTGCGGGTCGAGTCGACTCAGGCTGTGCCCGGGGTAGTAGTGGCGCTCGGCCTTGACGACGCCGTCGGAGTACTTGCCCTCGGTCTTGAGGTGGTTCGCGATCCGCAGCACCCGCTCGGCGTCGACCGTGGCGCCCTCGGTCCACTGCTCGACCGGACCGTCGAGGAAGGTCGTGTCAGCGGGTGCCGGGCTCGAGCTCATCGCCGTACGGACCGTCGCGTCGAACGAGTCGTCGGGCTCGACGGCGGTGAAGTGGTAGACGTCGCCGGGGTTCACCCCGGTGGGCACCACGGCCGTGGAGGTGGCCAGGTTGTAGCGGAACGACTCCGCCTTCGTACGGGCGTCGCCGACGTCGAACTGCAGGCTCTGCAGCGACCCCGCCGTCGGCAACCAGACGCCGTTCATCCCCGCGCCGATCGTGACCGTGGCCTCGACCTCGGAGCCGTCGACCGGGTTGTCGATCGTGGAGGAGACGCGCTGGAAAGAGTCTCCCGACTCGTCCGGCAGCGGGTCATCGGAGGCACCCCAGACCATGCCGTCGTACGTGTCGAGCGCAGCCAGACGGAAACGCGTCCCAGCTTCCGCTCCCGAGACCGAGAAGAGGACCTCGTCGTAGACGTTGCCCTTGACCGCGCTGCCCTTCGGGTCGACGTACTTGCGAAAGCCCGCGAGCGGCGAGGGGTATCGCCCGATCTCGAAGGGCGGCTCGATCCAGTTCCGAGCGACCGTGCGGCCCTCGTCGTCCGCGCCCACAAGGGCACTGGCGGGAATGGCGAGGCCGGCCGCCGTGACGATCAGCGCCGCCCCGACTGCCAGCCGCCCCCATCCGGTCGATCCGCCGTGCACCACGGCGCTGAGGCGACGCGTGCGCAGCGCCAGCCAGCCCAGCGCGAGTGCCGCGAAAACGCCGCCCTGGAGCAGCAAGGAGGCAGGGTGACGCACGCCGAGCAGGAGCACGCCCACCAGTGCCAACGTCAGCAAGGCCACGGGCAGGGCGGCGGAGAGCCACGCCGACTTCAGGTGGACTCGGGAGGAGGCCATCCCCGCGTAGGCCACCACGATGCCGATCACGAGCGGCAGGACCAGCAGAGTGCCGGTGCCGTCGACGGGAGGCAGGGTGGTGAGGAAGTCCTTCCACCCGAACACCGCCTGGTCGGTCAGCGTCGAGAGCGTGGCACGGCTGGGCAGGAAAGCGGTGTTGCCGAGCGAACGCAGCGCAATCGGTCCCCCCAGCACCATGAACAGCCCCAGCAGGACAACGAAGGGCGCGATCAAGGGCCAGCCGAGCGCCTTGCACACATGAGTCACGACCACCGCCATGAGCGCCCCGACCATGCCGACGACGAGATAGCTGTGGCCCGTGAAGGAGGCCCCGAGCCCCGACAGCACCGTGGCCGTGAGGGCGAGGACGAAGGCGATGTCGATCCACGCAGCGGCGTCGGGCATCAGGTGGTGCGGCCGCGTGCGGGTCCGCGTTGCGGTGCGGCTCATCGCACGCTCCAACGCAGCAGTCCGGCAAGGTCGTCGATCGCACCGAGGTGCATGACCTGGACGCCGCCGGTCTCGCGGACCCGGCTCTGCTCCCCCGGCTGCACGAGGACGGCGAAGCGCCGCACCTCGGGTGGGAAGGCCGCGGCCGCGCGCAGCACGTCGGCGAAGGGGGTGTGGACGCCGCCGATGAGGAAGACCAGGGACGCGTCGGTGGCCACGCTGGCCGCTCGCCGCGCTGTCGCGGTGAATCCCACCGAGTCGAACTGCGCCCGGCACACGGCGTCGAGCGCAAGGTTGCCGTCGCTGCCGGTGGACACCTGCGAACCGCAGGCGAAGGAGACCTCGAACTCATCGAGCACGGCCCGCACCGCCAGGGAGGCCGCGACCGACATCGCGGTCTCGAAGTCGTCCTCGTCCGCCCAGGCCGCGACATCGTCATCGACCACGATCGCCGCGTGCGAGCGGCGGGTGTCGAGGTACTGGCGCACCAGCAGGCTGGACTCGCCCGAGGAGGCCATCACCTTGGCCGAGGAGCGCCAGTGGATGTGCCGCAGGTCGTCGCCGGGCACGTACTCACGCAGCGCGTGGAACGCCAGGTCGCTCTGCGAGACCGCGTCGGTGGAGACTCCCTCGAGGTCGCGCAGCAGGCCCGCCCCGAGCGAGTCCAGCGAGACCAGCGGGGGCCGTACGAGCACCTCACGCATCGGAGTCCACACCACGTCGCGCGAGAACAGTCCCATCGCGTCCCCGCGCCGAGTCAGCGCCGGCCCGACCTCGATCGCGCCGCGCCGCTCCGTACGGATCGTGAACGTCTCCTCGTGGTGCGCCCCGGGCGGCAGCGCGCCCACGCCGTAGCGGTGGATCGTCGACCCGACCGGGACCTCCAGCGTCGTGGGCAGCAGGCGTGTCGACGCGGTGTTGGTGACCAGCACTCCGGCGGCGACTGACTCTCCGGCTGCCACCCGATCGGGCTCCAGACGCAGCTCGACCGCCACGTTGGTACGCCCCAGCAGGAAGGGTGCGGCGAGCAGGACGAGCAGGCCGCACGCGAACGCGAGCACCACCATCTCCCGCCAGTTCAGGGCCACCGCCACACACGCGGCGACCAGACCTGTCCCCAGCACCGTCCAGCCCAGAGGCCGGATCAGCGCCAGGGATCGACTCACCCGTTCCATCAAGACGTCAGGCCCCCACGCGGTCCGTGGGCGGCGCCACGGCGTCGAGCAGGCGGCTGATCACCGTCTGCACGGTGACGCCGCTGAACTGGGCCTCTGCGTCGAGCAGCAGACGGTGCGAGAGCACGGGCTCGGCGAGGTCCTTGATGTCGTCGGGCACGACGTGGTCGCGACCATCTGCGGCCGCCCACGTCTTTGCCACCCGGACGAAGGCCAAGCACCCGCGCGGCGAGAGCCCGAGCCGTACGTGGGGCTGGCGTCGCGACTCCTCGGCCAGCTCGGCGACGTAGCCGATCACGGCCGGGTCGACGTACACATCGTCGGCCAACCCACTCATCTGAGCGATCGTGGCGGCGGTGATGACCGGCGTCACCAGCGACGCCCGGTCACGCACTGCCGCGTTGTTGAGCAGCGCGACGGTGGCTTGGCGGTCCGGGTAGCCCATCGAGGTCTTCATGAGGAAGCGGTCCAGCTGCGCCTCGGGCAGGCGGTAGGTTCCGGCCTGCTCGATCGGGTTCTGCGTGGCGATCACCAGGAACGGCTTGCCCACCGGGTGCGCGACGCCGTCGACGGTGACGCGACCCTCCTCCATGACCTCGAGCAGCGCCGACTGGGTCTTGGGAGAGGCCCGGTTGATCTCGTCCGCCAGCACGATGGTGTGGAAGATCGGCCCGGGATGGAACTCGAAGGTCCCCTTGTGCTGGTCGTAGACCGTCACGCCGGTGACGTCCGAGGGCAGCAGATCAGGGGTGAACTGGATGCGTGCGTGCGAGCCCTGCACCGTGTTCGCGAGCGCCCTCGCCAGCATCGTCTTGCCCGTTCCCGGGAAGTCCTCGAGCAGGACGTGACCCTCGGAGAGGAGACAGGTCAGCGCGAGCCTCACGACGTGACGCTTGCCGAGTACGGCACGTTCCATGTTGTCGGTGAGCTGGTCGAAGGTCTGCTTGAACCAGTCGGCCTGTTCGCGACTGATGGTCATCGGTTCTCCTTGTTCGAGGACTGTGCGGGGGCGGGGTCGAGCGCATTACCAGTTCTCGGTGTCGCTGCCCTGCTGCTCTGGGCCGGACGTCGCGACACACTGCACGGTGACCTGGGCCTTCCACCCGCCGTGGTAGTAGAACGGGCCGCCGTTGACGACGTTGGGGGGCACGGTGTTCCACTGGCCGTACCCGAACCGGATCGAGCATTGGTAGGCACCCAGGAAGCCGCCGGCGGTGATGAACAACCGGGTGCAGTTGGCGTCGGTGCAGGTGCTTCCGTCGTACCCGCCGTCGGTGTTGTCGCAGCCTGGCACTTGGGCATCCGACGCGTCGCTGCACGAGTCGCCCTTGCTCACGTTCACCGACGGCTCAGGCACAGGATCCGTGGTGGCGGAGGCGGACGCGTTCGCCGTCCCTCTGCCACCGGGGTTCGAGTCGCTCAGCGTGACCCGCAGCGTCGCCCTGGTGTCCCAGGTGGTCGCGTAGGTGATCACCTGGGACGCCTGCCCCTTGGAGGTCATGGAGATCGTCGTGCCGGCCTTGCGCACGTCGCCCTCGAAGATCTCGTAGTGCAGCTGCGCCTCGTCGCCGTTGTTGTCCACGGGGACGGTCCACTCGATCGTGTCGTCACGCACGACCGAGGTGATTTCGCCCAGCCCCGACGTGAGCGGTCCGTACGTCTGGACGTTCCGCTCCGCCGAGACGCTGCAACTGCTCGGCCCGTTCTCGTTGCAGACCTGAACCCTGACCGGATACACCTGATAGTTGCTGTCGGTGCTGATCTGCTGGCGCACCTGCCCGCGCTGGTTGGCGAACGTCCGCGCTTCCGCGTTGCCCACCAGGATCGTCACGACGCTCTTGGCGCCGCGCGAGTCGGGCACCGTGTACTCGACCACTGCCGTCTGGGTCTGGCCCGTCGGGGTGACCGTGATGTCCCCCCACGGCGCCGCCAGCCCCGTCGCCTGGAACTGCGCGGCCTCGCTCGGCCGCGACGTGTTCGGCTGCTCCGGCTGGGGGCTGTTGCTGGCCCGCACCCAGTACGAGTGCACCTTGCCGTCGTACGGGACAGCACTGTCGAGACAGGTGGTCGCCTGGATGCGCACGCACCCCGAGACACTGCGCGCCTCGGAGCCGCCGCGGGACACATAGACGGTGTAGGTGGTCGGCCCGGGGCCCTGAGGCGACGTGGCACCCCAGGACACGGCCACCGTGGTCTGGTTGGCGTTGCGCTGGCCCGTACGCGAGTCCGAGACGTTCACGCCCGAGGGCGCCGAGGGGGTGCCCAGGGACTGCATCGGGCTCGACTCCCGCACCGGGGAGCGGCCGGCCTTGTTCACGGCCACCACCGCGAAGGTGTACTGGTTGTTGTTGTTCAGGCCGGCGATCGTGGCCGTGGTCGAGGTGCCCACGACCTCCATGCCGTCGCCGCCACCAGCCCAGTCGATCTCGTACTTGAGGATCTCGGCCCCGGACGACGGCGGCGCGTTCCACTTGAGCTTCACCACGCCGTCCGCGCGACTGGCCAGACGGATGTTGGTCACCCGGAACGGGCGACGCGCTGCCGCGGGGACCTTGGCCTGGGCACTCCACTCGCTGTTGCCCATGCGGTTGACGGCCTGCACCTGGAACGCATAGCCGCGGCCGATGTCCTTGGTCCACGCGCACGGGCTGGTCACGCACCGCTGTGTGGTTCCGGAGCGGTTGTCGCGCACCACGTAGTGGGTGATGGGTGCTCCGCCGGAGTCCTTGGGCGGCGCCCACCTGACCATGAGGCGGTTCGTGGCCGAGACCTCGTAGGCGTACACGTCGGTCGGGGCCTGTGGCGGACCGGAGACCTCCACGACGATGCGGCCCACGGCGCGCCGCGACTGCGGCGGATCGGAGGCGGAGACATCGCTCATGACGACGGTGAAGACCGCGCGACCGCTGGTGTTCTTGGGCGCCCTCAGCAGCACGCGCGATCCCGATGGCGAAGCGGTCACCCCGGCACCCGAGACCCTGGCCACTGACACGACGGTGGGTTGGGCCGAGCTGAGCCCCTCGACCAGGTACGGCTTGAGGTCGAGGGCGCTCTCCTGACCAGCGCGCAACTGCTGCGACGGGATCGACAGGAGTCGCGGCGGGTCGGCGGGGGCGACGTTGAAGGTGAGCAGCTGCTCGCGGCTCTCGCCAGCGCGCACCGCGAGGACGGCCGTACCGCCGTCGGCGGCCTCGTCGACGGAGATGCTCACGACCGACCCCTCGACGCCATCGAGGTTGACCTGCCCGAGCTCGGTGTCCCAGGCCGCCGAGTAGTCGAGGCGGTAGACATCGCGCGGATCCACGGTCTGCACCTCGCACACCGTGGTGAGGTCGAGGTCGATCTCCTGCCCGGGGATCAGGGCCAGCGGCGTCTGGTTGCATCGCAGGAACGGCGTGTCGTCGCCCACCTGGACCGGCACGGACAGCAGCGCGGTGGCGCCATCGGAGGGATCGAGCGGGTCCTCGTTGCCTGACTCGTCGACCGCCGTCGTCACGCGCAGCAGGGCCGCTCCGGGGCCGCGGTAGCCACCGTCGGCCTTGAGGGTGAACTCCTGCTCGTCCTCGGCGCCGCCGGTCAGGTCGGTGGGCGTGGCGGAGACGGACTGGCGCCCGCCGGCCAGGCGCAACTGCCCGCCGGAGGGGTTCACGATGTAGTCGCTGATCTTTCCGGTGAACTCCCCGCCGGACTTCATGGTGATCAGGGCATCGGGCTTGACGTAGGGCAGCCCGATGCCGGTCGCCGGCACGTACAGGGACGCCGCAGCCACGGACCCGTCGGCGTCGCTCACCTGGAACGGCACCACGCGCGGCTGCGCCCCGCGCACGACTCGCATGGTGCTGCCCTCGAGGGTGACCGTGTCGTCCCCGGCGCTCGTACGACTGAGGGAGACGGTCAGGTCCCCGGCGTCGCCGTCAGGGTCGTAGGCACCGTCGAGCACGTTCGCCTCGGCCACGTCGGAGTCGTCCGTGGTCCCGTACGCGTCGAACACGACCGGCGGGTTCTCCACCTCCGGACCCGTCGACAAGGTCATCGTCGCCCGCGACTCCTGGAAGCCGTTGGACAGCGAGTACACGACCTGGACGGGCGGGGCCTGCATGTCGGTGGGCGCCTGGATGGTCACCAGCCCGGTGTCGGGGTCGCGCTCGACGCCCTCGGGCGGGTCGATCAGTTCCAGGATCGGCTCGCTACCGGAGTCGAAGTTGTCGTTGGTCAGGGGGGCGAACACGCCCACACGCCCCGGCTGGACCGTCACCTGGTCGTCGACTGCGAGAGGAGCCTTCGGCTCCAGGGGCGGTACGACGGCGACGCGCATCGTCCCGATGCCGATGCCCCCGCGTGTGTCGACGACCTGGAACGAGAACTCGTCGGTGCCACCGGCCCCCGGGTAGGCCTGGTATTCGAGGGTGGACCCGGTGAACGACACCACCCGTCCCAACCGCGGCGCCTCGGTGATGCCGGTCAGCGTGACCGGGTCCCCGTCGGGGTCGATGCCCGTCGCCGGCAGACGCAGGGTCACAGTGTCGTTGGCCAGCGTCCGGCCCTCCACGACACCGGGCTCAGGAAGCTTGTTCTGACCACCCTCCGGCACCACGGTGACCTCGATCGTCCCGAGCGCGGTGTCACCAGTCGTGTTGACGGCGACGTAGTTGATGGTGAACGTGTCCTGCTCCTTGAACCCGGCCGCGGGCGGCGCCAGGTACCGCACCATGCGACCGGACACGAACGCCTCGCCCAGATCCCCCTTCACATCGCCCGGTGCCAGCACCTCGAGGCGACCCGAGTCGCCTTCTCCCGTGCTCATCAGGCTGAGCCGGTCGCCCGAGGGCGACACGTCGTTGTCGAGCGAGGGAACGGCGACGGACTGTCCCGCCCGCACCGTCACCCGGTCGACGGTGGTGACGGGGCTGTTGTCGCTGGGGGTCGGCCGGTGAGTCACCGTCACCTCACCCGTGCTGCTCTGGGCACCGTTGCTGACGGTGTAGCGCACGCGCCCCGGCTTGTCCGACGTGGTCGCGGACGGGCTCGACAGCCGCAGCCACCGGCCCTCGACCACGGAGACCTCCAGGGTCGGGTCGTCGACGACTCGCGCGGACTGGATGACGAGGACGCCGCCGGCTGGGTCGACGTCGTTGGCCAGGGCGTCGACGAGGCCCGGGGCCGTGCCGTACAGGGTCCCGGTGTCGGGCATCGCGACCGGCGCGAGGATCTTCTTGGCGGGCGCACTGACATCGACCCGCACCAGGCCACGGTCCAAGGGCGCCCGGCCGTACGCCGCGTCGTAGTCGAGGAAGAAGGTCCCGGTCTTCTCGGAGCGGAACGTGACCCGCCCGGTCGCGAGGTCCGTGGTGACCTTGACACTCGCGTCCTTGCCCTGCAGCTTGCCCGCGAGGGAGAGCTGCGCGAACGGCGACGTCGGGTCGGAGCCGGGAAGATCGTTGGCCAGCGGCCGGATCTCGATCGGCTTGCCGACCTCGCCCCTGACCACGTCGGGCTCGGCGACCGGCTTGATGGCCTTCTGCGCATCCTCCGGCTGGACATCGAAGGTCAGGGTGGCCGACGCCGGGGTGCCGTTGGCGTCGGTGACGCCGTAGTCCACCTTGACCGGCCCGGAGCCCTTCTGCGGCGCGGTGAACCTGATCCGACCGTCCGCGGTCGTCCGCGCGGACGACGCCTGGCCCTGCTGCTGCAGCTTGGCCGAGTCCAGGACGATCGTGTCGCCGTCAGCGTCGTCACGCCAGTCGCTGAGAACGGGGACGGAGATACTGCCGCCGGCGGGGACCTGCCACACGCGCGGCTCGAAGCTGCTGCGCAGCGTGGGAGCCTCGTTCTGGGCCGCACCACGCGGGGAGATGGTGATCGTCGCTCGGGCGCTCGTGTCGCGCCCGTCGTCGATGAAGTAGTCGAAGCTGGTCGCTCTGGCCTGCTTGGGCGCCACGTACTGGATGGTCTGGCCGTCGGGGCTGATGCTGGCCGTCGCTCCCCCACCCGGATTGTCGACGGAGCGGATGCTCAGCAGGCGCCCCTCGGGGGCGGCGTCGTTGTCGAGCGGGTGGAGCACCGTCGTGCGACCGGCGCGGACACCGTACGAGTCGTTCTCGGCCTTGGGCGGACGCCGGTCTCCCTGCGTCTGCTGCTCCTCGCTCTTCTCCTCGTCGCTCTTCTTCGTCTTGGGGATGAAGTCGTTCCAGTTGTCGATCTGGGTGGCGCTGTCCACGTCCACGTCCCACACCGCACCGGTGGTCGAGTCCTGGAGGACGATCTGCGCGCGGTTGACGCGGAACTCGAGGTTGTTGGCCTCGTCGTTGAGCGCGTTCATCTTTGCTGCGTCGTCGCCGCACTGCACGACGACGGCGCCCGCGCCACCGCCCCACGCGCCGTAGTTGCAGGCGCCGAGGTGCACCGGGGCGATCGGCTGACCCACGAGGCCGTCCTGGACGGTCGAGATCGTCCCGTCCTCGAGGTCCACCGACAAGAGTGAGTCTGCGGAGGCGATCAGCACCTCCTCCGCCGCGGCGCCGGGCTGCTGGAGGACGCTGTTCTCGGGCACCTCGACGGCCGGACCGTCGACGATCTGCAGCTGACCGCTGGCCGCATCGAGGGAGACCAGACGCTCGCCCACTGCGGTGAGCGCCGTGGGCGCACCGGCCCTGTCAGCCAGCTGGTGGGTCTCGGGCTTGGCGAAGGCCGTGCCCGAGGGCTTGAGCAGCGTCAGCGTGCCCTTGCCGGTCGAGGACACCGCCACGGTTCCCTCGGACGTCACGGCCAGAGCCGCGCCGTCACCGGCCTTGGCCAGGGGGTCTGCGGAGGAGTCCAGCGCCGTCACCGAGGGCCGACCGGCCTCCGGGTCCGTGCGTACGGCCCACACCTCACCCGTCTGCGCATCGATCGCCGCGAGGCTGCCGCCGAGCGCCTGGAGGTCACCGGTTGCGGGCAACTGGAACGAACCGCCCTGCAGGGGCGCCAACCGACCACCGTCGATGACCTTGGCCAGGCGTGACTCATCGTTGACCGACACGGCGATCGCGCCGTCCTGGACGACATCGAGATCGAGATCCCCGGCGTCCTCCAGCACCACGCCGTCGAGCTGGTTGATCGGCTTGTTGATGCGGCCGGTCTGCCCGAGCTTGCCGGACACGACCCAGATGCCGCCGTCGTTGAGCTCGGCGTCGTGCTGTCGGTAGCCGTCCGCGTTCACGGCGTACGCGACCAGCAGGGAGGTGGCCAGCAGCAGCGCACTGCCAGACGCCACGGACACCTTGTGGCGTTGAACGAACTTCCTGACCGACATCTACCGAGAACCCCCTCGTGGCGCCGATCGGCGCGCGCCACCCTCGACGGGCAGACTAATGTCCATACTGGGCCCGGCTCAAACGTGCGTCGCATGACGAGAACGCCCACGTCACGTCCTCGGCTCAGTGGCTGCGGTCAGCGGGCGGTGTGGGCAGCGGGCGGTGTGGTGCGGCACAATCTCGGTACGCCGACATCAGGAGGGGACGTTGGTCGCGGAGACCAGGTACGTGCCGGGGTCCGGCGCGCTCGTCGGAGCGGGGGCGCTGTGGGTCCTGTTCAGCGATCCCGCTGACGACCGCGTCCTGGAGGAGGTCTGGCAGGTCGCCGCCCACGCCTCCACGGACCCCACGGCGCTGGACCGCATCGTCCGGATCGTGAAGAACGCGTTCGGCGGCTTCCCCAGTGCCCTGGCCGTCATCGATCTGCGGCACCCCGAGGCGCGCACTGTGGCGCGCGGCACCGGAGACATCCGCGTCGATGGGAACTCGCACATCCTCACGCTCGGTTCCGAGCGCTTCTCCGGCTCCCCCGACGACATCCAACGGCGGATCGCCAGCGGCGTCGTGGCGGCCTCTGCGGCGCGCATCAGCCCCATGGCGACCCCCACAGGCGCAGCCACGGCTTCGTCGGGCGACGCCGTGCCCGCCGGCGGGCCGGGCCTGATCGACGGCGTTCCAGCGGCGATCCTCGCGGCCCGCGGTCCGGACGGACCCCCGCCGCCGCGACGACGGCTCAACACCGCGGATCTCGAGGTCCCCACGGACATGCCACTCGCCTCCGGCGACGCGGCCTATGCCCCGGCGACGCCGGCCCCTGCCCCGGTCATCGACGAGCCGTACGGCGACCCCATGCAGGACGTCGACGCTCCCTCCCCGGACCAGGCCGTCCCCGCTCCGGCGTACGACACTCCCGCCCAGGAATACGATGAGGCGTCCCTGGCCGACATGCCGGCCCCGGAGACGACCGCGGCACGTCTGGCACGACTCGAGGCCGAGGCAGCACCCGCGGCTGCCCCCGCCCACGACGAGGCCACCAGCGGCGACTACGACGACCACGACGGGTCCACCGTGCACCGTCCGGCCGCGCACCTCGAAGCCTCCGACGCACCCACGGTGCTGACGGTCTACTGCCCGCTCGGCCACCCCTCGTCGCCGGCCCTGCCGGACTGTCGCCTGTGCCACCAGCGCATCGCGCCGCAAGAGCCTCGCACTGCGCCACGCCCCGCGCTCGGCGGCCTGCGCCTGCCCACGGGCGAGGTCGTCCCCCTCGACCGCGGCGTCGTGATCGGCCGCAAACCCACACCCGTGCCGGGGTCGAGCGACTGGCCCCACCTGGTGCACCTGCCCTCGGACCACTCGTTCGTGTCGAGGATGCACCTCCAGATCGAACTCCACGGCTGGGACGTCATCGCGCGCGACCTGGGCTCACGCGGAGGCACGACCTTGACCTACCCCGGACGCCCGCCCATGCCCATGCGAGGCGGGGAAGCGTACGTTCTGAGTCCCGGCACGGTGGTTGACCTCGCTGCGGTGTACGCCGTGCGATTCGAGACAGGAGCAGGAGCCCAGTGAGCGCACCCGTCATCCCTGGGTTCACCTTCATCGAGCATCTGGGCAGCGGCGGCTTCGCCGACGTCTTCCTGTACGAGCAGCAGTGGCCCCAGCAGCGCGTCGCCATCAAGGTGGTGCGCCCCGACGTCCCGCTGACCGACCGGGAGAAGTACCTCTTCACCGCCGAGGCCAACGCCATGGCGCGCCTGGCCGATCACCCCTACATCGTCTCGGTGATCACGGCCGGGGTCACCCAGGACGGCGACCGCCCCTACCTGGTGATGCGCTACTGCCCGCCGCCGGATCTGGGCGTACGCGTCCGGTCGAATCCGATGCCGGTCATCGACGCCGTCGCAACGGGCATCAAGCTCGCCAGCGCCATCGAGACCGCGCACCGCTCGGGGATCCTGCACCGCGACATCAAGCCCAGCAACGTCCTGGTCACCACGTACCACGAGCCCGCCCTCACCGACTTCGGTATCGCCGGGCACATCGCCGATGTCGAGGGCGATCACGACGTCCGCATCTCCTACCCCTGGTCGCCACCCGAGCTGCTCGATGGCACCTCCAACGGGTCGGTGGCCTCCGACGTCTATTCGCTGGGCGCCACCATCTGGCACCTGCTGGTGGGACGCTCCCCCTTCTCGATCCCCTCGGGCGACAACTCCACCCGCGCCCTCAGCGCGCGCATCCTCCACGCCGCCGCACCCGCGACGCAGCGTCCCGACGTCCCGCCGGCCCTCGACAGCCTGTTGCAGCAGTGCCTGGCCAAGCGGCCCGAGCACCGACCCGCCTCGGCCCTCGAGCTGGCCCGTGCACTGCAGCGGATCGAGGCGGCCGCCGGATGGCCCCGTACGGTCGTTGCCGTCGAAGGAGACCGCCCGGACTCATCGGCGATCCCGCTCGACGTCGCGGGGCCCGACGACGGCCAGACCGTGATGAAGGCACCCACGGTCATCTCCGCCTCGGCGCCCCGCAGGGTCGCCAGCGCCCAGGCCCGCGAGATCGTCCCCGACGAGAGCGAGGACACCCCGCAGCGCCTGTCCGGCAAGGTCTGGGCAGGCATCGGGCTCGTCGTGGCGGGCGCCGTCGCGGCCTTCGTCGTCTTCTCGGGCGGCGGAGACCCGCGCCCGGACCCCGAGCCGCCTCCCCACACGCCGGAACCACCCGTCGTCAACCCGCTGGAGCGCGCGCCGATCCTCTCGGGGACGCGGCAGGGCGACAACGTCGTCTTCCGCTGGGAGGGTGGCCAGGACGTGGAGGCCGGCGACCTGTGGATCCTCGTCCACGAGGACGGCACCATCGAGCGCCTGCGCGACCAGCGCATCCGCATCGCCTCCGCCGGTCCAGTGTGCCTGGAGGTCAGCCAGCGTCGCGACACCGCCACGTCCCCGGCCAGCCGGGAGTGCGTGGGCTGAGCCCAGCTCAGTCCCTCCACGAACGCCGAGCGCCGTCCACCCCGCGGGGTGGACGGCGCTCGTGTTCTGACGGAACTGGGTTGAGACGCTCAGGCGTTGGCGTCCGGCCCACCGCCGCCGATGGCAGCCTTCTTGCGCCGCTGCGTGACAGCCAACGACGCCACAGCGGTCACGACCAGGGTGCCGAGGATGACGCTGAGCGACAGCCAGATCGGGATCTCGGGGATCAGCGTGATGTGCTCCCCGCCGTTGATGAACGGCAGCTCGTTCTTGTGCATGGCGTGAATGATCAGCTTGATGCCGATGAAGAACAGCAGGAACGCCAGGCCGTACGAGAGGTAGATCAGGCGCTGCAGCAGGCCACCGATCAGGAAGTACAGCTGGCGCAACCCCATCAGGGCGAACACGTTGGCGGTGAAGACCAGGTACGGGTCCTGGGTGAGGCCGTAGATCGCGGGGATCGAGTCGAGCGCAAACAGCAGGTCCGTGGTCCCCAGCGTGAGCACCACCAGGAACATCGGGGTGATGAGGCGCTTGCCGTTCTCGACGGTGAACAGCTTGGTGCCGTTCCACTCCTTGGTCGAGGGGAGGTGGTTCTCGGCGAACTTGACGAGCTTGTTCTCCTCGAACTCGTCCTCGTCCCGGTTGGCCTCACGCGCGAGCTTGATCGCGGTGTAGAGCAGGAAGGCGCCGAAGAGGTAGAAGACCCAGGCGAACTGGTTGATCGCCGCGGCGCCCACCACGATGAAGATTCCGCGCATGATGAGCGCGAGCACGATGCCGATCATCAGCGCCGTCTGCTGGTACTGACGGGGCACCGCGAAGCTGTTCATGATGATGATGAAGATGAACAGGTTGTCGATCGACAGCGAGTACTCCGTCAACCATCCGGCGAAGAACTCCGGCCCGGGGTGGGGTGAGAGTTCGTGCGGGTGGGCGAAGATCCACAAGCACACGCCGAACAGGACCGCGGCCCCGACGAAGACCGCCAGATGACGGCTGACCTCGGCCATGGTCGGTTCATGGGGACGACGTGCGATGACGACGAGGTCGACGAAGAAGACGACCGCAGTGAGCGCGATCGTGATGATCCAGACGGCGGGAGAGGCGACAGAGTCGCCCATGATGGCATCCACGCGAGCGGGTCCTCCGGAGTTGGTCACGGGTCGACCACCGAGTGTGGTCTCCCTGGGGCTCCGGAGGTCTCTTCCGCCGATCGACGACCGACCGGTGACACCGGGTCCGTACGGGGACGGACCGTCTTGACGACATCACCGCGGGGGAATACTCCCCTCCAGCAGCGACCAGTCTCCCATGAGGCCGGTGATGGTGCGAAACGCGAGAGCGGAAATGAGCATCACGTCAGCGAGGCAGTCCGCCGCGCTGCGCCAGATGTCAGCGACCTCCGAAGGGGACGCCCATCTGCTCGAACCACGCCGCGCCACCATCGACGGCGGTCAGCACCCACGGACCCTCGGAGGTCAGCGTGAAGGTGTGCTCGAAGTGCGCGGACCACGACCCGTCCACGGTCGCGACGGTCCAGTCGTCCTCGAGAATGTCGGTGTGCTTGCTGCCCAGCGTCACCATCGGCTCCACCGCGAGGGCAAGCCCCTCGACCAGCGTCGGACCCCGACCCTTGCGCCCGTAGTTGGGCACGTTCGGGGCCATGTGCATCTCGGTGCCGATGCCGTGGCCCGTGTAGTCCTCCAGGATGCCGTAGCGGCCCTGGGAGCGCAGGTACGACTCGATCGCATGCGAGATGTCGGTGACGCGACCGCCCAGGTGGGCGGCGGCCATGCCCCGCCACAGCGACTCCTCGGTGACCCGCAGCAACTCGGCCACGTCGGGGGCGATCTCCCCGATGGGGACCGTGATCGCGGCATCCCCGTGCCAGCCACCGACGATGGCTCCGCAGTCGATGCTGATGACGTCGCCGTCCCGCAGCACCCGCTCCCCCGGGATGCCGTGGACGACCTCGTCGTTCACGGAGGCGCAGATCGAGGCGGGGAACGGCGGGACGCCGTAACCCAGGAATGACGGGATCCCGCCGTGGTCGCGGATGTTCGTCTCCGCGATCTGGTCCAGCTCCCCGGTGGTGACGCCTGGGCGGGCCTCCATACGCAGCAGCTCGAGGGTGTCGCCGACCAGAGCGCCGGCCACCCGCATCAGGTCAATCTGCTCCGGCGTCTTGATCTCAAGGCCGCGGTCCCGAAGGCCCATCCAGTCAGTCCTTGCCTGCCTGCTCGATGGCCGCGAGAACGCGGTCAGTGACCTCGGCGACCTCGCCCATGCCGTCGACCTCGACCAGCAGCCCGCGCTCGCGGTACACGTTGATCAGGGGCGCCGTCTCGTCGGCGTAGACCTGCTGGCGCGTGCGGATCACCTCTTCGGTGTCGTCCGCGCGGCCCTCCTTCTCGGCCCGGGCCAGCAGTCGCTGCACCAGCTCGTCCTGGTCGACCGTGAGCACCACGGCCGCCTCGAGCGCCTGCTCGCCGGCGGCAAGCATGGCGTCGAGCTCGTGGACCTGAGCCACGGTGCGCGGGTAGCCGTCGAGCAGGAACCCTGCCGCGGCGTCAGGCTCCGCAAGACGCGCGCGGACCATGTTGTTGGTGACCTCGTCGGGCACGTACTGTCCGGCGTCCATGTAGCGCTTGGCCTCGACACCCAGGGGCGTGCCCTGGGAGACGTTGGCGCGGAAGATGTCGCCCGTGGAGATGGCGGGGATGCCGTAGCGCGCGGCGACGAACGTCGCCTGCGTGCCCTTGCCGGCACCGGGGGGACCCATGAGGATGAGACGCATTAGCGGAGGAATCCTTCGTAGTTGCGCTGCTGGAGCTGGCTCTCGATCTGCTTCACCGTGTCAAGCGCGACGCCCACCATGATGAGGATGGACGTACCACCGAACGGGAAGTTCTGGTTGGCATCGATCAACGCGAACGCGATCAGCGGGATCAGCGCGATCAGACCAAGGTAGACGGCGCCCGGCAGGGTGATGCGGGAGAGCACGTACGACAGGTAGTTCTCCGTCGGGCGTCCGGCACGGATGCCGGGGATGAACCCGCCGTACTTCTTCATGTTGTCTGCGACCTCCTGAGGGTTGAAGGTGATCGAGACGTAGAAGTACGTGAAGAAGACGATCAGGGCGAAGAAGATCGCCATGTACAGAGGGTTGTCGCCCTGGACGAGGTAGTCATTGATGAAACGGATGACCTTGTTGTCGTTGCCCTGCTGGAACTGCACGGCCATCGCCGGCAGGTAGAGCAGCGACGAGGCGAAGATGACCGGGATGATGCCGGCCTGGTTGACCTTCAGCGGGATGTAGGTGGAGTTGCCACCGAACATCTTGCTTCCGACCATGCGGCGGGCGTACTGCACCGGGATCCGGCGCTGCGCCTGCTCGATGAAGATGACGGCCGCGACCAGCGCGAGACCGACGACCATGACGACCGCGAAGATCCACGGGCCCTTGCGGAGCTGGACGTCCCACAGGGACGAGGGGAAGGTCGCGACGACCTGGGTGAAGATGAGGATCGACATACCGTTGCCGATACCGCGGTCGGTGATGAGCTCGCCGAACCACATGATGACTGCGGTGCCCGCCGTCATGGTGGTCACCATCACGAGGAACGCGGTCGTGGAGTTGCTGTGCAGCAGCGGCTCGGAGCAGCCCTGGAGCAGCTGGCCCGAACGCGCGAGGGCGACGATGCCGGTTGCCTGCAGGATCGCCAGGCCCAGCGTCAGATAACGCGTGTACTGCGTGATCTTGGTCTGCCCCGCCTGGCCCTCCTTCTTGAGGGCCTCGAGGCGTGGGATCACGACCACGAGCAGCTGCAGGATGATCGACGCCGTGATGTACGGCATGATCCCGAGCGCGAAGATCGACAGGCTCAGCAACGCGCCACCGGAGAACATGTTGACGAGGCTGTAGAGCCCCTGGTTCTCGATCTGGTTCAAGCACTGCTCGACGTTCGCCACGTGCACGCCCGGCGCAGGAACCTGCGAACCGAGGCGGAACAGCGTGATGATCAGCAGAACGAACAGCAGCTTGTTGCGCAGCTCCGGAGTCCGGAACGCGTGGGCGAAGGCGCCAAGCACTGGATCCTCTTTCATGACGGTGGGGCGGCTCCAAGAAGCCGACCCCGTGGATGCCCGGCCTGTCTTGCGACGGGCCCGGGGAAGCCTAACAGCCGGTCAATCACGGCCCTGACGCCGGAATGCGACAGGCCCGGTCAGCGCCTTGTGACGAGCACGAGGAACTGACCGGGCCTGGCAGCAGACGTACGTCCGGTTGGCCGTGATCAGGCCACGGTCACCGAGCCGCCCGCAGCCTCGATCTTCTCCTTGGCGGAGTTCGAGAACGCGGTGGCGGTGACCTGGACGGCGACGGAGATGTCGCCCTGACCGAGCACCTTGACGGGCTGGTTCTTGCGGACCAGGCCCTTCGCGACGAGGTCCTCGACGGTGACAGCGCCACCGTTGGGGAAGGCCTCGTTGAGCTTGTCGAGGTTCACGACCTGGAACTCCACCTTGAACGGGTTCTTGAAGCCCTTGAGCTTCGGAAGCCGCATGTGGATCGGCATCTGGCCACCCTCGAAGGCAACCGGAACCTGGTAGCGAGCCTTGGTGCCCTTGGTACCGCGACCAGCGGTCTTACCCTTGGACGCCTCACCACGACCCACGCGGGTCTTGGCGGTCTTGGCGCCCGGTGCGGGGCGCAGGTGGTGCAGCTTGAGCGGCATGTCAGTCAACCTCCTCGACCGTCACCAGGTGACGGACGGTGTGGACCATCCCGCGGATCTCGGGACGGTCCTCCTTGACGACGACGTCACCGATGCGCTTGAGACCGAGCGAACGCATGGTCTCGCGCTGGTTGGCCTTGCAGCCGATCGTCGACTTCTTCTGCTGGACCTTGAGCTGTGCCATTACTGAGCCACCCCCGCAGCGGCAGCGGCCTCGATGCCCTCGGCGCGCGCCTTGAGGAGCGCAGCCGGGGTGACGTCCTCGACCTTGAGGCCACGGCGAGCCGCAACGGCCTCCGGCTCCTCGAGCATCTTGAGCGCCTCAACGGTCGCGTGCACGATGTTGATCTGGTTGGACGAACCGAGCGACTTGCTCAGCACGTCGTGGATGCCGGCGCACTCCAGGACGGCGCGCACCGGACCACCGGCGATGACACCGGTACCGGGAGCGGCCGGGCGGAGCAGGACGACGCCAGCCGCCTTCTCGCCCTGGACCGGGTGCGGGATGGTGCCCTGGATGCGGGGGACCTTGAAGAAGTGCTTCTTGGCCTCCTCGACACCCTTGGCGATCGCCGCAGGAACTTCCTTCGCCTTGCCGTAGCCGACGCCGACCAGACCGTCGCCGTCACCCACGATCACGAGGGCGGTGAAGCTGAAGCGACGACCACCCTTCACGACCTTGGCGACGCGGTTGATCGCAACGACGCGCTCGATGTAGGCGTTCTTGTCAGCGTTCTGGTCACGGCGACCGTCACGGTTGCGGCCACCGGACTGGCGCTCGCCACCGCGCTGTCCGCGCTGGGCTCCGCTCATGAGATCTTCCTCTTCTCTCTCTGGTCCGGCGTCAGAACGCCAGGCCACCCTCGCGGGCGGCGTCGGCGAGGGCCGCGATGCGGCCGTGGTACTTGTTGCCGGCGCGGTCGAAGACGACCGACTCGACACCCGCAGCCTTGGCGCGCTCGGCGACGAGGGCGCCGACCTTCTGAGCCTTGGCGGTCTTGTCACCCGAGTCGGCGCGCAGGTCCGCCTCCATGGTGGAGGCGTACGCCACGGTCTTGCCGACCAGGTCGTCGACGACCTGCACAGAGATGTGCTTGGCCGACTTGGTGACCACCAGGCGCGGACGCTCGGCCGTGCCGGAGATGCGCTTGCGACCGCGCATCTGGCGACGCAGGCGGGAGCGGACGCGAACGGCGGTGTGCTTGTTGTTGGACAGCGAGATCGCCATGGTCACTTACCAGCCTTTCCGACCTTGCGACGGATGTGCTCGCCGGCGTAGCGCACGCCCTTGCCCTTGTAGGGCTCAGGCTTGCGGAGCTTGCGGATGTTCGCCGCAACCTCACCCACGAGCTGCTTGTCGATGCCGACGACGCCGAGCTTGGTCGGGCCCTCGACGGTGAAGGTGATGCCCTCGGGGGCATCGAAGATGATCGGGTGCGAGTACCCGAGCTGGAACTCCAGCTGGGTCGGGCCCTTCGACAGGACGCGGTAACCCACGCCCACGATCTCGAGCTTCTTCTCGTACCCCTCGGTGACGCCGACGACCATGTTGTTGATGAGGGTGCGGGTCAGGCCGTGGAGCGAGCGGCTCTCACGGTGGTCGTCAGGACGCTTCACCTCCAGCGAACCATCCTCGGCCTTCTCGACGGTGATCGGAGCGGCGACGTTGTGGGACAGGGTGCCCTTGGGGCCCTTGACCGTGACCTCGGCAGCGTCGATGGCGACATCGACACCGGAGGGAACGGTGATGGGGAGCTTGCCAATGCGCGACATGCTTAGTCTCTCTCCTTCTCGTTCGCCCAGGTCACCAGACGTAGGCGAGGACTTCCCCACCCACGCCCTTCTGGTTCGCCTGGCGGTCGGTCAGGAGGCCCTGGCTCGTCGAGATGATCGCGACGCCCAGTCCACCGAGGACCTTCGGCAGGTTGGTGTGCTTGGCGTACACGCGCAGACCGGGCTTGCTGATGCGGCGAACGCCGGCGATCGAGCGCTCCCGGTTGCGGCCGTACTTGAGCGTGACGGTCAGGGTCTTGCCCACAGCGGCGTTGCCTTCGCTGTCGACGTTGTCCTTCACGTCGTAGGAGGTGATGTAACCCTCCTGCTTGAGGATCTCGGCGAGGCCCGCCTTCATCTTGCTGTAAGGCATCGACACCGAGTCGTGGTACGCCTGGTTGGCGTTACGCAGACGCGTGAGCATGTCTGCGATCGGGTCAGTCATCGTCATGGCCGTGAGGCCCTTTCTCCACCGCGGTTTCGCGCCTGCGTGTCAGGCGCGACCTTCAGCGATCGTTTGGTGTGGCTACGAATGTCACCCGGAGAACCGGGCGACGAAGGACTGGGGTCGGGTCACCAAGAGGACTTGGTGACACCCGGCAGCTCACCGCGGTGAGCCATCTCCCGCAGGCAGATGCGGCACAGGCCGAACTTGCGGTAGACGGCCTTCGGGCGACCGCAGCGCTGGCAGCGCGTGTAGCCACGCACTGCGAACTTCGGCTTGCGGGCGGCCTTGACCTTGAGTGCAGTCTTCGCCATGTCAGTTCTCCTTGAACGGGAAGCCGAGCTGCTTGAGCAGTGCGCGGCCCTCTTCGTCGTTGGTGGCGGTGGTGACGACCGTGATGTCCATACCGCGCGAGCGGTCGATCTTGTCCTGGTCGATCTCGTGGAACATGACCTGCTCGGTCAGACCGAACGTGTAGTTGCCGCGACCGTCGAACTGCTTGGGCGACAGACCACGGAAGTCACGGATGCGGGGCAGCGCCAGCGAGAGCAGGCGGTCCAGGAACTCCCACATGCGGTCGCCGCGCAGCGTGACGTGCGCACCGATCGGCATGCCCTCACGCAGCTTGAACTGGGCGATGGACTTGCGGGCCTTCGTGACAGCCGGCTTCTGGCCGGTGATCGCGGTGAGGTCCTTGATGGCGCCCTCGATCAGCTTGGAGTCGCGAGCAGCCTCGCCGACACCCATGTTGACCACGATCTTGACCAGGCCGGGGACCTGCATGACGTTCTTGATCTCGAACTCGGACTGCAGCGCGGGGATGATCTCCTCGCGGTAGCGCGTCTTGAAACGAGGCGTCTCGGCCATGTCAGATCTCCTTGCCGGTCTTGCGCGAGATGCGCACCGAACGCTCGGCCGCGTACGTGGAACCGTCCGGGCGGCGCTTGGTGACCTCGTCGCGGCGGAAGCCGACGCGGGTCACGCCGTCACCGTCGACCAGCATCACGTTGGACACGTGGATGGGCGCCTCGACGGTGATGATGCCGCCGGTGTTGGAGCCAGCACCCTGCTGGACGGACTTGGTGTGACGCTTGACGAGGTTCACGCCCTCGACGACGACGCGGTCGTCCTCGCGCAGCACGCGAATGACCTTGCCCTTGGCGCCCTTGTCGGAACCGGCGATCACCAGGACGGTGTCGCCCTTCTTGATGTTCATGCTCTTACCCATCACAGCACCTCCGGCGCGAGCGAGATGATCTTCATGAACTTCTTCTCGCGCAGCTCACGACCGACGGGCCCGAAGATGCGGGTACCGCGGGGCTCGCCGTCGTTCTTGAGGATGACCGCTGCGTTCTCGTCGAAGCGGATGTAGGAACCGTCGGGCCGACGACGCTCCTTGGCGGTGCGTACGACCACGGCCTTGACGACGTCGCCCTTCTTGACGTTGCCACCGGGGATCGCGTCCTTGACGGTGGCGACGATGACGTCACCGATGCCGGCGTAGCGACGACCAGAGCCACCGAGAACACGGATGCAGAGGATCTCCTTCGCACCGGTGTTGTCGGCGACCTTGAGTCGCGACTCCTGCTGGATCATTGATTTCTCCTGGTTGTCGAGCTGGTTCTCACGCCCGTCGGACGTGAGCCTTGCCGAACTTGTAGGTGGGGATGGGCAGGCGGCTCACACCGCCTGCCCGGGTGTCACTTGGCCTTCTCGAGCACTTCGACGAGGCGCCAGCGCTTCGTGGCGGACAGCGGACGGGTCTCCATGATGAGGACCCGGTCGCCGATGCCACACTCGTTCTGCTCGTCGTGCGCCTTGAGACGCGACGTCTTGCGCATGACCTTGCCGTACAGGGCGTGCTTCACACGGTCCTCGACAGCGACCACGATGGTCTTGTCCATCTTGTCGCTGACGACCAGGCCCTCACGGACCTTGCGTGCGTTGCGCACCTCGGTGGTGTTCTCGCTCATGCCTTCGCCTCTTCCGTGCTCGCGCCCGGAGCGGTACGAATCCCGAGCTCACGCTCGCGCACCACGGTGTAGATCCGGGCAATGTCCTTCTTGACCGTGCGGAGCCGGCTGTTGCTCTCCAGCTGGCCGGTGGCCGCCTGGAAGCGGAGGTTGAACAGCTCCTCCTTGGCCTCGCGCAGCTTGGCCTCGAGGTCCGTGGCGTTGAGCTCGTCGAGCTCGTGGGCGGTCTGCTTGTCAGCCATCAGAATTCACCAGCTTCGCGGGAGACGAACCGGCACTTCATGGGGAGCTTGTGCATCGCACGGCGCATGGCCTCGCGAGCAACCTCCTCCGAAACACCGGACAGTTCGAACATGACGCGGCCGGGCTTGACGTTGGCAACCCACCACTCCGGGGAACCCTTACCGGAACCCATGCGGGTCTCAGCAGGCTTCTTGGTCAGGGGCCGGTCGGGGTAGATGTTGATCCAGACCTTGCCGCCACGCTTGATGTGGCGGGTCATGGCGATACGAGCGGACTCGATCTGACGGTTGGTGACGTAGTGACCCTCAACCGCCTGGATGCCGAAGTCACCGAACGCGAGCGAGGTGCCACCCTTGGCAACGCCAGTGCGCTTGGGGTGGTGCTGCTTGCGGTGCTTGACACGACGGGGCATCAACATGGGGGTCAGCCCTCCTGTCCGGTCGTGGCCTCCGCGGGAGCCTCGGCCGGAGCCTCGGACTGCGCGGGGGCGTCGTTGCGGGGAGCGCGGTCACCGCGCGAGCCACGGCTCGGGCGGTCGCCACGCGACGGGCGGTTACCGCGGCCGGGGGCACCGGCGCGGGCGGCCTGCTGGGCCTGGCGCTCGGCACGGGTGCCGGCAACCTCGCCCTTGTAGATCCAGACCTTGACGCCGATGCGGCCGAAGGTCGTACGGGCCTCGTAGAAGCCGTAGTCGATGTCCGCGCGGAGCGTGTGCAGGGGCACGCGGCCCTCGCGGTAGAACTCCGTACGCGACATCTCGGCGCCGTTGAGGCGGCCCGAGCACTGGATCCGGATGCCCTTGGCACCGGAACGCATCGCGGTCTGCATCGCCTTGCGCATGGCACGGCGGAACTGAACGCGGCCGGACAGCTGCTCGGCAACGCCCTGGGCAACCAGCTGCGCGTCGATCTCGGGGTTCTTGACCTCGAGGATGTTCAGCTGAACCTGCTTGCCCGTGAGCTTCTCGAGCTCGGTACGGATGCGGTCAGCCTCGGCGCCGCGGCGACCGATGACGATGCCGGGACGGGCCGTGTGGATGTCCACACGGACGCGGTCACGGGTGCGCTCGATCTCGACCTTGGAGATGCCGGCCCGCTCCATGCCCTTGGAGAGCAGCTTGCGGATCTTGACGTCCTCACCGACGTAGTCGGAGTAGAGCTTGTCGGCGTACCAACGGCTCTTGTGGTCGGTCGAGATGCCCAGGCGGAACCCGTTCGGGTTGATCTTCTGGCCCATCAGGCACCCTTTCCGTTCTTGACGACGTCGGCCGGCTGCACGACCAGCGTGATGTGGCTGGTGCGCTTGTTGATGCGGGTGGCACGGCCCTGTGCACGGGGGCGCCAACGCTTCATGGTCGGACCCTCGTCGACGCGCGCCACGGAGATCACCAGGTCGGCCCGCTTGAGGCCCTCGGTGGTCTCGGCGTTGGCGATCGCGCTCTCCAGCACCTTGTAAACCGTCTCCGAGGCGGCCTGCGGCGCGAACTGCAGCAGGGCCAGGGCCTCGTCAACTTCCAGGCCGCGGATCATGTCGATGACCCGGCGCGCCTTCATGGGGGTGATCCGCACGAAGCGTGCGCTCGCGAAGGCTCCCGGCTGGTCGCCGAGCAGCGACTCGCGGCGCGCGCTGGTGCGCATGCGCTCTGTAACGCTCATAGCTCGTTGTCTCCAGTTCTGTCGCGCCGCGTCAGCGGCGGCGACCCTTCCGGTCTTCCTTCACGTGCCCGCGGTAGGTGCGGGTGGGGGCAAACTCACCGAGCTTGTGGCCGACCATGGAGTCGGTCACGAAGACGGGAACGTGCTTGCGACCGTCGTGCACGGCGATGGTGTGACCGATCATGGCGGGCACAATCATCGACCGGCGCGACCAAGTCTTGATGACGTTGTGGGAACCCTTGTCGTTCTCGGCGTCCACCTTCTTCATCAGGTGGTCGTCCACGAAGGGACCCTTCTTCAGGCTGCGAGGCATGTCCTAGTCCCTTCTCAGCGCTTCTTGCCGGACTTGCGACGGCGGATGATCTGGGAGTCGGAGGCCTTGCGCTTGCGCGTACGGCCCTCGGGCTTGCCCCAGGGGGAGACCGGGTGGCGACCACCGGAGGTCTTACCCTCACCACCACCGTGCGGGTGGTCGACGGGGTTCATGACGACACCGCGGACGGTCGGGCGAACGCCCTTCCAGCGCATGCGGCCGGCCTTGCCCCAGTTGATGTTCGACTGCTCGGCGTTGCCGACCTGGCCGACGGTGGCGCGGCAGCGCACGTCGACGTAGCGCATCTCGCCCGAGGGCAGACGCAGCGTGGCGCGGCTACCCTCACGGGCAACCAGCTGGGCCGACATGCCGGCCGAGCGAGCCATCTTGGCGCCGCCACCGGGACGAAGCTCCACGTTGTGGATCGTCGTACCGACGGGGATGTTGCGCAGCGGCAGGTTGTTGCCGGGCTTGATGTCGGCGTTGGGGCCGGACTCGACGACCGTGCCCTGCGTGACACCGACGGGCGCGAGGATGTAGCGCTTCTCGCCGTCAGCGAAGTGCAGCAGCGCGATGCGCGCGGTGCGGTTGGGGTCGTACTCGATGTGAGCGACCTTGGCGGGCACCCCGTCCTTGTCGTAGCGACGGAAGTCGATGATGCGGTACGCGCGCTTGTGACCGCCACCCTTGTGCCGGGTGGTGATCCGGCCCTGGTTGTTGCGGCCGCCCGTCTTGGGCAGCGGACGCGTCAGCGACTTCTCCGGGGTGGTCCGGGTGATCTCGGCGAAGTCGGCCACCGACGAGCCACGACGGCCCGGGGTAGTCGGCTTGTACTTGCGGATAGCCATCAGATGTTCCTCAGCTCAGTCCCTTGGTGACCCGGTCAGGAGACCGGACCCCCGAAGATGTCGATGCGGTGACCCTCGGCCAGGCTGACGATCGCGCGCTTGGTGTTGGCACGCTTGCCCATGCCGAAGCGGGTACGACGCGTCTTGCCCTGACGGTTGATGGTGTTGACGGAGGTGACCTTCACGCCGAAGACCTTCTCGACCGCGATCTTGATCTCGGTCTTGTTCGCGTCGGGGCGAACGATGAAGGTGTACTTGTTGGCGTCGAGCAGGCCGTAGCTCTTCTCCGACACGACCGGCGCGATCAGGATGTCGCGGGGGTCCTTGTGCAGGGTGCTCACTTGTCGTTCTCCTCGTTCTGGCCCGTGGCCTTCGCGACGAACGCGTCGTAGGCGCCCTTGGTGAACACCACGTCGTCGGAGGCGAGCACGTCGTACGTGTTGAGCTGGTCGACAGCGACGATGTGGACCTCGGGCGCGTTGCGCAGCGAGAGCCAGGTGATCGTGTCGGTGCGCTCCAGGACGACCAGGTAGCGGGCGCGGTCGCTCAGCGAGACGAGCGACGCGAGCGCGGCCTTCGTGGACGGCTTGTCGCCGGACACGAGGCCCTCGACCACGTGGAGGCGGTCGTTGCGAGCCCGGTCCGAGAGGGCGCCACGCAGAGCGGCAGCCTTCATCTTCTTGGGCGTGCGCTGGCTGTAGTCGCGCGGCTGCGGGCCGTGGACGACGCCACCACCAGCGAACTGCGGAGCGCGCGTCGAACCCTGGCGGGCGCGACCGGTGCCCTTCTGCTTGTAGGGCTTGCGGCCACCACCGCGGACCTCGCCGCGGGTCTTGGTGGCGTGCGTGCCCTGACGAGCAGCGGCCTGCTGGGCCACGACGACCTGGTGGATCAACGGAACGTTGACCTCGACGTCGAAGATCTCGGTGGGCAGATCAACCTTGACGGTCTTGACAGCCATGCTCAGGCCTCCTGCTTCTTGGCAGCCGAGCGGATGATGACCAGGCCGCCACGGACGCCGGGGACGGCACCCTTGAGCAGGATCAGGCCCTTCTCGGCGTCGACGGCGTGAACCGTCACGTTCTGGGTGGTGACCGTGTCGTTACCCATGCGACCCGACATGCGGGTGCCCTTGAAGACGCGGCCGGGCGTTGCGCAGGCGCCGATGGAACCGGGCTTGCGGTGGTTGCGGTGAGCACCGTGCGAGGCGGAGACACCCGCGAAGCCGTGGCGCTTCATCGTTCCCGCGAAGCCCTTGCCCTTGCTGGTGCCGGTGACGTCGATGACGTCGCCCGCGGCGAAGGTGTCAACGGCGAGCTCCTGGCCCACGGTGTACGTCGAGGCGTCCGCGGTGCGGATCTCCACGACGTGGCGACGCGGCGTCACGCCGGCCTTCTCGAAGTGACCGGCATCAGGCTTGTTCACCTTGCGTGCCTCGATCTCACCGAAGCCGACCTGAATGGCGTTGTAGCCGTCGGTCTCGGGGCCGCGGACCTGGGTCACCACATTGGTGCCGGCCGCGATCACGGTCACGGGGACGACGCGGTTGTTCTCGTCCCAGAACTGGGTCATGCCGAGCTTCGTGCCCAGCAGGCCCTTCACGTTGCGTTCGAAAGTCATGTCAACCAGCCTCAGAGCTTGATCTCGATGTCGACGCCGGCAGGCAGGTCGAGTCGCATGAGCGAGTCGACGGTCTTCGGCGTCGGGTCGATGATGTCGATCAGGCGCTTGTGCGTGCGCATCTCGAAGTGCTCGCGCGAGTCCTTGTACTTGTGGGGCGAGCGAATGACGCAGTACACGTTCTTCTCGGTCGGCAGCGGCACGGGGCCGGCGACCTTGGCACCCGTACGGGTGACGGTGTCCACGATCTTGCGCGCCGAGGTGTCGATCACCTCGTGGTCATAGGCCTTGAGCCTGATGCGGATCTTCTGTCCCGCCATAGGTCTCTCTCGTCCTCTTCGATCAAGTACGCCTGGGGCGTACCGCGTACTGGTCTGTGTCTCGGCGCTGGTCCCGGGTGGGTCGGCACCGCCTGTCTCTCCACCACCCCGACCCCCGCGGTCGGGCGTGTCGCGCATTTTATTCGCGACTCCCCCGCGGGAGTGTGATGCTCTGGGGTGGCACCTGGCGGTTCGCCAGGCTGATCGGGTCTCCGGTCCAGCGGGGCTGGCACGCGCGGCGCACACAGACGACTGGCTCGAAATCAAGGAGACGCGATTCAGTAGTCAAGATGTGCCGCACCCCGGCGACCCGCCGGAGCAACTTCGCTATCTTGGCAGACGTTGCACAGTCCCACCAAATCGGTTCGCGCCATGTAGTGGTGTGGTGAGGCAGATCACATCTAGCGTGTGCGCCATGTCGAACGAGAACCTGTTCTATTCCGCGCCTGAGGGCGCGACGATCCCTGTGGTTGTCTGGGGCACGGGCAACATGGGCCGCGCCGCCATCCGGTCGGTGTGCGAGAACCCGGCCCTACGACTCAGCGCCGTGATCACCTCCTCCGCTGAGCGCGCGGGAGTCGACGCCGCCACCATCGCCGGGTTGGCCTCGGAGACCGGCGTGGTCGCCAGCACCGACGTCGAGGCCGCCCTGGGCACCTTGGAGGGTGCCGGCGCGGTGGCGTACATGTGCTCGGGCGAGCTGCGACCCGATGACGCCGTGATCGACATGGCGCGCGCCCTGGCCGGCGGTGCGGTCGTGGTGAGCCCCTCGGTCTACCCCCTCTACGACCACCGCAGTGCCCCCGACGAGATCCGCGATCCGATCGCCAAGGCGTGCGAAGCCGGCAACTCTGCCTTCTTCGCCTCCGGCATCGACCCCGGCTGGGGCAACGACCTGCTGCCGCTCATGGCGACCTCCCTGGCCGGACGCGTCGACGAGCTGCGCTGCCAGGAGATCTTCGACTACTCCTCCTACGACGCCCCGGACTCGGTGCGCTACATCGTCGGCTTCGGCGAGCCGATGGACTACGAGCCGCCCATGGTGGCCCCCGGGATCCCCTCCATGGTGTGGGGCGGCCAGGTGCGCCTCATCGCTCGCGCGCTGGGAGTGGAGGTCAGCGAACTGCGCGAGGAGGTCGAGCGGGTTCCCCTCGAGCGCGACGTCACCAACTCGATGGGCCTGTTCCCCGCCGGCTCCCAGGGCGGGCTGAGGTTCGAGGTCCAGGGCATCGTCGACGGCGAGGCGCGGATCATCGTTGAGCACGTCACCCGCATCGCCGGCGACGTGGCGCCCCAGTGGCCCCAGGCCGCCGACGGCGAGAGCGCCCACCAGGTCGTCATCGAGGGCACGCCGAGCCTGAAGCTGTCCATCGAGGCAGTCGCCGAGGGCGGCAACCGCTCGGCTGGGGGCAACCAGACCGCAGCCAACCGGCTCGTCAACGCCATCGGCTGGCTGCGCGGAGCCGAGGCCGGCCTGTACGACGGTCTCCAGGTGCCGCTGAGCCCGGGGCTGGGCCGATGAGCGGGCTGCGGGTCGAGGTCCCGGACGGCAAGGACCCCATCGGCTACGTCTGGGGCGAGATGGTTCCCGGGATCGGCCCGGCGGCCGCGACGCTGGCCATGAGCGTCTATGAGCACTCCACCCTGGGGTTGCGCGAGTTCGAGGCCGCCCGGCTGCGAATCGCCCAGATCAACGGGTGTCTGTTCTGCCAGGACTGGCGCACCGAGCGTGAGGGCACCACGGTCGAGGCGAGTTTCGACGAGGCCGTGCGGGAGTGGCGTACGACAGAGGCCTTCGACGAGCGCACCCGCCTCGCAGCTGAGTACGCGGAGCGCTACGCCACCGACCACCACGCGATCGACGACGACTTCTGGCAGCGACTGGCCACGCACTACCAGGAGCGCGAGATCGTCGAACTGTCGATGTGCCTGGGATCGTGGCTCGCCTTCGGCCGCCTCAACCGGGTGCTCGGCCTCGACACCGCGTGCGTGCTGCCCGCCCACACCGAAGGCTGAACCAACTCGGCGTTTCCGGCTGGGTGTCCGTGGAAGGATTCGCCCCATGAGCGACTTCCCGGCACCCGGCCAGCAGCCGCCCACGCCGCCACCGCCCGGTCATCCGGGCGCGTGGCCGCCCCCCGGCGCGGCCACGCCAGGTCCGTGGGGAGCGCCGCCCCCCGGCCAGTGGGCCGCTCCCCCGACGGGCCCGTGGGG
>JAEWOG010000027.1 GCA_023460975.1 Actinomycetes bacterium
GACCAGTGCAGCGCATCGAGCTTTCTGGACAGGCGCGAGCCGCCTGACTAGAACCGGACCTTCCTGCCGGGTGCGCCCGGCTTCTGCCCGAGTTGAGAAGCGCAAAAGAGCGATGAGCGGCGTCAACGATATCCGGTCGACCTTCCTCGACTACTTCAAGTCCCAGGGCCACGAGATCGTGCCGTCGAGCCCGCTCGTGCCTCGCAACGACCCGACGCTGATGTTCGCCAATTCGGGCATGGTGCAGTTCAAGAACGTCTTCACCGGCCAGGAGAAGCGCCCCTATTCGCGCGCCACCACCGCGCAGAAATGCGTCCGCGCCGGCGGCAAGCACAACGACCTCGACAATGTCGGCTATACCGCCCGCCACCACACCTTCTTCGAGATGCTGGGGAACTTCTCCTTCGGCGATTATTTCAAGGAACAGGCGATCCATCACGCCTGGACCCTGGTCACGCGCGAATTCGGCCTGCCCAAGGACAAGCTGACGGTCACCGTCTATTCCGAGGACGACGAGGCGCATGCGCTCTGGAAGAAGATCGCCGGCCTGACCGACGACAGGATCATCCGTATCCCGACCTCGGATAATTTCTGGCGCATGGGCGATACCGGCCCCTGCGGCCCCTGCTCCGAGATCTTCTACGACCATGGCGACCATATCTGGGGCGGCCCGCCCGGCTCCGCCGAGCAGGACGGCGACCGCTTCATCGAGATCTGGAATCTCGTGTTCATGCAATACGAGGAAGCGGCCGGCGGCATCCGCACGGACCTGCCCCGCCCCTCGATCGATACCGGCATGGGGCTGGAGCGCATCGCGGCCGTGCTCCAGGGCACGCATGACAACTATAATATCGACCTGTTCCGCGCCCTGATCACGGCCATCGCCGACCTGACCTCGGTCGATCCGGACGGTCCGATGAAGGCGAGCCATCGCGTCATCGCCGATCATCTGCGCTGCTCCGCCTTCCTGATCGCCGATGGCGTGCTGCCCTCGAACGAGGGCCGCGGCTATGTGCTGCGCCGGATCATGCGCCGCGGCATGCGCCATGCGCAGTTGCTCGGCGCCAAGGAGCCCCTGCTCTACAAGCTCGTGCCGGCGCTGACCCGCGAGATGGGCCGTGCCTATCCCGAACTGCTCCGCGCCGAGGCCCTGATTACCGAGACGCTGAAGCTGGAGGAAACCCGTTTCCGCACCACGCTGGCGCGCGGCCTCACCCTGCTCGACGACGCCTCGAAGGATCTGACCGCCGGCCAGAGCCTCAAGGGCGACGTCGCCTTCACGCTCTACGACACCTACGGCTTCCCGCTCGACCTGACGCAGGACGCGCTGCGCGCCCGCGAGATCACCGTCGACACCGAGGGCTTCGATGCCGCCATGCAGCAACAGAAGGCCAAGGCGCGCGCCGCCTGGTCCGGTTCCGGCGAGGCTGCGACCGAAACGCTCTGGTTCCCGCTGCGCGACAAGGTCGGCGCGACCGAGTTCTTGGGCTACGACACCGAGACCGCCGAGGGCGTCGTCACCGCGCTGATCCGCGACAATGCCGAGGTTCAGTCCCTGAAGGCCGGCGAGAGCGGCTTCATGCTGGTCAACCAGACCCCGTTCTAGGGCGAGTCCGGCGGCCAGGTCGGCGATGCCGGCCTGGTCAAGGCGCCGGGCACAGTGGTCGAGGTCACCGACGTCCAGAAGAAGCTCGGCGACGTCTTCGCCCATAGCGTGACCGTCAAGGAAGGCGAATTGAAGCTCGGCGCCGCCGTCGAGCTCGTCGTCGCTCATGCGCGCCGCACCGCGATCCGCGCCAACCACTCGGCGCCCCCCCTGCTGCACGAAGCACTGCGCCTCGTCCTCGGCGATCATGTCGCGCAGAAGGGCTCGCTGGTCTCGGCCGATCGCCTGCGCTTCGACTTCTCGCATCCCAAGCCCATCAGCGCCGAGGAACTGCGCGAGGTCGAGGAAATCGCCAATGCGATCGTCCTCCAGAACGAGCCGGTCACGACCCGCCTGATGAGCGTCGACGAGGCGATCGCCTCCGGGGCGCGCGCCCTCTTCGGCGAGAAATACGGTGACGAAGTCCGCGTCGTCGCGATGGGCACGAACCCGGCCGGCCGCGCCTATTCGGTCGAGCTCTGCGGCGGCACCCATGCCTCACGCACCGGCGATATCGGCCTCGTCAGCATCGTCGGCGAAGGCGCGGTGGCGGCCGGCGTGCGCCGCCTCGAAGCCATGACCGGCAATGGCGCCCGCCTGCGCCTCAATGAGGAATCGCGCCTGCTCGACGGGCTCGCCAGCCTGCTCAAGGTCCCCGCCAACGAGGCCGGCAACCGTCTCGCCGCGCTGATCGAGGAGCGCCGCAAGCTCGATCGCGAACTGACCGAGGCCCGCAAGAAGCTCGCCATGGGCGGCGGCGGCGCGGCCGAGGAGCCGATCCAGGAGATCGCCGGCGCCAGGCTCTTGGCCCGCGCCGTCACCGGCATCGAGATGAAGGACCTGAAGAGCCTTGCCGACGAGGCGAAGGCCCGCGTCGGTTCCGGCGTCGTCGCCATCGTCGGCGTCGCCGAGGACGGCAAGGCCGGCGTCGTCGTCGGCGTCACGCCCGACCTGAC
>JAEWOG010000028.1 GCA_023460975.1 Actinomycetes bacterium
CACAGGCACCGCAACCCCAAGGGCTCTCAGTCCTGGTAGTGCCGCGTCGACTTGAGGACCTTCTCGCCCTTGGCACGGTCGATGATGCGCGACTTCTTCGAGGTCACGAACACATCCTTGCCACGCCCGCCGACCAGCACGTCGCGCGAGGGGCCGACGAGCATGTCGCGCCCGGCACCGCCCTCGATCCGGTCGGTGCCCTGACCGGCGTACACGAAGTCGGCGCCGCCGCGGGCCAGCACGGTGTCGTCCCCCTGACGGGCGAGGATCACGTCGCTGCGCTGGGTGCCGACGATCCGCTCGCCCCGCTTGGTGCCCACCATGAACGTGAACCGCAGCGTCTTCGTGACACCCCCAGCGGTGGCCCGCACGACCACCGACGAGCGCCCGCGCGCCTTCGCGTTGCCCGCGAGGGTGAGCTGGCGTACGGCCCCGCGCCCGGTCAGCGTCACCGCCGAGGCGGGCAGCAGCCGCGAGTTGCTCGAGGTGACCTCGATGGACACGTCCTCGGGCCCGAGCACCGTCACCGGCAGTGCCACGCGGTTCTCGCTGCGGGCGCCGGGCTGCTGCATCAGCGCGAAGCGGCGCAGCGTGGACGAGCTGCCCCACCGCGACGTGGCCTCGGCGGCCAGCGAGGCGTTGCCCGCGGCGTCTCGTACGGCCTCCGCACGCACGCTCAGCGTCACTTCACCCGCGCGACTCATGCCCTCCACGCGCGCCCGCCAGTGCGTCTCGTCGATCCTGGTGAGTGCCACGGCCGTCGGGCGGGCCGACCCCGTCACACTCACGTCGGCCACGTCGAAACCGGTGACGACTTCGGAGGCAGCGATCTCGAACTCGACCGCGGTGTCCTGGACGCTCGCCGGGCCGCTCACCAACAGTTCGGGAGCCGCGCGGTCCACCTGCACCGACAGCGCGCCGGCGAAGTTGAGGTGGTTGCCGACCGAGGCAGCCGAGCCCTCGGGCACCTCGACGCGGACCTCCCCGTCCCGCTTGGCGGTGAGGGTGAAGGACCAGGTCCGGGCGTCGATCTGGGTGAAGCCAGTGACGTCGGCGTTGGTCAGCCGCAGGTCGTCGAGGGCGAAGTCGCGCACCGGCTTGCTGAACGTGGCCGTCACGGGGATCTCCGCCGTGTTGCCGACCGGGCTGGCCGTGGTCGTCAGTGCCAGCGTGGGCCGGTCGCTGTCGAACTCCCAGGTCAGGGTGTTGCCCGCCCTCGAGGGGTGCCCCGCATCATCGGTGGCCGCACCGGCCGGAACCGTGACACTGAACTCGCCCTCGGCGTGCGGGATGACGTCTGCGGTCCAGCGGTAGCCGGCGCCGACGAGGTTGGTCACCGTGGCGTGGTCGGCGAGCAGGTCGGCGGCGTCGAAGCCCGTCACGTTCTCGCTGAACGTGATGACCACGGACACCGGTGACGTCGTGACCACGCCCGACGCGGTCGAGGTCACCGTGACCTGCGGCGCCGTCGTGTCGTACGTCGTGGTCGCCGGTCCGCGGCCCACGCTCAGGTTGCCTGCCGCGTCACGGGCCGCCCCCTCGTCGAGTGCGACGGTGACGATGCCCTCGGCGTCCGGGCTCACCACGAACGTCCAGTCGGTGCCCGACCCGCTCAGGTCGCTCACCGACCCGTTGGTGACGGTGATCCCGCCCGCGTCGAGGGTGACGGGCTCCGAGAAGGTCACCGGCACCGTGAACGGTCCCTGCGGCCACGACGGCAGATCCATCGAGGTCACGGTGGGACGCACGGTGTCGTAGGTGACCTCGACACGCCCGGAGGCGGTGCTGGCGTTGCCTGCGGCGTCGGTGAAGGCGCCGTCGGGCAGCTGGATCCTGGCCGCACCGTCTGAGGTGGGCGCGAACACGACGGTGTAGGTCGTGCCCGAGCCGCTGAGAGAGGTGATCGTGCCGTTGACGAGCGCGAAGTCGGCCTCGGTGATCGTGGCCGGGTCACTCAGCGCGAGCGTCAGGCTGATCGGGGCGTTGACCACGGCAGGACCCGCGTACGACAGCGTCGCTGTGGCAGTCGTGTCGTGGACCCAGTCCAACTGGCCGCTGGCTTGGTTGGGGTTCCCCGCCGCGTCGGCGACCACGCCCGCAGCGATGCGGGCCGAGAAGGGCCCCTCGCCCTGCGGAGTCAGCTCGAACGTCCAGACCCGCCCGCCGTTGGTGGCCGCGGGCGTAGCGGCGGTCGCGTTGACGAGGCTCAGGGAGTCGGCGTCAACCCCGCTCACGGGCTCGCTGAACGTCGCCACCACCTCGACGGTGCTCCGGTTGGTCGGCGAACCGGTCGCAGACGAGAGCGCCACAGTCGGCGCGGAGCGGTCGACCACGAGGCTGGCGCTGCCGGCCGTGTTCGGGTTCCCCGCCGCGTCCTCGGCGACGCCCTGGGCGACCGAGAGGCTGATGGTGCCGTCGGTGACCGCCGGCGTCAGCGTCACCATGTAGACGCTTCCGCTGCCGCGCAGATCTCTCGCGGTGGTGTTGACGATCGACACGTCGCTCAGGGTGAACCCGCTGACGTCCTCGGTGAACGTGATGGTTGCCGTCACCTGCGATGCGTTGGTCGGGCCGGACTGGTCGAAGGTGATCGACACCCCCGGCCGGTCGCTGTCGTACGTGCGGCTCACGGGCGCACCTGCGGTGTTGGGGTGCCCGGCCGCATCGGCGGCGACACCAGCGGGCACCGCGACGGAGACCACGCCGGAACCTGTCGGACTCACCAGCACGTCGTACGTCGCGCCGCTGCCGGACAGGGTCGCTGTCCCGCCGCTGACGTCCAGGTCGGAGACGTCCAGGCCGGTGACGTCCTCAGTGAAGGTGAGCGTGAACGGGACCGGGCTGGTGCCGGTGACACCGGGAGCACTGGAGGTCACGGTGACATTCGGCGCGGTGACGTCGTGGAGCACGCTGTGGGCCGTACGCGGGTTGGTGTTGCCCGCCGCGTCACTCACGGCACCGGCTGGTGCCGCGACGACGACCTCGCCGTCGCCGGAGGGCGTGACACGCACGATCCACGGGTCCGCGGCCGTTCCGGTGCCACCGGTGATCTCGGCGCTGCCCAGCGTGACGTCCAGCGCGTCGGCGGTGAACCCGGTCACCGGCTCGCTGGCCGTCACGGAGAGGTCGTACGGTCCCTGCTGCGGCGTGCTCGGCCCGGAGAAGGTGAGCGTGGGCGCGGTGCGGTCGGAGACCAGGGAGGCCGTGTTGCTCGCGCCCGACGGATTGCCCAGCGCGTCCGCGGCACTGCCGGCCAGCGCGCTCAGGGTGATCGGGCCGTCTGAGGTGGGGGTCACGTGCACGGTGAAGTTGGTGGGCGAGTTGGTGGTCGTGATGCGATCCACCGTGGCGTTGGTGGCCACCAGCTTCGTGATGTCGGGAGCGGTCGCCGGCGGCTCCTGGTAGTTCAGGACGAACCGGGGTGACGCCGCGTTGGTGGGGTCCGCGTCGAGTGGTTGGACGGCCGTCGCCGGGCCGACCCGGTCGACGAGCACCTGCACCGGCGAGGAGGGCAGGTTGCCGTCGGCCAACGGCAGCGCCGCGGCGCGCGCCTCGACGATGTCGGTGCCCGCCCGGTGGCTGAGCCTCACGTTGCCCGAGAACCGCTGCGGGATGCCGGATGAGGTGTAGGTCCACACGCGCCCGCTGCCGCTGACGGCATGGGTGGGTGTGAAGGGTGGAGTGCCCGACGAGGTCCACTCCCACGCGAAGTCATCGATGCTCACCCCGTTCACCGGCTGGTCGTACGTCACGGTCCAGGCCACCGAACCCGCGTTGGTGGGGCTGTCGCCCACCCGCACGATGGACTCGAGCACCGGCGGACGGTCGATGAGGACGGAATCGGTGGAGGTGTTGTTGCCCGGAGGATCGGCGAGCGTCACGCCGGTGGCCGCGATGCGAGCGGTGGCAGTGACCGTCGCACCGTCGGCGCCACTGGTCAGGACCCCGTTGAGCGTGATGGTGCCGTTCGTGCCCGGGGCGAGCGCCGTGACGTCGAAGGTGCCGGACACCGACGACGCCGTCACGCCGGGCGGAAGGTCGGTGCTGGTGGTCGTGAACCCCGGCAGGTCCAGCGTGATCCGCGCCGGCACCGTGTCGATTCCCGTGACGTGGCGGTAGGTCACCTTCACCGTGACCGGCGTGCCCGGGTGGTAGCCGTCGCGTTGCGGGGTGACACTCGCGGGCGTCACCTCGACACCGACCGCCAGATCGAGGGGATCTGCCGAGGCTCGCACGGCGACCACGGGGCCAGCCGCGACGGTGACCCGGGACCAGGCGGCCACGACCACTCCGCTGGCCGAGCCAGCCAACGCCGGGCGCAGTGACTCCGCGTTGTTGGTGGCCATCGTGGAGTCAACGCTGCTGACCTGCTGCACGTCCGAGAGCGAGGACGCGCCGGCCTCGAGGGTCCCCTGCATCACCTCGTGGTGACCGGGCCCCGACGTCGTGCTGCGTCGTACCCAGGCGAACACGAAGGTCCCGGGCCGAGTGGGGTGCGCAGTGACCACCGGCCACGAGTCCGCCATGGACAGCGAGCCGGTCACGCTGGTGGTGTCGCCCGACATGGCGAACCGTTCGAAGGAGCCGCCTGTCGTCGAGTCGTAGGCGACCAGGTACTGGGAGGACGTGGCTGCGACGTCGGGACTGCCCAGGTCGCTGTCGCTGACCTTCGTGGTCAGTCTGATGGACCTGGAGTCCACCATGTGGTTCACGACAAGGTGGTGGCGGTCGCCCTCCCGTTGCTCCCACACCACGACCACGTCGCTCGTGGTGCCCGAGTCCGGCCGCGCGGCCACGCGAGGACGAGTGCTGGTGAAGCCGACGCCGAGTCGGTGGTCGAGTTGGCGCGGCGCCACGACACCGAGTGCGTCGTACGGCAGTCGGAGGGTCCAGATGCCCGGAAGGCCGTCGCCGGTCGCCGGCGTGTCACCGGACCACACCACGCGCAACTGGCCGTGGTCGTCGGTCACGTCGGGGGTGACCTGGTCGTAGGCCGGGTTGCTGTTCGCAGGCGTTGCTGCGTCGAACCCGACGTCGCTCAGGCGAGTCGGGCTGAGAGCGGCCAGCGTGGCTCCCGGGGTGAACACGGCGCCGTGGATCTGCCAGTTGGTGCGGTCCGTGGTCGCACCTGGGGCGTCGGAGATCGTGTCGCCTGCGAGGACAAGTGCCACGTCGCCGTTGGCCAGGGTCGTCACCGCGGGATCGGCGGCGTCCAGCGAGGCGTCGTCGGCGTCCCCGAGACTCACCAGGGTGGTCGGCTCCCCCAGCGGCGCCCCCTGCGCGTCCAGGTAGCGGCCGAAGATCTCCCGCTTGTGCCCTTGCCGAACGCCGGTGGTCACGGCGCGCACGCCTTCCCACACGACGAGGAAACGCCCGTCAGTCAGGGCAGTGATGCTGGACTCGCCGACGCCGGCGGGGGTGGTGGCCCCGGAGATCACAGTGTCGCCTGCCCCCAGGACGGCGGCCTGGGCGGCGGGGGCGACGACGCTGAGTCCGGCCAGGGACACGACGAGGGCGCCGAGCGCCGAGAGCGGACGGAGCATGGTGGTCCTCATGGTCAGCTTTGGGAGGGGAAGACGCCGACGAGGGCGATGATGGCGTTCATGGTCAGGTAGGGCTGCATGTTGGAGTGCGGCTCAGTCCTGCCCGCAGTCGACAGAGCCGACGGATGGAACTGGGCCTGCGCCGTGTTCTCGGACGCGTAGGCACGGCCGCCGCGGGCGAATGTCCCGCCGCCACTGGCGAGTCCCGGGTTGCCGGTGACGGCACTGCGCTCCGCGACCGGAATCGCGTGCGTGTGGTGTGGCAAGTGGGTCGTTGACAGGGTCACCTCTTCAGTCCCGAGGGCCTGTCCGAGGACATAGGTGGAACCACCGGGCCTGGCCCCCGCGCTCATCGGGACCCGTCCCCTCAGGTCGGGCAGGGCGAACTTCGTCTGGCCGTCGCCGCCGTAGGTCGTACCGATCAGGGTGTACAGCACCTCGTGCTCAGCGATGTTCAGGAGTTGGCCGTCGCAGCGCGCCCAGCCTCCTGGGACGCGGTCGAACGCAACCCACCGGATCTGTCCTACGTAGGCCACCATCATCAGCTCCTGGGGGGATAGATGCCCGCGAGGGCGATGCAGTAGTTGAGCGTCAGGGACGGCTGCATGTTCGGGTGCGCCTGCCCCCCACCGACATGTGGCAGCGGAACAGTGGGGACTGGCGCTGGGCCGTACAGGGACAGCTCTGAGGTCGCGGGGACGTTGCCGACCGGCGTCGGAGTCGTGGCCTCGAGCGACGAGGACCGCAGCTCGTGTTGGTGTGTCGGCATCTCGTTGAATGTCAGCGTCACGGACTCGACTCCCCACCGCGCGCCGATGCTCGCGGGGCTCAGGCCCGGCCCGGCCCCGAAGGACGCGGGGACGGTCCCCCGCAACTCAGGCAGCCCAAAGGTGGTCTGGCCGTTGCCCCCGAAGCTGGTGCCGAGCAACGAGAACAACGCCGCGTTCTGCGCGATGTTCATCAGGCCTCCGTTGCACATCGCCCACCCGCGGGGGGCGTAGCCGAAGCCGAACATCTGGACCTCACCCAGCAAGGTGTCGTCCTCGCCGGACGGGTAGCCCGTGTCCGTGGGGAAGTCGCCGCCAGAGACGCAGATGACGTAGTTCATGGCCAGGGTGGGTTGCCTGTTCTCATGTGGCACGGAACCACCGGCCGCCGAGCTTGCGGCCATGGATTCGTCCGCCGGCCCGCTCGCCCACGCCGCATCCGAGGGAAGGACGGCAGGCACCGCGCCCACGGGCGAGGTGGACGCTGCCACCGTCGGCGAGACCATGATCGGGTGCGTGTGCGCCGGCATCTCGCCCGGCAACAGAGTCACGGACTCCGTGCCGCCGTGTTCGCCCATGAAACGAGGGCTGAGACCGGGTCCGTTGCCCCGGTGCAGCGGAACTCGACCTTGGAGATCGGGGAGTCCGAACGTCCGCGATCCGTCGCCGCCGTACGTCGTCCCGATGAGGGCGAACAGAGCGCTGTTCTGCGAGATCAGGAGCTCCTGACCATGACAGAACATCCAGCCGTAGGGCGCAAAATTGCCCGCGAACAACCTGATCTCACCGATGTACGGCACGAGTCACCCCTTCCAGCTGTTGATGGTGGACGTGGCCACGGCGCGCTTGCCCTGCGCGGGACCACCCGGCACCACGAGCAGCGCCAAGCGGCCCGTGCGTCGGTTGCGCAGCACCCAGTTGCCCTGGGCCACCTCGTGGCGGGTGGAGAAGCGCAGCACGTACGTCTTCCGGCGCCACTTGGCCAGCTTCTTGGCCGAGAGTCGCGCCGGACGGAAGGCGCCGTCCTCGACGGAATCGAGTCGCAGCGTGACGGTGCGTCCCTCCAGGGTCGCGGTGAACTTCTCCCCCACCAGCTTCTCCCAGCGGCCACGCTTCGGCAGGCGGCCCGGGGCGGCAGCGGCAGCCGCGGGCTCACCGAGGACGGCAAGGGATGCCGCCGCCGCTGTGCCCACCACCACGGTGCGCCGCGGCAACGTCGAAGTCTTGATGTCCACTGTCCCTCCAGACGGCACGAGTCCCGCACGTACCCACGCAAGCCTGCAGCGTCGCGGCGCTGCGCGTGGCGTCTTGAGGAAACCTTGAGCAACTCACCACCCGGCGACTCAGCGTCTGGCACCGCGGTTGCGCGGCCCGGCACACTGGTGGGGTGAGCGAACTCCCCCGCAAAGCCGTCGTGCGGACGGCCAAGTTGGCCGCACTTCCGCTGGGGTTCGCCGGACGCACGGCCCTGGGGGTCGGCAAACGGCTGGGTGGCAAGCCCGCCGAGGCGGTGCTCAGCGAGGTGCAACAGCGCACGGCCGAGCAGCTTTTCCGCACCCTGGGCGAGCTCAAGGGCGGGGCGATGAAGTTCGGGCAGGCTCTGAGCGTGTTGGAGGCAGCACTGCCCGAGACCTCGGCAGCGCCGTACCGGGACTCGCTCACGGCGCTGCAGGACGCGGCTCCGCCGATGCCCACCAGCACCGTACGTGCCCAACTCGCCGCGAGCCTGGGCGAGGACTGGGCCGACCGACTGGTCTGGCTGGACGGCGCTCCCACGGCCGCCGCTTCGATCGGCCAGGTCCACCGCGGACGGTGGCGCGAGCCCGACGGCACCGAGCGCGACGTCGCGGTGAAGGTGCAGTACCCCGGCGCCGGCGAGGCCTACCTGGCCGACGTACGCCAGATCACCCGGCTCGCCCGCTCGATCGGCCCCGTCTTTCCCGGCCTCGACGTGAAGGGCATCGCCGCTGAGATCGAGGCGCGCGCGAGCGAGGAGCTCGACTACGACCTCGAGGCCCAGGCACAGCGTGCCTACGCGCTCGCGTACGCGGGCCACCCCGACATCTGCGTGCCCGATGTCGTCGCGGTCGGCGGCGAGGTCCTCGTCTCCGAGTGGCTCGAGTCGCGGCACTCACTGGCGCACGTCATCCGCGAGGGCACCCAGGCTGAGCGGGACCACTTCGGCGAGCTCTTCGCGCGCTTCCTGTTCGCCTCCCCCGGCCTCACGGGGATGCTGCACGCGGACCCGCACCCCGGGAACTTCCGGGTCCTGCCCGCGCCCGACGGGGAGCTGGGCGGCATGGGCGTCCTGGACTTCGGAGCCGTCGCCCGGCTGCGGGAGGGAGACTTCCCCGAGGCGATGGGGCGACTGATCCGCATTGCCATGGATTCCGACAGCGCCGCGCTGGTGGACGGGCTGCGTGCCGAGGGCTTCATCCGGGAACGCACCCAGGTCGATCCCGACGAGGTCCTGGACTACCTCATGCCCTTCGTCGAGCCTGCCCGCACGGAGCGGTTCCACTTCACCCGCGACTGGATGCGCGAGCAGTTCGCACGCATCAACGACCCCAAGAACCCCTCCTTCACGTTGGCGACCAAGCTCAATCTCCCGCCGGAGTACGTCCTCATCCACCGCACGTGGCTCGGCGGCATCGGGCTGCTCAGCCAGCTCGGCGCCCAGGCTCCCTTCCGCGCCATCCTCACGGAGCACCTTCCCGGGTTCGCCTGAGCACGTCAGGTACGGTGCACACCCACCGCAGCCTGCGAAAGCGCCCGTCATGAAGCGACTCTCCGTCCTGGTCCCCGCCGCAGCGCTGACTGCCGGCCTCCTGAGCGGCGTACCCGCCTCCGCGCGGACGACCGTCACCCCCAAGGACTTCCCGTCCGCCGCGAAGGTGGCCACGGCCGTCCCAGCGTTGGCGGGGGCAACGCGGAGCACCAAGCCCCTGGCGGGCATGCCCATCGTCCCGTCGTGCACGACCACGAAGGTGCTCAAGGCGTCCTCGGCACGAGTGGCGATCTACACGGCCGACTCCAGCACACTGATCGCCACGGGCATGGTCGCCGAGATGAAGTCGGTCAAGGCCGCCAAGAGGGTGCTCGCCTCCCGGCGCAAGGAACTCTCGTGCGGCACGGTCAGCGCCGAAGGTCTGACGGCGACCTACGCCGAGGGCACCGCAGCCCAGTTGGGCGACGACCGCGTCGCGCAGCGCATCACCATCGAGGGAGTCACGGGAGTCACCGACCTGGTGACCCTCCGCAAGGGCGCCCGCGTCATCGCCATCGGCGTCGTCAGCTCCGACGGCGCCACCAGCACGGACCTCACGCCACTGGTGCGGGCGGCCTACCGAACGGGTCGGTGAGTCTCAGACCCACCAGCCGCGGCTGGGGCCGAACCACCCGCCGTACGCCTCCGGGCCATCCGGGGTGCGAGCGCCCAGGAAACTGCCCACCACGGCGGCCCCGAGGTCGTCGAGTTCCGGGCTGACCATCGTGCCCTCAGCACGCTCGGCCATCGACGAGATGAACCGCGCCAGACCGGGGTCGGTGCCCAGCCGGAAGAACGTGGTCTGCGCGCCGAGGCGCCGCGCATTGTCGAGCTCGCGTACCGCGTTCGCGATGGTGACGGGGTGCGGCGGGTAGGAGAACCACACCTCGCCCTCGGGAGTCAGGTGCGAGGTGGGCTCGCCGTCCGTGACGATGAGCAGCACCGGCTGCGCGTGGGGGTGGCGGCGGAAGAACCGGTTGGCCAACAGCAGCCCGTGGTGCAGGTTGGTGCCTTTCTCCGGCACCGCGTCGAGGGCCGTGAGCTCCTCGATCTCCAGCGTCTTGGCGTGCCGGCCGAAGGCAATCAGTTCGAGGGCGTCGCCTCGGAAGCGGGTGCGGATCAGCTGGTGCAGCGCGAGCGCGGTGCGCTTCATGGGGACCCACCGGCCATCCATCGCCATCGAGTACGAGGTGTCCACGAGCAGGGCGACCGCGGCCTGGGTGCGCGCCTCGGTCTCGGTCACCTCCACGTCCTCGACCCGCAGCCGTACGCCCGCCGCGGCGTCGCGGCCTCCGGAGGCCGTGCGCAGCACCGCGTTGGTGACCGTACGGGTCACGTCCCACGGTTCCGTGTCCCCGAACTGCCACTCGCGGCTGGCGCCGCTGGGTTCGCCCGCCAGCCCGGTGGACCGGCTCTCGCGGGCGCCCTGCCGTCCCGACACCCGCTGGGCCACGTCGCGCAACAGCGCCTTGCCCAGTTGTCGCATCGCCTTCGGCGAGAGTCGCAGCGCGCCGTCCGATCCCCTGTTGAGGTAGCCGGAGTTGCGCAGTGCCCGCTCCAGGTCCTGGAGGGCACGGGCGTCGACGGCGGCCTGGTCCCCCAGCTGACGGGCCAGCGCGTCGAGGTCGATGTCGTCCATCCGGGCGCCCGCGTAGGCCTGGGACAGCTGGTCGGCCAGGGCGTCGAGCTCGGCGAGGTCGGCCAGCGCACCCGTCCCATCGCCCAGTCCGAGACCCTCGGAGCCCGAGAACCGCTCCGAGGAGGTCCAGTCCTCGCTCGGTCGCAGCTGCTGGAGGTTGGCGTCCATCCGCGCCAACTGCTCCATGAGCTCGGGTGACCCGAACGCCTGCGCCGACAGCTGCATCAGTTCCTCGCGCTGTTCGGGCGTCATCGAGTTGAGCATCCGTTGCGCCGCGGCCGAGCGGGCGGCCAGCACGTCCATCAGTTCGTCGACGGAGCGGGGAGCCTCGGGGAAGAAGTCACCGTGCTCGGCCATGAACTCCTCGAACGCCTCGTCGAGCGCGGCGCGGTGCTCGGGGCTTCCGTCGTCCGCCGCGGCGAGTTCGAGCAGGTCGTTGAGGTCGCGCAGCATCGCATTGACCCGCTCGCGGTCCTGGTCGCTGGCTCCCTCGAGGGCCTGCTTCATCCCAGCGAAACGCTGGTCCAACACCTCGCGCCCGAGCAGGTCCTTGATCTGGTCGAACAGCTCGCGGGCCTGCGGCGAGGCCCAGTCGTACGACGCGAGGTCGCTGAGGGCAGCCGCGGTCGAGGTCGACAGGTTGTCGAGCCTGACCTCACGGAACGCGCGGTCGGTGTCGTCCATCGCGATGTCGCGGGCCAACTGTCCCCGTTCGGCCAGCACGGCCTCGTCGAGGAGTCGCCGGACCTCGTCGAGAGTGCCGCCGAGGTCGTGCGTGGTGAGCATCTCCTGACGCCGCATGGCGATGCGGCGCGCCAGGTCGTCGAGGCCCGTCTGGTCCTGCCCGCCGCGGCGCAGGAACTCGCGCATCGCTCGTTCGGGCGACCAGCCGGCCATGACGTCCTCGCCGATGGTCTCCAGCGCCTCGGCCAGATCGACGGGGGGCGCGAGCGGATCGCCGCCGTCGTACTTGCGGTAACGACTCATCGCACCCTCACCCGTAGACCGTCTCCCCGGCCCCGGACTCCTTGCCGATGCGCCGAGCCAGGTACAGGCCTTCCAGGGCGAGCTCGACGGCGCCGGCCAGCTGACCCTCGTTGGCGGCACCGAGCCGGGCCCCGATCTGGTCGTACAGGTCGGACTCCCCCGCCTCGGTGGGCGCCAGTGGCGGCAGTCCCTCGAGGAATGTGTGCGCCGCGGTGCGCGACCCCGTCGCCACCGTGGCTCCCCCTTCGATCGCCTCGACCAACTGGCGCAGGTCGAGGCCCGCCAGGTGGGTGCGTACGGTCTCCGCGATCGCGGTGCGCAGCAGGTGGGTGAGCACCTCGGACTCTCGCCCCTCCTCGCCGGACTCGAACTCGATCTTGCCGGCGAGCACCTCCACAGCGGTCTCCAGGTCGACCACCCGGGCCACGGCTTCGGGTTCGGCCTCGGTGGTCGCGCGGTGCAGCGCGGAGGCCGCGATGGTCTCCGCTCCAGCGATCGCGAACCGGGCGCTGACGCCCGAGCGCTGGTCGACCGAGGAGGACTGCCGCAGTTGCCGCGTGAAGCGGGCCAGCACCTCCAGCAGGTACGTGGGCACGTCGGCGACCAGGTCCGCCTCCTGCGCGATCACGGCGACCTCGTCGGCCACCTCACGCGGATAGTGCGTACGCACCTCAGCCCCGAAGCGGTCCTTGAGCGGCGTGATGATGCGCCCGCGGTTGGTGTAGTCCTCCGGGTTGGCCGAGGCCAGCACGAGGACGTCGAGGGGCAGGCGGAGCACGTAGCCGCGGATCTGGATGTCGCGCTCCTCCATCACGTTGAGCATCGCGACCTGGATGCGCTCGGCGAGGTCCGGGAGTTCGTTGATGGCGACGATGCCGCGGTGGCTGCGCGGGATCAGACCGAAGTGGATCGTCTCCGGGTCGCCCAAGGTGCGCCCCTCGGCGACCTTCATCGGGTCCACGTCGCCGATGAGGTCGGCCACCGAGGTGTCGGGCGTGGCCAGCTTTTCGGCGTACCGCTCGTCGCGGTGCACCCATGCGACCGGGAGGTCCTCGCCCAGCTCTGCGGCGCGCCGCTGGGAGGTGACGGTGATGGGCTCGTACGGGTGCTCGCCGAGGTCGGAGCCGGCAATGACCGGCGACCACTCGTCCAGCAGGCCCACGATGGCGCGCAGCAGGCGGGTCTTGCCCTGGCCACGCTCGCCCAGCAGCACGATGTCGTGCCCGGCCAGCAGCGCCCTCTCCACCTGCGGGATGACGGTGTCCTCGAAGCCGTGCAGCCCCGGCCACGGGTCGGTGCCCTGGCGCAGCCGCTGGAGGAGATTGTGGCGAATCTCCTCCCGCAGCGGCCGCAGCTCGTGCCCGCTGGCGCGCAACTCCCCGAGCGTGGCGACGGTGGGGGCGGGAGCGGTGGTCTCAGTCACGACGACCACGCTAGACCCCCAATGGTGGGGTCGCACCCTGACGTCCGCGCGCGGTGGCGGCGCGACGATGACGCCCATGGCCTCGCGCCTGCGCTCGGGCGCCTCGGACCGTGAGCGCCCCTGCGGGGGCAATGGGACCGGCTGGACCAACGGGGGCTGCCGGTCCCGGGGGCGCCACGGCCCGAGAGTCTTCACGGGCGGGTGAACCCCGCACGATTGGCGTCCCCGAATCGGGGCACAATGCCGCCATGCCGATCTGGGTGCTGTTCTTCATGTTCGTCGTCACCGCCGTCGCCGGGTTCATCGGCTACACGCTGGGCCTGCGCGCCACCACGGCTGGCGACGCCCCCACGGCGAGCACCGACTCCGAGGGATTCATCGAGCACCTGCGCGAACTGACGTGGCAGCACCGCGACCTCGCGCCCGAACTCAGCACGATCCTGCTCGACGAGATCGCCCAGCGGCACCGCCGTGAGCTCGGCTGACCACCCCGTACGACCACAAAGGAAGACATGACCTCGACGACCGCCACGCCCAAGGGTCGGATCGCAAAGGCGGGCGCCGTCATCGGCCTCGTCGTGATCCTGCTCCTCGCCACCCTGCTCTTCATCCGACCGACGACGGTGTCCACGGGGCCCGACCAGGTCGCGCTGCACTACTCGGGCGGCGCCTTCACGCCGACCAGGTTCAAGAACTGCGTGGACCGTTCCACCCGCGAGTGGGACGGCCCCGGCGACAAGCACTTCTCCTACCCCGCCAGCCAGACCAACTACGTGTTCGGTGAGGGCGGGGACGGGACCGGCAAGCCGATCGACTTCGTCACCAAGGACGGGATCGAGATGACCGTCGACGGAGTGGCCAACTTCCTGCTCAACACCGACTGTGACGCGCTGCGTGACTTCCACGACCTCATCGGCAACCGCTACGCGGCGTACATGGAGGGAAGCCAGCGCTCGTACGGCTGGTCCGAGCAGGTGCTGCCGATCTACATCGGCCGCCCCCTCGACACCGCCATCGACCGTGCCGGGCAGAACTACACCTACACCGAGCTCTACAC